>CP166133.1:651713-1303426 GCA_041228285.1 Neisseriaceae bacterium CLB008 | reverse complement strand
GTTATTGACTTCAGCCCAGCTCGCACCGTTGGTTTTTATGCCTGCCTAGGCGCTGCTGTGTCTTTCCTAAGTGCGCGTTGGTGCCTGCCCAAAAACGGCGTGTGCGCACAATATGACCCTAACTAAGCTCGCCCTATCTCAAGGTTTTATTGGCCTATGAGTGCCATTCGCACCCGTCTCCTTGTCTTGGTGCTGTCGTCGGCTCAAGACTTGATCCAAGCGCCCAACGCTTAGATGCCGTGACGGCCTTATTGACGGTGACGTTCGTGTGCCGGCTGCAGCGCCCCAGAACGGTATTGGGCGTATTTTCGAATGCCGCCGTGGTCGGCCTTGGGGGATTGCCCACAAAAAAAGGCCGTACCTGATAAGGCACGGCCCAAAACATCAGCATGATGATGTGAAGGAAAAAACTTAATGATCTTGAGCAGAATGCACGCCATGACCGGTATTGGCTTTAAACAATACTTCGTCATAGTCGTCTTCAAGCTTGGGGTTACGCCGCCCAATTAAGGTACCGATGTAGGCGCCCAAGAAGCCCAAGGGAATGGTGAAAATAGTAGGATTGGCCATGGGGAAAATAGGGTCACCGTGGAAAATACCGGCACCCGCCACTGGGTTCCACACGCTCGGGCTCAGCATCACCAATACCACCGAGCTAATCAAGCCAGTCGCCATGCCCATCACCGCACCCACCACATTGAATCGACGCCAGTAGATGGTCAGCAATATCACCGGCAGGTTCGCGCTGGCGGCAATACCCAAGGCCAAGACTGACAAAAACGCCACGTTCAGGGATTGTGCGAACAGCGCCAATACAATGGAAATCGCTGCCACGCCAATAGAGGCCACGCGCGCCACCATGACCTGCTGGCGCTGGGTCATCTTGCCATCTTTGATGATCTCACCGTAGATGTCGTGAGCAAACGCCGACGCCGAGGTCAACACCAGGCCCGACACCACCGCCAAAATGGTGGCAAACGCCACAGCAGAAATAAAGGCAAACAGGAAATCACCGCCCACGACCAGAGCCAATAACGGCGCCGCCATATTACCGGCACGGTTGGCCGCCACAATCTCATCCACGCCCACAAATGCCACTGCACCGAAGCCCAAGAAAATGGTCATGATGAAGAAGGCACCGATGAACCAGGTCGAATACACCACTGACTTACGCGCCGTTAAAGCGTCTTTAACGGTAAAGAAACGCACCAGCAAATGTGGCAAACCGGCCGCACCGAACACCAGCGACATATTAAAGGAGATCGTGTCGAGGCCGTTTTTAAACTGGTTACCTGCCTGCATGTAGTTGTCTCCCAAAGGCGAGCCGGCTTTGACAACGGCGATCATTTCACTGATGTTAAAGTTGAACTTGGCAAAGACCAAGAAGGTCAATAAAAACGAGCCGCCCAGCAGCAACACAGCCTTGGTGATCTGCACCCAGCTAGTGGCCGTCATCCCACCAAAGATCACGTAAATCGTCATCAAGGCGCCTACGATGAGTACCGATACGGCATAGTCTATGCCCAGCAACAGCTTAATCAAGCCGCCGGCGCCCACCAATTGGGCAATCATGTAGAAAATAGAGATCACCAGCGTGCTCGACGCCGCCATGCCGCGGATTTTTTTCGACTTAAAGCGAGACGAAATCATGTCGGCCAAGGTGTATTTACCTAAGTTACGCAGCGGCTCAGCCACCAAGAACAGCAAGAACAAGAATGCCATCAAATTACCAGCGCTCATGTAAAAACCATCAAAGCCCACCAACGCGATGGCGCCGGTAATGCCTAAGAAAGACGCTGCCGACATAAAGTCACCGGCCACGGCCAAGCCATTTTGAGGCGCGGTTAGGCCACCGCCGGCGGTGTAAAAATCGCTGGCGCTCTTGGTTTTTTTGGCAGAGAAATAGGTGATGACTAAGGTGCCAACAATGATGCCGAAGAACAAACTTAAGGATAATAGGCTCATTTGCTTAACTCCTGTTGATTCTGCACCAAAATAGCGGCGGCCATTTGGTCATACACCGTTGATTTTTTAACGTAGATCCAGCCTAGCCCCCAAACCACCAAAAACTGACACAGAGCAAAGACCCATACATAGGTAATACCAAACACCGTGGTGCCTTTTAACCAAGTGGTGTAGGTCGCCAAGATCGGCAATAAGAAATAAAAAGCCAGAAAAAAGCACACTGCCGGCACCATAAAGCTTTTTTTACGCGCCAATAATTGTTTAAACTCTGGCGTTTGCACCAGTTTGGCGTAATCCGGTGCGGCGGCTGCCGACCCCGTCGCCTGATGCTCGGTTGTTGAATGATTCATGATGTCTCCTCTAAAAGCTCATGACTTTGTAATGGTAAAACCGCATCGACCCACTTTTTTTGTCCTGTCCTATGGTGTCGTTACGGCGGGTTCACACACACCGCTTTGCTGTGGCTGGCAGCGGCAAGCCAGCACCTAGTGTAAAGAAGATCGGCGCCTCGATTGAGTGTCTTTAACGCTGGCCTTAGACATTTAAACGATCAGCCACCGAGGTGCCCAACAGCCCAGCCAAAACGGCCAGGCATGGTATTAACGCTCGTCGTAGCTAATGACCAAATTTTTGCTTTGTGCCCGAGCCTGGCAGCTCAAGACAAAGCCTTGTGCCACTTCATCGGCCTCCAAGGTATAGTTTTTATCCATGCTGACTTCGCCCTCAACCACTTTAGCGCGACAGGTACAGCACACCCCAGCCTTACAGGAATAAGGCAAATCTAGGCCCAGGTTCAGGGCCGCATCTAGTAAATGCTCTTGTTCGCTGACTTTCAGCTCATGGCGTACGCCGTCTAGCACCACGGTTAAATTGATGTCGCGTACCAGCTCAGCTTCTTCCTGACCACTATTAAAGCGCACGGTGTTACGGGTATGCATGGCTGAGCCCGTATTAAAGCGTTCGCTGTAAATCCGATTTTTGGGCACGTTAAGCGCCACTAAAGCGGCTTCGGTGGCGTCGATCATCGCCTCGGGCCCACAGATAAACACTTCATCCATACTGGCCGCAGGCAACAGCGCTTCGACCAAGGCATTGATCTTGGCGCCATCAATGCGCCCTTGCAGCAAATCCACTTCTTGCGCCTGCTGTGACAGCACGTGAATCAGGGTCAGACGATCTGGGTAGCGATCTTTTAAGTCTTGCAACGCTTCGTTAAACATCACGCTGGTGGTACGGCGATTGCCATACACTAGGGTAAATTTAGCGTTCGGCTGCTCTTCTAAGGTGGTGGCCGCAATCGACAAAATCGGGGTAATGCCCGAACCCGCAGCGAAGCCAACCCGATGCAGCGCACGGGCTTTTTTCACCACGAAGCGTCCTTCTGGCGGCATCACGCTGAGCTGATCGCCCACCTTTAGGCTTTGCGCCGCCCAGTTAGAGAACAGGCCGCCGTCGACGGCGCGAATGCCCACTTCCAGCTCACCATGGGTACGCAAACGGCTGCGCGGGCTGCTGATGGAATAAGTGCGGCGCACTTCTTCCCCTTCAATCGTGGTTTTCAGGGTCAGAAACTGACCGGGTTCAAAATGAAAGCGTTCGCGGACATCGGCCGGAATCGCCAAGGTAATCGCCACCGAATCGGCGGCTTCGGCCAACACTTGCTTGACCTGTACATCATAAAATCGTGGCGTAGACGCGGTTTGTGCGTTCATCACATCACCCCTTAATAAGGTTTAAAATAGTCAAATGGCTCTTGGCAGCTCAGGCATTTATACAAGGCTTTACACGCGGTTGAGCCAAACTCGGCCGACACCACGGTCTGGGTCGAACCGCACTGTGGACAAGGAATGTCCGGCTCTGTGACGGGCTTTTGCATAAACTGAATCACATTCACCTGAGCCCCACAGCTTTGCCGCTGCGGGGGCGCAATGCCGTAGGCGCGTAGCTTTTCTTTGGCTTCGTCGCACATCCAGTCGGTGGTCCAAGCGGGCGCCAGCTGAGTCAGCACTCGAGCCGAGACGCCGGCTTCGGCCAAGACCGCTTGGACATCGTCTTCGATTTGGCCCATGGCCGGGCAGCCACTGTAGGTGGGCGTAATCACCACCTCAAAACCATCATCAGTGGCGTTCACCGCCCGTAAAATCCCCAATTCACGCAGCGATACCACGGGAATTTCTGGGTCAGTCACCTGTTCGAGCAAGGCCCAGACATCGGCACTAGTAGGCGCTAAGGCAGTCATGACGCCCTACCACACCGCTTCAGGATGAGCGCGCGCCAAGCTTTGCATTTCGGCCAAAACATAGCCTAGATGCTCGGAATGCAGCTGCGCCTTCCCTTCGGTCACGTAGCCACCAACTTCTGGCAGGGTCAACGTTGCTTCGGCCACTTTGGCGCTCACCAATTCGGTCCAGGTGTCGCGTAGCGTCCAGGTTTCGACCCCATAGCCTGCTGCTGCGGCCGCCGTTTCCATCTCAGAAGGTGACCAAAACTCTTGGGTAAACGGCATTAAGTAATCCAGAGCCCCCTGCATACGGCGGTTGGACTCTGCCGTGCCATCGCCAAGGCGCACCAGCCAATCGGCGCTGTGGCGCAGGTGGTAGCGAACCTCTTTCAAAGACTTAGCCGCAATGGCCGCCACTTGCTCATTCGCCACGTTTTGTAATTGATCCCAAACCAACAACATCAGGGTCGAGTACAAAAAGTTACGGGTCATGGTCACGGCGTAGTCACGGTCGGTACGCGCATAGGCAGACAGACCAGCATGATGCGGCAGCTCTAATAAGGTGTAATTACGGTAGTCGCGCTCGCCCCTGAAATAGGCCAAGCGGTCTTCGGTAACGTCACCGCCTTCAATCTCGGCCACCAGCTGATACAGCATGCGCGCTTGACCGATGTGGTCGAGGCTGATGTTGGCCAAGGCAATGTCTTCTTCCAGTACCGGGCCTTGCCCACACCATTCGGCGTTACGCTGGCCGATGATTAAGGCTGAGTCGGCCAGATGCAATAGATAATCCACGCAGCTTTTCATTACATATGCCCCACTTCTTCTGGAATCTCATAAAAGGTCGGGTGGCGATAAATCTTGTCCGCCATCGGCTCAAACAGTTCGGCTTTCTCGTCAGGGTGGCTGGCCACGATGGCGTTTGAAGGCAATACCCAAATGCTCACGCCCTCTTGGCGGCGCGTGTAGACATCGCGGGCCATTTGTAAAGCCTGCTGTGCATCGGCGGCGTGTAGGCTACCGCAGTGTTTGTGCTCCAAGCCCTGCTTGCTGCGCACGAAAATTTCCCATAAAGGCCATTCTTTTAGCTGTGGTTTCATGTTTCATCCCTTTGTATTATTGGTTGTTTTGTTGTTTTTCGGCATAGGCTTGAGCGGCATCACGCACCCAAGCACCGTCGTCATAAGCCTTCACACGTGTGGCTAGGCGTTCTTTATTACACGGACCATTACCGTTCACCGTGGCCCAGAACTCATCCCAATCGATTTGGCCGTAGTCGTGGTGGCCGCGTGCTTCGTTCCATTTCAGGTCAGGGTCGGGCAAGGTCACGCCCAAGACTTTGGCCTGAGGCACGGTGGCGTCGACAAACTTCTGGCGCAGCTCGTCGTTACTGAAGCGTTTAATGCCCCAGCGCATGCCCAGCACGCTGTTCGGACTGTCGGCATCGGGCGGCCCAAACATGGCCAAGCATTTCCACCACCAGCGGTTCACCGCATCTTGCACCATGGCCTTTTGCTCTTCGGTGCCGCTCATCATCGCCAATAAGGCTTCATAACCTTGGCGCTGATGGAACGACTCTTCTTTACACACCCGCACCATGGCGCGTGCATAAGGACCGTAGGAACAACGGCACAACGGGATTTGGTTCATGATGGCGGCGCCATCCACCAGCCAGCCCACCACGCCCACATCGGCCCAGCTTAAGGTGGGATAGTTAAAGATCGAACTGTATTTGGCCTTGCCTGAGTGCAGCGCACCCAGCATTTGGTCGCGGCTGGTACCGAGGGTTTCGGCCGCCGAGTACAAATACAGGCCGTGGCCGCCCTCGTCTTGCACTTTGGCCACCAAGATGGCCTTGCGCTTCAGGCTGGGCGCACGGGTGATCCAATTACCCTCAGGCAGCATGCCCACGATCTCACTGTGTGCGTGCTGGCTGATTTGGCGCACCAGCGTTTTACGATAGGCCTCGGGCATCCAATCTTGCGGTTCAATACGGCCATCGGCATCGATGCGGGCCTGAAATGCGGCGTCTAAGGCGGCGTGTTCAACCGCTGCCACTGCAGCCTGAGTATCGCTGCCGACTTCGGCAGCATCGGGAACGCTAAATGATTGCGTGTACATGTTTACTCCTTATCAGACAGCCAAGCGGGCTGTCGCTTATCTAAAAAGGCACTGATGCCGTCGCGAGCTTCATCGGTGGCGCGCTGGGCAGCAATGCGTTGCGCAGTCGCTTCACAGGCTTCAGGCCCCAATGGCAAGGTCACAATGGCCTGAATCAAGGCCTTGCTCGCGGCCTGTGCTTTGGGCCCACCTTGGCGCAGCTTGCTGGTCAATTCGGCCACGGCGGCATCTAGCTCATCAGCCGCCACCACTTTGGTGACCAGGCCCATGGTCAAGGCCTCAGCGGCGCTGAAGCGTTCGCCGGTTTGAAAATAACGTAGAGCGTGACGCGGGCCGATGGCGCTCAGCACATAGGGGCTGATCACCGCGGGGATGATGCCAAACAGCACTTCCGACGTGGCGAACTTGGCGTCGTCGCTGGCCACGACCATGTCGCAGGCAGCCGCAAGGCCCGTCCCGCCACCGAGCGCCGCGCCTTGAATGCGCGCGATGGTGGGCTTGTTCAAGGTCGCCAAGGTGTGCAACATGTCGGCAAACACGCGGGCGTCCCCTAGGTTTTCGTCAAAGCCAAAGGCCGAAGCGCGCTTCATCCAATTCAGATCGGCGCCGGCCGAAAAATGACGGCCCTTGCCGGCCAGCACCACCACACGCACGGTGTCGTCGGTGGCCAGTGCCAAACAAGCCTGATGCAGTTCGGCGATCAAGGTTTCATCAAAGGCATTCAACACATCGGGACGATCCATCCAGATCGTGGCCACGCCTTGCTGTTGTTCAATGGTTAAACTGGTGTACATTCCGTCTCCTCTGCAGACGCCATTAGCGATGGCTGAATTTCGGTTTGCGCTTGGCCACAAAAGCGCTCATGCCTTCTTTTTGGTCGGCTAAGGCGAAGGTGGCATGAAACAAACGGCGCTCAAACAATAGGCCAGCCTGTAGTGGCGACTCATAGGCCTGATTAATGGCTTCTTTAATCATCATTGCCACGGGGCGAGACTGTTCGGCGATGGCCTGAGCCAAGGCCATGGTTTCACTGAGTAAATACGCCTGGGGAAACACGCGCGCCACCAGACCCGCCTGCTCTGCTTCACGGGCGCTGAGCATGCGGCCGGTTAAGGCCATGTCCATGGCTTTGGCCTTACCTATGGCGCGGCTCAGACGCTGCGTTCCGCCAGCACCGGGCATGGTGCCCAGCTTGATTTCCGGCTGGCCAAACTTGGCCGTGTCGGCGGCGTAGACCAGATCGCACAGCATGGCCATCTCGCAACCACCGCCTAAAACAAAGCCAGAAACGGCCGCAATAATGGGCTTACGCGCGGTGCGGATGGTGTCCCAATTGGCTTTGGTAAAATCTCGGCCCAAGACGCTGGCGTAATCAAAATCACACATGGCCCCAATGTCGGCACCAGCGGCAAAGGCTTTAGGCTGACCGCACAGCACGATGGCGCCAATGTCGGCGTCGGCTTCAAACGCCACCACGGCGGCGGCAATGCCTTCCATCACCGCATCGTTAAGCGCATTCATCACCTCAGGGCGGTTGATCTGAATCACGCCGACATTGCCATCGACGTGGCTCAATACCACGTCCTGAGCGTTAGGATTGGTCGTCATGCTCATACGCCTTCTACCCGTTCAATAATCATCGCAATGCCTTGGCCTACGCCAATACACATGGTGCACAAGGCGTAGCGACCGCCGCTACGGGCCAACTGATAGGTGGCCGTGGTCACCAAACGTGCGCCGCTCATGCCCAGAGGATGGCCCATGGCAATGGCGCCCCCGTTGGGGTTCACCCGTGCATCGTCGTCGGCCAAGCCTAAAGAGCGCGTCACGGCCAAGCCCTGCGCCGCAAACGCTTCGTTTAATTCGATCACGTCCATCTGATCCAAACTTAAACCCGTTTGCGCCAATACCTTTTGCACCGCAGATACGGGGCCATAGCCCATGATGCGCGGCAAGACGCCAGAAGTAGCCATGCCCACCACGCGTGCTTTAGGGCTTAAGCCATGCTGCTTCACCGCCGCGGCCGAGGCCAACAGCACGGCACAAGCGCCGTCGTTGACGCCCGAGGCATTTCCGGCGGTGACGCTAAGGTTCGCGCCGTTAATGCCTTTAAGCGTGGCCAATTTGGCTAGGCTGGTGTCTGGGCGCGGATGTTCATCGGCTTCAAACACCAACGGCTCTAGGCGCTTGCGGGCCACGGTGACGCTGATTAACTCATCGGCAAAGCGCCCTGCTGCCTGCGCTTCGGCCCATTTTTGCTGCGAGCGCAGAGCAAACAGATCTTGGGCTTCGCGTTCAATGTGAAAGTCAGCCGCCACGTTGTCGGCGGTTTGCGGCATGGTGTGCGTTTCATACTGGGCGTGCAGCTTAGGGTTGGGAAAACGCCAGCCAATAGTTGTGTCGTACAGTTCGGCGCTGCGCGACCAGGCGCTGTCGGCCTTACCCATCACAAATGGCGCACGCGACATGCTTTCAACGCCACCGGCCAGCATCAAATGGGTTTCTCCAGATTTAATCGCGCGAGCGGCGTAGCCAATGGCGTCCATGCCTGAACCACACAGGCGATTAATGGTGGTGCCCGGCACCTCAATTGGCAGGCCGGCCAAAAGCCCGGACATGCGCGCCACGTTGCGGTTGTCTTCGCCCGCCTGGTTGGCGCAGCCGTAAATGATGTCGTCGACTAAACGCCAATCCACCTGTGGGTTTCTGGTCATTAAAGCCTGTAGCGGCAACGCCCCTAAATCATCGGCACGAACCGTGGCCAAGCTGCCGCCGTAGCGACCTATAGGCGTGCGTACCGCGTCACAAATGAAAGCATCTTTCATTTCTTTTCCTTTACTATCTGATTTTTATGAGTTTTTTATTTTGGTCGATTGTCGATCACGCGCCGCGCCTTACCCACCTGCGAACGGGGAATGGTGTCATATTCCAACACGCTGACGTGGGTGGAAATCCCGACGTTGGTCTTAATGTGATGCTGAAGACGCTTGGCGATTTCATCCACTTGCTCGCCGCTTAATTGCTGCGAAAACTCATTTTGCAGCTCACAGCGCACGGCCACGGTGTCCATATGGCCTTTTTTATCCAGCTCGATTTGATAATTGCCCGACAAATGCTTGTCACGCAGGATTTGCTCTTCGATTTGGGTGGGGAATACGTTGACGCCCCGCACAATCATCATGTCGTCAGAGCGCCCAGCAAAGCGATCGAGGCGGCGGAAGGCGCGCGACGTCGGCGGCAGGATGCGGGTCAGGTCGCGGGTGCGGTAGCGAATCACGGGGAAGGCTTCTTTGGTCAGCGAGGTAAACACCAACTCGCCTTCTTCACCGTCTGGCAACACTTCGCCGGTCACGGGGTCAATGATTTCAGGATAGAAATGGTCTTCCCAAATGGTCAGGCCATCTTTGGTTTCCACGCACTCAGACGCCACGCCAGGGCCCATCACTTCCGTCAGGCCGTAAATATCCAAGGCATGAATGCCTAGTTTCTTTTCAATCTCTTGGCGCATGCCTTCGCTCCAAGCTTCGGCACCAAAAATACCGATGCGTAAGGAGTTGTCTTCCGGTGCAATGCCTTGACGGGCTAATTCTTCTGCCACCACCAGCGCATACGACGGCGTTGACATGAAAATAGCGGGTTTGAAGTCGATGATGTTTTGCACCTGTTTCTCGGTTTGGCCGCCCGAAATCGGGATCACGCAACAGCCTAGGCGCTCGGCACCAAAGTGGGCGCCCAGGCCGCCGGTGAACATGCCGTAGCCGTAGGCATTTTGCAGCATGTCGCCTTTACGGCCACCGGCCGCGCGGATGCAGCGCGCAATCAAATCGCCCCATACATTGAGGTCGTTTTGGGTGTAGCCCACCACAATCGGCTTACCCGTGGTGCCAGAAGACGCATGCAGACGCACAACGTCGCTTTGCGGCACGGCAAACAGGCCGAACGGGTAATTGGCGCGCAAGTCTTCCTTCATCATAAAAGGGAACTTGCTTAAATCGCTGAGGCTTTTTAAGTCGTCTGGATGCACGCCTTTGGCGTCAAACGCGGCCTTATGGTGGGGCACATTGTCGTAGGCGTGCTGTAAGGTTTTTTTCAAGCGTTGCAGCTGCAAGGCCGTGATTTCGTCGCGGCTGGCCATTTCGATGGGCTCTAGATGGCTGGTGTCGGTGATCGTGGTCATATTGAGTCTCTTTTCTATGCTTTGTATGAATGGGTCATTTCGGCCTGTTAGTCGGCCTTTGATTCTGCGCTGGCGGCGTCGCTCATGCTGGCCAACACCTCGCCGCGAATGCGATGGCTCTTACCCCGAAACAGCGCAATCAGTTGCCCCGTCTGGTTGGTCACAACAACGTCGTAAACGCCGGTGCGCCCTGCCATAAAGGTTTCGGTCGCCTCTGCTTGCAACACATCGCCCGGAAACGCGGGCGCCGTATAGTCAATCGTACAGGCGGCCCCAACCGTGTTGTGGTTGCGGTTATTGCAGGCATAGGCAAACGCCGTGTCCGCGAGGCTAAAGATCATGCCGCCATGACACATGCCGTGGGCGTTGAGCATGAAATCAGCCACCACCATGCTTAGTCGCGCATAGCCAGGTCGGGTGTCGACCAGCTGCATCTTCATCGCACCGGGTAAGGTTTCTTTGGCCTGTAGCGCCGCCACCGTGGCTTCGGCTAACGCCTGAGCGTCATTGGTTAAATCAAGCATGTGCGTGTGCTCCCAAAACTTGCTGCTGTAGCCACGGCGACACGCGGTAGCGGTCTTCACCGTAGGTGGCGCCGAGCTGGCGTAAAACGGTTTGGACTTTATCAAAGCCAATGTTCTGAGCCCAGGCCAGTGGGCCTTGCGGATAGTTAACGCCCAAACGCATCGCTTTATCGATGCCCTCGGGGCTGCCCACGCCTTGATTCACTGCGTCGGCCGCTTCGTTGGCCAACATCGCCACCGTACGCATCACCACCAAGCCGGGGATGTCGGCCAAAACCGACACCGCCAAACCACAGCCTTGCAACAGACCGGTCACCGCCGTTAACGCCTTGTCACTGGCGCCAGCGGCCACGCTGATGGCCACGCGGGTCGCGGTTTGATAATCCAAGGCCAAATCCAGCAATACCGTATTGGGCTGTTGGTTGTCGTAGGCGCGCTGGCTGGCGCTGCGGCCATCGGTGACGCACAGCACCACATCGCCAATGGTGGCCAGGCGGCCATTGATGGCTGGCGCGCGTTCAAATGCCAAGCCTTGGGCGCTTAAGCGATCGGCCAAAGCCTGGGCCGCCAAAGACGCGCCGTGAATGCACACATCGGTCGGATAGGCCACTTCGGCGGCCGTTTGGGCCTGTGGCGAGGCCGCATCAGCACCGTAGTCATAAAAACCGCGGCCGCTCTTTTTACCCAAAAAACCGGCGTGTACCAGATCTTGCTGCACCAAGGAAGGTAAAAAGCGCTGATCGTAATAAAACGCCTGCCACACCGACTGGGTCACGGCAAAATTCACATCATGGCCGATTAAATCCATTAACTCAAATGGCCCCATACGAAAACCACCGGCTTCACGACAGCATGCATCAATCGTGGCCGCATCTGCGCCCTGCTCTTGATACACCCGTAACGCCTCGGCGTAATAGGGTCGCGCCACGCGGTTGACGATGAAGCCTGGCGTCGATTTGGCGTACACCGGCACCTTGCCCCAAGCTTCAGCCGTGGCGTACAGCGTCGCCAACACTGCTTGGCTACTGGCCAAGCCAGCGACGATTTCCACCAGCGCCATCAGCGGCGCGGGGTTGAAAAAGTGTAGCCCAGCCAGACGTTCTGGGCGCTGTAAGGCCGAAGCAATGGCGGTAATCGAAATAGAGGACGTATTGCTGCCAAACACGCAGTCTGGGCCGACAATGGCCTCTAAATCGGCGTACAGCTTCTGCTTGCTGGCCAAGTCTTCGTTAATGGCCTCTACGACTAAGGCTGCATCGGCCAAGTCGGTCAAGGCACTCACTGGGATTAACTGGGCCTGCGCCCGTTCGCCCGCGCTGGCGCTCAAACGGCCTTTGGCCACCAGCCGCTCAATGCGCGCTTGAATGCTGGCCACGGCCGCTGCGGCGGCCCCTGGGCGCACGTCTAATAACTTCACCGGATGGCCCGCAACTACCGCTACTTGGGCAATGCCTGCGCCCATGGCGCCTGTGCCGACAACGGCAATCACTTGATCTTGCTGGATGGCACTCATCTCACACTCCCTTAAATACGGCAGGCCGTTTTTCGGTAAAGGCCATCACGCCTTCACGATAATCGGCGCTTTGACCCAATTCGGCCATGATGTCGGCCTCTAGGCTCAGCTGGGTGGCCAAATCATGATCAAGCGATGCCCGCATGGCTGCGCGAATGCGCACCAGCGCCTTAGTTGGTGCCGCCGCCAGCTGCGCCGCTAAAGCCTGAATGTGGTCGCTAAAATCAGCGTCCGCCACCGCCGCCCAAATCAGGCCTTGAGCCTGAGCATCGGTTGCCGACAATTTGTCGCCCAACAGCGCCATGCCCATGGCGCGGGCCATGCCCACGCGCTTGGGTAAAAACCAGGTCCCGCCGGTATCGGGAATCAAACCGACCTTAGCAAAGGCCTGAATGAAGTTAGCCGACGCCGTCGCCACCACCAAGTCACACGCCATCGCAATCGACGCACCGGCGCCCGCGGCCACGCCATTTACCGCTGCAATGGTGGGTACAGGCAGGGCCTGTAACTGCAAGATCAACGGCTGGTAATAATCGCGCACCACTTGGCCCAAATCAGGCGGGTGGCCAGCGGCATCAAAGCTGGCTTCTTCGGCGGCTAAATCCTGCCCCGCACAAAAACCTCGGCCAGCGCCCGTCAACACCAGCACCCGCACCGCGCCTGCGGCGGCTGCTGCAGCAGCCTCGGTCAGCGCCGCCCGTACTTCTAGGTGCATGGCGGCATGAAAGCTATTCATGCGTTCGGGCCGCTTTAGGGTTAAGGTGGCCACGCCCGCGGCCACACTGTAATCAATAAACTCAAAAGCCATGAGGAATCCTTACACGTGGAAGCGGCGTTGCACCACGCGGAAACGGTTGGCCACAAAAGCAGAGTCAGAATAAGACGCGTTGGCCGCTGGGTTGCCACCCGTGCCGTGGTAGTCAGAATAGGCAGCCGATTGATTCACAAACACGCCGCCGGTGAGGTTAATCGACAAGGCCACTTTGGCTTCGATGGTCGCGTCAATCATGGCATTCAAAACGGCTTCGTCGCTTGAGTACACGCCAACGGTTAAGGCACCGTGGGTTTCGGTCACGTGCTTAGATAAGGCAATGGCTGCGGCCGTGTCTTTCACTTTCACCACAAAGCTAATCGGACCAAAGCGCTCTTCCATATAGGCGGCTTCATCGGCTGCATCGCATGCGATCAAGGCTGGCGTTTGCACCACGGCTTGTGGAAACTCAGGGTTGCTCAAGGTTTGAGACGCCAGCACCACCTGACCAAACTCACCATTATTGGCGGCGGCAATACGCTTCACCGTCTCACCCGATTGAATGGCGCCCAGAACCGCATGAGCGACTTCTGGCTTGGCCAAGAAGCCCTCGATGGCAGCGGCTAAGTCACGGCACACATCGTCGTAGGATTTATGCCCTTCGTCAGTGTTAATCCCCTCTGCCGGCACAAAAATCGCCTGGGTGGTGGTGCACATTTGGCCTGAATATAAGGACAGAGTGAAGGCCAGATTGCGCATCATGTATTTATAGGCGTCGGTTGAATCCAAAACGATGTTGTTCACACCTGCCAGCTCGGCGTACACCTGAGCCTGACGACAGTTGTCGATCAGCCATTGACCAAACACATTGCTGCCGGTGAAATCCACCGACTTCACCTGTGGGTGAGTCACCAAAGTTTGGGTCACCGAACGGTCGGCGGCCACGCACAGGCTGACCAAATTAGGATCTAGACCTTGCTCTTTCAAAACGGTGCGAATGGTGCGCACAGTGATCGCTGCGGGCAGGATGCCATCGCGATGCGGTTTCACAATCACCGCATTACCGGTGGCCAAGGCGGCAAATAGACCAGGATAAGTATTCCACGTTGGGAAGGTACCACACCCCACCACCACGGCCACGCCACGGCCCACAACTTCATAATGCTTTTGCATCACCAGCGCAGGGTGTTTGCCCTGTGGTTTTTCCCACACCGATTCACTGGGCACAAAGCTTTGTTCACGATGGGCATAGGCCACCGCCTCTAAGCCACGATCTTGCGCGTGCGGACCGCCGGCCTGAAACGCCATCATCCAGCCTTGGCCAGACGTCATCATCACCGCATGGCCAATTTCAAAGCTCTGTTGGTTTAAACGCTGTAAAATTTCCAAGCACACGCCGGTGCGCCCTTCTACACCGAGCTGGCGCCAAGGCGTCATCGCCGTTTGAGCGGCCGTCAACAAGGTGTCGACATCACACACTGGGTACTGTACGTCTAGCGCCACGCCGTAAGGAGACTGCTCGGCACCATGCCAACCACTTTGCCCTGGCTGATCCAACTCAAAACGCTGACCTAAATGCGCTTCAAAGGCTGCTTTACCTTGAGCTGGAGCCTCTTCACCGTACACTTTAGGGCTAGGCATTTCGTTATAGGCCGACCAAAACGTACGAGTAGCGATGGCGTTTAACGCCGAAGCCAGAGTGTCCTGATGAGCGGTAAACAATGGATGGGACATGGTTTTCTCCTTTGTGAAGGGTGGTTTTTTTGGAATTTGATTTAGATCAATGACAAAACATTACAATTTTAATTGATTCAAGTCAAATTTATGTATCACAATAAATCAATAAACCCTGCCAAAAATCAACTAATTCATTCTTAAAACTCTTACACATGCCCTATCAGCCACCATAATAAGCCAACAAAACCTTTAAAACCCCATTAATACAGGGGTTATATTGGGCCTAACAGGAAAAATAATCGTGATACTATATTTTTATAAATTTTAATTTTTAAGTATCACTAATAAACGCTAGTAGGCCTTATGCCGGCATCAATCGCCATAGGCAATGTAAAAGCCTGAAGAATTCATGCTGAATCATTGAATTATGTGAATTCATCTACTATGATGTACCTAAGCCTACGTCAGGCTTAGGCATCCGCCACAGCAGACGACACCGTAAAGATGATGGGCTGACGGTCCACCCACCGCTGGCCCGCCCGCTCTTTTCGTTAAACACTTTTGCAAGTATTTAAAGGAGATTATTATGGGTATTCTGTCTTGGATTATTTTTGGCCTCATCGCGGGGATTATTGCCAAACTGATCATGCCTGGAGACAATGGCGGTGGCTTCATTATGACCATTTTACTCGGCATCGTAGGCGCCGTCGTCGGTGGGTTCATCAGTACCCTATTCGGCATGGGCAAGGTGGACGGCTTTAATATTGGCAGCTTTGCCGTTGCCGTGATTGGTGCTCTTGTCGTACTATTTATCTACAGAAAAGCCAATTAAGCACTGCGCATGTGCCGCATAACCGCATGAAGCCAGTTAGGCGCGCCCAGTTTAGGGTGGCTCTTGACTGGCTTTTTTGCCCTTGCCCTCCCTATTAGAAAGCCGATATTTTGTCGATTCAGCACATCCTAGACAGCAAACTTAACCCTCAATCCTTGCAAGCAGGCTCCCTAATCACCACGCTATTAGGCGATGCCGTCCTGCCGCGCGGCGGCAAGATTTGGCTGGGCAGCCTCATCCAGCTACTGGCGCCCTTTGGCCTCAATGAACGGCAGATCCGCACAGCCGTCTTTCGGCTGGCTAAAGAAGAATGGCTATCCAATGAGCTGCATGGCCGCCGCTCCGACTACGTTTTGACCACGACGGGTCGACATCGATTTGAAAAAGCCGCCCAGCAGATTTACGCCGCCCACTCACCGCTTTGGGATCAGCAGTGGCGGCTCATCATGGTGGTGGGCACTCTGAGCACCAAAGAACGCGAATACCTGAAAAAAACCCTATTTTGGCAAGGCTTTGGCAAAATCGGCAGCGACGCCTTCATCCACCCCAGCGCCGAACTCAATACCGCCCTCGACAGCCTCGTGGCCGACGGCATGGCCCCCGTCATGAGCGCCCTCATGCCTCTAGTGGCCACCGACGCTCGGCTGCATCTGTCTATCAGCAATAAGGCCTTAGTCGACAGCGCTTGGGATTTAGCCAAGCTGGCCAAATCCTATCAAGCCTTTATCCAAGCCTATCAGCCCGTTTTAACGGAGCTACAGCAGGCTCATGCCCACTCGACCCAGCAAGCCTTTATGCTGCGCACCCTGTTAATTCATGATTATCGACGCCTGCTGCTGCGCGACCCACAATTGCCTGATGCCCTATTGCCTCAGGATTGGCCCGGTCATCAAGCCAGGCTGTTGTGTAAAGAAGTCTACCTACGCCTACAGGCCCCCTCAGAAGCCTACCTTGACGAATACATGCGCCTGGCCAACGGCGACACGCCAGCCAGCCTGCCCTTATTACAGCAGCGCTTTCAGGCCGCTGGCCAGGCCTGGACTTAAAGCCCCGGCGTTTTCGCCACCGCGCCACCAAAAACCAATCGCGCCAACAGCCCCAATACCAACGGCGCCAAGGCGCCGTATAGCGTCACCCAGCCAAAACCAAAGGCCAATGTGTCGCGCACCGCCTGCGCCGACAGCCCGCTTTCGGTAGCGGCCGCCACATTGCCCGCGGCAATCACGTCGACCAACGCCTTCAGCTCAGGCGCCGACAGCGAATGGGCCGACGTCATCGTCAAACTCGCTGCAATGCCCGCGGCCAAAAGCCAGCCCATAACCGCAATATTGATCGACAGCGAAATCATTCTGGCGCTGAACTCCATCCCTGAAGCCATGCCGGCTCGTTCCGGCGCCAAAGCACCCGAACTGGTGTTGGTCACGGGCGTATTGGTCAATCCAAGCCCTATACCCGCCAACACACACCCAGGCAATAGGGTCAACCAGCTGGCCGAAGCCGACTGCATCACCCAATAAAGACAACCGAAACCCGCCGCGATGCTCAGCAACCCGAGGGGAATCACCCCACTCGGCCCATACTTCAACAACAGCCGCTCAGCATAAGGCGGCATCAGCACCGTGGGCAAGGTATAGGCCAATAAGGTTACGCCCGCCATCAAACTGCTGTAACCCAGCACCGATTGAAGGTAGATCGGAAAATAAATGATGAATGGCCAGAAACTGAAGTTCATGCCACTCGCGCCCATCAGAGCGCCCGAAAAAGCACGGATGCGAAAGCTTGTAAAATCAAAAATGGGGCGAGCCACTCTGCGCTCAATGCACACAAACAGGCTCAATCCCAGCAGGCTCAGTAGCGCCACGGCCCAAACTTCTGGATCAGCCAAGCCCAAGCCCCGTCCTTGAGTCATCAAATACACCAACCCAAAAACGCCCACAGGCAGGGTCAACATGCCGCCCACATCCATTTTTGTGGCGCTCGGGTCTGACGATTCTGACACGCCCAAATAGGCCAACACCGCCGTCAGCAGCGCAATGCCAACATGAATCAAAAACACCCAAGGCCAGCTCATAAAGGCCACAATCACGCCGCCCACCAATGGGCCAAAGCCCAAGCCCAAACCAAAGATGACGCCCCACCAGGCAAACGCCACGCTGCGCACCCGCCCGCTGTGAAACTGGGCCGATAAAATCGCCACCTGACAAGACAGCATACCGGCGGCGCTTAAGCCTTGAATAAAGCGTGCCCCAATCAGCAATGAAGCACTGTTGGCCAATCCACAGATGAGTGAAGCCAGGCCAAATACCACAATGCTGTATAAAAAGACTCGCTTACGGCCATAGCGATCCGCCAATGCCCCCGTCGCGATTAAGGTCGCACACATTGCCAAGGTATAGGCATTCATCACCCACTGTAGCTGCTTAAAGTCAGCCGGCAAGCGGTGCTCCAACGTGGGTAAAATAGAAGGAATACTGGTGATTTCCAGCCCCAGCATGACCGCAGACAAGCACACAGCTGCCAGCGCAAGCCTATCAGTTGTCGATGAAATAGTATTGAATATGGTCATGATGTGTATCCAAATGTTTAAAGTGGCCGCTGGCTGTCTACCTCACGCCACACGTCGGCCCAGAACGTCAAAAAATCAGTCTGGGACGATCCTAGCAGTGCTATGATCACAAAGTAAACGTATGAATAAACATTATTAATACAACAAAAGAGTATAGATAAATGATGACGTTAAGCGTGGATGCCGTTCGGGCATTTGTGATGATTGCCGACTTACAAAGCTTTACCCGTGCGGCCGATGAACTGGGGTCGACGCAAGGCGCCCTGAGCGTTCAGCTCAAACGTTTGGAACAAAAGCTAGGCCACCAGCTCATTGTTCGCACGCCCCGCTACGTCCGCTTATCCCGCCACGGTGCGCTGTTCATTGGCCCTGCGCGCGATTTTTTGGCGGCCCATGCCTTGGCCATCCGCAGCCTAACTCAGCCGCGCCGGCAGCTTAAACTCGGCATTGCCGCCCACGTTCTGGGCCCCGAAATTCCGCGGCTGTTAGGTCGACTCCAAGCCCTCGACCCTGCGCTATTGCTTGAAATCAAGCTTGATTGCCCACAAACCCTACTGGCGCTTTATGAGGCCGATGCGCTCAACACCCTCATCATTAGACATGAAGATGATGACCGTAGCGGCACCGTTCTGTGCTCGGAACCTTTTGGCTGGTATGCCGCGCCTAGCTTTCGGCACCATGGCCCTGACCCTCTGCCTTTGGCAAATCAGGCGCCCGACTGCGGCATCCGTAAAATGGCCGCCCAGGCCCTAGATGAGGCCCATATTTCTTGGCAAGAGCTTCTGGTCGGCGGCGGGCCATCCATGGTAGACGCCACCGTGGCTGCGGGGCTGGCCATCGGCCTATTTCCTTGCCGACTGGTGCCCCCTGAATTAATTGAAGTCGGTTCCAGCTTAGGCCTGCCGATAGTACCGTCCTCAACGGTGGTGATGCATTCCACCTTATCTGACCCCCAATCCCTAGACGTCCTGCGCCTGATCAGCAGTGCTTTTAAGTCCTAGGTATTTTTGCCCGTGATGATTACGCAATGTCTAAATGCCATAAGCCATAGGCGATGCCCCACATCACCACCGCCACAATAAAATCAAATACCCGCGTCACGCGTGGGTTTTGAAAATAGCGCGCTGCCGACTTGGAAGCAAACCCCGTGGCGTAAAACCACACAAATGATGACGCCCCAGCACCGGCAATAAACCACCACTTATCCGTCGCCGACAGGCGCGAACCTAAATTACCCAAAATCAGAAACGTATCCAAATAAACATGTGGGTTTAACAATGAAAAAGCCAAGCCAGACAGCAACAACCCGCCTTGTCGATACTTACCGCGCACTTCGCTGAGGCGTTCATTCATCGCCGCCTCTGCGCTGAGCCAGCCCTGAGGGGATTTAGCCAAGGCATTCTTAAGCGACAGCGCGCCGTAATAGGCCAAAAAGGCACAGCCGCCCCATTTGGCCACGCTGACAAAGCCAGGAATTTGCGCCATCAGCGTCGCCATAAAAAACGTGCCCAAGGTGATCAGCACCGTATCGCACACCGATGCCAACGTGGCCGCAAAAAATACATTACGCCCGCTTAAGCCCACCTTAATGATGTAAATATTCTGCGCCCCAATGGCCATAATCAGGCCAATCCCGACCACAAACGCCTGCCAAAAAATACCGTTGCCCATGCCCTACCCTCGTTTGATTAAAAGCAGGCGCCATCTTGGCACAGCGCGCATTTTTGGTTAAGCTGTTTAATATTATTTCATCTAGCTTTAAATTATCTTAAAGACGCCCATGACGCCCATGACGCTCAACCCCAAACACACGCAAGCGCTGCTCACCGTCGCCGACCAAGGCAGCTTCGAAGCGGCCGCCGCCACTTTGTCCCTCACCACCTCAGCCGTGTCTCAACGCATTAAGGCCTTGGAAACCGACATGGGCGCTGTCTTGGTGATCCGCGCACGGCCATGCCGACTGACCAAAGAAGGCCATCTACTGGCCCAGTATCTGCGTCGGGCCCGCATGTTAGCCGACGAATTCAGCGCCGACTATCGGCAACAGCAGGCGGATTTGGTTTCTATGAGCATTGCCGCCAACAATGACTCCCTATCAACCTGGCTGCTGCCCGTATTAGCCGAGTTCATGCAGCAAGAACCCAGCCTGTGGCATCTGCGCCTCTACGACCAAGCGGTGACTCACAAAGCTCTAGAAGAAGGCCACGTCATCGCCGCCATTACCGACAAAGGCCAGGCCATGCGTGGCTGTTCCGTGGCCTATCTAGGCGCCATCCGCTATCGGCTGCTGGCCACCCCCTCGTTTTACGCGCGCTGGTTTGGCTCTGGCCTCAATCGCAGCAGCTTGAAACAGGCCCCCTTACTGGTGTTTGACCATCTAGACAAACTGCAAGACCACTTCTTACAACAACACTTTGGCCTACGCCAAGAAGCCTGCCCTCGCCACTACATCCCCTCTGCGGTGGCGTTTTATCAGGCCGTAGAATTAAGCATGGGCTACGGCATGATTCCTGAACTGCAATACCAAAATGCCGTAGCCGACGGCAGGCTGATCGACCTCATGCCCGGAGCCTACATCGATGTTCCGCTGTATTGGCACTATTGGCAGGTGCATTCTGCCAAGGTAGCGAGGCTAACCGACTTTTTAGTGACTCAGGCGCAGCGGGTGTTACAGGCATAAAAAAACCGCAGGCCAACAGGCGCTGCGGTTTACTGGTAATGATCAATATGGCCTATTTCTTAACCTTATTGGCAAACTTACCCTTTTTCTTTGGCTCAGCCTCGGCCGCATCGGCTTTGGGCACTAAACTGCTTAGATCAGGCACGTTCAACTCACTCATCAAGGCCTTCACCCGCACGATGCGCTTATCGATGTCCTCAATGTCAATGTCGACCTTAAGCTTGTCTGGGCCAGCCAAATGGTAGGCTTTTTGGGTTTGAATCAGGCTAATGATGTGCACCGGATCAATGCGGTGATTCTTACTCATGGTCACCGTGATGGTGCTGGCGCTGGCGTCTAGCTGATCCACGCCCATCTGCGCCGCCACGAGGCGAATGCGATGGCTCTCGATCAGCGTTTTAGCTGGCTGCGGCGGCAGGCCAAAGCGATCGATCAGCTCTTCGTGTACGGCGTCGATTTCCTCAGTCTCCTCGCAGGCCGCCAAACGTTTGTACAGCACCAAGCGCTCATGAATGTCCGGACAATAGGTGTCGGGCAACAGCGCGGGGCTATGCAGCTTGATCTCGGTGGTCACGCCTAGCGGCGCATCCAAATCAGGCACGCGGCCGTTTTTAAGATCACGTACCGCCTGCTTCAGCATCTCTGTATAGAGGGTAAAGCCCACCTGTATCATTTCGCCAGACTGGCCATCGCCTAAAATTTCGCCGGCACCACGAATTTCCAAATCCTGCATGGCCAAAGTAAAGCCCGCGCCTAGCTCATCCGCCATTTGAATCGCTTCTAGACGCTTTTCTGCATCCTTACTGATGAACTCAGGCGTCAGCAAATAGGCATAGGCCTGATGGTGAGAACGGCCCACACGCCCACGCAGCTGATGCAGCTGAGCCAGACCAAACTTGTCGGCACGATTGATGATGATGGTATTGGCATTGGGGATGTCGATGCCGGTTTCAATGATGGTCGAACACAGCAAGACGTTGAACTTTTGCTGTAAGAAATCACGCATCACCTGCTCTAGCTCGCGCTCACGCATTTGCCCATGCGCTACGGCGATCCGCGCCTCTGGCATTAAATCGGCCAGACGCTCATACATGTTTTCAATGGTCGCGACTTCGTTGTGTAAGAAGAACACCTGACCACCCCGTTTTAATTCACGCAGCAAGGCTTCTCTCACCACACTTTCGGCAGCAGGCTGCACAAAGGTCTTAACCGACAAGCGGCGCTGTGGCGGCGTGGCGATGATGGAAAAGTCGCGCAGTCCTTCTAAAGCCATCGACAAGGTACGCGGAATTGGCGTGGCCGTTAGGGCTAAAATATCCACATTGGTGCGTAACCGCTTCAGCTGCTCTTTTTGGCGCACGCCAAAACGGTGTTCCTCATCAATGACCACCAGTCCTAGGTTTTTAAACCCAACGTCGGGCTGAATCAGCTTATGGGTACCGATGACAATGTCGACCGAGCCATCAGCGATGCCAGCCAAAGACTGTTTGGTTTCTTTACTGCTGTTAAAGCGCGACAGCTGCGCTACCTTAATGGGGAAATCAGCAAAGCGGTCGCTGAAATGCTGAAAATGCTGCTCAACCAAGAGCGTAGTCGGCGCCAGAATGGCCACTTGCTTACCCCCCATGACGGCCACAAAGGCCGCCCTAAGCGCCACTTCTGTCTTGCCAAAGCCCACATCACCACACACCAGCCTATCCATAGGCTTGGTGCTGGTTAAGTCTTTTAAAACCGCGCCAATAGCCGCGGCCTGATCCGGGGTTTCTTCATAGCCAAAACCATCGGCAAAAGCCTGATAATCTGATTCATTGAGACTGTACTGAAAGCCTTCTTGCGCGGCGCGCTGGGCATACAGATTTAATAGTTCGGCCGCCGTATCGCGCGCCTTTTCTGCGGCGCGGCGCTTGGCCTTATCCCAACTAGCGTTGCCCAATTTATGCAGGTGTACGTCTTCGTGCGCCTGTCCAGCGTAGCGGCTGATGACGTGCAACTGCGACACCGGCACATACAGCTGGCCGCCATCGGCGTACTCAAGCAACATCAGCTCGGTATTGCCTTCACCCAAATCCAGGGTCACCAAGCCCATATAGCGGCCAATGCCGTGATCCTCATGTACGACGGGATCACCCACCTTAATCTCGGCCAGATCGCGCAACAGCGCATCGGTATTGACCGCGGTTTTTTTGCGCACGCGCCGCCCCCTGGCCACGTGCTGATACAGATCGGCCTCGGTGACAACGGCCAGATTTTGGTCGGGCAGGCAATAGCCATTGGTCAAGGGCGCCACGCCCAAAAACAGGCCTTGCTTTTGGCTGATGAAGCTTTGCCAATCGGCACTGATTTTGGCCTTAAACCCATACTCACTAAAGAACTGGCCAACGGTTTCACGCCGGCCGGCACTTTCCACACAAATTAATGTTTTACCATTAAATGACTCTTGAAAAGACGCAAATGCCTGTAGGGGATTGTCCAGCTTGCGATCCACAGCAATTTGCGGCAAGGCGTTTTGGCCCGGGTCAAACGACAGCACCAGCTGAGCATAAGGCTTAATTTTACCCATGAACGCATCTTCACTCAGGTAGAGATACTTGGGCGGCAGGGGCGGATAAAGCGGATCCGTTTCGGCCAGATGATGACGCATTTTGACGTCGGCCCAAAACTCGGCGGCCATTTTAGGCACATCACCATGCCAGACAATCAGCGCATCATCGCCCAAATAGTCCAACACCGTGGCGGGGTCGGCTTCAAAGAACAAGGGAAAATAGTACTCGATGCCGGCACCAAACAGGCCTTTTGACACGTCTTGATACACCTTAGCGTCCATCGGATTACTGTTGATTACCTCACGGAAACGCTGCCTAAACAGGGTCTGCACCGCCACATCGGTTGGAAACTCATGGGCCGGCAAGATCCGCACGTCGCTCACCGGATGCTGAGTGCGCTGGCTGTCGACGTCAAACACCTTAATGCTGTCGATTTCATCATCAAAAAGGTCTATCCGATAAGGCGCCGCACTGCCCATGGGATAAACGTCTAAGAGCCCGCCGCGCATCGAAAACTCGCCCGCAGCCACTACTTGAGTCACGTGCTGATAGCCCGCCTCGGCCAAATTACGACGCAAACGCTCAGGATCCAGCTTGTCACCGGTGCGCACCCAAAAGGTTCGGCCCAGCACAAACTCAACCGGCGGCAACAGCTGCATCGCGGTACTGACCGTCATCAACACCCAGTCGACCTGGTCATTCTTCAACTGCCACAGCGTGGCCAAGCGTTCGCTGATTAAATCCTGCTGCGGTGAGAAATGGTCGTAGGGTAAGGTTTCCCAATCAGGCAAATAGGCACAGCTGCGCCCTGGTGCGTAAAAAGCCATGGCGTCGCGCAGCCGCAAAGCCTGCTCTGCGGTTTCAGTTAAAATCAGGGTCTTTTGTTTTTTCGGTAATTTTTGCGCCAAAAATAAGGCATCGGCATTCACCGGCATTTCAAACCAAGTGGCTTTTTCGCCCACCTTAGGCAAAGGGAATTCAGACATACTCATCCATCAGTTGTTGGTTAAGACCTTCAAAGTCTCCATATTATACGCATATTGACCGTCTATGCTCATTTGCCCGCCCACTATTCCCCCCCATTCCCCATAGTGGCCGCTGCACGCCACACTTTATATCTAAGCACTAAACGCCAAATACACCATTAAAACCTTCAGACCCATTGCTGAATTTAGGGTTTGCCCAGCAGGGCGCCCGCCTTAGCCTAAAAAGGCATAACCTCATAACCATAAAATATTACCCAAACGCAGCACCTTCTTTTATAGTGAGGCTTAGGCAGTCAGGCAAATGAGGCCATCCTCCCTTGCCAGCCAAGTTGGCTGCCGACGCATCTGACTTGTCCTGATTCAACCCAGTAGCGTCGGGACAATAAAAAAAGCCTTGCCTAATAAATTCAATCTGATTTATAGTAGAGGCCTTAGCAAGCAGCAAAGCTAAACTTATTACTTATCAAGAGTGGTGGAGGGACAGGCCCTGTGAAACCCGGCAACCAGATCAAGCGATCAAGGTGCTAAATCCTGCAAGCCCAAGGGCTTGGTAGATAAGGCGACGGACATCTAACCATCACTTATCGATAAGTGATGGTTTTTTTTGCGCGCTAGCACGTAATAATAAACAGCAACAGACACAATGCCTTCTAATAATAACCATTGTGCCCTTGTGATCACGATCGAACTTAAAGGACCTATGTATGAGCCAGAATAAATTAAAATCCTTATCCGTTGCGGCGGTTTTGGCCTTAGGCCTATTGGCCGGCTGCGGTGGCAAAACGCAAGAAAGCAAAACCCTAAGCACCACCAACTGGGCCATTGGCGTAACCGGCGGCCCACACGAACAAGTAGTGAATAAAGTAAAAGAATTGGCGGCCAAGGACGGCATCACCATCGACGTTAAAGTGTTCAGCGACTACAACACGCCCAATACCGCCCTGGCTGAAGGCAGCCTGGACATGAATAACTATCAAACCTTGCCGTTCCTAGTGGATCAAAAAAACGCCAAGGGTTATAAAATCACCGAAGTATTTGAAACCACCGCCTTCCCGATGGCCATTTACTCCGACAAAATTAAAGACATTAAAGCACTGAAGTCTGGCGACCGCGTAGCCGTGCCGAACGACCCGGCTAATGAACTTCGTGCGCTGCGCCTCTTTGAAGCGGCCGGCCTGATCAAGTTAAAAGAAGGTTTAACCGAAAGCGCCACCAAACGCGACATTGCCGAAAACCCTTTAAACCTAGAGTTTTTAGAGCTGCCTGCTGCGCAATTGCCCAGCCAATTGCCTGAATTAGCCGCCGCCGCGATTAATGCTAACTTCGCCTTAAGCAGCAACCTATCTGCCGCAGAACAAGGCATTTTTAAAGAAGCCAGCGATGTGGCCTACCCTAACTATGTCGTGGTTCGCGACGAGAACGTCAACGACGAAGCGGTTGCCCTATTTAAGAAATATTATTACTCTGATGAAGTTCGTACCTTCATTAACGATAAATTCCAAGGCGCCATTGTGCCCTTATTCTAACCATAAAGGATGATGTATGTTGCTCACTAAAAAAACGTGGTTACTCACCACAACAGCATTGGTTGTCGGTGGTTTATTAAGCGCCTGTGGCGCCCAAGACAAAAAACTAGACACCTTGGACCCGACCCATTTGACAGTTGGCGTGACCGGCGGCTCTCATGAAGAGATCATGCAAATCGTTAAAGCTGAAGCCGCTAAAGATGGCCTAACCATCGACATTAAAGTGTTCAGCGACTACAACACGCCCAATACCGCATTGGCTGAAGGCAGCTTAGACTTAAACAGCTACCAAACCTTGCCGTTCCTAGACGAACAAAAAAAGGCTAAGGGCTTTAAGATTACCGAAGCGTTTAAAACCGTGGCTGAACCAATGGCCATTTACGCCAAAGGCATTAAAAACATTGCCGACATTAAAGAAGGCGATCGCGTGGCCGTACCTAACGATCCTTCTAACGAATTACGCGCTTTGAAACTGTTTGAACAAGCAGGCTTAATCAAACTAAAAGAAGGCTTGAGCGAAAGCGGCACCAAACGCGACATCGTAGAAAACCGCTTAAACCTTGATTTCCAAGAATTGCCTGCGGCACAACTGCCCACCCAGCTGCCAGAACTGGTTGCAGCCGCCATTAACGGCAACTACGCGATGAACGGTGGCTTGACCATCAATAACGACGCCATCTTCAAAGAAGAAGCTGACCAAGCCTACCCTAATTACGTGGTGGCCCGTGACGTAAACTTGAACGACCCAACCTTGGCGAAGTTTAAAGACTATTACCAGTCTGATGCCGTACGTCAATTTATTGCTGAGAAATATCAGGGTTCTGTCGTGCCGTTGTTCTAAGCACGTAGACACCCTTAAAGAAAGGTATGGAACACCCCTATGATTGAGCTAAGCAACATTAATAAAACGTTTTATGTAGATAAACGCCCCGTTCAGGCGCTCAAAGACGTCTCAATCAACGTTAAAAAAGGCGAAATTTTCGGCATCATTGGTTACAGTGGTGCCGGGAAGAGTACCTTGGTTCGTTGTGTGAATTTATTAGAACGCCCTGATTCAGGCTCGGTCATCGTTGATGGCCGCGACCTAACCCGCGCCAGCAAGGCCGAGTTGAATAAGGCCCGCCACAAGATCGGCATGATCTTCCAAGGCTATAACCTACTGAAAACCGCTACTGTGTATGACAATATTGCCATTCCACTGCGTTTAGAAGGCGTCGCCAAAGAAGAAATTGCCCGTCGCGCCGAAAAATACCTCGACATTGTTGGCTTGAGCGATCGCCATGATTACTTCCCTAATCAGCTTTCTGGCGGTCAAAAACAGCGCGTGGCCATTGCCCGTGCCCTAGCCCATGAACCGGAAATCTTGCTCAGCGACGAGGCCACCAGCGCCTTAGACCCAGAAACGACTGAGTCGATTTTAGCCCTGTTGCTGAAGATTAACCGCGAGCTAAACATCACCATCTTTTTAATCACTCATGAACTGGAAGTGATTGAACGCATCTGCGACAAGGTGGCGATTATGGAACATGGCAAAGTGATTGAAGCTGGCGACGTTTTAAGCATCCTTGCCAAGCCGCAGCAAGCCGTGACCAAGCGCTTTTTGCGCAGCACGGCGCCGAAGCTGCCAGAAGAACTCACCGAACGCCTACGCCAAACAGGCTCTTTGGTCCACCTCACTTTTATTGGCATCTCTTCGGAAGAACCGAACCTAGCCTTGGTGCCTGAACGTTTTCAGGTTTACCCCAATATCTTGGGCGGCAACATCGCCCAATTAAAAAATGGGCTATTAGGGCAGCTTTTGGTTCATCTAAAAGGCGACCCCAAGCAGGTGGCCCAAGCCATTGCATTTTTAGAAAGCCACGGCATCAGCGTCGAGAAGGAGCAAGATTATGTCTAGTATCACTGACTTTTTCGGCATTGTGGCCAGCAACGGCGACCTACTCTTAGAAGGCCTTGGCCAAACTTTGGCCATGACCGGCATTTCTTTACTGTTGGCCACCGTGGTGGGTTTGCCCCTAGGCACGCTCTTGATCCTGACTCGTAAAGGCGGCGCCTTTGATCGCCCCACGCTGTCGCTAGTGTTGAACACCGTGATCAACATCATTCGGTCGATTCCGTTCATCATTTTGCTGTTCTTGATCATCCCCATCACTCGCTTTTTGGTGGGCACCACCATCGGCATCCAGGGCGTGATCTTACCGCTGGTGTTGTATACGGCACCGTATATTGCACGCTTGATGGAATCGGCTATTTTGGAAGTTGATAAAGGCGTATTGGAGGCTTACGAGGCCATGGGCATTCCCACTCATAAAATCGTTTGCTTTGTACTGCTGCGCGAAGCCAGAAGCGGCATTATTCTGGGCTTAACCATCGCCACCATCGGCCTGATTGGCGCCACCGCCATGGCCGGTTTAGTGGGCGCAGGCGGCCTAGGCGACATCGCCTACCAATATGGTTATTTACGTTTTGAGCCTGAGATCATGTACACCAGCATTGTGCTGTTGATCATCTTAGTGCAATTGATTCAAAGCTTAGGCAGCCGCATGGCCGCTAAATTGAAAAAGGACTAACCCACGAGTTAACCCTATACGTTTTACGCTTATCCAGAGCGGCTGAGGGACAGGCCCTATGAAGCCCAGCAACCTACTTGTTAAGGTGCTAATTCCTGCAAAACATCCTCGATGTTTTGAAAGATAAGTCATGCTTTATGTTAAAGCCATTGCTTATCGTGCGCACCGTACTTTAAGCGATGGCTTTTTTTATGTTTGACCAACCAAAGGAGAATCCCATGCAACTCACCACCCTAGCCAAGAAACTCGGCGCCATCGCCTTGATTGGCGGCCTATTAGCCGCTTGCTCAAAAGGCGACAGTAGCCCAGCCAGCGCCGAACACAAGGCCCTAGACCCGCAAAACATCACCGTCGGCGCCATTGGCGGCCCGCACGAGCAGATTCTAGAAGCAGTAAAAGCCTTGGCCGCCAAAGATGGCGTGACCATTAACGTTAAAGTTTTTAATGACTTCAATATTCCCAATATTGCCCTAGCCGAAGGCAGCATTGACGCCAACAGTTACCAATCACTGCCGTTTTTAACCCTGCAAAAACAGGACCAAGGCTTTAAGCTAACGGAAGCGTTTAAAACCATTGCGCTGCCCATGGGCATTTACTCCAATAAGGTTAAAGACCTTAAAGATCTGCAACCAGGCGCCAAGGTCGGCATCCCTAACGATCCCGCTAACGAGCTACGGGCCCTACAGCTGTTCGAAGCCGCCGGCGTCATCAAGCTTAAGCCTGGCCTAACCGACAAGGCCACCAAACGCGACATCGCCGAAAATCCGTTAAACCTAGACTTTCAAGAGCTCATGGCACCCCAGATTCCCACTCAGCTAGCCGCTTTGGACGCTGCTGCCATCAACACCAACTTCGCCTTGCATGCAGGTTTAACGCTCAAAGACGCCCTGCATCATGAAGTTTTAGAAGGCAACCCGCACACCAACTACATTGTGGTACGGGATGAAAACATCAACGACGAGGCGGTGAAGGTATTACAAAAATACTATCAATCACCTGAGGTAAAAGCCTTTATTTTAGAGACCTTTAATGGCTCTCTCATCCCTTCATTTTAAGTCTAGCGACCACAATAGCCAAAAAGTCTAAGTCGTTCGCTAGAGCCAGACCCAGCTGCCGATCCCATCGGCAGCTTTTTTGTCGCCTCAAACCCCTCCAATCAAGCCCCCATCGCCCTCTCGCCTTCATTCTGATGCCATAAAAAACGCCGCTACAGGCATTCCCATAGCGGCTTGATCATGATATTCTGTGACCGTTTACACCTTTTTCTTTCGTAAACGACCACCATCTTAACTTTAGATTGCCGATGACGACCGCTGATGACCACTAGAATCAAACGCACAGAGCGTAAACTACGCCCCTTATTACTGCTTTGCGCCTTGGCTTTGCTCATCTGGTTACTCACGCCCGTCCTATTGTCCGCCCTGATTAATAAAGCCGACTTAAGACTGGCCCTAGATCAATTCATTGCCCCTACCGAACGCAGCTTGCAGTACGAGCCTGAAATCCGCGCGTCGCTGTTCCCATCGCCGACCATACGCCTGCGCGACGTGTCCATTTCCGCACCGAATCAACCACAAGAAACCGTCATCAAAGCCGCCGACTTATCGCTGCGCTTCAGCTGGCAAAGCCTGTTCCAAACGCCGGAAGTCACCCGCATCATCATGAGCGGCATCACTGTTGACGCACAGCGTAACGAGCAAGGGCATTGGTCGATAGAAGATCTTTTAAACCTGGGCAACACCACCCCATCTCGCCTCAACGTTTTGTCTACCTTACGCATCGGTGACGCTCAGCTGAATTTGTTTGACGAAAACCTACAAAAAACTTATCAAATCAGCCAGTTCTCACTTGACGCTGCGGGCTTACAGGGCAATTCAGGCCAATTAGCACTGTCGGGCCAGTTTATGCAAGATGGGCGCGACCTTGCCTTTCAAGCACAAACCGACACCAAAAAACAGGCTCAGCAATACGCCTTAGAAAACCTAATCGTCAACGCCCAGCTTTTACGCGACGAGGGCACGATCGACGCCAATATCCGCCTGCTCACCAAAGGCCTATGGCATCCAGCTCAGGGCACCTTAGACTTAGACAATGCTGACATCGTCATCGACAGCAACCAAGGGCGCGCCACCACTAACTTACACATCGCCAAATGGCAAGTCACGCCCATGCAGATGACCATTCCGTCCATCACCGTCAATGCCCACTTAACCCAGGACAGCCTCAATCAACTTGACGTCACTGGGCTCATCAGCAATGTGTCCTTTTTTGGCAACCTGCTACAGGTGGAAGACAGCAATTTTCAAGCCGAATACAAAAGCCTACAAAAAACCCTGCTCATGACCGCCCGTGCCAATATGACGGTCAACACCGACAAGCAATTCCAGATCAACGACATCACCTTCAGCAGTCGCGAACAAAACGCCACCGACAATAGCCAACGCTGGCGGACGTTCTTGCAAGGCCAAGCCAAAGGGGTGTTCGGTGAATACGCTTTGTTAAACAGCAGCGGCACCTTAGACGACAGCGCCCTCACCCTGGATTTAAACCATCAGGCCAAAAATGAAGACCAATTTCAGCTACGTCTTGACCTAGAGCGCTTTAACGCCAGCCACTATGTCAGCTTGCCCAGCATGCGCGAAGAATCGGCTGAAGCCTATTTGCCCTTATTTGACGACGACACCCCGTTTCACTTTGGCTGGCTAGATCACCTCAACGTCAGCGGCGACTTAGCCATCAGCAAAATCCAATTGGGCACCTTACAGTTCAACCAGTTCAGCACCCATATTCAGCTGGAACCAGAGCGTTTAACCCTGCAAGACGTGCACGCCCAACTGTATGAAGGCGATTTAATGGGCTCACTCCAGCTAGACACCCACAGCACCCCCAAGCTGACGATTAACCAAAGCATTAAAGGCATGTCGGTACACGCCTGGCTGAACGATTTATTTGGTTACGACCGCCTATCGGGTAATGGCAACACCGACTTAAGCATTGAAGCTCAGGGCAACAGCCCCAAACAAATGCGCGAGCGCCTCAACGGCACCCTCAATCTAGCCCTCAATAAAGGCAAGCTACACGGCATTGACTTTCTCGACCTCATCCAGCAAATTTCGCGCCAAGAAAACCTCACCACGCCAATGGCGCTGGACGTCAACCGTCAATCAGACACGCCTTTTCAGTCGTTCCAGGCCACTATTGAGCTAAAAAATGGCGTGGCCAATAATCAGAACTTTGCCCTGGTGTCGCCTTTCATTACCCTTAACGGCAAAGGCTCTTTAGATTTAAATAAAAAAGAGCTCAACTATCAGCTACACGTTCTGGGGCGCACCTCGGCGCCGCTTAAATACCGTAAGATCAACATTCCGTTGAATATCACGGGCCCGATTAAAGCACCGAGCTACGCCATCGACTACAAAACCTTGGTGCAAAACAAAGACACCCCTGAGGCGCGCCAAAAAGCCTTGCAAAAAGAGCTAGCCAACCAGTTCAGCCAATGGTTTGCCCCCGTTAAACCATGAGCACCGATCAAGCCCCTTTAGCGGCATGGTGCGCCACGCACGCCGACGCGGCCGAGTGGGTATGGCATCTGCCCAGTGCGCTGCCGCTGACGGCTTTACAGCCCTGGTTAAATCAACTGGCGCAACAATCGCTGCTGCAGCCACTCCACCTATGGCTACACCACACCAGCAAACAAGCTCAATCCGCCCAAGCAGACGCTTTAACCCATGGTTATGGCAGCGCCGCGCCAGGATTGAACACCGTTGTGCTCACCCCACGCATCAGGCTGTCGGTATGGATAGGGCCACAGACACCACAATGGCCTAGCCACAGCAATCAAGACGCCTACCTCGCGCTAGACCATCATTTACAGCCACTTGAAACCATCATACCCAAGACGACCGTTGCGCCTTGGTATGCCCCGGCACCAGTTAATCCCGTCAAACACGTCTGCATTGTCGGCGCCGGCATCGCAGGTGCGAGTACCGCCTATGCTTTAGCCATTCAGGGCGTGCACGTCACCGTACTGGAACAAGGCCAAATCGCTGGCGCAGCTTCTGGCAACCGTCAAGGCTTGGTCTACGCCAAGATTTCCCCTCATTTAACCGAACAAAGTCAGCTACTGCTCAATGGTTATGGCTTTACCTTGCGCCTACTGCAAACGCTTTTACCTGGACGAGACGGCTGGGACGACTGTGGCGTCTTGCACTTAGACGTGACGGCGCAAGAGCAAAAACGCAATCAAGCGCTCGCCACGTGGCCTTACCCCGAGTTATGGATGCCCTTAACTCAGGCCCAAGCCAGCCAACGCGCCGGCTTGCCCTTACCCAGCGGCGGCCTATTCTGGCCACAAGGCGGCTGGGTACACCCACCCACACTGATTGCCAAGCTGTTGGATCACCCCAATATTCGCGTCGTTGAACGCTGTACGGTTAACCAGATTGAGCCCTCTGCCACGGGCTGGCTGCTGCACACCAACGCCGTTGAAACCCTGTTTAGCGCCAGCCATTTAGTGCTGTGCCAAGGCCATTTGGCACGCCAATTTCTAGACTTAGCCTACCTACCCTTAAACCCGATTCGCGGCCAAGTCACCCACAGCGCCCAGCCGCCCTCTTTATCACCGCTGCGCATTGCACTGTCTGGCCACAGCTACGTCAGCCCACCGTGGCAAGGCCAGTATTGCTTTGGCGCCAGCTTTCAGGCTGGTGTATGCGACACCACACTCACTCAAACAGAAGAGCGCGACAATGTCGAGGCATTAAACACCTTGTGCCCTGAACTGGCACAAAGCCTAGCGCCCAACGCCCAACCACAAGGCAAAGCCGCCATGCGCTGCGACAGCCATGACCATCTGCCGGTTGTGGGCGCCATCGGCCCACGCGACGCGCTATACGCGGCCTATGCCGAACTGGCCATAGATAAAACGCGCCCTATAGACACGCCCTGTACGTTTTACCCCAATCTGTATGTCAACACCGCCCATGGCACGCGTGGCTTAGCCACAGCGCCTTTGTGTGGCTTTGCTCTGGCTCATGAGCTGCTTGGACACAGCCAAACGCTTAGCCCAGCGCTGAGGGAGGCACTGCATCCACATCGCTTTTGGATTCGCCAGATCATTCGCCGCCAGTGGGATGCTGCTGACGACGGCGCTCAATGATGGTTTGTTGGTGCCCATGTTTAACCCGGTGGGCACGCTGCGCTTTGCCCATCCTACAAATGGCTAAAAAACCATGGTTTATCGCATCATTCCCTATGCTTTTTTTTACGTCTACAGCGCAGGCCCTTAAGCGTAGGGTGGGTCGTGACCCACGCGGGTTTTAAATAGGGGCGCCTGAGCACATTAGGAGTGGTGGGTAGGCTACGCTTTACCCACCCTACGCGACGGTGAATAAACCATGGCTTACTCACATGATACGAAGGCGTCTACAGATGTAAACATATGGAAAATGATCCAAAACGGTGGGCACGCTGCGCTTTGCCCACCGTACGACCCCCATCCACCTTACAAACCATCCATTTTCAATATTTGTATTATCTTCTATAATAGAGTCCATACTTCACAGCTTCGGTACCCACCATGTCCCTGCCTAGCCCTTTAAGCCACGACAGCCACGACGCCATCAGCCAGGTGTATCAGCAGGTCATGTCGCGCTTTGCGGGCGCTAGCCTCTCCAACGACAATGAAATAGACTGCCTGCACGACAGTACCGAAAACTTCCCTGCTTGGCTCAACGCCCTCAAGCATGCCCAAGACAGCATCTGCATCGAGATGTATATTTTCGATCACGACGTTTATGGCACCCGCGTGCGCGACCTTTTGATCGAGAAGGCCCAGGCCGGCGTCACCGTGGTGCTGGTCTATGATTGGTTTGGCTCACTCAAACAGCATTATCGTGGCTTTTTCAAACCACTGATTAAGGCCGGGGCAACGGTACACGCTTACAATCGCCTCACCTTGAGCAATGGCTTTAGCTTATTATCACGCAACCACCGCAAGGTTTTGCTCATCGACCAAAGCCTCGCCTTCATCAGCGGTCTGTGCATCTCCAACAAATGGGAAGGCCAGCCACTAAAAGGCATCGCCCCTTGGCGCGACATGGGCGTACGGCTGCGTGGACCAATTGTGGCCGACGTCATGGCGGCCTTCTTAGACACCCTCGCCAGCGAGCAAGTCACGCCACCCAGCGCCCTTTTGCAGCCGCCACCTGCGCCCCATCTGCCAGCAGGCCCAGCCAGAGCCCGCCTCATCGCCACCACACCGACCACGGCACACATGATGCGGCTAGACCTGATGGTCATCAGCCTCGCGAAAAAAAATCTGTGGCTAACCGATGCCTACTTCATGCCCACCGGCATCTATATGGACGCCCTTAAGCGGGCGGCACTTGCCGGCGTCGACGTGCGCCTACTGGTGCCGCGTACATCCGACATCAAATGGATTGGCACCGTCTCGCGTACGCTGTATCGGCCGCTATTAGAAGCCGGCATCAGGGTGTTTGAATGGAATGGGCCCATGATCCACGCCAAAATGGCGGTGGTAGACAGTGCTTGGGCCCGAGTGGGCTCAACCAATTTAAATATTTCCAGCTGGCTGGCCAATCGAGAAATTGACGTTGCCATCGAAGACGCCGACAGCGCCAGCGCTTTTCAACAGCGTTTTCTGGCCGATCTAGACAATGCCACTGAAGTCGTGCTTAATCGGGCCAATAAGCCAGAGCCCGCCACTGCGCGCGAACGAACGGCCTATTCTGCCCGTGCCTCCTCTAAAGCCGGCGTACGCCAGGCCATACATCTGGGCGAAACCTTGCATTCCGTCATTCGCGGCAAGCGTGAAGTCAGCGAAACAGAATCCTGGGCTTTTTTAAGTTTAGGCTTGATTTTACTGCTGATTTCCCTCTTAATCTTTATGTGGCCTAAGCTATTAACCTACCCATTAATCTTCATTGGCCTAGCGGGGGCTTTCGCCCTGCTGTCAAAAGGGCTATCATTAAAGAAACACAAAGCCCAACAAAAACAAATGGCCAAATCGAGCAATAGCCCCAATAAAAACAATTAAACGGATGATTTTTTGATTCTTTTTGCGTAAAATAACCAATTCAACATATTATCCGTTTGTATAACTAAAGAGATGCAATGAGCAAAACCAAATTTGATCTGTCAGAACACACCCCCAAGTTCATCATGACAGAGCAGGCGATTAACAATATTCGCGATCTGATTCCAGATACGCCAACTGAGCTCATTAAGCTCATTCGCCTACAGTGCCACATTAAAGCTCAGCTGGACGTGATTGTGTTTCAGCTGATGGAAGACGTTTTGAATCAAACCGAGTCCCTCTCGATGTCGGTGATGTTGATGTGCCCTAACTACGCTATTTCCCCTAGCGATCTAGCCGCTGCCCTACAATTCTCAAAAACCAACGCCACCCGCATCTTAGACAGCCTGCAGGAAAAGGGCTTCATCACGCGTGAACAGTGTCACGCCGATAAGCGCAAGACCTTTGCCATCCTCACCCCAAAAGGCTTGGCCTTTTTAGAACGACACCTGCCACAGCAACATCAGCTGCTGAAAGACATCTTCGCCAGCGTCCTCAACCAAGAAGAACAAGCGCAGTACTACCACCTTGCCCTTAAGCTATCAGGTCAACTGGAAAACATTCTTGAAGGCAAAAAGCCCACCTTAGATCCTTGCCTACTCAAGGCCGCGCCCTAGAGGCCGCCCACAAAAAAAGCGTTCAGCCAAAACTGAACGCTTTTTTAATGCCTATTAATCAGGCCTACTCTGTTGGCTGACCCGCCACCAATACCGATCGATTGCCGTTGTTCTCTGGCGCCGACACCACGCTGTCTTGCTCCATCTGCTCGACCAAACGCGCGGCACGGTTATAGCCAATGCGCAGCTGGCGCTGTACCGACGAGATTGACGCGCGCTGGGTTCGGATCACCAAGGCCACGGCCTCATCGTATAGAGGGTCCTCATCGCCGTTATTGCTGCGACTATTACCGTTACTGAACAAGTCACCTTCTTCAACGCCTGCGCTGAGGATGTCGTCTACATACTGCGGCTCACCGTATTGCTTCAGATACTCCACCACATGATGCACCTCTTCATCGGCTACAAAAGCCCCATGAATACGTTGCGGATAAGCCGTACCCGGCGGCAAGAACAGCATGTCGCCCATGCCCAATAGGCTTTCAGCACCCATCTGATCCAAAATGGTGCGACTATCGACCTTACTCGACACCTGAAACGCGATACGGGTTGGAATATTGGCCTTAATCAAGCCGGTAATCACATCCACTGAGGGGCGCTGGGTCGCCAAAATCAAATGAATGCCAGCAGCACGGGCTTTTTGGGCCAGACGTGCGATCAGCTCTTCAATCTTTTTACCCGCCGTCATCATCAAGTCGGCAAATTCGTCCACCACCACCACGATGAACGGCAATGGCTCAAGAGGATTAGGCGTTTCTGGCGTCAAGGAGAACGGATCGGCCAAGGTTTGACCATTCGCCTTAGCCTCTTTGATCTTGGCGTTAAAGCCAGCCAGATTGCGTACGCCCATGTGGCTCATCAGGCGATAGCGTTTTTCCATCTCGTTCACGCACCAAGTTAAAGCATTGGCGGCTAGGCGCATGTCGGTCACCACTGGCGCCAATAAATGCGGAATGCCTTCATAAATGCTTAATTCCAGCATTTTGGGATCAATCATGATCAAGCGCACTTCTTCAGGCGTGGCCTTAAACAGCAGCGATAAAATCATTGCGTTCACGCCCACAGACTTACCCGAACCGGTGGTACCCGCCACCAATAAGTGCGGCGCCTTGGCCAGATTGGTCACAATCGGCTGACCGGTGATGTCTTGGCCCAAGGCTAAAGTCAACTTAGAACCAGACTCCTGAAACGCTGGGGCTGAAAAAATTTCCGCCAAACGAATGGTTTTACGGCGAGGATTAGGCAGCTCCAAGCCCATACAGGTTTTGCCTGGAATAGTCTCGACCACGCGAATCGCAGCAAAGCCTAGCGCACGCGCCAAGTCTTTTTCCAAGTTCACCACTTGGCTACCGCGAACGCCGGCTTCTGGCTCAATCTCATGCCGCGTCACCACAGGACCGGCATAAGAATCCACGACTTTTACCTTCACCCGGAATTCAGCCAACTTCTCTTCGATGACGATGCCGCTCTCAATCAAATAATCCTCACTGATGGGCTGACCTTGATCATCCGGTAAACCGTTCAACAATGACAAGTCAGGCAGAGGAAAGTCCCACTTTGGGGCCGCCGGCTGCACCACCACTTCACGTTTAGGCGCCCATGACGGCGCGGCATCGGCTTCTGCCAGAGCGCTTGGACGTTCATCGTCAACGTAATCGTCGGCTTCTTCATCGCCTTCAGCAAATGAGGCCACCAGTTCTTCGGCCAAGGCTGCTGGCTGATGAAAGGACGCCGTGCCCGTATCAGCGCTCGTGCTGGTTGCTAGAGCTGCGGCTTCATCATCAGCTCTGTCGACCACACTTAACGCTGGTGAACCTGCATCAGAATCATCGTCTACATCAAGATCCGTCAAACCCACTACTTCAGCTTCCACGTCTACTTCGGGCACGTCATCTACCCACGGCACATCGGCTAGCTCGGCTTCAACGTATACGTCTTCCGGCTGAGGCTCATCAACCTCATCGTCAAGTGGCTCAAACTCATTCGGCATCTCTGGCTCAGCCATACAGTTGGGCGCAACACTCGCCAATGATGCTTCTGCCGCATCTGCCAAGGCCACGCCGGCCATAAAGTCATGAGCCGCCAAAATAGCTGGCTCTGGCTCTGGCTCTGGCTCTGGCTCTGGCTCTGGCTCTGGCTCTGGCTCTGGCTCTGGCTCTGGCTCTGGCTCTGGCTCTGGCTCTGGCTCTGGCTCTGGCTCTGGCTCTGGCTCTGGCTCTGGCTCTGGCTCTGGCTCTGGCTCTGGCGCTGGCTCTGGCTCTGGCTCTGGCGCTGGCTCTGGCGCTGGCTCTGGCTCTGGCGCTGGCTCTGGCTCTGGCTCTGGCTCTGGCGCTGGCTCTGGCTCTGGCTCTGGCGCTGGCTCTGGCTCTGGCTCTGGCGCTGGCGCTGGCTCTGGCTCTGGCGCTGGCTCTGGCTCTGGCTCTGGCGCTGGCTCTGGCGCTAAAACGCTAACCACCTCATCCAACACCTCAAAAGACAAAGCCGTTGCTTCTTTTAAAATCGGCTTAGCTTGTCTTGGCACCTCGCTTACAGGCTCCTCTAACACAGCCTGCGCAGCCTCGGTTGCCGCGACATCTGCCTCAGGCACAATAATTAAAGGCTGCTCAGATTCGGCAATCAGTCGATCTTCGATGCGCCAAGTCGGTGCATCCACCACCAAATCATCACCGGCGATCACGCTGCGATGCACCTCAACGCTTGGCGCCAAAGGCTCATCTACAGCCGTTACTGCCGCCTCATCAAGAGCCGCCACCTGTAGCAAACTGGCCAAAGGCTTGGGCGCCACAGCAGCAGCCTGTAAACGCTCAACCGGGGCGGCCGTTGGCGTCGGCTTAGTCGCCACCTGCTTAGCCGCTGGTGGCGTATAAGGCGCATGTTCAAATGGAGTAAAGCGCGAAGAAATCGGCCCCGCAGGCTCCGCTGCCGGTGCTTGCGGCGTTTGTGCCACGGCATGAGGGCCAATCACGCGGGCCGAAGAAGGAATCACGCTGCTGCGAGTCACCATTTGCTTCGCCACTGGCGCACCGCGACTGTATGGCACTTTGGCATGAGCCAAATTGGCAAAGGCCTCTTCTACTTCAATGACGGGCAAGACTTTATGCTGTTCGGCCTGATCCTCCGCCTGCTGACGGCGCCGCGTTTCTCGTTGCTTGAGTAAATTCACCCGAATGTCGTCGAGGCCGATGACGGGCAGTGCATCGCCCTCTTTGGCTACAGTATAGGTTTGAGCCTGAGTCGGCTCAGTGGCTTGGTAAGCCTGTTGACTCACCTGCGGCGCCGCCACAGGTTCAATCTGTTTTTGGGTCACCAAGCGTATGGTTTCACGCGGCGACTCAACCACAATGGGCGCTGGCTTTTTTTTCACCGCAGCGACTTTAGCCGCCAGCTCAGTGGCCGTGGCTAGGGTGATCACTTCAACGGGCTTACTCGGGGCTTGGGGAATATGATCTAAATAGACGGCATGATCAGCTGCATCGGCCTGTTCAATGGCAGCACCGTGAGCCACCATATCGGCTTCGGTTAAAGCAAAATCGCTGCGATCTTCATCGTCCACGCGGCCTTCGCCGGCGTCTGACTCGGGCTCTTCACTGTCAAACATCGGCAACAGCTCATCGCTGCCCGCCTGCTGTGCACCACGGCGCTTCGGCGTGGGCAGGCTGGTTTCTTTTAGCTGTTCGGCCAGCTCACGGGTTTCCATGGCTTTTTGCTTGCTTTTAGCAACGTCACGCGCGTTGCTGAGCATGGGGCTCACCGCCACCTGACGATAGTTTGACTCTGCCAGTAAAGGGTCGGACCCACTCTGGTTTTGCCCATCTTGCTCATGACGCATTAAATAGGCCAGCTCGCGCTCCCACTCTTGAGCGCTTTTTCGATGGAACCAAATCAACACACCGATCAGCATCAGCAAAATGAATAACAGAAACCACATCATAGATAGTCAGCCCATTGGTTCTAAATCAAAGGGCTTATTGTACCTCTTTTTTATGAATAAAGAAAAAGCCTCGTGAGGTTTCACGAGGCTTTTTTTAACCCTTACGGACTAATTAAACGTTGACTTCATCTGCAACCGATTGGTAACGATCAATTTCATTGAAATTCATGTAACGGTACACTTCTGCACCCTTATCATTGATGATGCCAATGTTCTCACGATACTCTTCCACGGTAGGGATTCGGCCTAATTTAGAACAAATCGCAGCCAACTCCGCAGAGCCTAAATACACAAAGGTATTTTTACCCAAGCGGTTCGGGAAGTTACGGGTTGAAGTAGACATCACGGTTGCGCCTTCGCGTACCTGAGCTTGGTTACCCATGCACAAAGAACAGCCTGGCATTTCCATACGGGCGCCAGCGCGGCCTAAAATACCGTAATAGCCTTCTTCGCTGAGTTGCTGCGCATCCATTTTGGTCGGTGGGGCCACCCACAAACGCACAGGAATGTCAGACGACTGCTCTAGCAGCTTACCAGCGGCGCGGAAGTGACCGATATTGGTCATGCAGCTACCGATGAATACTTCGTCAATCTTGGTGCCAGACACTTCACTCATGAATTTCACGTCATCAGGGTCGTTCGGGCAGGCCACGATCGGCTCTTTGATGTCGTTCATGTCGATTTCGATGATTTCTGCGTATTGCGCATCGTCGTCGGCTTTCAACAATTCTGGGTTAGCCAACCAAGCTTCCATGGATTTAATTCGACGCTCTAAGGTACGGGCATCTTCATAACCATCGGCAATCATGTTCTTCATCAAGGTGATGTTAGAAGTCATGTATTCGATGATGGGCTCTTTGTTCAAATGAACGGTACAGCCAGCGGCAGAACGCTCAGCAGACGCATCAGACAATTCAAACGCTTGCTCAACTTTAAGGTCAGGCAAACCTTCAATTTCCAAGATGCGGCCAGAGAAAGCGTTGATCTTACCGGCTTTAGCCACAGTCAACAGGCCTTGCTTGATGCCGTATAAAGGAATCGCGTTCACCAAGTCACGCAAGGTCACGCCAGGCTGCAACTCACCTTTAAAGCGTACCAACACCGACTCAGGCATGTCCAAAGGCATCACGCCTGTCGCTGCCGCAAACGCCACCAGGCCAGAGCCAGCTGGGAACGAAATGCCAATGGGGAAACGGGTGTGGCTGTCGCCGCCGGTACCAACGGTATCAGGCAACAATAAGCGGTTTAACCATGAGTGAATCACGCCGTCGCCTGGGCGCAAGGCCACGCCGCCACGAGTAGAGATGAATTCTGGCAATTCTTTGTGGGTTTTCACGTCTACTGGTTTTGGATAGGCAGCGGTGTGACAGAATGATTGCATCACTAAGTCTGAGCTGAAACCTAGGCAAGCCAAGTCTTTCAGTTCATCACGCGTCATTGGGCCAGTGGTGTCTTGCGAACCAACAGTCGTCATGCGTGGCTCACAGTAAGTACCTGGGCGTACGCCTTCACCTTCAGGCAGACCACAGGCGCGGCCCACCATTTTTTGCGCCAAAGAGAAGCCGGCTTTAGATTCAGCCACGGCCTTAGGCAAACGGAAAGCGGTAGAAGCAGCCAAGCCCAAAGCTTGACGGGCTTTGGTGGTTAGGCCACGACCGATGATTAGGTTAATACGGCCACCAGCTTGTACTTCATCCAACAACACTTCAGACTTCAAGGCAAACTCAGCGGCCACTTGGCCGTCTTTTTCAATTTTGCCTTCGTATGGGAAGATGTCGATGACGTCGCCCATATTAAACTGGCTTACATCGACTTCAATCGGCAAAGCGCCAGAGTCTTCTTGGGTATTGAAGAAAATCGGGGCAATTTTACCGCCCAGGCACACGCCACCAAAACGCTTATTCGGCACGAACGGAATGTCTTTACCGGTGAACCACACCACTGAGTTAGTGGCTGATTTACGGCTAGAGCCGGTACCCACCACGTCGCCCACATAGGCGACCACATTGCCTTTAGCGGTTAATTCTTCCAATAGTTTGATCGGGCCCACAGAACCAGGCTGATCTGGGGTAATGCCATCGCGCGGGTTTTTCAACATCGCCAAGGCGTGTAAAGGAATGTCAGGACGGCTCCACGCATCAGGGGCGGGAGACAGGTCGTCGGTATTGGTTTCGCCGGTCACTTTGAACACGGTCACAGTGATTTTTTCCGCTACTTTTTCGCGCGCGGTAAACCATTCTGCGTTGGCCCAAGACTCAATCACCTCTTTAGCCACGGCGTTGCCCTGGTTCATTTTTTCTTCCACATCGTGGAAGGCATCGAACATCAGCAAAGTATGTTTCAAACCTTCGGCCGCAATGGGCGCTAAGGCTGGATTATCCAACAATTCAACCAAGGCGTGGATGTTGTAGCCACCCAACATGGTGCCCAAGAGCTCAGTGGCTTTTTCTGGGCTGATCAAAGGGCTGGTGGCAGTGCCTTCCGCAACGGCAGCCAAAAATGAAGCTTTTACTTTAGCCGCATCGTCTACCCCAGGTGGCACGCGATTGCTGATCAAATCAACCAAAAACTCGCCTTCTGCAGCCGGTGGGTTTTTGAGTAATTCAACCAATTGTTCTGTTTGCTGTGCAGATAAGGGTAATGGAACAATACCCAAAGCGGCACGCTCCGCCACATGGGCGCGGTAAGCTTCTAACATTATGGATTCCTTTTTTCTTAAATTGTTGGTTGGGTTGTGTGAACGTTAAAGGCGTTCTAACCTTGAATCATAAACCAAACGCCGGCTAAATTAAACCTCGGCCATGATTCCGTAGTGGCCACGCTTGCGGCCAATACGACTACTTCTCAATACCGACGGCAATGCGAATGCGGCCATCAATAAAGTACTCTTCATAATCAAATAAATAAGTGCGCTCTAGCGGCTGGCGCCAAATGTGTTGCCACATTTCGATCACACCCTGCGGATTGCCCGCATCCACCTCAAAATAAACGTAGTCTTGCTCTGGGATGGCCAAAACTTCACTGCTGTGGCCGGGTAAATCCACTGCCACGCTGACGTCGTAATCACCCTCGAAATCGTTTTCGTAATGGTGGTAGACGCCATAATAAACGGCACCCTCAATCGGCTCAGCCATCGCCAAAGCCCAAGCACCACTGATTTTGGCCATGATTTCAGGGTCGTTAAAATTATTGGTACGCACGCTGCTGAGTACGTATAAGGTTTGGGGTAAGCTCATGCTGGGCCTCCTTCGAGATGGTTATGCCACCAAGGCTGATGACAATACATCCTCGGCCCTAATGCACGAATCCCCTCCATTATAGACCTTCACGACACAGAAAAACAGCCTAAACGCGGTGCGTTTAGGCTGTTAGGGCTTATTCAGCAGTCACAGGAATGATGCCGATTTTTTGCTGCCATATTTTAGGCGCCGTAGCGTGTACGGATGTGCCTTGAGCATCAACAGCCACCGTCACCGGCATGTCTTTGACTTCAAACTCATAAATCGCTTCCATGCCCAAATCTTCAAACGCCACCACTTTAGAAGCCTTCACCGCTTTAGACACTAGGTAAGCCGAACCGCCCACCGCCATCAAATACACGGCCTTATTGTCTTTAATCGCTTCAATCGCCACCGGGCCACGCTCAGCTTTACCGATCATGCCCAATAAACCAGTTTGTTCCAGCATTTGGCGGGTAAACTTATCCATCCGCGTCGCCGTGGTGGGGCCAGCAGGGCCAACCACTTCATCGCCTACCGGGTCGACCGGACCTACGTAGTAAATCACGCGATTTTTAAAATCCACCGGCAAGGATTCGCCATTATTCAACATGTCGATCATGCGCTTATGCGCAGCATCACGACCGGTCAAAATTTTACCGTTCAGCAACACCACGTCGCCAGGCTGCCAGCTGGCCACTTCTTCCTTGGTCAAGGTGTCTAGATTCACGCGCTTGCCGTTGCTTGGGTCATAGGTAATGTCTGGCCAATCATCGGTATTGGGCGCTTCCAAACTGGCAGGGCCGGTGCCGTCGAGCTCAAAATGAACGTGACGGGTCGCCGCACAGTTAGGGATCATCGCCACAGGCAGGCTGGCTGCATGGGTAGGATAATCCAAAATTTTCACGTCCAATACCGTGGTCAAACCACCCAAGCCTTGAGCACCAATGCCTAGGCCGTTAACTTTTTCCAACAGTTCTAAACGCAAGGCTTCAATCGTGGTCAAGGTTTCGCCCGCGTCTTTTTTCGCCTGCACGTCTTGGATGTCAACGTGGCTCATTAAGGACTCTTTCGCCAACAGCATGGCTTTTTCAGGCGTGCCGCCGATGCCGATGCCTAAAATACCTGGTGGACACCAGCCCGCACCCATAGTCGGAATGGTTTTCAAAACCCAATCCACGATGGAATCCGATGGATTCAACATGGCCAACTTGGATTTGTTTTCTGAGCCACCGCCTTTGGCCGCACAGGTCACTTCTACTTTGTCACCGGCCACGATTTCCATGTGAATCACGGCTGGGGTATTGTCCTTGGTGTTTTGACGCTTGCCAGCAGGATCAGACAAAACCGAGGCGCGTAGCTTATTGTCGGCGTTTAAATATGCGCGACGCACGCCTTCATTGGCCATTTCCTGGATCGACATTTCTGCATCCCACTGCACCTGCATGCCCACCTTCAAGAAGATCACCGCGATGCCGGTATCTTGGCAAATCGGACGATGGCCTTCAGCACACATACGGCTATTCACCAAAATTTGGGTCATGGCGTCTTTAGCGGCTGGGTTTTCTTCTTTTTCCCACGCTTTGGTCAAGGCTTCAATGTAGTCTTTAGGATGGTAAAAGCTGATGAATTGAAATCCGTCAGCAATGCTTTGAATGAAATCTTCTTGTTTGATGATGGTCATCACGTGCCCTTTTGGTAGATAAGGTTCTGTGTTTCCTGGTGGAAACCATTGTTATGGCTTGCTGTGGCTCAAGTATTGGGAGGCAATGCCGGCCCAAGCCCGAACGCAATCACGGCATGATACTACAGAAAAGGCGGCATTTAAACGTCCATAAACAGGGCTTAAAGGAACAACTGACCTTTTTTTGTGACCCTGCTGGTGACAAGAATCTGGCCCCAAGCACGCCAGAACGTGGTTAAACGTGCATATTAATGCAATCCGTTTTAAAATGAGGCCTAACCATGGCTTGATACGAGTACACCAATCAGTGAAGATTTTAATTTTAGGGGCCGGCCAAGTGGGCTCAACCGTGGCGCACAACCTGGCCGAGTTCTCGCAAAACGACGTCACCGTCGTGGATATTTCCGAAGAAGCCTTGAAAGACATGAGCGCCAAACTGGACATCCAAACCCTAGTCGGCAACGCCGCCTCGCCGCGCATTCTGGCTGAAGCCGGCGCCGACGACTCCGACTTACTGCTGGCCCTAACCCGCAGTGACGAAACCAACTTGGTGGCCTGTAAGCTGGCCCAAACCTTGTTTAACATCCCGACGCGCATCGCCCGCGTTCGCCAAAGCGATTACCTCGAATACTCAGAGCAAGACACCTTAGCGCTGTTTGACGTCAACGAATCCATTTGCCCCGAGCAGCTGGTCACCGACCATCTTTATGAGCTGTTTGCCTACCCTGGCGCCCTGCAAGTCTTGAATTTTGCCAATGGTCTGGCCCAAATGGTGGCCATTCGCGCCCAAAACGGCGGCCTCATCGTGGGCAAACCGCTCAATCAGCTCAAACACGACCTGCCGGCCGACGCCGACTGCCACGTCTGTGCCGTGTATCGCAACGATAGGCTCATCATTCCCGACGCCAACACCACCATTATTGACGGTGACGAGGTGTTTTTTATTGCGTCGCGCAAAGACATCGAGCTGATTTTAAAAGAAGTCCGTAAAGACCCAAAACACGCTAAAAAAGTCATGATCGCCGGCGGCGGCAATATTGGCTTTCGCCTCAGTCGCCAGCTCGAAAAAGAGTTTGACTTAAAAATCATTGAAAACAACCGCGGGCGCGCCGAGTGGCTGTCGGAAAACCTCGACAGCACCTTAGTCTTAAATGGCTCGGTCACCGATGAAAGCCTGTTGGAACAAGAAAACATCGACGAGATCGATATTTTTTGCGCCCTCACCAACGATGATGAGGTCAACATTATGTCGGCGCTCTTGGCCAAACGCTACGGCGCTAAGCGGGTGATGGCCTTAGTCAATCGCTCCAGCTATGTAGACCTCTTACAGGGCAACACCATCGACATTGTGATTTCGCCCCACCTCTCTACCATTGGTTCAATCTTGGCCTACATCCGCCGCGGCGACATCGAAGCCGTGCATCCACTGCGCCGTGGTGCGGCCGAAACCATCGAAGCCATCATTCACGGTGACCAGCACACGTCTCGCCTGATTGGCCGGCCTATTTCCCAAATTGACCTGCCCATAGGCTGCTACATCAGCGCCGTGGTGCGCGGCACTGAGGTGATCTTACCGCACGATGAAGACATCGTGATTCGTGAAGAAGACCACATTATCTTTTTCGTTTCGCGCCGCCGTCTGGTTAAAGAGGTGGAGAAGCTCATCCAAGTTAAAGTAGGTTTCTTCTAATCATGTTCCCATCCAAACAGTTGCTGAACGTGCATCAGAACCTCTACAAGGTCTTCCCGACCCTACACGTCCTATCCAAGCTCGGTTTTTTATTCTCCTGCTTGCTGATCCTGCCTGCGCTGATCTCCTTAGCCTATAACGATGGTCTGATCGAGACTTTTTTGATTTCAGGCGTTTTGGCCGCTTCGGCCTGCCTATTCATTTGGGGCGTCACCAAACGCTTCGAGCAAGAGCTTAAGCCACGCGAAGGCTTCACTCTGGTGTTTGCGATGTGGATGGGTTTTGCACTTGTGGCCAGCCTGCCGTTTTACCTTCACCTACCCAAAATGGGCTTTACCGACGCGTTTTTTGAAGCCATGTCTGGCCTCACCACCACGGGCGCCACCGCCATCACCAATCTGGACGCACTGCCGCCATCGCTAAACTTTTGGCGCCATTTTTTAATCTGGATTGGCGGCATGGGGATCATCGTGTTGGCCGTCGCCATTTTGCCCATGCTGGGCGTCGGCGGCATGCAGCTGTATAAAGCCGAGATGCCAGGCTTAAACAAGGACACCAAGCTAGCGCCACGCATCACCCAAACCGCCAAACACCTGTGGGTGATCTATTTCGCCCTCACCATCATTTGCTTCTTGGCGCTCAAAATCGCCGGCATGAGCTGGCTTGACGCCATTTGCCACGCTTTTTCAACCCTTGGCCTAGGCGGCGTATCCAGCCACAATGAAGGCATTGCCTACTTTGATTCCATCCCGATCGAGCTGATTATTTCGCTGTTCACCATCATCGGCGGCATCAACTTTGCCAACCACTTCTTTGCAGTTCGTCAAAAAAGCTTTAAGATCTATGCCAAAGACCTAGAGACACGGGTTTTACTGATTATCTTGCTCGGCAGCTGCGTGTTGATGAGCCTGTTTTTATGGCTGGACGGCTTTTATGGCTTTTGGGCCTCTATCCGCTACGTGTTCTTTACCTTTATTTCTTTTGGCCTAGCCTCTGGCTTTTCCAACACCAATTTTGCCGAATGGCCGCTGGCCGTTTCGCTGTGGATGTTCTTATTGGCAAACTTTTTGGCCAGCAGTGGGTCAACAGGGGGCGGTATCAAAATGGTCCGCGCCATTATTTTGTTTAAATACGCCATCCGCGAGATGACGCTGTTGCTGCATCCTCATGCAGTACGGACGGTAAAGATTAATCAACGCCTGATTCCGGAACACACGGCCTTAGCCGTCATGGCGTTTATTTTTGTGTACTTCAGCACCATCGTGATTTTTACTTTTGCGATGATGTTTACCGGCTTTGATTTTATGAGCGCATTTACCGCCATCATTGCCAGCATCACCAATACCGGCACTGGCCTGGGCGCCGTTGGCCCCTCAGGCAGCTTTGCCACCCTTTCCGCCTTGCAAAAATGGATTTGTTTATCCGTAATGTTGCTAGGGCGTTTAGAAATTTTCACCATATTGATTTTGTTTACCCCAGCCTACTGGCGTAAATAACCACGGGAACCTGCACATGCGTCTTCACACCCCTATTAAGCTGAGCCTAGCATCGGCCCTCTTGTTTGCCCTAGCCTCTTGCTCCAACGTAGAGCAGCCGCCGAAGGAACAGGCTATCGCCAAAAATGAAGCCATCCTCAAACAAGAAACCAGCATCATGGCTGAATACCAACAGTATCTTGCGGCCATTGCAGCCCTCAAGGCCAATAGCGACGCTGCCGCCCAACGCTACTTAAGCGAGCACACCGAGGCGAGCTATTTAACCGAAGACTTACGCAACCAATGGCTCAAGCTATTGGGTAAAAACAATGACTGGAACGGCTTTAACCAGCAATACGCCCTTTTGGCCAAGTTAGCCAATGGCCCACAAGGCATTCAGCAAGAAGTGGCCTGTTTTGCCGACGTGGCTAAATTAAAAGCCGGCCAAAACAACATCAGCCCTCTGGCCCAAAACCTCACCAATAGCCGCGGCGTCTTGCCTTTAGGCTGTAATACCTTGCTGCGCGAAACCGCCAGCCGCCAATTACTGCCTAAAGAAGCCTTATGGAAGCGCGTGCGCGGCATGTTGAGCAAAAATCTGGTCACCGAAGCTCGAGCTCTGTCTCAAGCCATGGGTGAGCCGTTGCCCGCCTTAGGCGGTACGCCCAGCGGCAGCCGCGCCAGCCAAGAAGCGGCCCTCTACGCCGTCAGCTCACCGGCAGGCAGCCGTAGCGCCACTGCAGGACGCATTGAATCACTGGCCAGCGCCGGCCTCAATGCCGACCAAGTAGGCTTTGCCTGGGGCCAAGCCGCGGTAGAGCAAGCCAAACAGCAAAACATGTCCACCGCCATTCGTTTTTACGACAATGCCGACAAAGCCCAGCTAGACGCCGAGCAATGGGCCTGGTACGTCCGCGCCGCACTGCGCCAGCAGAACTTTGCCAAGGTGGGCAGCATCATCAAACAAATGCCGTCTGAGCTACAGAACGATCCTGCGTGGCAATATTGGCTAGGCCGCTCCGAGGCCGCCGCCGGCAATCGCTCTGCCGCCGAGAATCTGTGGCAAAAAGCCAGCGGCTCTGGCCGCAACTTCTACGCCACACTGGCTACGGAAGCCTTAGGCCGAGCCGTTTCGACTAAGAGCAACGCCGGGCGCGCTTCCAGCAAACAAATTGAGCGTATGGCCAAAGAGCCTTCGGTTCACCAATCCATCGTGCTGTTCAAGAACGCCCTAGCCCAAAACAGCAGCAGCATCCGCAACGATGCGCGCAATGAATGGCGCTACGCCATGCGCGGCAAGTCTGAGGCTGATTTATTAGTGGCCAGCGAAGTGGCCTTGAAAAATGAATTTTTGGAAATGGCCATTTACAGCGCCGAACAAACCGACAGCCTGCTTAACTACGAGCTGCGCTACTTGTCACCGTTTAAAACCAGCACCATCCGCTACGCCACCGAAGTCGGCATCGATCCGGCTTGGGTGTATGGCTTAATCCGACAAGAAAGCCGCTTTGTGATTGGCGCGCGCTCTCACGTAGGCGCATCTGGCCTGATGCAAATCATGCCCGCCACAGCGCGTGAAATCGCCGGCAAAATTGGCGCAGGCAACAACATCAGCGACATCGACAACAATATCCGCATGGGCACGTGGTATTTGGCCAGCGTCAACCGCCAACTGGGCCATCCTGTCTTAGCCACCGCTGGCTATAACGCCGGCGCCAGCCGCGCCAAACGTTGGCAGGCCGGTACCGCTCTAGAGGGCGCGATTTACGCCGAAACCATCCCGTTTGACGAAACCCGCGACTACGTGAAAAAAGTCATGTCCAATACCGTGTATTACGCCAGCTTATTCAACGAACCTGGCATTTCCCTAACCAAGCGTATGGGCACGGTTCCAGCTAAGTAAGCCACAGCCGTATCAATCAAACAGCGACCAGTTTTACTGGTCGCTGTTTCTACAGATGGGCACTAAACTCATTTTTACTTTTAAGATCCACAAATGTATCATCAATATCTTTCTTACTAACTAACTGATCATAATTTAGGTCACTTCGCCAAGACTCTGCAAGATAAAAATTAAACTTACACATAAAAATAAGCTTCCCCAAAGCATACCTTCTCATTTTCAAGTTAGGGATCCGATAATGAAGGCCAACATAAATACCATCATAGATTACATAAGCCTTAATAAGAAATAAAAAAGGTAAGAATGATATGGAAAGTAAAATGGGGCTTATTAGTTCTCTAAATTGATAGTCAACAAAAAAACCATCTGGAGAATTCAAAATTTTAAGCAGACTATTCGTTAAGTTCAAAACTAGTAAACATATCAACAAAAGCAAAACAATATCTCTTACGACTCTATGCTCCATCTGATTCCTTTGTACAGCAACCCAATACATCGAGCTTAAAAGAATAGTAATAAAAACCAAAAATAATTCCGTTAGATAACTAAATGTGTGAGCATTAGTAATAAAAATAATTAAAGCTGAAACATTAACAATATCCTTTAATTTTTTCCTTAATCCAAAATAACAACTACTATTAACAACACTTGAAATCATTACAAATACAAATGTAATGAACCAAAATACTGTTGTTTTAAAATTATCAAATCGCCAAAGATCTAAAATTGCCAGTAGGGAAACAGTCACTATTACCCATACAATAGAACTCATTAATACCAATATAATTTTTTTTTGAAAAAATGCTTTTATTAGTTGTAAAAAACTATCTTTCATATCCAACTTAAGCGCAACATATAGGAGAAATAATAAAATAATTGTCAAAAAAGCTAGTTCTCTATTATTAAAAACCACATTTTTTCCTCTGCAACCAAACTTAATTAAAGCTGCTACACAAACTGTACAATAATATTTTTATCGTACTAGTCAATTATCTGTCTTACATGAGTCGACAACTGGTCGGCATGAGCAATCCCCCAAGCGCGCATGCTGAGAATCACCTCGCTTAAGGTTTGGCCGAATGGAGTCAGAGAATACTCTACTCGCGGTGGCACCACCGCATATACTTGCCTCAACACCACGCCATCGGCCTCTAATTCACGCAGCTGTTTGGTCAGCATGCGCTGGGTGACGCCGGGCATCAGCCGCTTCAATTCGTTAAAACGGCGGGTTTCGGTTAATAGGTGAAACAGCACCACCCCTTTCCATTTGCCGCCGATCACCCCAGACGTAATCGCTACAGGGCATGGCTGCCGATGGCCATTGATGGGGGCGACTGCCTGTCTATCTGTGTTCATGTTCTGCATCCTTGGTCAACGCCACCGCCGTGAGCGGTATCCTTTATGAGCCTATAGTACATCTAAGACCGTACTTACTATTATTTTTAATATGCACTAGACTGAAGGCATTCGTCTACCCCTTAATGCCCTCAACAAGGAGCCATCATGAATGCTGTAGGACTGTTCCGCTACTTACCCATTACCGACCCAGACAGCCTAGTCGATGTCGTCGTCCCCACACCGCAGCCACAAGGCCATGAGCTTTTGATTTCCGTTCGGGCCATTTCCGTCAACCCCGTCGACACCAAGGTCCGCTCACCTAAAGATCAAGTGGAAACCGAAGCCAAAATTTTGGGCTGGGACGCAGCGGGCGTAGTGAGCGCCGTCGGCGATGCAGTGACCATGTTTCAGGTAGGCGATGAAGTCTATTACGCCGGCTCAATCGACAAGCCTGGCTGCTACGCCGAGCAGCAGCTGGTCGAAGAAGCCATCGTGGCCCATAAGCCCAAAACCCTGAATTTTGCCGAAGCCGCCGCCCTGCCGCTGACCACCATCACCGCTTGGGAGTCCCTGTTTGAACGCATGCACATCAGCCTAGACCCTGAAGAAAACACGGCCGACAGCGTGTTGATCATCAACGCCGCCGGCGGCGTAGGCTCCATCGCCGCTCAGCTGGCCAAGAAAGTCGGCCTCACCGTCATCGGCACCGCCTCACGGCCAGAAACCCGCAGCTGGGCGCTGGCGCATGGCTGCGACCACATCATCGACCATCATCAGCCTTTGGCGCCTCAATTAGCGCAGATTGGTCTGGCATCCGTACGCTATATTCTGTGCCTGCATCAGCCCGACCCTCACTGGGACAACATCGCCACCGTCATTGCGCCACAAGGCCATGTATGCTGTATCGTCGACGCCAAAGCCCCCTTAAACCTCAACCTACTCAAAAGCAAAAGCGTCAGCTTCAGCTGGGAATTCATGTTCACCCGTCCGCTGTTTCAAACGCCTGACCGCATTGAGCAACATTGTCTCTTGCAGCAAGTTGCTGACTGGGTCGACGACGGCAGCCTCAAAACCACCCTTAATCAGCAGTGGCAAGGCATCAACGCGGCCAACTTAAAAAAAGCGCATCAACTATTAGAAAGCAACCAAATGGTGGGTAAGCTGGTCATCGAAGCCTAGCCCAACACCCATGCAAAAGCCGCACCCATGATTCATGGGTGCGGCTTTTAACCTCACGACTGACCAATCTACCGCTAAAGCCGGCCTTCGCCCTGGCCTTTGCCATCGTCTAGGCCATCTTTATAGCCTTGCCGATAGGCGTCTTGAATTTTCTTTTGCCAATAGCTGTTCGCCTGTGCCAAATCTTGTTCTGGCAACAACACCTCTGGCTCAGAAGGATCAGCCCACTCATTCACCGAGCGCGGCGTATGCAGGTCAGGTTCGGCGGGCTGCTGCCTCGAGGCCAAAAACCCCTTCACCACCCGCAGCAGTAAAAACACCACCAAACTTAAAATGATGATCCGCAGCAACATAACCGACGCTCGCTTTCTACTGTAGGCATTAATTGTCGTCAATCATAACACGAATGAACGCCTCCACTCACCCTGAGGCAAGCCCTGTACACGCATAAAAAAAGCATGGCCACATGATGCAGCCATGCTTACAACATTCTAAAGTCCGCTTACTCTTCGTCAACCACAATGGTCCGACCAGGCAGAACCAAGTTTAAGATCAAAGCCAGCAAAGACCCAACGGTGATGCCAGAGCCCAGTACTTCTTTAAAGAAGCTAGGTAATTGATTCAAAATCTCAGGACGAGTGGTCACGGCCAAACCGCAGCCAATCGACACGGCAATAATCAAGCCGTTACGCTTACTGCGCTCGACCTTATCCAGCATCTGAATACCGGCGGTAATGATCATGGCAAACATCATCAGGCCTGCGCCGCCCAATACTGGTAAGGGAATCGACACAATCATGGCGCCAAACACTGGGAATAAGCCCGCCAACACCAACAGCACGCCCGTCATCGCCACCACATAGCGGCTGGCCACGCCGGTCAACGAAATCACGCCAATGTTTTGGGCAAACGATGAAAACGGCGTGGTCGACATCACCGCCGCCAAGGCCGAGCCTAAGCCATCGCATAAAATCCCACCCTTCATATGCTTGCCGGTGATCTTAGTGCCGGTTGCAGCGCCCAAGGCCAAGAAGTTGCCGCTGGATTCCACAATGGTCACCAGATAGGCAATGCTCATGCCGATGATGCCAGAAATCGGGAACGATAGGCCGAAATGCAGCGGCTGCGGTACGGCAAACCAAGCGGCCTGATGCATTTGGTCAAAGTTCACCCAGCCTAAAATCAAGGCCACCACGTAGCCGACCATCATGCCGATCACAATCGCCGCTGCAGAAAAAATGCCTTTACCCCACTGCACCAGGATCAACACCATCACCAGCACAAAGCTGGCCATGGCTAAATTTTCTGGCGAAGCATATTGGGCCTCGCCCACTTGGCCGCCAGCAAACCAGTCAACCGCCACAGGCACGAGGCTTAAGCCAATCATGGTCACCACAGTGCCGGTCACCACTGGCGGGAACAGCTTGCGAATCTGCGGCATAAAAAAGCTGCCCACAATCATCACCAAAGAGCCGACCAAAGACGAGCCCAAAATACCCGCCACGCCATGCTCACTAAACCCTACGGCCAAAGCAGCCGCCACAAAGGTAAAGCTGGTCCCCATCACGCAAGGCAGGCGAATCCCGATGGGACCAATCCCACGGCACTGAATGATGGTCACCACGCCTGACACCAATAGCGCAGCGTTCACCAAAGCTACGGTTTGCTCCGTCGGCAGCTTCAATACGCCGCCAATCACTAAGGGCACGGCAATAATGCCCCCTAAAGCCGCCAATAGATGCTGAGCAGCCAAAAGCCAAGCCAAACCAAATGGCGGCTTGTCTTCCACGTTATATAACAATTTGTCGTCCATGACCCTACTTTATATTTAAGATTAGCAAAAGTGATGACCGCACCCGCAGCGGCACAGATAAGGATGACAAAACAGTGGCTTAAACACCAGGCTTAGGCCTCACCATAAGGTCTATGCGTAAGCGACTGTTTTTCCTTGGCGCATATTGTACTGCTTACCACCAAAACGTGCAGATTAATTTCGCCCTTCCTCATCTTCACGCCCGAATCTAGCCAAGCAAACGCCGCCCAGCATCGGGGTTCAGCATAAAAACCACACTAGCCAGACAGAAATTATCTAAAAAGCAATCACTTGCTAAAAAGTCTATCAAATAAAGTCATTATTTGCCTGAGTTAACTCATCCTAACATAATTACCGCATCATAGCGCCTGCTACGCAACTATACGCCAAGACTGTCTTTTATTTAATTAAATATAAATATATCTACCAATATATCCTTATTTTTAAAACATCATGCCAAGATAAGCCCATGCACAACTCAGACAACTGCTATATCATGGGTCATCGTCAACGCTACGGTATGTTGACCACGATTACGCTTTTTTTAAGGATACCCGATGAATAAATTGCGCCTTGCAGCCCCAGTGGCGGCTCTTCTATTGGTGATGGGCTGCAGCAAAACTGCAGACTCACAAGACCAAAACACCGCGACGGCCACCCCCAGCGCCGACGTCAAACAGGTGGCGATTACCGCCATCGTAGAACACCCCGCTCTAGACGCCGTTCGCGTGGGCGTTGAAGACGAACTCAAAGACGCCGGCTTTATCCAAGGTCAAAACATCAAAGTGGTGTTCCAAAGCGCTCAGGGCAATACCGCCACCGCTGGTCAAATTGCCAAAAAATTCATTGGTGACAAATCAGCCGCCATTGTCGCCATCGGCACACCCAGCGCTCAAGCCGTTGCCGCCTCTACGCGCGACATTCCTTTAGTATTTGCCGCCGTGACCGACCCTGTTGCGGCTAAGTTAACCCCAAGCTGGGAAGCCAGCGGCACCAACGTCACCGGCGTATCTGATGCGCTGCCGCTGGAGCCACAAATCGACTTAATCAAAGCCTTGCTGCCCAATGTCAAAAACATCGGCTTCGTCTACAGCCCTGGCGAGGTGAACTCCACCACCATTTTTGAACAGTTGAAAACCACCCTAGCCAAAGACGGCATCGGCGCCATCGGCGCACCGGCCCAACGCACCGCCGACGTGACCACCGCAGCGCGTAGCTTATTGGGCAAAGTAGACGTCATCTACAGCACCACCGACAATAACGTGGTGTCGGCCTACGAATCGCTTTACAAAGTGGGCATAGAAAACAAACTGCCCTTGATTGCGTCCGATCCGGACAGCGCCAAACGCGGCGCAGTGGCGGCACTCGGTGCGAACTACTACGATATGGGCCGCCAAACCGGCAAGATCGTCGTGCGTATTTTAAACGGCGAATCGGCTGGTGCCATTGCGCCTGAAAAAATGGCCACCTTTGATCTGATTTTAAATAAAAAATCAGCTGCATTGATGGGCATTACCCTACCACAAGCCATTATAGACAGCGCCAAAGAAGTTATTGAGTAAACCTGCCCCACCTCTGGTGCGGCTATTGCGGTGCCAGAGGCGTTTGTGAAAGCCTTTATGTCCTCCATCGCCTTATTCGGTGCCCTTGAAATCGGGCTGATCTACGCCCTGGTTTCACTAGGGGTACTGATCTCATTTCGCATTCTTGATTTTCCTGATTTAACCTCAGACGGCAGCTTCCCCTTAGGCGGCGCCGTTTGTGCCGTGTGCTTAAGCAGCGGCATGAATCCTTGGCTGGCCACTGGGCTAGGCATGCTGGCCGGCGCCTGTGCCGGCATGGTGACCGCCTGGCTACACGTCTCGCTCAAAATCATGCAGCTTTTGGCCAGTATTTTGGTCATGATTGCGCTGTATTCGATTAATCTGCGCATCATGGGCGCACCCAACCTACCCTTAATCGGCGCCGACACCGTTTTCACCCCCTTCTTGGCCAGCGATTTCAGCAATCAATGGTGGCTACAGCCCTTGATGATTCTCGGCTTTGTAGTGGTGGCCAAGCTGGCGTTAGACGTGTTTTTCTCCACCCAAACCGGCCTCTCCTTGCGCGCCACTGGCGCCAATAGCCGCATGGCCCGTGCCCAAGGCGTCGCCACCGGCAAAATGGTGGTGCTGGGCATGGCCGTCTCAAATGGCTTAATCGCTTTAGGCGGCGCCTTATTTGTCCAAACCCAAGGCGGTGCCGATATTTCCATCGGCGTCGGCACCATCGTGATTGGCCTCGCGGCCGTGATCATTGGCGAAACCTTAATCCCCGCTAAACGCATTTTCTGGATGACGTTGGCCGTGATCGTAGGCGCGCTGCTGTACCGCCTTTTCATTGCCGTGGCCTTGAACAGCAGTATGCTGCAAGACTTTGGCTTTGGCGCCCAGGATCTCAACCTCATCACCGCCCTATTAGTGGTTTTGGCCTTGGTATTGCCGCAGGCCAAACACAAGCTGTTGGCCAGAAAAGGATAAGCCTTATGATGTACGCCCAAGATTTAAAAATCACCTTCAATCCTGGCACGCCCATTGAAAACCCAGCTTTGAAAGGCATGACGTTAAACATCGAAGAAGGCGAGTTTGTCACCGTGATCGGCAGTAACGGGGCGGGTAAATCAACCTTGCTCAACGCCATCAGCGGCGACATCATCGTCGACTCTGGCCGCATCAGCGTCAACGGTCAAGACGTGACCAAACTGCCGGCGCATCAACGCGCCAAAATGGTGGCACGCGTGTTTCAAGACCCAATGGCCGGCACCTGCGAAGCCTTAAGCATCGAAGAGAACCTAGCCCTAGCCTTGAAGCGCGGCGGCAAGCGCGGCCTGAAGCCCGCCTTAAACAAGGCCAGCCGCGCCCTCTTTCGTGAACGCTTAGCCGTTCTGAATCTGGGCCTAGAAAATCGTCTCAGCGACCGCATGGGCCTGCTTTCGGGTGGTCAGCGCCAAGCGGTCAGCCTATTGATGGCCTCGCTTCAGCCATCACAAATCCTACTGCTAGACGAACACACCGCTGCCCTCGACCCCAAAACGGCCGCCTTCGTGCTTGAGCTGACCGACCAAATCATTAAAGAGAATCAGCTCACCGCCATGATGGTCACCCACTCCATGCGCCAAGCGCTTGACTACGGCACCCGCACCGTAATGCTGCATCAAGGCCGAGTCGTCCTCAACGTCGCCGGCGAAGAACGCGCCAAAATGGATGTTCCTGACCTATTGGCGCTGTTTGAACAAACTCGCGGCGAAGCCATCAGTGATGATGCCTTACTCCTAGGCTGACCTCAAAACTCAGCCACAAAAAAGCCGTGACCCACGTCACGGCTTTTCATTGTCTGTCGATTACGCCAAGAGGCGTTTAAGCTGGAGCCGTGAGCCAAAGGTATTGATTAGCATCGCCACCATGACAATCAGCGCACCCACAATTTGCAGCAGGCTGAGCCGCTCATCAAAAGCCCAAACGGCAGTAATCAGGCCCACAACGGGCACCAATAGGCTAAGCGGCGCCACCTTATTGGTGGGATAGCGCGACAGTAAGTAGCCCCATAGGCCGTAACCAATCATGGTGGCCACAAAGGCCAAATACATCAGCGCCAAGATATTGCTCAGATGAATGTTCACCAGACCGGCCACCATGGCCTCACCGCCTTCAAACAGCCATGAGCTGATGAAAAACGGCACAATCGGCACTAGGCCGCTCCACACCACCAAAGACAAAACCGGCGTTTGTGGCGCTTTTTGCATGATGTTTTTATTCACAATGTTGCCGCAGGCCCAGCACAGCGCCGCCAGCATGATCAGCACAAAGCTCATCAAGGGCACGCTCACCACTTCTCCCGCCTGCATGCTGCCCTTCACTAACACCGCCATGCCAATGATCGCCACGACCACCGCCACGTACTGGTTGGTCAATACTTTTTCCTTCATCAGTATGGCGCCCAACAATACCGTAAAGAACGCTTGAGACTGTAAAATAATCGAGGCTAGGCCTGCCGGCATGCCAAACTTCAGCGCGCAAAACAAGAAGGCAAACTGGCCAAAGCTGATCATCAAGCCATACAAGAGCAGCTGACGCACAGGGATTTTCGGTGGCTTAATGAATAAAATGGCGGGAAAGGCCACCAAACAAAACCGCAATCCGCCCAAAAGCAGCGGCGGCATGCCTTCTAGGCCTAATTTAATCACCACAAAATTAACGCCCCACACGAGGACGACGCATAGGGCTAATAGGGTGTCTCTAAATGACATGTGCTGCTCTCTGTTTTCTATTCTGGGTTTAATGGTCTAATCGTTTGATCAACATTTCAGGGGGCAGCCATCTTTACCATGCACGAGGCTGGCTAATTGACATCCCACCTTTGCACTATAGCGCGAAATAACAGGGTAAAACAACGTTTAGTTTGCTCTCTAAACCCCTACCAGATATAGGGTTTTAGCCCCATCATCGACATTTTTGACTAGCCGTGACACCAGCACTGCTAATTGGGCAAGCATCTGCCCATGATCACGCGAATATGGGCCACAACATTGCCGTTCGGCAATAGATGCTTTAACCTAGGATGGTTGCCCCCGTTCAACACGCCTTCTGTACCCACCCCTGTCTAATCATTAAGGATGCCTCATGTCTTATTTTGACAGCCATTGCCACCTCAATCATCCTTTGTTTATGGCCCAACCCGAACGCATACGCGCCAATATGCGCCAGCATTGCGTCGGCAAGGTGCTGGTACCCGCCACCTGCCTGGCCGACTGGCCCGACCTATTGGCCTTACCCGCTCTCTATCCCGAGCAGGAAATCTTGTTTGCCTTAGGCATCCACCCCTATTACCTGCCCTCAGACGTGCCTCAAGCGCTGACTGAGTTAGCCGCCATGTTGGCCAACCCCGACATCAAGCCAAAGCTCAGTGCCTTAGGCGAGATCGGTTTAGACTTTGTTGACAAACAGCAGGCCGAAGCAATCAAAACCGCTCAGCTGGCGCTCTTCCGCGGCCAACTTGATCTGGCTCAGGCCCATCAATTACCGATTGTCTTACACAGCACCCACGCCGTTTATCAATGTTTGGCCGACTTAAAGGCTCAAAAATTCACCCATGGTGGCTATGCACATGCCTTTGGTGGCAGCGTAGCCGAGGCCAAGCAAATGATTGAGCTCGGCTTCAAAATTGGCATTGGCCCTATGATTTACCACCCAACGGCCAAGAAGTTTAAAGAATTAGTTAATAATCTACCCCGGGACGCGCTGGTTTTTGAAACCGACGCCCCTTTCCCAATCAGGGAACCTATTGATCTGAATCAGTTAAATATGCCTGGCAATGTAGCCAAGGTTGCCCGCACCGTCGACGCCATGACCCGTGCGTAAAATAAATCAAATATCATATGATAAGTTTTGTAAAGAAATGTAATCTTGTGTTTATAATGGTTTAGAATGAATCTACAGATACCAATAAGCACGCTACCTATGAGGCATTCGCGAACCCATGAGAACCCAGCAAGAATTAACCGCCTTAGGCGAAGTCTTAAAAACCTACCAGTTAAATCCGCCTAAGCCTAATGCCACCTTACAGCAAAGCTGTTTAATCGGCGGTGGGCTCTTATTGGTGCTGGGCCTAATCTTGAGCCAGCTCATCCTCATCATCGTCGCTTTAGGCGCCTTAGGCTATGGCCTATGGCTGCGTCAGCACAGCCAGTCCACCGCCAAGGGCTTAAGCATCACCCTGCATCAAAAAGGCGTTAACCCCATTCATGCACCGTATAACAAAGCCTGGTTGTATGAAGACATCGAATACAACTATCTGTTTCACACCGGCGAGGTCAAGCCTGAAGAGCCTTATAATAATTTAGCTTTACGCCGCAACGACCAAAACCCCTGGTTTGTGATTCCAGCGGAAATGCCGCAGTTTACCGAGTTTTTACAAACCTATTTGACCCTTCACTACGAACACCGCTTTCCGCGCCTGCTCAAAAAAATCATGCAAGGTCAAGCCGTTACCTTTACCTATGTGGACAGCGACGAAGCCCTCGTACAGTCCTTCCAGAATCAAAGCTTTGACCTACCGCCGACCAAGACGTTAACGCTGTGCCAACGCTACATCACCATCGACGGTGAAGCCCACATGTTGGCCGACCTCACCCTCAGCGTCATCGACAAACAAAAGAATTTCATTGCGATCACCGACCAGCAAGGACAGCTGCTGTTTGGTAACGACACCATGGGCCTTTTTAATCATTTGATTTTTATTGATCTATTAATACACCTGATGTCGGTACAAAAGCCCATTCCTGAATGATCTTGGCCGCATAAAAAAAGCACCCTAAGGTGCTTTTTTTGTGTCTGAACTTAAGCCAATTGGCTACGCCATTTAGCAATTTGAGCCTTCACTTGGTTCGGCGCAGTGCCGCCCAAATGATCACGCGCATTCAGAGAACCCTCTGGGGTCAAAATCTCATACACATCTGCGGCCACAAGCGCGCTAAAGCCTTGCAACACCTCTAGGCTTAAGTCGCTTAAGTCTACGCCTTCGGCATCGGCATGACGCACGGCCAAGGCCACCACTTCGTGGCTGTCGCGGAACGGTAGGCCTTTTTTCACCAAATAATCGGCTAGGTCAGTTGCTGTCGCAAAGCCTTGCATCACGGCGGCACGCATTGCCTCTGGCTTCACGGTCACGCCACGCATCATGTCGGCATAAATTCGTAAGGTGTCGATGATGGTGTCCACCGTATCAAACAAGGGCTCTTTGTCTTCTTGGTTGTCTTTATTGTAGGCCAAAGGCTGTGATTTCATTAAGGTAATCAAGCCCATCAAATGCCCCACCACACGGCCAGACTTACCGCGTACCAGCTCAGGCACGTCAGGATTTTTCTTTTGCGGCATGATGCTAGAGCCGGTACAGAAGCGATCGGCGATGTCAATAAAGCCCACGCGTGGGCTCATCCACAAGATCAGCTCTTCAGAAAGGCGCGACAAATGCACCATGATTAAAGACGCAGCGGCCGTGAATTCAATCGCGAAGTCGCGATCTGATACGGCATCCAATGAGTTTTGGCAAATGCCGTCAAAGCCCAATAGCTGAGCGGTTAATTCGCGCTTAATCGGGAATGTGGTACCGGCCAACGCCGCGGCACCTAAGGGCATGCGGTTGGTGCGTTTGTAGCAGTCTTGCATGCGCTCAACGTCACGGCCCAGCATTTCCACATAGGCCAGCATATGGTGGCCAAAGCTCACTGGCTGAGCCACTTGCAAGTGGGTAAAGCCTGGCATCACCACATTCACATTGGTTTCGGCCAAGTCAATCAAAGACAGCTGTAAAGATTGGATTAAAGGAATAATGGCCTTGATTTCATCACGCAACCACAGGCGAATGTCGGTGGCTACTTGGTCGTTACGGCTACGGCCGGTGTGCAAGCGTTTACCTGCATCGCCAATCTTATCGGTCAAACGGCGCTCAATATTCATGTGCACGTCTTCTAAATCCAAAGACCAAGGCATGGTGCCAGCGTCAATTTCAGCCAAAATTTCTTGCATGCCGGCCTCAATGGCGGCCAAGTCTTGTGTAGACAACACGCCGGATTCAGACAACATCTTGGCATGGGCCAAAGAGCCTTGAATGTCCCATTTGGCCAAGCGCTGGTCAAAGTTAACCGAACCGGTGTATTTTTTCACTAATTCAGAAACCGGTTCATTAAACCGTCCCGACCATGTTTTGTCGTTGTTACTCATGTCTTTACTGTCCTGTCTTGTCTTTATGCGTAAATAAATAAAAATTAAAGCAAGGCCTGCATCATCTTTAAATCAGGCACAATCCCCCCATTATTCTATGCCTTGTACGCTGTGGCAAGGGTCGTCACCGAAAAACCAAGCGAACTTGAATTTCACTCGCCGCCACGGTACATTTAAGCCCACACGATTTCTGACTAAGCCCTTCTTGGAGTAAACCGCATGAACCCCACCATCGCCACGCTGACTCAGCACCGCACCTATCGCGACTTTGATCGCAACCATCAGCTCGACGACGCCAGCCTACAGGCCATTTTAGCCGCCGCGCAGCAGGCCCCAGCCTGGCGCAACGCCCAGCACTACAGCATCATCAACATCAAAGACCCTGAGCTGCGCGCCCAAATCGTGGCCTTACAACCACTCAATCCACAGATCGGCGACTGTTCTGAATTTCTGATTTTTTGTGCCGACCTTTATAAAGCCAAATTAGCCAGCGACGCCGTTGGCGGCAGCTTCGATGGCGCAGGCCACCCCGAAGCCTTCATCAACGCCATCACCGACACTTCTATGGCGTTCCAAAATGCCGTGGTGGCGGCTGAATCCCTGGGTTTGGCCATCTGCCCTATCGGTGGGCTGCGTTCGGCCGCAGAAGAGCTGATCGATCTGTTGAAACTGCCTGAATACGTTTATCCCATCGTGGGCCTGTGCATCGGCAAGCCCAGCATCGACATGCGTCTGAAACCCCGCCTGCCGCTGCGCGCCGTGTATTTTGACAACCACTACGACAGCAGCCATCTGCCGGCCGACCTAGCGGCCTATGAGGCCACCATGACCGAATTCGGTGAAGCGCGCGAGAAGTTTCCGTGGCGTCAAAAACTGGCCTATACCTACGCCAAATCGTTGGATGAAAAAAGCCCGGCGCTGCTAAAAAAACAAGGTTTTTTAACCGACTAAGCCTAAACCAACAAAACAGGCCATCATCGATTCTGATGATGGCCTGTTTTTTGTGAGCCCAATGCGCTAAACCACGAGAGACAAAAGCTCACCAGCCGCATCAATGCGCCAATCAGCCCCCCAAGTATCAGGCGCTTCAGCCGCAGTAAAATAGCCCCAATTCACCAACACGGTTTTCATGCCAGCGTTTCGCCCAGCTTCAATATCGCGCAAGGCATCACCCACGTAGAGGCAAGCCTCTGGCGCCATCCCGAGCTCAGCGCAAGCGTACAGCATCGGCTTGGTGCTGGGCTTGGCTTCTGCCGTGGTGTCGCCACTGACCACCACCGCTGGCGGCACGCTAAAGCCCAGACTCGGCACCAGCCTATCGGTAAAGCGCGCGTGCTTATTGGTGATGATGCCCCATACATAGCCTTTGGCCGCCAAAGCCGTCAGCATCTCGTTGATGCCTTCAAACAATACCGTATCACGTTTGAAGTTTTGCTGATATTCATCTAAAAACGCTTGTTTTAAACGTTCATGCTCAGGGTGATCGGCCTCGATGCCAAACCCCAAACTGATTAAAGCACCCGAGCCTAGGCCAGCAATCGGCCGCACGGCTTCAATGCTTTGCTCCGGCAAGCCACGCGCACGCAATAAGGTATTCAAGGCGCCGCCCAAGTCCAAGGCGGTATCTGCCAAGGTGCCGTCAAGGTCAAACAAAATGGCTTTAATTTGGGTCATGTCGGCTCTTTTTCTCATTAAGATCGGTGTGGGTACCGCATTGGGCAATCACGCCAAGCAAGTCTAAAGGGGCATCAATGGCCGCATTCGGCCCCCAGGCAAGGGCCTCTGCGTGATCACTGATGTAGCCCCAGTTGGCCAATACCGTGTACATGCCGGCGTTATTGCCTGCCACCACATCGCACTCGGCATCGCCTAAATACAGGCAGGCCTCTGGTTCAATATCGATGAGTTCACAAGCGTGCAGCATGGGCTTCACGCTGGGCTTAGGCTCGCTCACCGTGTCGTAACTCACCACCACCGCCGGCGGAATCTGAAAGCCCAGCTTGGGCACTAAGCGTTCGGTAAAACGATGCGGCTTATTGGTGATGATGCCCCATACTAAGCCTTGGGCATCAATGGCCGCAATCAACTCTTGTACATCGGCAAACAGCTGACTTTTGGCCAAGAAGCAGTGTTCGTATTCATCTAAGAATTCAGCCCGCAGCGCCGCGTGTTCTGGATCGCCCTTTTTCACCCCCAGCGCGTGCGCAATCAGCCCATTGGTGCCGCTGCTGGCGATGGGCCGAATGTCGTTAAACGGCACTTCTGGCATGCTGCGCTTACGCATCATCGCGTTGATCGCACCGCCTAAATCCACCGCCGTATCGGCTAAAGTGCCGTCTAAATCAAACAGTATTGCCTGTAAGGGACGCATACGCTCTCCTAAAAAACACGCCATTATCGACCTTGGGCCGCCAAACGAGCCAAGGCATCATTACCTTCTTGAAAATCTTGCAGCATCGAGAGCTCAAACTCACTAAAACCCGCCTCGGTACGCGCGTCCACGTTGAAATAGCCGCGAAACACAAACACATCATAACGCTTAAGCAGCCCTTTAAACACCCTGAGCGGGTCAAGACCTCGCTGCTGGCACAAATAGGCAAACCAGCGATTGCCAATGGCCACATGGCCTTTTTCTTCGGCATAAATCATGTCTAGAATCGCCACGGTCTCTGTGTCGCCAATACTGGTCAGCTTGGCCTGAATGCCTGGGGTCACGTCTAGGCCGCGCGCTTCCAATACGCGCGGCACCAGCGCCATGCGCACCAGCGGATCATAGGCGGTTTTATGCGCCATCGCCCACAGGTGGTTATGGGCATCAAAATCACCATAATCAAACCCTAAGCCATGCAAGCGCTGCCTTAAAGCCAAAAAATGCTTGGCCTCTTCGCTGGCCACTTGCAGCCAGTCCCGCACAAAAGCCGGCGGCAAGAGGCGATAGCGCCAAGCGGCATCAAGGCCCAGATTAATGGCATTAAACTCAATATGGCATAAGGCATGCACCATGGCCGCATGCCCCTCTTTACTGGCAAGCTTACGTCTGGCCACGCTTTGTGGCGGCACCAATCGCGGCAGGTCTGGCTGCCCGGCAACCGGCACTTCAAACGGGGGCGACAAACGTACATCGAACAGCGCTTCTTCGGCCGCCACAGCGGCCGTCATTTCGGCCACTAAGGCACATTTTTGGGTTGGATCGGTACACATTAAAGCCTGTGCCAAAACGGGATACATCTGCATGACGCGCCATCCACACAATCAAAATGGCCATAGTATAGCAAATCCCCACAGACTTTTTTTGGCAAACCCACACAGCCTCGCTGGCTTTGGTTTACAATGAAGCCATTGTTGACGAACGAAAGTCTAAAAATGAGTTGCGTGGCCGTATTTCAATTTAACCCAACCGTCGGTGATGTAGCAGGTAATGCCCAGAAAATTGTGGCCGCCGCAGAAGAGGCCAAGGCTGCCGGCGCCACCCTATTGGTGACGCCAGAGCTGGCTTTAACCGGCTATAGCCCGGAAGACCTATTATTCAAGCCAGCCTTCTGGCAGCAGGTCAGCGCCGGCCTCGACCAAATTGAAGCCCTAGACGACATTACCGTGGTGGTGGGGCATCCGCAGCGCCAAGGCGATGAATACTATAATGCGGCCAGCGTCTACCGCGACGGCAACCGCCTCGGCGTTTACCAAAAAATGTGCCTACCCAATGAAGGCGTATTTGACGAAGTGCGCTATTTTGAAGCGGGCGCGGCACCTTTAGTGTTTGAACACGAAGGCACCCAGATCGGCGTCATCATTTGTGAAGACACTTGGGCCACAGAACCCGCACTTGAAGCTCAAGAAGCCGGTGCCGAACTGATCCTAAGCCTTAACGCTTCGCCCTTTTACGTCGGCAAGCTGGCCGAGCGCCAGCAGCAGGCGCGCTATCGGGTCGAAGAAACCCAGCTGCCCATCGTCTACGTCAACATGATTGGCGGCCAAGACGAACTGGTATTCGACGGCGCTTCATTTGCCTTAGACAACCAAGGTCAAGTGGTGTACCAAGCCGCAGCCTTCAGCCAAAGCTTAGATTATCTGACCCTCCTCGATGGTCACATCCAGCCACAACCCCTAGCTGCATTACCCGACAGTAAGTCTGCCTGGCAATATCAAGCCTTAGTCTTGGCCACGCGCGACTATCTGCATAAATCGGGCTTTCAAAAGGCCTGCCTCGGCCTCTCTGGCGGCCTAGATTCGGCCTTGGTGCTGGCCATTGCCGCCGACGCCATAGGCGCCGCCCAGTGTGAAGTTTTGCTTATGCCCAGCCAATACACGGCCGACATCAGCAATACCGACGCCTTATTGATGGCCCAAACCCTCGGCGTGAAGCATCACACCGTCGCTATTGAACCCATGTTTGACGCCTTTAAAACCAGCCTCGCGCCTGTATTCAACGGCGCGGCCGAAGACGTCACCGAAGAAAACCTACAGGCGCGCATTCGCGGCACCTTGTTGATGGCGCTGTCCAATAAATCAGGCGCCTTACTGCTCACCACCGGCAATAAAAGCGAACTGGCCACCGGCTATTGCACCCTTTACGGCGACATGAACGGCGGCTTTGCAGTGATCAAAGACGTATTAAAAACCGAAGCCTATGAGATGGCGCGCTACATCAATACCTTGACCCCCGGCCAAGAAACCATCCCTAGCCGCATCATCACGCGCCCGCCTTCTGCGGAACTAAGAGCCAATCAAACAGACCAAGATAGTCTACCCGACTATGCTGTCCTAGACGGCATCATCGAACGCGTGATGACCGACAACGCCTCGGCCGCCAGCCTGCTACAGCAAGGCTATGCCGAAGCCGACGTAACCCGAGTATTGAAACTGCTGAAGATCAGCGAATACAAACGCCGTCAGGGGGCCATTGGTCCCAAGGTCAGCCGCCGTAATTTCGGCAAAGATTGGCGTATGCCCATCTGCCAACGCTTTAATGAATGCTAAGCCTCTTTGAAAGGAACCTTATGCTCAAAAAAATGACGGCCCTCATGGCCACCGGCGTTTTAAGCCTCAGCTTGGCCACAGCTCATGCTGGCGCCATCGATACTTTAAAGCAGTTTAACGACTCCGCCCAAGGTATGAGCGGTCAGTTCAGCCAGGTGGTCACCAATAAAAAAAGCACCAAGCGCAGCAGCGGCCAGTTCCAAATTCTACGCCCCAACCTGTTTAAATGGACGTACAGCAAGCCTTACCAGCAAGTCATCGTCGGCGATGGCAAAACCATTTGGCTCTACGACGTAGACTTAGCTCAAGTCACCAAGACCAAGCAGAACACCGCTCTAGGCGACAGCCCAGCGGCGATCTTGTCTAATAAAAGTTCTTTAGACAGCCAATACACCTTAGTCGAAGACGGCAGCGAAGGCGGCGTTGAATACGTTAAGGCCACGCCCAAGAACCCCGACGGCAGCTATCAGTTTATTCGCCTAGGCTTCAAGGGCAGCGAACTGAGCCAAATGCAGCTTAAAGATAACTTCGGCAACGAAACCAAGTTGACGTTTAGCGGCTTGAAAACAGACGCCAAACTCAGCCCCAGCAGCTTTAAATTCACGCCACCCAAAGGCGTCGACGTGCTCGAAAACTAAGCCAATCAATGATAAAAAAGCCCAGCCTTGCTGGGCTTTTTTATCGCTCACAAACGACTAAGGCCTGCCCACCATGACCCACAAACAACAAAGAGGAATCCAGCAGGCAATAAAAAACCCAGCCAAAGCTGGGTTTTTGAATCACTGGGCGCACTGATTAATACTTCACGCCTTTGTGTAAGGCCACGATGCCAGCGCTTAGATTATGATAGTCAACGCCATCAAAACCAACGTCTAACATGATTTGCTTCAGCGTTTCTTGATCAGGGTGCATGCGGATCGATTCGGCCAAATACTGATAGCTCTCAGCGTCCTTAGCCACGAGATTACCCATCACAGGCAAGAATTTAAATGAGTAAAAGTCGTAAAACGGCTTAATCGGCTTATACACTTTAGAGAATTCCAACACCAGCAAGGTACCGCCCGGCTTTAACACGCGATACATCTCAGCCAGCGCCTTGTCTTTATGGGTCATATTGCGTAAACCAAAGGCCACCGACACCAAATTAAAGTAATTGTCTGGGAACGGCAGCTTTTCGGCATCGGCCAAAGACACCGGCAACACAATGCCTTGGTCCAATAGGCGATCACGCCCCACGGTCAGCATAGAAGAGTTAATGTCCGTTAACCAAACTTCGCCCGTCTTACCCACGCGCTTGGCCCAGCCCTTGGCCAAATCGCCCGTACCGCCGGCAATATCCAAGACCTTATCGCCTTTTTTAACCGGCGCGGTATTCAAAGTAAAGTGCTTCCATACTCGGTGCAGACCACCCGACATGATGTCGTTCATGATGTCGTACTTAGCCGCCACAGAGTGAAACACTTCTGCTACCTTGCCTGCTTTTTCGGCTTCGGCCACGGTTTGATAGCCGAAATGAGTTTCGGGCGTGGCTTGCTTTTGGGTATCTTGCTGATTTTGCTCGTTCATAGGGCATTAATCCTTTATTCTGTGCTGGCTAACCAGCCGCTCACATGATTTTATCTGGCCATTATAATGTATTTTCAGCCACAACAGGCCTTCAGCCTTGATCTTTTATTCACTTTTAACCGAAATCCATCGCTGAGTCGATTTAAGTCAAACATCGGCATGGTTGGCCAAATAACCATCCACCACCGCAATCGCCCGCTTCAAGCGAGTGGCCTCATCCCCCTGCAGCAACACATGCGGTAAATCGTGGGCCACCAGGTCGGCTTGAAACTTAGCGAATAAAGCATCTCGACCGTGCGGCTGGTCGCGTAAATCGTCGGCCACCCAAGGCACATCAATGTCGGTTAAAAAATACAGGGTATAGCTTTGATTCGCGACCAAATCCACCAGTGACTGTGGGCAACGCCCATAATAATGATGGGCGTACAGCACCGTGGTGCGTACATTGGTGTCCAAGAACAGCACCCGATTGGCCTTGGCCGCAGCGGCATTTTCAGCCGCCATCTGGCCGACGGCAATCGGCATTAAATCGGACTCTTCACAAATAGTTTGAGTTAAATCCCATTTTTCTTGTAAATAGTCGCGCGAAAATTCCGCCACCCACTGCGTCTGGTAATGCTTGGCCAACTGCGCAGCCAAAGTGGTTTTACCCGTCGATTCGGGGCCGTAAATCACAAACTTCAGGCAGTCTGTAGCCGCTTGCGCAAGCTTTTGCTCCATTGTGCGTAACCCCAGATGGCAATAAAGGTAAAGAAAACGTACTGAATGCTGGTGAACACATAGCCTTTTTCATAATACATAAACACCGACAGCACATTGGCCACAATCCACAGCAGCCAGTGCTCGATTTTTTTTCGCGTCATCAACCACATGGCCATAAAAAACAGGCCGGTGGTCAAGGTGTCCACATAGGCCCACCAAACGTTAAAGCGATCCAGCCACAGATACACGGCCACCACCACCGCCATACTGGCCACCACGATTAACGCCGAAATGCGGTATTCGTGGGCGTCGGCACGGGCAATCTGCACCACATCCTCTTCGCCAACCCGTTTACCCCAATGGTACCAACCATAGAGGCCCATCACCACATAATAGGCATTGATGATCATGTCGCCAAACAGCCCCCACTTAAACAAGAGGTAAACGAATAGCGCTGTGCTCAGTAAACCAATCGGGAAGACCTTAACGCTGTTGCGGCTGGCGTACACCACGCTCATCACGCCCGCCACGCTGGCGATGATTTCCAACACAATGTCGATGGTGGCATAGCCCTGATACTGGGCAAAAAGAGTCTCTAACATAGCAGCCTTAATGCACCACCACGTCACGACTGGCGCCTGCCGCACTCAGCCGATCCAGATAGTTCTGCCAATGATCGGCCTGATTCAGCGCCAAGTCATAGAGATAGTTCCAGTCGTAGAGGCCGCTGTCGTGGCCGTCGCTGTAGGTAATCTTAAGCGCATAATTGCCCATGGTTTCCAAGCCTAGGATTAACACCTTACGCTTGCCGACCTGCAAGGTTTCTTGGCCGATGCCGTGGCCGCGCACTTCGGCGCTGGGTGAATACACGCGCAAATATTCGGCCGGCAAGCCATAGGCCTGGCCTTCATACACGAGGGTTAAGGTGTTTTTTTCTGGATTCAAGCGAACCTCTTGTGGCACTTTTAAGCTCATCACTGCCTCCTTTTATACGGTTATTGGCTTCAAACTCAACAGCATGGCGTCGCCATAGCTGAAAAAGCGGTATTCTTGCGTAATCGCATGCTGATAAATGGCCTTCATTTCATCGTAGCCAGCAAAAGCACTCACCAACATCAATAGGGTTGATTTGGGTAAATGAAAGTTGGTCAGCAGGCCATCGACGGTGTTAAAACGATAGCCAGGGGTAATGAAGATATCGGTTTCTTGGCTACCCGCTTTTAGCTCGCCACCCACGGAACCCGCTTCAAGCGAGCGCATGCTGGTGGTGCCTACGGCCCAAACCTTATTCCCACGCGCCTTAGCGGCATTAATGGCCGCCACCGTTTCGGCTGGAATATTAAACCACTCACTGTGCATTTTATGCTGGTCTAAGTTTTCTTCGCGCACCGGCTGAAACGTACCGGCCCCTACGTGTAAGGTCACAAACTGTAGCTCAACGCCCTTAGCCTTAATGGCCGCTAACACCTCATCAGTAAAGTGTAGGCCGGCGGTAGGCGCCGCCACTGCGCCTTGATGGGCGGCATACACGGTCTGATAGCGGTCATCGTCGTCGTCATCGGCGCTGCGTTCAATATACGGGGGCAACGGCAGATGACCCACGCGCTCAAGAATGTCCCAGCTGCTTTCTGTTTCGCTCACAAAACGTAAGCGAAACAGCTCGCCTTCTCGACCCTGCATCACCGCGGTGACGCCACCTTCAAATTCAAGCACTGAACCTGCTTTAGGAGATTTAGACGCCCGTACGTGGGCCAAGACTTCATGCTCATCCAGCACGCGTTCAACCAGTGCTTCGATTTTACCGCCGCTGGCCTTTTGACCAAACAAACGGGCCTTAATCACCTTGGTGTTGTTAAACACCAAGACATCACCCGCCTGTAGGTAATCGGGAAAATCAACAAACGACTGATCCTGGCGAGCTTGCCCATCGAGGGCCACCAATAAACGACTGCTGCCGCGCACTTCTGGCGGGTGTTGAGCAATCAGGGCTTCGGGCAATTCAAAATCAAAATCACTTAAAAACATGCGGGCTTACCTGTGGTGTTCAATGAATAGGCGGCATTATACGCCTAAAGTCGGCATCGCTTTACAAATTCTGATTGACCCCCTAGAATGCATAAACTGGCTTTGAGTCATGATTCATGACAAAAGTCGTCGTCAAGAATCAAATCCAGCAGTGAATTGATTCTTTTTTATTCGCCAGAGCCTTTTTTGAATAAAGACTCTACAAACCCAGCGCCCGCACCGTGCCCACGGCTTTCCCGCCGGAATAAAGGGCTTAAACTTCCGCTCTTTTTCGTATTTTTTAAACGAAATACTGGACATTTAGAAACATTTTGCGGCAAAATGCAGGATTATTTAACAAAAACCATGTTCATGAATAATCATTTGTTGGTCTTGCATGGACCAAACTTAAATTTACTCGGCACCCGCGAACCTGAAATTTACGGTCACGCCACCCTAAACGACATCAACAACGATTTAGTGAGCCTGGCCGAGTCTAAAGGCTTTACGCTTGAGGCGCTGCAAAGCAACGCCGAACATGAGCTGATCAACCGCATCCAAGCGACCCAAACCGACGGCACCCAATTCATCATCATCAATCCTGGCGCCTTCACGCACACCAGCGTGGCCATTCGTGATGCCCTAGCCGCGGTTCAAAAACCCTTCATTGAAGTACACCTATCGAACGTACATGCGCGCGAGCCATTTCGCAAACACTCCTATCTGTCAGACCTTGCGGTCGGAGTAATCTGCGGCCTAGGCGCGAGCGGATACCACTATGCGCTCAATCACGCCATAGCAACCTGTTTAAAAGCTAAGTAAGGCACACAGCCTTACGCACAAGATCAAGTGATGCCTAAGCATCACCCACAATATGACATGAAGCATGCTGCTTCATCGACACGATATTTACCTTAATAAGGAATTGGACTCATGGATTTACGTAAATTAAAAAAACTCATTGATTTGGTAGAAGAATCGGACATCGCCGAAATCGAAGTGACCGAAGGTGAAGAAAAAGTACGCATCACCCGCTCTCACGCCAATCAATCACCAGTTTACGCGACCCAGCTATCTGCGCCTCAGTACGCCGCAGCGCCAGCCCCTGCTCCAGCACCGGCAACCGACGCCGCCCCGACCATTTTGACCCCAACGCCCGTGCCCAGCGCCGCGCAAAACCCTAATGCGGTTAAATCACCTATGGTCGGCACTTTCTACCGTGCCCCTAGCCCAACCGTAGGTCCTTTTGTAGAAGTAGGCCAAACCGTCAGCGTCGGTGACACCTTGTGCATCATCGAAGCGATGAAGCTAATGAACGAAATTGAAGCCGAAAAATCAGGCGTGGTAAAAGAAATCCTATTGGCCGACGGCCAGCCTGTTGAATTCGGCGAGCCTTTATTCATTATTGAATAAGCCGCATCCGTTCGATCCGATTAAATCAGCAGGTGCGCCTTGGCCTTAACCGCCCAGCGCACCTGCCCTTGTATAAAGAGCCCGCTATGTTTGAAAAAGTCCTCATCGCCAACCGTGGCGAAATTGCCCTGCGCATTCAACGTGCTTGTCGCACCATGGGCATCAAAACGGTGGCCGTACACTCAGAAGTAGACCGCGAAGCCAAATACGTCAAGCTAGCTGACGAGTCCGTGTGTATTGGCCCTGCTGCTTCTGCTCGCAGCTATTTAAACATCCCCGCCATTATTTCAGCGGCCGAAGTGTCTGGCGCCGACGCCATTCACCCAGGCTACGGCTTCTTGGCCGAAAATGCTGACTTTGCTGACTGCGTTGAGCAATCAGGCTTTGCCTTCATCGGCCCGCGCGGCGACACCATTCGCCAAATGGGCGATAAAGTATCGGCCAAAGACGCCATGCTCGCCGCTGGCGTACCGTGCGTTCCTGGCTCTGAAGGTGCCTTACCGGACAACCCCATCGAAGTCATTGAGATTGCCAAAAAAGTGGGCTATCCAGTGATCATCAAAGCCTCTGGCGGCGGTGGCGGTCGCGGCATGCGCGTGGTTGAAAAAGCCGAAGACTTAATCAGCTCGGTAGAAATGACCAAAACCGAAGCCGCTGCGGCCTTTGGCAACCCCACCGTGTATATGGAACGCTACCTACAGCTGCCGCGCCATATTGAAATTCAAGTATTGGCCGACCAACACGGCAACGCAGTCTATCTAGGTGAGCGCGACTGCTCCATGCAGCGCCGTCACCAAAAAGTCATTGAAGAAGCACCGGCACCCGGCATTACCGCCGAAGAACGTCAGCGCATTGGTGAACTGTGCGCCGACGCCTGTCGCCGCATTAATTACCGCGGTGCGGGCACCTTCGAATTCTTATACGAAAACGGTGAATTCTTCTTTATTGAGATGAACACCCGCGTTCAAGTAGAGCACCCAGTGACCGAAATGATCACTGGCATCGACATCGTACAAGAACAAATTCGCATTGCTGCGGGCTTCCCGCTGAGCGTGAAACAAGAAGACATCCAATTCAAAGGCCACTCCTTTGAGTGCCGCATTAACGCGGAAGATCCATTCACCTTCATCCCTAGCCCTGGCCGTATCGAAAGCTACCATCAAGCTGGCGGCCCCGGCATTCGCGTTGATTCGCACATTTACCAAGGCTATACCATTCCGCCTAACTACGACAGCATGATTGCCAAGCTAATCAGCTACGGCGACACCCGTGAAGAAGCCATGGCGCGCATGCGCGTGGCCCTCTCGGAAATGGCCATTACCGGCATTAAAACCAACGGTGATTTGCATCGCGAACTGTTCCAAGACGAAGGTTTTGTTAAAGGCGGCACCAGCATTCATTATTTAGAAAAACTACTGGCCGAGAAAAAAGCCAAAGCCAAAGAGTCTAAATAATGGCCTACCTACAAGCCTCCATTGAAACCGCCTCGGTGTTTGCCGAAGTATTGTCAGACGCGCTCATGGATCACGGTGCGCTCAGCACCGCCATCCAAGACGCCTTTGCCGGCACCGACAAAGAGCAGCCGATTTTTGGTGAACCGGGTGAACCGCTAGAACAAATGTGGGACGAGAGCATCATCATCTCCCTCTTTGACGAAGATGCTGACGTCGCCGCCATCATTGGCGCGGCGGCTGCGGCGGTGAATCAACCGGTGCCGGCCTTTAAGCTGGAAACCTTGCCGGATCAAGACTGGGTGCGCCTCACTCAAGCTCAGTTTGACCCCATTCAGATTTCCAAACGCCTGTGGATCACCCCCACTTGGCATGAAGCACCGGACGCCAACGCCATTAACCTCAAGCTAGATCCAGGTCTGGCCTTTGGCACCGGCAGCCACCCCACCACGCGCCTATGCCTAGAGTGGTTAGACAACCACATCAGCGGCGGCGAAAGCGTGCTGGACTATGGCTGTGGCTCCGGCATTTTGGCGATTGCAGCGGTTAAGCTGGGCGCCGCGTCAGCCTTGGGCATCGACATCGACACCCAAGCCGTACGCGCCAGCCGTGACAACGCTGATCAAAACAACATCACCACCGCGGTCTTCACCCTGCCAGACGCCGCCCCTGAAGGCACGTTTGACGTCGTGGTGGCCAATATTTTGGCCAATCCATTGCGCATGCTGGGTGAAATGCTCGCCAGCCGCACCAATACCGGCGGCACCATCGTGCTGTCAGGCATCTTGGCCGAGCAAGCCGATGAATTGATGGGCATTTACCAAACTTGGTTCAATATGCACCCACCCGTCTTTTTAGAAGGCTGGACCTGCTTATCCGGCACCAAACGCTAGGCCGCAAAACAGCAACCAACGCCTCCCTCACCGGAGGTGTTTTTTTATGCCCAATCCACGCCCAATAGGCTGTTGCTGGGCTTTTATTTATGGCATGATGAGCCTTTATTCTTTCGCCTAACCACAGATATTGATGCCATGACCCCAGACACGCCCGTCAAGCCTACTTCGGCTTTTGTCCAATCCTTTCGGGAAGCCGCACCCTATATTCACCTGTATCGCCACCGCACCTTTGTGCTGGCGATCAGTAGCCGTACCGTGTACTCTGGGCGCTTCTTAGAAATCGTGCAGGACATCAACCTGCTCAGCAGCTTGGGCATTCGCGTGGTCTTGGTGCATGGCCTACGCACCTATACCCGAGCGCTGATGAAGCATGAGGCCAAAACCAATCCACCGCTTGAGCACGGCCGTCATCGCGTCACCACGCCTGATGCCCTAGCCTACATCAAACAAGCCGCAGGGCTGATCCGCTTTGAGATCGAAGCCGCACTGTCCATGGGCCTGCCTAATTCACCCATGCAAGGGGCACGCTTACGTGTGTCGTCCGGCAACTTCATCACCGCCAAACCGCTGGGCGTACTCGATGGCATCGACATGCAGCACACTGGCAGCATCCGCAAGATTGACACCGACGGCATCAAACAGCGTCTCCACGATGAAAATCTGGTCTTGGTCAGCCCCATCGGCTATTCCCTCAGCGGCGAGCTGTTTAGCCTTAATATGGAAGAAGTGGCCAGCCAATTGGCGATTAAGCTAGGCGCAGAAAAGCTCATTTATTTGGTTGAAGGCCAAGGCGCGGCCACGGCTGACGGCCAGCGCATCAGCACCCTCACCGCCCAAGAAGCCAAAAACCTGCTGGAGCGTACGCCACAGGCCGAAGACGTGCAGCGGGTCTTGCCACAGGCAATTCAGGCCGTCTCCGAAGGCGTGAATCGCGCCCACTTACTTTCTAGCCTTGAAGACGGCGCCATGCTGCAAGAGCTGTTTACCCGTAACGGCACCGGCACCAGCCTGGCTCGCGATTCCTTCATCACCGTTCGCGAGGCCAATATTGACGACATCGCCGACATCATTAATCTGATTCGACCGTTAGAAGAACGCGGCGTGCTGATCAAGCGCAGCCGCGAAGAGCTAGAACACCACATCAATGAATATTCGATTCTGGTGCACGACCATCAAACCTATGGCTGCGTCGCCCTCTATCCCTATCCGGAGGAAAACATGGCCGAGCTCGGCTGCCTCGCCGTTGCGCCTGAAAAACGGGCCGCTGGCTATGGTGAACTGCTGCTCAGCCACATCGAATACCGCGCCCGCATCGCCGGATACGATCAGCTGTTTGCACTGACCACCCAAACCAGCCATTGGTTTACCGAGCGTGGTTTTAAGCCCACCAACCACGCCAATCTGCCGGCCGCCAAACGCGCCCAATATGATGAGGCGCGCCACTCTAAGGTTTTGATTAAGGATTTAAACAGCTATTAGCCCTGCCACCGCCTTAGGCATACCCAGCAGCGCCAATATCCATTACAATAGAGCCATAACGATGCCGTCGCTTTGCCCCAGGCAAACAGACGGCCCATCACACAACCAACCATGAAGGACACAACATGACACGTATGGTTAACTGCATTAAATTAGGCAAAGAAGCCGAAGGCATGGCGTTCCCGCCCCTACCCAATGACTTAGGCAAACGTATTTTTGAAAACGTTTCGAAAGAGGCTTGGGAAGGCTGGATTAACTACCAAACCATGTTGATCAATGAAAACCGCTTGAGCCTAGCCGACGCCCGTGCTCGCCAATACATTGCCCAACAAATGGAACAATACTTCTTCGGCGACGGCGCCGACAGCATCGGTGGCTTTACCCCAGCGTAAGCCCCTTGCACGCCAAAGCCCAACCCCTTAATCGGCGTTGGGCTTTTTTATATTCATTAACCCGTAAAAAGCCCCTACACTGCCTCATCGCACAGTCTAGGGGCCTATTAATGGCCTAAAGCTCAGCAAAGGCGATCAGCCTGCCTACACGCCTTTTTCTGCCACGCGTTCGTGCGGCTCACGTCCCACCCAATCACACACAAACTGCCACGCCACACGGCCAGAACGGCCACCGCGCGAACGCGACCAGTCTAAGGCAGCATCACGGGCCACGTCGTCGTAAACCACGTCAGCATCACCCAACCAGTTGGCGACTGCTTGCAAATAAGCCTCTTGATCAAAGGGGTAAAAGCTCAGCCACAGACCAAAGCGATCAGATAAAGATACTTTTTCTTCCACCGCTTCTTTTTCATGCACTTCGCCAGAGGCGCCTTGAGTGGCCTGATTGTCGGCAAAATACTCGGGCATGAGGTGGCGACGGTTTGAGGTGGCGTACACCAGCACATTGGCGCTACGCACCGACAGACCGCCATCCAATGCCGTTTTCAGCGCCTTGTAGCGGTCATCACCAGCATCAAACGACAGATCGTCGCAGAACACAATAAAATGCTCTGGCCGCTCAGCCAGAATCTCCAATAGCTCAGGCAGCGTCACCAGGTCGGATTTATCCACTTCAATCAGGCGTAGGCCTTCTGCCGCGTATTCGTGCAGTAAGCCTTTCACCAAAGAGGATTTACCCGTGCCACGAGCACCGGTGAGCAGCACATTATTGGCGGGCTTACCGGCCAAGAACTGTTTGGTGTTACGCACTAGCTTGGTCATTTGCAAATCCACCGCAGCCAGGCGACTCAACGGGAAGGTGTGAGGCTGGGGTAAGCTTTGCAAATAACCAGAGCGGCCGACCTGTTGCCAACGGAAGGCTAAGGCCGTCCAATCGATGTCTTGCTTCTCTGGCGGTAGCCAGGCATCCAAACGCGCCAATACGCTGCTGGCGCGCTTAAAAAATCTTTTTGCGGCTTTCATTTCTGATCCATTCCTTTAAAAAAACATACATTTTGTGATTGATCCTCCAGCATATAAAAAAAGCTTGCCCTAAGGCAAGCTGATTGTGACACTTTAGACATTCCTTACAAAACCGTTTGCGGAATTTCTTCGTGAATGATCTCTTTAATTTTGTTGCCCTCACCCATCACCACCACGCGCGGCTTATGATTTTTCAGTTCTTCGTCTGAAAAAGTCGCGTACGCGATAATGATGATCACGTCACCTGGCTGCACCAAACGGGCGGCGGCGCCGTTTAAACACACCACGCCACTGCCACGCTGGCCCGCAATCGTATACGTTTCTAGGCGAGCACCATTATTGTTATTCACAATGGCCACTTTTTCGTTCACCAAAATACCCGCCGCATCTAACAAGTCTTGATCGACGGTGATGCTGCCGACGTAGTTTAAGTTGGCTTCTGTGACCACGGCACGGTGAATCTTGCCATTTAACAGGGTGCGATACATGATTCCTTCTTTCTTTATGTGTGATTGCCCAACAAGGCTTAAGGCCTAGCTTAGGTTAGCTGGGGCAAAATGAAGAATAGGCCAACCGCTGGCGGTGGCTTGTTCTGTTAAAACAGGGTCAGGATTGACGGCTACGGGGTGATTCACCAGGTTCAGTAACGGCAGGTCGTTTTGCGAGTCGCTGTAAAAATAAACCGTTTTAAAGTCCGCCAATGCCTGTTCGCGCTCGCCTAGCCACTCATGTAGGCGCGTGATCTTGCCTTCTTTAAAGCTGGGCGTGCCTACGTATTGGCCGGTGTAACGCCCGTCCGCCGTTTGCTCAAGCTCTACGGCCAACAGGTGTTGAATGCCAAATTCAGCCACAATCGGCGCCGTAATAAAGCGGTTCGTGGCCGTGATCACCAAGACCTCATCGCCGGCATCAAAATGCGACTGTACTAAGTCACGCGCACCTTGGGGGATGACGGGCATAATATAATCGGCCATGAATTCCCGATGCAATTCGGTCAACTCGGCGGGGCTAAACTGAGTCAAAGGCGCTAACTGAAACGCCAAGAACTCATCAATGTCCATGGTGCCCGCTTTATATTGCTCATAAAAATAATCGCTGCGCTTGTCGTAAAACGCCTGGTCGACCAAGCCCTTATTGACCAAAAAGCGCGGCCACTCAACGTCTGAGTCGGCTAAAATCAACGTGTGGTCTAAATCAAATATGGCTAAGTTCATGTCTCCGTATGCTCCTGATTTAATAGTTTTTTTAATAATGGCAAAGTAATCGGCTTATGCAAGGCCATCGAGTAATGGTCTAACGCCTCCACGATTTGCATCAGGCTGTCCATGTCTCGGCGCCAATGGGTGAGTAAATAGCGAAACAATTCATCGCCAATCACCAGCTGCCGCGCCTTGGCCATTTCACGTAAAGAATTAATTTTTTCCAGATCGGTTAGGGCTTTGACCTCATACACCAAGCAATAGCCCATGCGCGTGCGCAAATCTTCGCGAATGTTTAAGAACGCCGGCGCCACATCGCCACTGATCAGCAAATGGCCGCCGCTTAAATCGCGAAACTGATTAAAAATAGAAAACAGCGTCACCTGTTCGTGGCCGCTTAGAGCCTCAACCGCGTCCACCGCCAAAAAGCGATTTTCGCGCAGATGATCACCTAAGGGTTCTTTAGAGGCATCCACATAAGCCGCGGCCTCGCCCTGCTCTAGGGCTTGGGCCACCCATGCTTTCAGTAAGTGGCTCTTACCCACGCCAGTGGCGCCCCAAACGTAAATAAAACGTTCTTGTTGATGTTGTAAAATATGAATCAGCTCACGGTTAGAGTCGCCCAAAAAATCATTGAAATCTGGATATTTTGGGGTGGTGGTCTGACTGTCAAATTCTAATATTAACTGGCTCACAGCGTCTCTACATCACTTCATCTATTGGTTTAAGGGCATTTTACCCTGCTTTGACGTTTGCTTAAATGGTTTTGTCGTCTTCTCTGGGCAAGGCTGAAGATAAAGGCTGCTGCTTACGCTGGTAAAAGCGGCTTTTTTCATAGCGCTCTAAGCCTTCACGCGCCAACACCACGGTAATCGCCGCCATAGGCAGCGCCAGCAACATGCCGACAAAGCCCATCAGCTCCCCAAACGCCATTAAGGCAAAAATCACCGCCAGCGGCGACAAACCAATGCGGTCCCCAACCAAATACGGCGTCACCAAGAAGCTTTCGATGGTCTGGCCGATGGCAAACACCGCCCACACCAGCAAAATGCTGGTAAAGGCGTCAAACTGTAATACCGCCGCCATGGTCGCCAACAGCAGGCCAAGAAAAGCGCCAACGTAGGGCACGAACACCAACATCCCCGCTACCATGCCAATCGCAAAGCCAGACTCCAGCCCCGTCAACCATAGGCCAATGCCGTAAATCAAGCCCATGATGAGCATGACCAGCAGCTGGCCGCTGATGAATTCGCGCAACACCACGTGTAGGTTATGCGTAATGCGCTTGACGTCGCCAATGAAACGCCGCGGAATCAGCTTGCCCAAACGCGCCAGCAAATTAGGCCAGTCTAACAATAGGTAATACAGCACAAACGGCATCAAAAACAAATTGGTCATCAAGCCCACGACGTTGCTGCCGCCGGCAATGATTTGCGACGCATAATTGTTTAAAAAATTACGAATCTGGGCGCTGTTGTCTTCCAGCAGGCTCAGCATGGCCTTACTGTCCAACTCCAGCTGGGTGCCGAACTGGCTGTTGATTTTAGGCAGCACACGGTCTTGCATAAAATGCACCATGCCTGGTAAACGTTGAAATAAAGCATCAAACTGGTGCACCAACATCGGCACCACAATGGCCACAAATAAAGCCACCACAATCACCGCCATCAAGAGCACCAGCAGCACCGCCGGCGTTCGTTTGATGCGTCGTTTGGTCAACTTGGTCACAAAAGGGCTTAAAATATAGGCAAAGATGGCGCCCACCACAAACGGCGTCAAAATACCTTTTATCTTAGTTATCAACAAGATAAATACAAAAAGAACCAGACCAAACACAACCCATGGCATTAAAGCTTGATTTCTTCTGCGATACATAGTGACTTTCAGGTAAAATAGAGCTTCATTCTAGCAAAGATAGATTTAAAATGGCTGAATTTCACCACCCGCTTCCTGATTTAGCCGGTGAACCAACCGCTTTAACTCATGCTATTTTGCCTGCATGATCTAGTAACAGCCGCTTTTCTAAGTAAACACTCACTAAAGTTAAAGGAAATAAACGCATCATGTCTGAATCGTTAAGCTATCGCGACGCTGGGGTTGATATCGACGCCGGAGATCAACTGGTTGAAAACATCAAACCTTTCGCCAAAAAAACCATGCGTCCAGAAGTACTCGGCGACCTAGGCGGCTTTGGTGCCTTGGTAGAAATCAGTAAGAAATACCAAGAGCCCGTATTGGTTTCAGGAACCGATGGCGTGGGCACTAAATTAAAACTGGCCTTCGACTGGGACAAGCACGACACCGTCGGCATTGACCTTGTGGCCATGAGCGTAAACGACATCTTGGTTCAAGGTGCCGAACCTTTATTTTTCTTAGATTACTTTGCCTGCGGTAAATTAGACGTGGCACGCGCCACCGACGTCATCAAAGGCATTGCCCAAGGCTGTGAAGAATCAGGCTGCGCCTTAATCGGCGGCGAAACGGCTGAAATGCCAGGCATGTACCCTGAAGGCGAATACGACCTAGCAGGCTTTGCCGTCGGCGTGGTGGAAAAATCAAAAGTCATCAACGGTCGCAGCATCGGCGCTGGTGACGTGGTGCTGGGCCTAGCCTCTAACGGCGCCCACTCTAACGGCTACTCTTTAGTGCGTAAAATCATCGACCGCGCCGCGCCTGATCTAGACGCGCCCTTCGATGGCGACAAAACGCTGCGCCAAACCGTGATCGCCCCTACTCGCCTCTACGTCAAGCCCATTTTGGCAGCACTTAAAGAAGTCACCATCAAAGGCATGGCCCACATCACCGGCGGCGGCATCACCGAGAACGTACCGCGCGTCTTGCCGGCCAACACCGTTGCTCAGCTAGATGCAGCATCTTGGACCTTCCCTAAGCTATTCCAATGGCTACAGCAAGAAGGCCAAGTGGCCACTGACGAAATGCACCGCACCTTTAACTGTGGCGTCGGCATGGTCGTGATCGTAGCGGCAACAGATGCTGCGCGCGCTACTGAAATCTTAAGCGCTGCGGGCGAAACCGTTTACCAACTGGGCCACATCCGTGAGCGTCAGGGCGATGAGCACCAAACCCAAATCGCCTAAGTTGATTTAGGATAAAAGCTTAGGGTATCCTTACCTTAAGCTTTTTTTTAGCTTTGCTTTTGTGTCACCGTCGTACTGTCAGCGAGCGCAGCATGCTCGCCCCAAGGAGAAACATGAATAAGAAAATCGTCATCCTCATCTCTGGTCGTGGCAGCAATATGCAAGCCATTGTTGAGGCCAACATCCCCAACGCCGAAATTTGCGCCATTGTCAGCAACGACGCGCAAGCCGAAGGCATCGCCTGGGCAAAGGCCCGCGGCATCGCCACGCATGGCCTTGACCATAAAGAATTCCCTTCGCGAGAAGCTTTCGACCAAGCCTTAATTAAAGTCATCGACTTCTATCGCCCAGACCTTGTCGTTCTAGCCGGCTTCATGCGCATTTTAACCACGCCATTTTGCCTGCGCTACGAAGGCCGCATGATCAACATTCATCCGTCGCTATTGCCGTCGTTCCCAGGCCTACACACCCACCAAAAGGCCCTCGACCTTGGCTGTAAAGTGGCCGGTGCCACCGTGCACTTTGTCACTCCCCAGCTAGACCACGGCCCGATTATTGCTCAGGGCGTGGTGCCGGTATTGAATGGCGACAGCGCCGACGACTTAGCTCAACGCATCTTGGCCGTTGAACACCAGATTTTCCCTAAAGCCGTGGCCGCTTTTGTCGCAGGCACCATTCGCCTGGATGAACGCAAGCAGTGCGTCCTCAACGACGACGCAGGCGCCGACGCCACGGCGCAACTGATTAGCTTCTAAAAGCCCATCATGCGCCCGCAGCCACTACAGCCCAAAAAAAGTAAGTTTATCTACACTGCCTTACTGTGTTCCTTACTGCTTCATCTAGGCTTAGTGGCCGCGCCCATGCTGCGCCCGCCGGCGCCCGAGCCAGAAGCACTGCAACCCGTGCGCATCACCCTCAACGAATACCAACTGGCGCCCACGCCAAAGCCAGTCGAGCCCAAACCACCTGTCAGCGCCCCACCGGTTCAGACCAAACCCGCCGTCATCAGCAACAAAGCTAAAGCCCCTATTCAGACCAAGCCTGCCGAAGCCACAACTGAAACGCCTGACGTCAACACAGACCCATCCGCTCAGACTGACGACGCGGCCACGGCCGAGCCAGACCAAAACAGCCATGACGACGCCAGCGCCCAATCGTCAGCGAGCAACGACGCGGCCGGCACCGAGCAAACAACGCCAGAGCCTGACGACACGGCAACCGCAGAAGCAGACGCTGCCGCCGAAGCTCAAGCCTTAGCAGAGGCTGAAGCCGCGGCCCAAAAAGCCAAAAAAACCAGCTCCGGGCCCAAACTGTCGGAACAAGACATCGCCAATAATGGCAATGTGATTCAGCCTAAGGCCGGCACTCAACCCAGCTTTCCCAGCAATGCTCAGCTGCGCTATGAAGGCCCAGCTGGCGTGACTGGCTATATGTCCTTCCAACGCGGCGGTGGACGCTACAGTCTCACTACCACGTTTAACATACCCTTTTACAAAATGTCTTTCGAATCCACCGGTCTTGTTGAAGGTAAATACTTTAAACCATTGCGCTACACCGACAAGCGCAAAGGCAAAATTTACGCTCAGGCTATTTTTGATTACGACCAGCAGCAAATTCACTATGGTAAAGGCGCTGAGCCTGATCAAGTGGAACCGCTCACCCATCATGCCCAAGATTTCTTCACCCTAGCATGGCAAATGGCGCTTAATGGCGGTAAGCTGAGCGAGCCCATGCAGGTCACCAACGGTAAAAAAGTGTATCTACACAGCGACTTTAGCCCCAAAGGAGATCGCCAATACGACTCCAATGAGGGTAAAATCAACGTCCAAGTGTTTCGCATTAACCGCGGTGAAGACGGCATAGAATTTGCTTTTGCCCCCGATTTTGCTAATATCCCCGCACAGATCATTCTGACCGACGGTGGAAAAACCCATCAGCTTCGGCTGATTGGCATCACCCTAGATGGGGTGGATTATTGGCAGGCCATACGCCGCACCCGCGACAAGTAGTCGTTACCCGTATTATTTAACAGAAAAGAAACCATGACACCCAGTCAGTTACGCCACACCCAAAATGTCATTGAAGAACTCATCAGCTTTAAACGTCCTGCTGATGCAGTTCTCTCGTTGTACTTTAAAAACCACAATAAGCTTGGTCGCCAAGACCGCCATGAAATTGCCGAAACCGCTTTTGCGGCATTACGCCACTATGAAAAAATCGCCGACTTTTTAGGCGACGACGCCAAAAATCCGCATTGGGTTGCCTTGGCGGCTTTAATCATTGGTCGCGGCCTGAGCATCAATGTTTTAGGTGACTGCATCACCGATGAAGAAAAGCCACGCCTATCCGCGCTAAAGGCACATAAAGCAGCCTTCGCCGCCCAACTCAACACCGCCGCCGAGCTACCGACTTGGCTGGTTGAGCGCCTGTCTGAACACCTAAGTGACGACGACATCAAAAACATCGGCAAGTCGCTCAGCGCACCTGCGCCGCTTGACCTACGCGTCAACACCCTCAAAGGCAAACGCGACAAGGTTTTGAAACAGCTGCAAGATGAAGGCCTAGATGCCGTTGCCACGCCTTACTCACCATGGGGCATTCGCCTCCAGCAAAAAATTGTCCTCACTCGCCACCCCTTATTTCGCGAGGGCGTTTTAGAAGTTCAGGACGAAGGCAGCCAACTATTGGCTTTGCTGACGGGCTGTAAACGCGGTGACATGGCCGTCGACTTTTGTGCCGGCGCCGGTGGTAAAACGCTGGCCATGGGCGCCATGATGGCCAACACTGGCCGCGTCTACGCTTTTGACATTGCCGAGAAACGCTTGGCCAATATGAAGCCACGCTTAGCGCGTTCGGGCTTGTCTAACGTGCACCCAGAATTATTGGCCCACGAAAACGACAGCAAGATTCGCCGCCTGATGAATAAAGTCGACACCGTTTTGGTCGACGCCCCTTGCTCAGGCCTTGGCACCTTGCGCCGCAACCCCGATTTAAAATACCGCCAAAGCCCAGCCAGCGTGGCCCAGCTCTTAGAGCAACAAGCGTCTATTCTAGAAAGCGCCGCACGCCTCTTGAAACTAAACGGCCGCCTGGTGTACGCCACCTGTAGTATTTTGCCGGAAGAAAACCAACAGCAAGTAGCACGATTCCTAGCCAATCACCCCAATTTTGAATTATTAGATTGCGCTGAGCTACTGAAGGGGCTTAAAATTCCACTAAATACTGGAACTTCGTTAAGCTTAAACCCATATGCCCACCAAACTGACGGCTTTTTTGCCGCAGTCTTACAAAAAAAATCGCATTAAATTAACCCATATAAGGAAAGAATCAACATGAGCGCACAAGCTTCTATCCAACAAATCGTCACCGATCATAAAGTAGTGTTATTCATGAAAGGCACCAAACAGTTTCCACAATGTGGCTTCTCTTCTCGTGCCGTCCAAATCCTACAGGCTGCTGGCTGCAATGACTTCGCCACCGTGAATGTATTGGAAAATAACGAAATCCGTGAAGGCATCAAAGTCTTCTCAAACTGGCCAACCATTCCACAACTGTATGTAAACGGTGAATTCCTTGGCGGCTCTGACATCATGTTGGAAATGTTTGAAGCGGGCGAACTACAAGCTGCCCTAGCTTAACCCCCTTTCTCCCAGCGCCGCGACCTTGGCTCAAGCCTGCGCGGCACTGTTGTATCTACTGCGACTAAAGAAGCAAACACATGAAAATTACCGTTGTTAATCACCCTCTTATCCAACACAAACTGACCTTGATGCGTGAGCAAGACTGCAGCACCTACAAGTTCAGAACCCTAACCAAAGAGCTGGCGCGCCTAATGGCCTACGAAGCCTCTCGCGACTTCCCGACCGAAACGTTCGAAATGGAAGGCTGGTGCGGCCCAATCGAAGGCATCCGCATCAAGGGTAAAACCGTGTCGTTGGTGCCGATTCTACGCGCCGGCTTGGGCATGTTGGACGGTGTTTTAGACATGATTCCTACCGCCAAAGTCAGCGTCATGGGCCTGTCTCGCAATGAAGAAACCTTGCAGCCAGAACCGTACTTCGATAAGTTTGTAGACAATCTATCGGAACGCACCGCATTAATCCTGGATCCCATGCTGGCCACCGGCGGCTCTATTGTGGCCACCATTGACATCTTGAAGCGTAAAGGCTGCAAAGACATCAAAGCCTTGGTTTTAGTAGCCGCACCTGAAGGCGTTAAAGTGGTCAACGAAGCGCATCCAGACGTGACCATTTATACCGCCGCGCTAGACAGCCACCTAGATGAAGACAGCTACATCATCCCAGGCCTAGGCGATGCAGGCGACAAGATTTTTGGCACCAAACAACACCACTAAGCCTAACGCTTAAGCGTGTGACCTCATCCACCCCCTCGGCTAGGCCGAGGGGGTTAAGGCATGGACATGACCACATTTAAACAACACTTAGCCACCCTACCCAGCATCGACCATCTGTCGGGCTTAGACGTGGTCAACCTCTTGGGCCTCACCGTCCATCACATTCCGAACGCCCCGAATACTCAAGGCTCGCTAAAGATCTATCACGCCCTGTCGCTCGGCGGTAAAGAGCTAGATGAAGACGCCGTGGCCATGGGCCTCATCTTATTTGGTGAACACGTAGAAGCCGCGCAAAAACACCCTGGCAGCCATCCCAACATCGATTTTTTATTGGCGCAAAAAAACCATAATTTAGAATACCGATTAAAGCCAATTACGGCGGCCACGCCAGAAAAATAAAGGCGCGCCGCACAACGCCCTTTTATCCGCTTTCTTGAATATGCTAGAATAGCACTGTTTATTTGTTTGTTTGTCTGACTCATGGTGGGTTAGACAGGTTGCATTAAGGAAATCAATACATGGCAGGTCACAGTAAGTGGGCGAATATCCGCCACAAAAAAGAACGTCAAGACGCCAAACGTGGCAAAATTTTCACTCGCGTGATCAAAGAGATCACCGTAGCGGCCAAAATGGGCGGCGGTGACCCTGGATCCAACCCACGCCTACGCCTTGCCATGGATAAAGCCCTTGATGCCAACATGCCTAAAGACAACATCCAGCGCGCCATCGACCGCGGCACGGGCAGCCTAGAAGGCGTTGAATACGTAGAGTTGCGCTATGAAGGCTACGGCATTGGCGGCGCAGCCGTCATGGTTGACTGCTTAACCGACAACAAAACCCGTACCGTTGCCGACGTACGTCATGCGTTTACCAAAAATGGCGGCAACCTGGGCACCGATGGCTCAGTAGCGTTTCAGTTTGCGCACCAAGGCTATTTATTATTTGGCCCAGAAACCGATGAAGAAGCACTGATGGATGCGGCGCTCGAAGCCGGCGCCGAAGACGTGATCATCAACGACGACGGCTCGATCGAAGTCATCACCCAGCCAAACGATCACAGCCAAGTAAAACAAACCCTAGAGGCAGCAGGCTTTAAGGCCGAAGACGGCGAAGTCACCATGCGCCCACAGAACGAGATTGAACTGTCTGGGGACGACGCCCAGAAAATGCAAAAGCTGATTGATGCTTTAGAAGACCTAGACGACGTCCAAGAAGTGTATACTTCTGCCGTCCTCGATCTGGACTAAACATTTAACTGTTTTTTGTATCATTATTTAAAGAAGGCGACCCACAAGCGTGGTCGCCTTTCTCCTTGTTTAGACCGACCTAACTTAGAAAGAACGGCATGTCAGATAATCACTTTTTAGACGTAATGTACAACGAAAACGCCGCTGCGGTGCAGTTTGCCATCGACTTTTTGCTGTACGAAGCCGCCATCGACGAGGCCCCTAGCCCTGAAGAAGTGGCCCAGTGGCGCGACATTTTAATGAAACGCGGCGGCAAATTCGAACGTTACGCCCACCTATGCCAAAAATGGTTAGAAGAAGAAGCCGGTCAGTAATGCCTAAAAATAAAATGATGGTGGTGGCGCTGTTGTGGTTTGTCGGCAGCCTGTATTTTTTATTCCGTCCAGCCGACCCCGATGAAGTCGCCCCATTTATGCACTTTGACAAATTTGCCCATTTCTCCCTCTTTTTTGGGCAGTTTTGGCTATTGTGCAAAGCCTACACCCTAGAGCTTAAGGTTATTCCCCTTAAGCCGCTGCTGCTCGGCGCAGCGGTCTGGGCCGTCAGCAGCGAAATGCTACAAATGCTGTTGACCACCACCCGCAATGCCGACGCTTGGGATGCGCTGGCCGACGTCATGGGTGCCGCTTTGGCACTGGTGATTGGCCTGTATGTCAACCAACTGAAAAGAGAAATCGGGAGGGCTTATGATGAGTCATGATGTTTACTTCAAACGCCGCCAACGGGTATTACAAGCTATGGCAGAAGGCATTGCCATTGTTCACGCTGCGCCAGAACAGCGCCGCAGCAACGACACTTTTTACCCCTACCGACAGGACAGCTATTTTTATTACTTAACCGGGTTTAACGAACCGGGCGCCAGCTTGATTCTGAATGCCCTAGACCAAACTGCCCTCTTATTTTGCCGCGACAAGCATCCCGAGCAAGAAATCTGGGAAGGCTTTCGCTACGGCCCTGAAGCCGCAGCAGACGCCTTTGGCTTTGAATATGCTTACAGCAGCGATGACTTTGACAGCGTGGCCCATGCCTGCATCAGCAATAGCCCAACGCTGTACGCACTTTGGGGCCTCTACCCGGAGCAAGACCGAGTCTTAATGAATCTTTGGCAAAGCGTCAAAGAACAGGCTTGGCACAACGTACGAGCGCCCAAAGCACTGATGGACCTCGGTGTCATCCTCGACAATATGCGCCTCATCAAAGATACACATGAGCTCACCCAACTCAAACAGGCCGCCAAGATCAGCGCACTGGGCCATTTAGCCGCCATGCGCGCCGCCAAGCCGGGGCTATACGAATATCAGCTAGAAGCTGAGCTTCTACACACCTTCGTCCAGCACGGTGCCCGCTCACCGGCTTACGAAAGCATCGTGGCCTCAGGTAAAAACGCCTGCGTGCTGCATTACGTCAACAATAACGCCCAGCTTCAGGATGGCGAACTGGTGATGATCGACGCCGGCGCCGAGTTTGGCAGCTACGCCGGTGACATCAGCCGCACCTTCCCTGTCAACGGTCGTTTTAATGACGCTCAGCGCGACGTGTATGAAATTGTTTTAGCCGCCCAGCTGGCCGCCATCAAAAGCATTAAGGCCAAAGTCAGCTGGCAAACGGTGAGCGATGCCGCCCTGAATATTCTGGTGCAAGGCCTGATCGACTTAAAGCTATTGCAAGGCTCGGTAGCAAGCAATATCGAACAGCAAACCTATCGCCGCTTCTATATGCATGGCCTCGGCCACTGGGTGGGCCTAGACGTTCATGACGTCGGCGGGCGCCACCGCGGCGGCAAACCCATCTTGCTTAAAGAAGGCATGTGTACCACGGTTGAGCCCGGCCTATACATTCCGGGCGACGCTGACATTCCTGAAGCCTTCCGTAATATGGGCATTCGCATCGAAGACAACGTTTTGGTCACCGATTCAGGCTGTGTGGTATACACCGCCGACGTGCCCAAGAACATCAGCGACATCGAAGACGTCATGCATGGCTAGATTTGATGAAATGCACCGCCCCTCTGCCTAACCGCACGAGGGGCTTTTTTATGGTACATTTTAACCAAGATTATTTCATGAAGGAGTCCCGTATGGCTTTCGTGGTCACCGACAACTGCATCCAGTGTAAATACACCGACTGCGTAGACGTCTGCCCCGTCGACTGTTTTTACGAAGGGCCTAACTTCTTGGTCATCAACCCAGATGAGTGCATCGACTGCGCCATGTGTGAACCAGAATGCCCAGCCAAGGCGATTTTTGACGAGCAAGATTTGCCTGAAACCTTACACCATTTTCTGGCCTTGAACGCCGAGCTGGCCGAAACCTGGCCCAATATCGACCAAAGTAAAGCGCCTTTGCCCGATGCGGCCGAATGGGATGGCGTACCCAATAAGCTGCCCAAACTGATTCGTTAAGCCAAGCGCGCATCTAAGCCATCGGTGGGTGGCGGCGCGACACCACCCTACACCGCACAGCTGCCGCCGCTATCCGTTCCGGGCTTAGCCTTACCTTGATCCTCTTGCATCACCTGAACCAAAGCCTCGGCAAAATAATCGGCCGACTGCGCGCCGCTGATGGCGTAGCGATTATCCAACACCACAAACGGCACGCTGCTGATCTGTAAGCGCTGCGCCAACGCCTCATCATCACGCACGGCGGTGGCGTAAGCCTCTGTGGCCAAAACCTCGGCTACTTTGGCACCATCTATGCCCACGGCCTCGGCCAAGGTTTGCAACACCGCCGTATCGCCGATGTGCTGACCATTCACGAAATGGGCCTCAAACAGCGCCCGCTGCATGGCCTCACCCAGCCCCTCAGCCGCAGCCAAATGTGCCAGCTGATGGGCGGCAAAAGTATTGGTCATGATCACCCGATCATAATCCATATGTAGCCCAACTGATTCGGCCATACTGGTGGCCTGGCGCGCCATCGCATGGGCACGCTCGATCGACACATTGTATTTTTGTGACAGCTGCTCGTATTTGCTTTGCGGATTATTAACCAAGGCATCTGGCGCCAGCTCAAAGCTGCGGTGAATCACCTGAATGCTCGCCCGCTGAACGTCGTTTAACTTGGCCAATCCCTGCGCCAGATTGTGCTGGCCAATATAGCAATAAGGACAGGCAAAATCAGACCATATTTGTACTTGCATCACGCACTCCTTTTCTCAATGACGGCCTGGCTGTGTTCACCCCAACCAAACCCAATAGACTTAGCCTACCATTATGCGCGCACAGGCACAAAAAAACCGCGCCCTGATCAAACAGCGCGCGGTTTTAGATGATTCAGCGTCTAAGCCTTAAGTTCTGGCATCACGCCCTCTACCTGGCAGATGGTAAAGAGCGGCAGGCCGGCTTGGCGAATGCGCTTAGCGCCTTCCAGATCATTAAACTCAATAATAGCGGCTGCTTCAACCACTTCAGCATTCAAGCGTTGTAACAGCTTAAAGCCCGCCTGCATGGTACCGCCGGTAGCGATTAAGTCGTCCACCAACAGCACCCGATCGCCCGCCTTAACCGCATCGACGTGCATCTCTACCGTGGCGTTACCGTATTCCAACTCATAGGTTTCTTCAACGGTGGTAAACGGCAGCTTGCCTTTTTTACGAATCGGCACAAACCCCACATTCAATTGGTAGGCAATCGCCGCGCCCAAAATGAACCCGCGAGCATCCAAACCCGCCACCACGTCGATTTTTTGGTCCATATAGCGATGCACAAACAGGTCAACCAAGATGCGAAAGGTTTTAGGGTCTTGTAAAATCGGCGTGATGTCGTAAAACAAAATGCCTGGGCTCGGCCAGTTAGGTACTTTGCGAATCGCCGCCTCAATAAAGTCAGCGTAGTTTAAATGGCTCATGTCCTGTAATTCTGTCATTTCTTTCATCCTGTTTATGCCCCCAAGAACACAAATTTAGCCGCCCACATCAATGCCACTACCCACACCATCAGCTTAACTTCGCGCGCCCGGCCGGTAAATAGCTTAATCAATGTATACGACAAGAAACCAAAGGCCACGCCATCGGCAATCGAATAAGTAAACGGCATCGCCACAATGGTCACAAACGCCGGCGCCGCCTCAGTCATGTCTTCCCAATCAATGTCGACCACGCCTCTGACCATTAAAATAGCCACATACAGCAAGGCTGGTGCCGTTGCAAACTCAGGCACGCTGGCCGCCAACGGCGAGAACCACAGGCTCGCCATAAATAAAAGCGCAATCACCACCGTGGTCAAACCGGTACGGCCGCCCACGGCAGTGCCAGAAACCGATTCCATATAGGCCACCGTCGGCGTGGTGCCTAAAGCCGCACCAGCGACAATCGCAGCAGAGTCTGCCGACAGTGCTTTATTAATACGCGGCAGCTTATTGTCTTTCATCAGGCCAGCACGCTGCGCCACCGCCACCAAGGTGCCAGTACTGTCAAACAGGCTCACCACGAACAGTACAAAAATCACACCCAGCATAGAGAACGAGAAGGCATCCGCCAAGTTCATTTTCATCAGCGTGGGTTCAAGCGACGGCACGCTCGACACAATGCCTTTAAACTCGGTTAAGCCCATACCGATAGAGATCGCCGTCACCACCAAAATACTGATGATGATCGCCCCGCGCACGCGCCAAAAATCCAGCACAATGATCAGCAAAAAGCCCAACATCGCCAGCATCACGCCCGGCGACTGAATGTCACCCAGCTTAACTAAGGTATCAGGGTTACCGATTACCAAGCCGGCATTTTTTAACGCCACCAGTGCCAAAAACAGGCCGATACCGGCCGCAATCGCGTGCTTGAGCGATTCGGGAATCGCATCCACAATCGCCGCCCGAACCTTTAAAAAATGCACTGCCACAAACAATAAGCCGGTAATAAAAACAGCGCCCATCGCCACTTCCCACGGCACCCCCATGCCTTTCACAATCGCATAGGTAAAGAAAGCATTCACGCCCATGCCCGGCGCCAACGCCACCGGGTAATTAGCCACTAGGCCCATCACCAAACAGCCTAAGGCCGCCGACAAACAGGTCGCCACAAACACAGCGCCGTAGTCCATGCCGGCATTAGACAAAATGGTCGGGTTGACGATCACGATGTAACACATGGTTAAAAAAGTGGTCAAACCGGCCAATACTTCCGTGCGCACAGACGTGCCGTGCTCGGCCAGTTTAAAATATCGCGCTAATAAGCCCTCGGGCTTAGAATCAGGTGCTTGCATGAATTCATCTCATCTTTAAAGAAGTCGAAGACGCCCACTCTCCTTAAACACAACAACGGGCACAAAACCGTATATTATAGCCCCATTACCCCTGTAGATGAACGCTTTTTTCAAGCGCCCGCCTATGGCATAATGTCTGCCTCACGCATAAAGGATCATCATGACACCCCCCAAAGGCACCATTTTTGTCGTGGCTGCGGCTTCTGGCACAGGCAAAACCACCCTAGTTGGCCGTTTACTGCAACAAGACCACAAAATCAAACTGTCGGTTTCACACACCACTCGCCAGCCGCGCACCGGCGAAGTACACGGCACCCACTATTTTTTCGTTGAAAAAAACGATTTCGAAGCCCAAATCAAAGATAATGCCTTCTTAGAATACGCCCAAGTGTATGACAATTACTACGGCACCAGCTTTGCTTGGATCAACCAAACCTTGGCCGCTGGCCACGATGTTTTATTGGAAATTGACGTTCAGGGCGCCGAACAAGTGCGCGCCCTACTACCCGACGCCATCGGCATTTTCATCCTCCCACCGTCTATCGATGTTTTGGCGCAACGCCTGACAGGACGAGGCACAGACGCTGCTGATGTGATCGAAAAACGCATGAACAATGCCCGCCACGAAATCGCCCAAGCCGAGCATTTCGACTACATTGTCATCAACAATGATTTAGACGAAGCCACTGCTGATCTGATCAGCATCGTACGCGCCCAACGCCTGACGCAAAAAAAACAGCACGATTTTTACCTAGATTTATTGAAATAGGCTTAAAATATCCAAGACGCCACTCTAAAGTCTCGCTTGCAATTCGGCACAGCTGAGCTAACATAGAGACCTATTAACTGAATATTACTGAAAGTACCCCTATGGCACGCATTACCGTAGACGATTGTTTGAACCGCATCCCTAATCGCTTTGACCTAACCTTAGCCGCTGCTTACCGCGCGCGCCAGGTTGCCAATGGTGCAACCCCACTGGTTGACGAAGCCCGCAACAAACCAACCGTGGTGGCCCTACGCGAAATCGCCGCCGGCCAAATTGGCGTTGAAATTCTAGACCGCAAAAAATAATCTAGACCTTTTCATTCCTATAAAGCTCACCACATGACGCAACACACACCTGCCCCCTTCGCGAACGCCGTCACGGATGCACGCGCTACGTTTTTTAAAGCGGTTGACTATCTGAAACCAGAAGACATCCGCTTGCTCGAGCACGCCTGTGACTATGCCACCGAAGCGCACGAAGGGCAGTATCGTAAAAGTGGTGAGCCTTACATTACCCATCCGATTGCGGTGGCCACGGAACTGGCCCATTGGCACCTCGACGCCCAAGGCCTTGCCGCCGCACTGATGCACGATGTATTGGAAGACACGGGCACCACCAAGAAGCAGCTGGCCGCCGAATTTGGCGACACCATTGCCGACTTGGTGGATGGCCTATCTAAGCTGGAAAAGCTAGAGTACGAAAACAAAGAGGCCCATCAGGCGGAAAACTTCCGCAAAATGGTGATGGCCATGGTCAAAGACGTACGCGTCATCATTGTGAAGCTGTCCGATCGCCTACACAATATGCGTACCCTAGACGTCATGAGGCCAGAAAAAAGGCGCCGCATAGCCAGTGAAACCCTGGAAATTTATGCCCCCATCGCCAACCGCATCGGCCTCAACCACGTTTACCGTGAACTGCAAGACCTGTCTTTTCGCAACATCTACCCCATCCGTTACGCCACCTTGGCCAAAGCGCTTAAAACCGCCCGCCAAAACCGCCGCGACGTGGTCGGTAAAATTTTACAGTCATTCAGCCAACGGCTGGTGACCTGCAACATCGAGGCCCAAATCCGTGGCCGCGAAAAAAACATTTACAGCATTTATAAGAAAATGCAAACCAAGAACCTCAGCTTCGGCGACGTCTTGGACATTTTCGGCTTTCGCATCATCGTCAACAGCATCCCTGCCTGCTACGTTGCTCTAGGCGCCCTGCACGGCCTGTACAAGCCCATTCCAGGCAAATTCAAAGACTACATCGCCATCCCTAAGGGCAATGGCTATCAAAGCCTACACACCACCCTATTTGGCCCTTATGGCGTGCCCATTGAAGTGCAAATCCGCACGCGCCAAATGGACGCCGTCGCAGAAGATGGCGTGGCCAGTCATTGGATGTACAAAACGCCTGATGAATCTATTGATGAGGCGACTCGCCGCACCAATCAGTGGCTGCAAAACGTGCTCGACATGCAGGCCCAAAGCGAAGACGCGGTCGAATTCCTCGAACACATCAAGGTGGATTTATTCCCCGACGAAGTGTATGTCTTTACGCCTAAAGGCAAGATCATGGTGCTGCCGCGTAACGCCACGCCTATTGATTTCGCCTACACCGTCCACACCGACATCGGCCATCATTGCGTGGCCGCACGCGTGAACTACAACCTAGTGCCGCTACGCACCATCTTACGTACCGGTGACACGGTTGAAATCATTACCTCGCCCACCTCGAATCCTAATCCAGCTTGGCTGAGCTTCGTGACCAGCGGCCGCGCCCGCAGCGCCATCCGTAGCCACCTCAAATCGATTAAGCGCACCGACGCCGTCGCCCTAGGTGAAAAACTACTGAATCAAGCCTTGAGCGCGCTCTTGCCGAAAAACGTCTTGCTGTCGGAAGACATTAAAGAAGCCTATTTAAAAGATTTAGCTGAAAAAGACACCACCTTCGAAGACGTCTTGCTCGACGTCGGCATGGGCCGCATCCTGCCGATCTTTGTCGCGCGCCATCTGGCCCAACTGGCCGGCGTGCATCTAGGTGAAGAAGTCAAGATGAGCCCCATCGTGGTCAACGGCTCCGAAAGTGGCAGCATGCAGATGGCTGGCTGTTGCCGCCCTATTCCAGGCGACCCTATTGTGGCCATCATCACCAAAGATCAAGGCTTGATCGTGCACCGACAAAATTGCCCTAATGCCGAAAAAGTAGACGTCAGCAAGCAAATTGACGCCAACTGGAAAGACGTCACCCCACGCCGCTACAACGCCAATCTCTTGGTGTCTGCCCAAGATGCACAAGGCCTACTGGCCGCCATGGCCTCGACCATTTCACGCCACAAGGCCAATATCGAATCGGTAGACACGCCCTCTGGCAAAAAAGCCGGCAGCGAAGGCTTTGTTGAATTCGAGTTTAAAGTGCAGGTCAGCAACCTCAAACAGCTGAACGCCATCATCCACGAATTAAACATCATCCCGCAGGTGCGCCGCGTGATCCGCCGTTAATTGTTGACAAAGCAGCCCAAAAAACTTAAAATCTCACCCTTAATATTTTAGATTTGGGCTGTTGGCGCTGGATTCATCCAGCCAAACACAGGCTCAGTACACATTATTCGCCCTTTTCGGTACAAAAAGAGACCGCAAAGGTGATTCGTTAGGGGGTGATTTTTAAACGGTTTAGGCTTTCCGACCCAATAAAAAAGCATGATTAATCGCTGTACCAAAACACCCTCACTTGTTTTGTGGTGTTGCCACAAAACTTTATTAACGAAGTACTTAAGGAAAAATTATGCCAGCAGTTCGCGTAAAAGAAAATGAGCCATTTGAAGTTGCGATGCGTCGCTTTAAACGTGGTGTTGAAAAAACCGGTCTTTTGACTGAACTACGTGCCCGTGAATTCTACGAAAAACCAACCGCAGAACGCAAACGCAAAAAAGCTGCTGCCGTTAAACGCCTACAAAAACGTTTACGCAGCCAAACTTTGCCACCAAAAATGTACTAAGAATCGCTCAGTATCAATACCGCAGGCTAGTCCTGCGGTTTTTCTGTTTGCCTTACCTCTGCATTACCCCCCGTTAACCTTTAGGAGTTCGTGATGACCACATTAAAAGCACAAATCAATGAAGACATGAAATCAGCCATGCGTGCCAAAGACACCCTAAAGCTCTCAACGGTACGCTTACTGCTAGCCGCCATCAAACAGCAAGAAGTCGACACCCGTGAAGACGTCAGCGATGAAGACGTGCTCAGCATCGTCACCAAAATGGTGAAGCAGCGTAAAGACTCTGCCAAAATCTACCAAGACGCCAACCGTCAAGACTTAGCCGACAAAGAATTGGCCGAGATCACCACCCTAGAAGCCTATCTACCTGAAGCCCTATCGAACGATGCCATTGCCGCCATCATCAGCGCCGCCATCGCCGAAAGCCAAGCCGAAGGCATGAAGGACATGGGCAAAGTCATGGCCATCGTCCGCCCCAAAGTGGTGGGCCAAGCCGACATGGGTGAAGTCAGCCGCCTGATCAAAGCCGCTTTAAACTAAGCCATGATCCCTAACGAGTTTATCGATGAGCTACTGGAAAAGGTAGACATCGTGGACATCATCGATGGTTACGTCCCCCTTAAAAAAGGGGGGCTTAACTATATGGCCTGCTGCCCATTCCATAAAGAAAAATCGCCCTCTTTTACCGTCAGCCCTACCAAGCAGTTTTACCACTGCTTTGGCTGTGGCGCCCACGGCAGCGCGATCAGCTTCTTAATGGAATACCAAGGCGCAAGCTTTGTCGATGCCGTTGGCCAACTGGCCGATCGTGTCGGCATGGTGGTGCCTAAACAGGTCGCTTCCTCGCCCGAGCAAGCTGCCCGCGCGCAAGAGCGCCGCGAACAAAAGAAAACCCTAGAGTCGACCACTGAACAGGCCGCCAGCCATTATCAAAAGCAGCTCAAGCAGAGCCAAACCGCAATTGAATACCTGAAAAAGCGCGGCCTAACCGGTCAAATTGCTGCTTATTACGGCCTGGGCTACGCCCCCGACGATTGGCAAACACTGGCTCAAAGCTTCAGTCCCTACCCAAACGAATACCTGATCGAATCTGGCTTAGTCATCAGCAAGGAAGACAAAAACTACGATCGCTTTCGCGACCGTATTATGTTTCCAATTCGCAACCAACGCGGTGCCGTGGTGGGCTTCGGCGGGCGCATCATCGGCCAGGGCGAGCCTAAATACTTAAACTCACCCGAAACGCCCTTATTTGAAAAAGGCAAAGAGCTATACGGCCTGTTTGAAGGCCGAGCCGCCATCAAAGAAGCCGGACGCGTTCTGGTGGTTGAAGGCTATATGGACGTGGTGGCGCTGGCTCAGTTCGAGGTTGGCTACGCCGTGGCGTCTTTGGGCACGGCCACCACCGCCGACCACATCAAACTGTTGATGCGCCAAAGCGACCAAATCTATTTTTGCTTTGACGGCGACAACGCCGGTAAAAAAGCCGCCTGGCGTGCGCTGGAAAATGCCTTACCGATGCTGCAAGACGGCAAAAGCCTGCATTTTCTCTTTTTACCAGAAGAGCACGATCCAGACAGCTACATCCGTGAATACGGCAAAGACGCTTTTGAAACCCAGCTGGTGAAGCACAGCCTGCCCTTGTCGAACTATTTTTGGCAACACCTCAGCAGCCTGGTCGACTTAAAAACCTCAGAAGGCAAAGCCGACTTCATCAAGCAAGCAACGCCTTTATTAAGCCAAATTAAAGCGCCCACGCTGAGCTTTTTGCTCAAGCAAAAAATCGCCAAGCTGGTCGACGTTGCTCAAGATGACTTAGAGCAACTCATTGGCCAACAGCCAAGCAAAAAGCAAAATGTCGGCTTTAAAAACTATCGCCTGCCCAAAACCACGTTTCGACAGCATCAAACCACGCCTTTAATCCATCGATTAATTAAGTGGCTCTTGATGAATCCGAAATGGGCCCAATATGTACTAATACCCGAGTACTTAATCGCAGAAGACGAACTGGCCTGCCTCATGACCTTGGCCGAAGCCGCCAAAGGCATGAATGATCAGGCCACCAGTGCCCGTCTGGTTGAGTATATGCGCCAAAGCGATTATGAAGATTTTCTGAATCAAATCCTCAAACAAGCCATACGCGAACGCGAAGAGTTCGAAGAACCCAAGGCCGAGGATGAAGAAAGTTTTATATTAGGCATCCAAAAACTCTTAAATGAGTTAAAATATAAGCAACTAGAACAACTCAAAAAGCATGCCAGAGAAAGGGCCTTAACCGAAAGCGAAGAACAGCTTTTATTGGCCCTCTTGATGTCGCATTAAGCTTAACGAAACCAGAAACACCCGCAGTTGTCTGACCGGCTGCCCTCGTGGCGGCCAACGTGTTTGAGTGGCCTGAATACAGAGTCGATTAAACCTGGCCAAGCCCAGCTTAATCCCGTGGTTTTACCACCCATTAGCCTCACTCAGCATGCAACAACTACACCACATAACCTTTCATTTTGGACAGGAAAATATGGCCAAGCCAATTAATGATAATGAAGTAGAAAACGACGTAGACGACAACAAGCCTTTAACGCCAGAAGAGCAGCGTCAGCGCTTACGTCACCTCATTGTGTTAGGTAAAGAACGTGGTTACATTACCCATTCTGAAATCAATGACCATTTACCGGACGACGTTTCTGACGCCGAACAAATCGAAAACATCATTGGCATGATTTCAGGTTTGGGCATTCAGGTGACGGAAGTCGCCCCTGACGCCGAATCCTTATTGATGAGCGACAGCACCGGCGTGACCGATGATGATGCCGTTGAAGAGGCAGAAGCCGCTTTATCGAGCGTGGATGCGGAATTTGGCCGCACCACCGACCCCGTGCGCATGTACATGCGTGAAATGGGTCAAGTCGACCTACTCACCCGCGAAGATGAAATCATCATCGCCAAAAAAATTGAACATGGCCTAAAAAACATGATTCAAGCCATCGCCGCCTGCCCAGGCTCTGTGGCTGAGATTCTGAGCCTAATGGAGCGCGTAGGCAACGACGAATTGAAAATCGATGACGTTGTCGAAGCGCTCATCGATCCTTCTGAAGAAATGGCGCCTGCAGCTGAAGCCGAGCCAGTTAAAGAAGAAAAAGAAGCCGCCACTGAAGAGGATGCACTAGAAGGCGACGAAGACGTCGACATGGAAGATGAGGAAGAGGAAGAAGACCCTGCCGCCATCGCCAGCGCCAACTTAGAAGAGCTTAAAGCCCGTTCACTAGAACACTTTAAAAATGTCCAAGTCCTATACGACGACATGATTAAAGCCCTAGAAAAAGGCTCAAGCAAAGACAAAAAATACGTTACCGCGCGCAACGACATCGCTGAAGAGCTGTCAAAAGTACGCTTCGCCACACGCCAAATTGAAAGCCTGTGCGAAAGCCTACGCGCCCGCGTCCAGCAAATTCGCGTGCTAGAACGTGAAATCATGACCATTTGCGTCAACCGCGTGGGCATGGACCGTGATTACTTCATCAAGCAGTTTAAAGATCAGCAAACTAATCTTGACTGGACCGATAAAGAAATCAACAAAGGCAAAGCTTGGGCCGATGCCCTAACCCGCTTTAAACACGGCATCATCGAACGTCAAACCGCCATCATGACTCTGGAAGAAGAAGCCCAGCTGTCTATGCATGAGCTAAAAGACATCAACAAAAACATGGCCGCCGGCGAGCGTGAAACCAACGCCGCCAAGCAAGAAATGATTCAGGCCAACTTGCGCTTGGTGATTTCGATTGCCAAAAAATACACCAACCGTGGCCTACAGTTCTTGGATCTGATTCAAGAAGGCAACATCGGTTTGATGAAAGCGGTAGACAAGTTTGAATACCGTCGTGGCTACAAATTCTCGACCTACGCCACCTGGTGGATTCGTCAGGCCATTACCCGCTCGATCGCCGACCAAGCACGCACCATCCGTATTCCGGTGCACATGATCGAAACCATCAACAAGATGAACCGTATTGCCCGTCAATTCCTGCAAGAAAATGGCGTAGATGCAGAACCGGCAGAATTGGCCGAACTCATGGACATGCCGGAAGACAAAATCCGCCGCATCATGAAGATCGCCAAAGAGCCGATTTCGATGGAAACCCCCATCGGCGATGACGACGATTCACACTTGGGCGACTTTATTGAAGACCAAAACAACACGGCACCGGCAGACGCCGCCATGTATTCTGGCCTACGTGAAGTGACTAAAGAAATCTTAGAAAGCCTCACCCCGCGTGAAGCCAAGGTTTTACGCATGCGTTTCGGCATCGACATGAATACCGACCACACCCTAGAAGAGGTCGGCAAGCAGTTTGACGTGACGCGCGAGCGGATTCGTCAAATCGAAGCCAAAGCCTTACGTAAACTGCGTCACCCAACGCGTTCTGAGCGTCTAAAAAGCTTCTTAGACAGCGAAGACAACAAGCAGTAAAGCACCACAACGCAAAAGCGTCGCAACTTAACCGTTGCGACGCTTTTTTATGGGCGCTTACAGCAGCATCGCCACCGACCCATGCTCACATAAAAAAACAGGCGCCGCCATAATGGGCCTCGCCTGTCTTAACCTCACCCTCAGGGCTGAAACGTTCTCACCACCTCACCCTTTAAATCAACCAGTACGCTGGGCTTATTGACATTGGCAATGATTAAAAAACCATTATTTAAACCTTCTGCCGTCACATAAGTGCCATTGCGGTCAATGCCGGGAAAATCTTTAATCGGCCGGCTCCACACCACATCGCCCGACGCCTTATCAATCACCTGTAAAAAACGATCAGCCTCGGAAGGCGTGGCGTCAAAGCGCAGCAACACCTGAGACGCATTCTGTGCCAAAACTTCCTCATTGAAATACACCTTACCGGGCGTCATCTCCACCATCTCATGATAGGCATGACCCCAGCGCGAAAACACGGCATAGCCAGTACTCAAGCGCAGCAACTGCTGTGACCGACCAATCCAAAACTCATCCGTTTTGGGATCGTAAATATCCACATAGCCCTCTCGATAAGGGCCGCCATTGTGCTGAGGCAACGTGCCTTTCAACAGGTATTTACCCGCCTGCTTTCTTTGTGAAGAGCTGTTTACTTCTTTAAAGAAATAATGCGGCATCCACTGCTGCTCACGCGCTAAAGCCTTCACATTGGCCTCACCCGCATCATACTTATCCGACGCCAAGATCAACCGATCCAACACCGGATAATAAACGTACTCGATGCCGCTGTTGCTCAACAACTCTAAACACGCACCGTCAAGACCACCATAACAGGCTTTGACCTTGCTGATGCCGGCACTTAAAGCCTGAGGATGCGCCGTTTGAATCGCCTGGTTCATGGCCTCAAACTCACGACTGACTGGATTAAACCGATACGCCTCAGCCTCCAACATCACCGCATACAGCTCGCCATTGGGTAAGCGCTTAAAGCGGACAGGCTGGCTGGTTCTGGGCTGGGCAATGACCAGCCGTTGCTGAGCTGAATCATCCTCCTTCGTCAGAGAGGACACCATGATGATGATTTCTGGCGTGTCCTCGCGGCTGCCACTCGTCGGCTCTGCCGCCGTAATCAACCAAGCAGGGCCATCTACCTCTTGATACACCGTGGTGGCCACGATCCTGCTGCGATCGATTGCGCTTTGGTAAGCCGCCTGCTGCTTCGAGGCAGGCTTACTTTGCCAAGCACCTAAGCCACCCAACAGCACAACCACGGCAGCGATCAACACAAGAAAAATCCAGACCTTGTGCTTCAGCTGGCTGAACCGATCCAGCAGCTTCTGATCAATCGTGTGGGTCACCACATGCTGCTTCGGTGCCTTACTGTTCAAAATCACAAACTCCGCCTCACAGCTGAGGCAGACGTAGTGATTCGGCTTCGGACTAGACTGCTTAGTGCTGCCACATTGCGGGCATTTTATGGTATTAATTTTAAATGACATGATTTTCTATCTAACACTCGTGAATCGGGCCGGCATACAGCCACACAAAATTCAAAACTGACTTAAGGATTGTCCTTTTTAACCGCAACCCCCGCCTGAGCGCCGTCCGTCTTGCCTCGATTCAGAAAAAAAGCGCACACGCTGATCAACACCACCCAAGCCAGTATCGCCACCAAAAGGCTCAACACCACGGGCAATACAGGCACCGAACCAAACAAGGCCACGCCCCATATGCTCGCCCCCAGCCAGCCCAACAGCACCAACACCAGGCTGATGATCAGCAGCGCCAAAACCAACTGTAAGCATTTAATCATGTTGTCCTCCCATGAGTTGATCCAAAATCTGTTGGCGCCGCTGTTGATACTCAGCTTCCGTAATTAACTCAGTATCGAATAGCTGCTTTAAAGCTAAAAGCTGGCGCGTCTCGGCGAACAACGGAGCCTTAGAGGCTTCGACAGCGCCATCAGTCGTCGGCGCTGCCGGAGTCTTATTAAAGGCCTGCCCCAACTGCATGCCCACGCCAAACTGTAGGCCGGCACCAGCCAAGCCCCCTTCATTCTTAGCCGCGTCCCGCATCGCCCGCAGCTGCTCTAAATCAACATAGCTTAAATTAGCCTGCTGCGCCGCAAACTGGTCCACCGCCACATCGGCAATCCGACCAATGCGCGCCTGCGTTTGCGCATCAAACTGCGTGCCCATGATGTGAAAAGATGATAAGGCCAATCCCCAATCGGCAACCAAATCACTCAATACCGTCCCAATCTGAGCAGAAAGCATCGGCAGCTGCGCATCGATTTGGCCATAATGTAGCCGCTGCTGCGCAATGTGGCCAATCAGCAGGCCTTGCATTTGATCCACCAACATACTTTTAATGGTTTCGGTGCGCACCTCAGCCTGTGCGCCCAGTACGCCGTTTAATAAACGCTCAGGGTCGCAGATCTTGAAATCAAACACGCCATTCAAGCCCAGCTCAACCGGCGTTTGGTACACAGGGTCAACGTATTTAATCGTCTGCGCCGTGCCCCAGGCCTGATTCACCATCGTCGTGGTCCTGAAAAAATACAGCGCCAGCTTGTGTTCACTCTCAAACAGCTGGTAAGACTTTAACAGCGTGGTCACGAAAGGATGGTTGTCGGTTTTTAAAGCGTAGCTGCCACTGTCTAACAGCACATCGACTAATTGCCCCTCATACACCAAAGCACAGCCCTGGCCAGGTGACAACAACAGCTGTGATGCCTGCTTGATTTCATCGTTAGGGTGCGGCCATTTCTGCCACATCAAGCCTAAATCAGCCTCATCCCACTGGATCACGCTGGCAAATTGTTTTTTAATAAATCCAAACATGCTGCTTCCTTTATCATTATTTCTTTAAGACACGCACAATCTGACCGGCATGATCAATCAGCACGCTGGGCGTGGTGCCCTTATCCAGCAGTAAAAAACCATCGCTATAGGCCTCTGCCGTCATGGCCCCATCCCGATGCGCCAAGCTGACAAAATCAGCCAACGGCCGTTGCCACACCACTTGACCCGTCTGCCTATTCAGGCCTCGCAAAAAGCTTTCCTTACCCGCAGGCGAGGCATCAAACCGCAGCAAGGCCTGTCCTTCGCCCTGCGCTAAAACCTTGGCCTCAAAATAGCGCTGCCCCGGCGTGACTTCTGCCACGGCCTCATTATGTTGTCCTTCTGTGCCGTATACCGCATAGCCATCGCTTAAGGTGGCTAAATACGGCAAAGACGCCACCGCCGCCGCATCGCTACTGGGCTTAAAAATCGCCACGTCGGCCAGACGATAAGGCCCGCCATTATAAGGTGGCCGCAACGTCCTTAACAGCACCGAGCCGTCTTGCGGCGCCTGAGACTGCTTATGCACCCAGGCAAAGAAATAGTGCGGCTGCCGCTGTGTTTGCTGGCTCAACGCGGCCACATTGGCCTGGCCTGCCGCATAGTCATCCGCCTGCAACACCAGCTGATTCACCATAGGGTAATACACGTAGCGCACGCCGGCATTACTCATCACCATCAAGCACGCCCGCTCCTCAGCACCGTGGCAGGCCGCCATCTTACTGATGCCTAGGCCTAAAGCCTCTGGAAAGCTTTTGATTAAGGCTGGATTAATCGCCTCAAATTCATGGCGAGTCGGCTCAAAACGATAGCCCATCTGCCCTAATAAAACGGCATAGAGTTCGCCCTGAGGCAAACGCTTAAACTCAACAGATTCCCCCGTCTTCGCGCCTGTTACAATCAAAGACTGCTGCGCACGCTGAGCCCCAGACGCCAAGTCCGACACCGTCATCACAATCGTGTGCGCCCGGCTCTCAGCGCCCGTCCTAGCCATACTTGCACCAATCAGCAAAGCCTCGCCATGATGAGGCTGATAAACGCTGGCCGCCAGCGACTGGCTTTGGCCGGCCATCACCGCAGGTGCCTGAGGCTGATCAGAACGGCTTAGCCACCCCACCAGCACAACGACCACAGTCAATGCCAAACCAGTCAACAGCACCAACCACACCAGCTTGTTTTTAAAGCGCCGCAGGCCATCCAAGACACCCTGATCTATCGTGTGCGTCACCACATGTTGCTTCGGTGCCGCAGGATCATCTACCACAAACTGTGCCTGACAGCTCAGGCAAACGTAGTGGCCATCCAGACCCGGCTGCCGAGCGTGCTTCACGCTGCCGCATTGCGGACATTTTATGGGCTTAATTTTAAATGACATAGTATACAATTTGAAATAGGCCACATGACCAAAATAAAATAGGCGGCCACTGCCGTAGCCGCCTAGTCAGAATTATAACCCGACCACGCCCTCCTGCCTAAAACTATAGGCAACCACAATCAGATCGCCATGCAGCCAGCGCGAGTAGCCATCACAACAGCCCCTTAAACGAGTTGCCATCCCACACGGCGGAGCCCAAAGGCCTTTTTTAAGATCATCTTCGGCTAACGCAAGCCCACCTCTAGACCGTTAAGAAAAGCTAAACGTTTGATCTAGCAGCCATCACCTACCCAGAAGACCAAGAGCTATGGGTTTAAACCATAAAACAGTTTGAAACCGCATTCATTCATGTTAAAATACGGCCTCTTTTTGGTGATCCGGCAACACGCCGAATCCCTTTCCCAGAAAGGGCCCGTAGCTCAGTTGGTTAGAGCAGAGGACTCATAATCCTTTGGTCATCGGTTCAAGTCCGATCGGGCCCACCACACAACCTATTGAATAATATCAAAACCATTACTCAATATACAGCATAAACATATCACTTTTGTTCTACACAAGGGTGCTTGTTCTACACTTCTCTGTCTACATCCATTTTCGTTGGCTGCACCAGCTTACCTTTTCTAGGCCGAACATACTTAGAACTCATGCTTGCATTCTTATGCCCCAGCAGTAGAAAAAACTCTGACGCGCGTGAGATTTAAGCAATTAGGGGCACAAAAAAACCAAACTTTGCCTCCGCGAAGGTACAAAGTCTGGCTTCATTTCAGATCATACAATCATCTAAAAATATAAAAGACCTACTACCACAGATGCTTCACTCCCAACTGTAAGCCTGTTTGGCGATAGCTTTCACTGCCCACATGATAAGACAAGCGGCCAAAGACATCGGTTGACTTCGATACTTTAGCATTTAAGCCTACGCTGGTCGCCATCACATTACGCGGCGTGATGTCACTGGTACGGGTGTCGTTAAACATCATGTGCGATGTTTTAGGCAAACGCCAGTAGTTTAACTCAGCAAACGGCTCTAGCTGTGTCCCATTGGGACGGGTCATCGCAGCTTTAAAGCGCACACCTAAACGGTAAGCCGTAAAGTTATCATCCTGATCATGCACTGAGGTTTTAGTGGATTCCTCAACCTCATCCCCTGTGAACTTAGACCAAGTCACTTGCGCTTGAGGCTGAATATAGTAGCGAGTGTCTTCATTTTGCGCAATCATCACGCCATAGCCCGTTTCAACCGAGGCCGATAGGCTACGAGAGTCATACTTCTCTTCTTTAAGGCCCGTGCCTTTTACTTTATTTTTAAACCACCCCTGCATTAACCAACCATCAACATAAGCGCCAACCTCTGGATCAGGGGTTTGTTGCCAAGTCGCGTATGCACCCAAGTTATAGCCTTGGACTTTGCCTTCTGCCTTGAGTCGTTCATTTTTGGTTTTGCTCTTACCGTCACTCACCAAGGCCATGGCGCCTAAGCTTAAGTGGCTCTCGTTATCAAAGGTGCGTTGCCATACGTCAGAACCAAAATGAATCATGCTGCTGTTCATTTTGCGGCGAAAACCAAACTGATTATCAAACCGTTCTTGTTGATGCGCCGCACGAACCCAAACTGTCTCACCTGGACCCCTTGCCTCTTGGCGCTCTTGCCAACGATGACGTTGCATGGCCACCGCCATTTGCCTATTGGCAAAGTAAGCATCTACTTCAGGACGATAAGTTGTCGGCTTTACCGGATCGACGGGGTCTACCGGATCGACTGGGTCTACCGGATCTATCGCCGTTAAGTTTGAATTCAAATACCAACTTTCAGCATCGCCACCCTTACCCCCTTTGTTCAAGTGGTAATCATAAGCACCAGCAACAATAGTGGGCGCCTTATCCCCTCGATATCCATCCGACAATGGATCAAGGATAAAAGCCGTGGCTTCAGTGCTGGCACCTTCTAAGGTTTCCACCACTTTAATCCCCACTTGAGTTTGTGCCCCTTCGCCTCCCCGTTTTTTGATTCTCAGCCTCGTTTCACCAATGGCCTGCGCACCCTGACCTGTCAACACGACCTTGTCCGTTTGCGCCGCATCATCACCCAACTCTGTCCAAAGTTGAATCACGCTATTTGTGCTGGTTAAAGCCCCAGCAATCAACAATGCCCGAGACTGTGACTGCAATGGCTGGGTAAAGGCCACCAGGCTCTGATCTAGGCTTAAGGTCGTCACGTTAGCCGCCTCGGGTAGCTGCCACTCACTCTGATTTTGTAACAGAACATGCGACTGCGTGCCAACGCTGGTACTGGCCTTACCCTGTAACAATGAATGGTCAGCGCTCAAATGTAGCTGGGTTTGTTTTGCAGCGTTACTCCCAGCAAGCACCTGAAACAGGCCTTGTTGGCCAGTGAGTACGCTTTGATCCGTTACCGTTGCCTCAAACACCCCACCACCAGCCACTTTCAGCGCATAATCTTGCTGGCTTTTAACCAAAGAACCTTTGATCTGGGCCTGGTTCTTATCTGTCGTCATAGCGCCGGCATAAATAGCGGCGGTACTGGCGCCAGTCGTGATCACTTCAGCCTTATTTAAATACAACTGGGCCCCTTCGGCCAGCGCCACACCATAGGCCAGCCGACCAGCCGTAGTCAGGCGAGAATCCACCAAACCAAACGTACCGCCTACTAAAGCGGAGACTCCATACGATTGTTCGCCCGTGGTCGAGATGATCGAGCCCCCCGTTACGTTCACTTCAGCGCATTCTCTCCCATAACACTCACCCACCCGTACCCCGTGGGTGCGATTACCCATGGTACGCAAATTCGAGGCTTCAGCGTCGATTTTGCCACCATCGGTGGTATATAAGGCCGCTGAACCACGGGTATCAGTGCCTGTCACGTTAACATCGACGGTTTTGAGTTGAGCATAGCCATTACGCACCCTCACCCCATCACTCCACTCATCGGAACGGCGGGTGTCAATAGTTAGTTGCTCTAAGTAAGCTTTTGCATCCAGCCCATCCACATACACCCCAATGCCTCCACGCTTGCCATGCTCTCCAGTGGTCTCTAAACGCCCACCCTGCCAGGTCACCTCTGCATCCCCCTTCACCCGTATGCCGACGTTGCCGGACACTACGTTTGTGTTGGTTAAATACAGCTTACTCCCCACCCCGCCAATGTTAATAGCCGTGCTCTCATCCGACAAAGTGGTGAAGTCTGAGTCGCCAAACCTTGCAACAATCCCCCTTGACAGCGACAGCGCACCGCTCTCCGCCAATACCGACACCTTACGGCCGGTTAACTGGGTTTTTTCTGTATCGCTCTGGGCTTTATTGCCTTGTGCCGTAATTCCGTAGCGTTGATTAAATGTCTGTTGTTGATACTGCTTTTCCGTACTTTGGGTCTCGCCTAAAAACTGGGCCTGGTCAAATTTAAGCACCACCTCATCCAAAACCACTTGGCTCTTCTCCGTACCCACCTCGGAATCATCAATTTCCAAGCCGGACTCTAAGGCGTTAATTAAGCTGTGGCTTAGGTTTAAGTCAGACCGTTTGACCTGTACCCCGATGCCATCAGCAATGACATCTAGCTGTCGAGCTTCTAGCTGCGCGCGCTTTTGCCCATTCCCTACTTGAATCCCAATGGTGTTCTTATAAACCGTGCCATTGTCATCATAAATCCACACCAATGTTCGAGTATCGGCAGGTAGACCATACTTATCCAAGTCGGCAGCTTGATTGATGCGGGTATGAGATTGGTCATACAAGGCCAATGCTGGTCTCGACCCTAGCGTAGGCTCCCAATCGAAATCATGACCACGCACTTTAATTACGCCCCCTAATCCGATTAACGTCGTGCCATCATCTTTCACCATACTAGGTTCAGAAATGGACCATATATCACCCTGCCAAAGATTTTCGCCCCCTCCATGCCAAACCAAAGCCTGGGCAGAAGGTATAAAACACCCTAAAACCGTCAACGGAAAAATCTGTTGTAAGCATCTGCTCAATGTCTTCTTTTTCATATTTTTCCTATTCAATTAAGGAGTTAAAAATATTTATTTTATACACTCCGCACAAAAAAACAATACTTACAGATCTTTACGACGTTTATTTAAAAAATAAGCTAATACACTATACCTTCTAGCGCTTCTATAGGTCGTAGGCATGCCTACTGCACTCCAACCATAGCTAGTCATGACTCACATTTAGGCTTATTTTGAGGGCCAATGCCGACAACACCAAAAAACAACAATAGCAAGATGCTCTACTTCATCGCCTATTTAAAAAAATACAATGTTATGTGCAACTATGTCTCCGGGCCATTACATATATATTTACATTTTCACTTAAGCTCAACGTTCAAAAAGACAGGCTTCGCACCCTTTAGGGTACAAAGCCTGTCTTCGTTTTAAATCAGATTAACGTTTAAAATAAGAACCCAAGGCTCACCTTTGCTGCAGGTTTATATCCATGATTCACCACCGAGCTATAAAACCTCTATCAACGCAGTAGCGTGTCATTAATCTGTCACATTTAATGTGTATATGTATAGCCCCCTTAATACTGAATAAAACATCATCCTCTACTATGCTCTTACTGGTTATATTTATCATTGGCTCAATCAGCATTTCATTTGTGTGTTCCATTCTTGAAGCCACGCTGTTATCCATCACGCCCAGCTTCATATCCCAAAAAAAATGGGATGACCCTATTCTATACAATCGGCTTAGTAAGCTTAAAGATCATATAGACCGCCCTTTGGCTGCCATTCTCACCCTAAATACAATTGCCCATACCGTTGGCGCTGCCGGTGTAGGCGCACAGGTTACAAAAATATGGGGGAATGGGTATTTAGGCGCAGCATCAGCCATCATGACCATTCTCATTTTGGTTTTATCTGAAATCATACCTAAAGTATTAGGTACCAAATATTGGCGAAGCTTAGCCGCTTACTTACCTGCCATTTTGAATCCTGCTATTTTTATCCTCATGCCTTTCATTGTAGTTTCAGACTTAATAATGAAGCTGATTGGCAGTAATATAGATGATTCTGACTTACGTCAGGAGATTAAATCATTAAGCTTATTAGCAAAAGAGTTAAATAAAATTGATGCTGAGGAACAACGTGTTATTGCCAATATCATCGACTTACATGAAGTCAATATTAAATCCATCCTCACTCCTCGTACTGTCTGTACTGTTATTAAGCCAGGCCAAACTGTTAAGGAGTTCCTCTCTGTCATAAAACATCACCAATTTTCACGTTACCCGGTCATCGATGACAATGAAGAACCAGCAGGTATTCTTTTTAGGCACTCAGCCATAGGTAAAGATTTAGAAACACCTGTGTTAAGCCTTACTAAACCAGCAATCATTGCTCCAGCAAGCATTGATGCAGAATCACTCATGCGCAGGTTCATCAAGGAACAACAACACATGGCCCTAATTTACGATGAGTACGGTAGTTGGCTGGGATTAGTGACATTAGAAGATATTATTGAAAAAATATTAGGTGAGCCTATTTTAGATGAAACCGATACTATTACTGACATGAGGATGCTGGCGCTCAAAAAATGGGAAGCGCGCTCAAGAAAATCTTGACGACCAAAGTAACTAATCCAGCTTGATTGCTCCCTTTGAAGCGCTAAGATCCTCACCTTTTAAATTTCAAACATTAGGAATATTAAAAAATAATAAAAATTAGGCTTTACCCCCTACTAAATAAATCAGCATAAAAAGTATATTAATTTTGTGCATACCCCCAAAAACCTGTTCAGCCTTACATTAGGCGGAAACAGGTTTTTTGGGGTTCGCCTTTCGGCTAAAGCAGCTATCTTTACTGAGCCGCTTGCGTCTGCTTTTGTTTAAAAGCTTCTAACTCACGGATAGAATCTAATTGACTATTGTCTGATGCTTTAAATTTAGACCAACCCAATGTCGCCATCACCGCTTTTTGTTCTGATGTGTCCCCATAGCCTAGAATAAAGGTTTTAATCTTGGCCTGTAATTCTGGCGACAAGCCCTTACGTAGCACCAATGGATCAGACTCAATCGTTGGCGAGGTCCAAATTACTTTTAGTTGATCTATGATCTGGGGCTGCTTTTTTTGCATTAATAGCCAGTTACTGTTACTGAAAGTGCCTACGTCCACTTGCTTATTGGCCACCGCCATGGCGTTGCTTTCATGGTTGGCGTTGACGGTGCGTTTAAAAATTTGATTAGCTTGCACATTATTTTTACCAAACACGTAATAGCCTGGTACTAAATTACCAGAGGTCGAATTAGGGTCGCCATTGGCAAAGGTCAGCTCATTGGCTTTGGCCAACATATCTTTTTCTGAGCTAATAGGACTGTCTTTATGGGCAATCAACAAGCTATGATAACCCGTCGTACCATCGTCATATACTACTTGAGCAAAGACTTCGCCATTGGCGCGATCCACCGCTTCCATGGCTGATTTATTGCCAAACCAAGCCAAATCCACTTTATCAAAACGCATGCCTTGAATAACCCCCGCGTAGTCAGAAGCAAAGAATGGCTTCACTTCTACCCCGATAGCAGCGCTCATATCGGCCAATAGCGGCGTCCATGACTGTTTTTGATTTTGTGATGACTCGGTGCTGATGATGCCAAAATTCACCGTTTGTGGCATTTCCGAAGCTATTTTTTCGCCGCCGCCTTGTACTGCAGTGCCTTGGGGGCTGCACGCCATCAAACTGAAGACGGCAACTGATACGAAACCCCATTGGGCCACTTTGCTTACTTGCTTAAACAACATTCTGATTCCTTCATCTTGATGAATAAAATTAACGGATGACACAATAAGCCTGCCCAACACTCTTGGTGTGTTCGTCAAACCGACGCTGACTATCAGCCTAGGGTTTTAATGTCTAAATCAATGTCAAATAAGCCCTACATACTGGCACCATTTTATTGAAGCATTGAATCGAAATCGCGGGTATTTTGATTCCTCTTAAGCCCTGTGAGTGCATCAATATAAAGGCTCTCTATTGCAGAAAGATGAAATGTTTATGAAATATTTATTAAAAAACAAATGGATAGAAAACACACCAGAAAATCAAATCGTTAAACTAATTACAGCTATAAGCGTCACAAACTTTTAAATAGGCGCCCTCCAAACAATGACGAAATACGCTTGTTGACTTCCCTTTGACCATCAATGATTTTAGCTAGATAACCACCAGACAATATGTCTTTACAATAAAAAACTCTCTACTGCATTCAAATTGAACACTGTAGAGAGCTGAATCAACGAACTTAATTAAAACTTAGCTTCAAAACCAAGGTTAATGGCCCGCCCTGGGGCCGGCATATAGCTTTGTGTTAATGCATCAAGATAATACTCATTCGTTAAGTTAGTTACGTTTAAATTAATAGAAGCATTTTTACTGACCGCATATTTTGCATAAGCATCGATGACTTTTGATTTTTCATAAAATTTTTGATACGTAGTCACGACCTTATGCCAGGGCTGATCCATTCTCGCTATTGGGCTATGATTGTAAGTGATGCGACTACCCAAGGTTAATTTTTGGTCCAGTAAGCGCACACCCAATCCTAAACTATAAGCGTATTTAGGTGGGTTTTGAGCCGCTGCGTATGAGCTGCCAAATCCGCCATCAACGCAGTTTGGTGTATGCACCAAAGCATTGCCTGAGTCTCGTAGTTTCTGAGCAATGTTTTTATCACACGCCTGAGCTTTTTGAAAATAATTAGCTGATAGGTCAGCAAAAACAAAACCATTATCATATGCTGTATTCAACTCAAAACCTGATACTTTAAATTTATCTAAATTGGTAAAATACATAAACTGGCTACTGGTAAAATATGCCTTAGGGTCCAAAAAACGCGTAATATAGTTTTTATAATTATTGTTAAAATAAGACACTTTCAACGACAAATAGTCCTCATTTTTAAATAAATTACGGTGTGTCGTACTGAAACCTAACTCAAAATTATTTGCTTGCTCTGGCTTTAAAGATGCCACTGTTTTAACGTTTGCCGTCCCCATACTGGTCTCAAATAATGATGGCATCCGGTATGCCTGACTATAGTTGGCATACATAAAGGTCTCTGGTAAAAAATAGTACGTAATACCAATATTCGGGGCTAATTTCCCCCCTTTATTTTTAACTGGGTCAGCAAACTTCGCTGTTTTTGCATACTCCTCAAACTGGTTTTTAAAAATAAACTCGGCATCATCACCCATAGTCATACACATATTCGGGTTAGAGCAGAACAATGGTTTTTCTGGCCATTGATTTATATCTTTGGTGCCGTAACGGGTGTATCGTAAGCCGGCTCTTAGCTCCAAATGATTAGAGGGCTCATAATATACCTGACTAAATAAACTACTTTCCCAACGTTTTGCATGCCGGATGACACTTTCACCCAAACGCTCCATCACGCTTAACTTAATGTAATCTTGCGGTTTAACGTATTCATGTTTGTATTCAAGCCCGTTGATCCAACGAAATGAACCCCACTCACCGGCCACCTTAGAGTCATTTTTAATATTAAATCCCCAATTCAACGCAGTTTGTGGCATTCGTGCATAACCAATCGTATGCCTTTCTTCAGTTTGCCAGGGATGATATGGACTAGCACCACTGATCTCATTCGTCTTAGTATGAGTGCTCCAAAATCCCATTTTTAAATCAATCCAGTTATGATCTTCAGGAGTGTATCGGTAATCAATATTGTAGGCATTTAAATGCACACTACCCGGCTTCCATTGCGCCATACCTGGCGTCTGCTTATTTGGAACACAATTGCCATATTTCCCGCAGTAACGTTGCAAAGCGCTAGGCATAATACTGGCTAGCTGAGCACTATAGTTACGATAACCAAACTTAATGGACTGCTCATCATCAATGAAGTATTTGGCTTTCAATAAAATTGAATCACTTTCACTGCTGGTATTTAAAACCTCTTCATTTTCAAAAAACATACCATGAGTCACAGTAAATGCTTGGTTCCGATGTTCGTTGAAACGCTCTTCATAGGCCTCTTTGTATCTGTCATACCCTTTTTTTCCTGAGAAATAATTCCCTTGAATTCTTTTGGCATAGGCCCCCATCAATTCCCAATCCTGATTACGCCAAGCCATAGCTATGCTGCCAGAACGCGCAAGGTTGCTCCATGCAGCACTCCTATCACCTCTTGGTTCAATCCAGTTATACGTCAAGTTTTCTGTTGGACTACTTATTCCTTCACTTTTAATACTATTATTTCCCAAGTTCCCTTTTAGTCTTAGCCCATAGTTTTTACCAGCAGGAATAATATCCTTCGCCTCAATAGTGTGCATTCGCACCGTACCACCGATATATCCTCCTTGGCTATCAGCCGTACCACTACCTTTTTCAATTTCAACACTACTAATTAAATCTGGATCTACATAACTACGCTGCTGTGTACCAGAGTACCCTCGGTAAACATTCACCATTTGCTCTCCGCCATCCACGGTAACACCAACACGGCTTTGCCCTTGAACCCCTCGAATATTGACATCAAGGCCACCACCATTTCGAGCATCACCAACAGAAACACCGGCTTGGCCTTTTAAGACATCAGCCGCACTAATAGGGGTATAACGATCTAGCTGTTTTTGATTAACATATGTATTGGAGTTAGATTGAGCAAAAGAATTATTTGTTTTAGTACCGATTACGGTCACTGTAGCCAACTCAGCAATATCCCCTGTGGCACTATTCATGCTTTTTGTTGCGCCATCAGTATTACTTTGTTGTTTCTGCCTAATGGTATAAGTCCCATTCATTTTCATTAAAGACAAGCTATGCTCTGCTAGCAAGGCTTCTAAACCACTGTCTACAGTGTAGTCACCATTTAAACCCTGTGTAGTTAACCCTTTAGTCAGATCCGATGAAAAAGCGATCGGTACACCGCTCTCATGTGAAAATTGATTTAAGGCTTGCGACAATGCTCCTTTTGAAATGGTATAACGATGCTTTTGCTCAGCGCGTGCCGGGGACAGGCTCATGACAAATAAACCAGAAATCAATAACGTTATTTTCTTATTTCCCTGCATGTGTGTTCTTTCCATGATAATAAAGATGCTTATACTTAAATAGACGAATACATTCGTACAAACAGCTCAAAAAAACACATAAGCAATTGAATTATTAATATTTAAATAGAAATTTTAGGTGAATCAGATTTAGTTGAAATGCTAGGCGAACTGTTCTGTATTTACTTTAAAACTGACCTATGTAATGATAATAGTAATCATTAACTTTAATTTATGGTCGGCCTTAGATGCAAGCGAACTCAACAGCAACAGTAGCTGCTATCACTCTCACCCTTAACGAGGTAGATAAGCTATACCGTACCCATGCACATTGGCTATTAAATTTATTAAAATATAAAATTGGTGATCGTCACTTAGCGGAAGATATTACACACGATGCCTTTATAAAAATTTTGGTAACCTGCTCAAGCGAAACCAATCCAACCATACGTTCGAGCCCAAAAAATTTTCTACAAATGATCGCTAAAAATTTATTCATTGATAAAATAAGAAGAACCATCATTGAGCAAAATTACCATACTTATTTAGCTAATATGCAATCAGAAGCCGCTGATTATAACTTAGAAAATCATATTGCTGCGATCGAGACGCTAACCAAACTTTCAAAAGCTTTAGGACGATGCCCTAAACGAGCACAAGATGTTTTTTTGCTCTATTACTTTGATAACTTTACCCAAAATGACATTGCCAAACGGCTTCATATTTCTTTAGCCAGCGTCAAGCGTGACTTATGCCAATGCGCATTAATTGCCTATGAAATAGAATTTGATCTGTAAATATGTCCTCAGGCAAAACACCCTCTCGTATACATATTCAAGCGGCTCTAGACTGGTACTACACTCTAGAAGGCTGTTCTGAGGACGCTTCAGAGCACCCAGAATTTCAAGCCTGGCTTAAAGCTAATGAACAACACCAGACCGCTTGGAATCGTATTACCTATTTAAATAGTCAATGGAGAGGCGTAGCCAATTCCGAAACGTTATCAGTGATCAATAGTGTAGAGCAACTTAAGGCTCACCAAGACATTTATCAAGCTAGTAAAACCTACTTAGCCGGCCCAATTAAACGACACGCAAAAAAAATACTGGTATGGTGTTGCTTGGTTTCAAGCTTAATCTATGCGCAGCAGAACCAATGGGGCCAGTGGCTTACAGCTGATTACCGTAATGGTATTGGGGAGCCTTTAACCATTACCTTAGATGATCATAGTCAGCTCACTCTGGCCAGCGGTACAGCAGTTGACATCAAGTATACTGATGAAGTCAGGAGAATTGTGGTTAAAAAAGGCATGGTTCTATCTAGCGTTGCAAGACAACCACATCGCCCTTTTATCGTAGAGACCTCCTATGGCACAGCAAAAGCCTTAGGCACTATTTATTCCGTTCAGTTACAGAAAGACCACATGGTGGTTAACGTCATTGAGTCAAGTGTCCAAGTTTGTCCTCAAGACAATTTGGCTAATCAATGTCAGGCATTGAACGCGGGAAACAAGGCAAAAATCAATAAGAGCCTAGTTTATGATGTAGAGAAACAGACCGATGCTTACCCGCTTGCTTGGCTAGACCAACAAATCGTTGTTGATGATATATTACTATCAGACTTATTAGCTCAGCTCAACAAGCATCACTTTGGCTTCATTCATTACAGTGAAAAAGACTTTGCTGATTTGCATATTTCAGGTATTTTTCCACTAAATGATCCAATTGAGGCTTTAAATCGCATCCAGGCTGCCTTACCTATTCAATATCATACCTTCACAAATAAACTCATTCATGTAAGAAAAAACAATTAAAAACAAGCTAATATTTTCCGTTCAAATCATATTATGCCATTAATATTCATTTAACTAGATGATGTAATACCCAGCAGTTTCTACATAACTTAAGCAGCTAAAGCATATGATTCAGCAGGGGTTTTCATCTTTAAAGCCTGGTGCGGACGCTCATAGCTCTAGAATTGATATCAGCGATCCAAAGCCAGCCTGGCGGCACTGAGTGATGTAAAGCATTAGAGGCATATTATAGTACTAAGACTTAATTCATTTGGATGAACCAATATAACCTTTATAACTAAAATACAATTCAAAGCAATTAACCCTTTAAGCCTTTGTATATATATAAAATGTGTAAATATACTAAAAATTATAAAAATATTAAACTTTAATGCTCATAATATAAAAATATATGGAATTAATATTTACATAACTTTTCAATTATTAATAATAAAAATACAAAGAAATAAAATATAATAGGATTCATCTAAATAAGGATTATCTATCTTTTCATTAAAGTATAGTTTTAAAAATATTTAACTATCATGAAAACTCTAATTTTAATAAGCATCTATCAACAAATAAAAATGATTACTCATTTTTTATATACGGGTGCTTTATCCTTCACTTTTTGCCACCACTTCGCCAATTGGGCAAGCGTCCGAAAACGGCTACATATTCATAATATTTAATTACTACTAGTCATTTATTTGACTCTATTATTTAACACCTCCTTATTTATGACAAACAAATAAGGATAGGAGATGAATATGCTTAAGAACGGCCGAAGGCGAATTGGTTATGCCCGTGTATCCACAGAAGACCAAACCTTAAACTTACAAAAAGATGCATTAATTAATTCAGGATGTGACATTGTTTATACAGAAGTCGCCAGCGGTAAAAGCGCCTCAACAAGGCGAAAACTGAAAACCTGTTTAAAAAAATTAAAATCAGGTGACATACTGGTCGTTTGGCGTTTGGATCGATTAGGCAGGAGCGTGCAGGACTTAATTAAAATCATCACAAATCTTGAGCGTAAAAACATTTCTTTTGAAAGCTTAACGGAAAGCATCGACACTACCAGCCATACTGGCAAGCTAATCTTTCATGTGTTTGCCGCACTTGCGGAATTTGAGCGTAACCTGATCCGTGAACGTACCCTAGCTGGACTTGCTTCTGCTCGTTTAAGAGGCAGAATCGGTGGCCGACAAAGGTTATTAAATGACCAACAAATCAGATCAATTAAACACTCAGTTAAAACGCTAAAATGTCCTATCTCAAAAGTAGCGAACGAATATGCTGTGTCTAGAGGCACTATTTATAATGCTTTGAAAACAAACTAAATAATTATTAGAAGCCAGTGCTTTAGCATTTGACCCAAAGCACTGGCTTGTCATTCCTAGTTTAATGATTATTTAGCTAAGTCAGGTAACTGCTCTCATCCCCAGTACCCACTTAACTCATACTCTCCTCAAAACACTGTGAACCTAGCTGTTTATATTGATTAAAAATCACGATGAATTTTTTATGGCGGCCTTTCAATAAGGCATGCGTTGACGTTTGCCCAGGCAGTAGATTAAACACTTCAGCATTATCATCATTTTCAGCTAAACAGCCTTGATTCATATTCACAGTAAAGAAAGTATTGCCTGTATTAGTTAAAACACCTTTCACCTCATCATAGTGATAAGAGAAGACCTCTTTACGTGGCCTCACAACCAAATAAGTATCTAATGCCACAATAGTCGAAACTATTAAATCTTTATCAAGCGCTTGATCTTTAATCGCATGCAGCGGTACCTCTCTAATCTGCATTCGATAATAACGCTCCTGTTCATCTTTTGGCCCACTATAAAAAACTTTAAAATACTCAAACTGGCCAGGCCCTACGACTATTCTCAGCGGTGTATACATAATTTCACCCCCATGAATAGGGCTTGTAACTTCTGCTTTACCAGGTCTATCAATCTGATAAACGTTAATAAAGTACATATTGGTTAGCTTGCTATCATTTAAAAATTGTCGAGACAAAAACGATTGATCCGCATCGATCACGAATACATCACTACTAAGATACAGTGCATGGGCCGAGCTGCACCACAAGCTAAAGGTCAACAGGATCCATAGCGAGAGATGTTGCTTACTCTTTTCTAATTTATTGAGTTCTTTTAATATAGTCTTCATAAGCAAATTATCTTCCTGGCGCCGTCACATCATCTCCTCGCCAAACTGCCTTAACCATAATCTCACCTTGCGCTCTAACAATGCCAATCCAGTCCTCTCCAGTTAAGCTAAACATAGAGTGACTTTCATTCATAGGAAAGCTTAATTTTAAATCGGTTCTAAAAAAGCTGCCCTCTTGAGGCGCATTTGCCCACGGTGTTTCTACCCATTGCGCCTGTACTATATCAATTGGATCATCACCACAGCTATTACGTGTCCTGATCATCCTGCCAACCGAATCGGTATAGCTCAAAAAAGCGGAAAAAGGTACCTCAATTTGACCATCCGATGAAGAGAATAAGCAATAATTTACTCCTCGATGGGACTGATAACTTGGCCCAGTAACCTGAGCAGTAATTTCATTAGCTTGCCTAGGGCCACTCGTACTTACTATATACTCAAACTCAATGGGCTCTTCCTCATTACCAACCTTACCAGTACGAGAAGGATTAGCACTCAAATCTTTGTCAACAATACTAATACCATAATCACGTGGCCTTAATAAAATCGTATTTGAGGGCGAAAATTCATAGAAACCAGACTGGGGATTCACACTACTATCAAAACTAAACGTAAAGAAATCCTCACTACGGCTCAGGTCCACGCCACGCGTCAACAGCTCTTTTAAAAACACACTTGAAAAGAATACATAAACACCATCACCACCAGGCTTAATGACGTTTCTTGCATCGGTTGTTCTAACGCTGTAGTTGTACCATAAGTCCCCATCTTGGCCGCCGCCAAACTTGATCGTCGCCGCGGCCGGCGTAAAGCCTAAAGAACTGCTCAGATTGAGGTACATATCTACCTGAGCAATAATAGGCTCACCCTCTAGTTTATAGCTAATAAGCTTACAAATTGCTCCATTAACATTATTTACTGTGCCAATGCTACAAAACTGAGAACCCAAACCAACCGTTGGATTACCATTACTGTCAATAAACAGTTCTTGTAATGCGTTGGTCGACTCTAAAGTTAAATGAGCCGTTTTAGCAATTGTAAACTGATCCTCCCGCACAGTGCCTCCGACAGAAGCACAAGTTTCACCCACACTAGGGTCATACTCATTTCTTGTACGACAAGCATTATATTCCAGCACGACTGGAACATTAATGCTCATATTTTTCAGATACTCATAGAAATTATTTGACCAAATAGCCCGAGTATAGCCGCTCGCACCAGCCGTACTGGTCTGCTTAATTTTAAAAGCACCTTTGCTATTAATGTGTTCAGCAACCCAGGTGCCTGAACTAGGACAGCCACTGTAACCATTTCGGCAACGGTTCCCTACAAAAGGGCTATTAATAGGCGAATTTTCCAACCACAAGTCTAGATATTGAGCAGCGGTCATGCCATTTAAAGATTGCTGCATATAGCCTAGACTATCCTGATTTGAAGGATATTTGGTGAATATGTTAGAGCCTGAAAATCTGGGATCTAGTTTTCTTGGCGCCACCCAATACTCATTATCAACCTGATTTTCAAGAAAAAGAAAACTATTCTCCGAAGCCGCGGACAATGCGACACTCGGAATAATGATGCTGCTTAGGCCAAACATAATAGCCAAAAAAATATTATTTTTCATAATCAATAACTTCCTTACTCACACAAGTTTTCCATATGACGGACAAGCTTTAAATTAAAGAAATACCTTTTCATATACTGCCCAAATATTGGCTAGAAGCATCAAACGCTTCCTCACTCACTGACTGATTATTTTGTGCCAGCGTCATCGCGTCGATGCAAGAAACTTTTTTAATCCATGCCTTACTTTGTGCCTCTATACCAGATAAAAATACATCACAACTATTTGGCTTTGTTACAGAAATATTTGAAAACACGACCTCTAACTGTTTTGGTTCCAAATCATCTATGTGATTAAAAAGCGTAGTTGTTGCATGCTCTTGATTTTGATCCCGCAAGATGGGGGCTAATTCATAAAAATGAGCATCCTGATTATTTCCTCGGCGCGTATAGGCCTCACTATGATGCAATACATTAGCCACCTCCTCTCGCAACGAGGGGATAGAAGACAAATTAAAAGGCTGCTCAGAAATCATGGCCGGTACGATAACCGGTGGCACATAACCTTGACGAGCCTCAATTAGTGGCATCTCTGGCATTTTTGAAATAGGGTCACGCTTTTGACTAGGCAGTGGCGCAAGTGGAAGGGGCTGTAGCGGCTGAGTAAGCGTAGCCACATCTTTCTTGACCGATTTAGCTAATTTAACCCTTGGACCACAATCTAAATCCCCCACCCACAGCACCCCCTTAGCTTTGCGCAAATCAAGTTCAACCTCGCAATGCTGGCTGGCATCCGCCAAAGTGATGATTGGGTAACGCTTATCAACGTCCATTGAGAACGCACCACTACTATCCGTCACCGTTTTACCAATATGGTTTTTAATCTGGGCATTGGCCAAGGCGGCACCCTGCTCTGTCGTTAAACGTCCAAAAACGGTTACTAACTGTTTAACCTCTGGTCGATAAACCGCTACGTTGCCAGGATAAAGGGTGACATTTTGAGTTTTACCTTTAACAATATTGACACTGTCCATACTGTTTTTATCGTTCATCAACTCAACTTTATAGGCCGCATAAGGCGCTAAAGGGATAAAGTTATTCTTACCGGTTAGCTTGTAATTACGCCCATTGACCTGGGCAGACAAAGAGGCGCCCCCTGTCATATTGGTTTGAATAATCACGCCCGATTCTTCTCGCTTACCGCTGGCGACCACTTTACCACCGCCAAAGGCAATAGAGCCGCCTGCAGTTAAGTTACCATTGAGCCGCTTGCTGTCGGGGCGCGACAATGAAACGGTACCGCTACTGTATTTGGTATCAAACATTGCGTAGACGTTAGTCGAAAAATCACTACTGCGATCCGTTTTATCCCGTAATTTTTTAGACGTTCTTAAACCCACTGAACTAATAGGTCCAGTATCAAAGTTTTTATTTGCGCTAACGTCTAAATTCACGTCGCCATTATCAGACGACAGCCCCACATTGAGCCAATTGGATAAAGGTATGGAGAAGCCCAAAGTAATGTATTTTCGATTATCGGCTGGGGTATCATTATTGTATTGATAGCGCTGTATCCCTGCTCGCAAGCTCATACTGCCTCTACGACCAGAATACAGTGACGTGGCATACTCAAAGTTATTGGCGCGTGTTTTCGCACGATGATCAACTGTACGGCTAAAGGTTAGAGCCCCCCCTTTATCAAAGAATTTATTAAAATTTAAGGTTCCCCCAAATGAATAAGTATCACTATCATAGATACCTAAATCACCTTTAATATTACTTTTTTCCTTGCTAGCCCAGAGCGAACCATAACCATTAGGAATCACAGCTGTGGCATTCACGATATTACGATAGCGACCTTTTTCTGATATTAAGCCTTGCCAACCTAAACTACCATAATCAAATATTGTCAGATTTAGCGCTGTTTCATTCACGAAGTGCTTATCAAAAGCGTAGTTAGATGTGTGTATGGAAAGGCCAGATAATACTGGCAGGCTTACTGCCGCAGACACCCCTAATAAATAGGTTTCTTTAGTACCATCGGTGAGATGACGCGCTTTACCGTCATAATCGACATAACCCCCATAAACCTCCCAGCTCACCTCATTGATGTCTGTATGGCTATTAGAAAATGCTTTATTGATTCTATGAGTTGTTTTCGAACGCACCTCACCATCAATCATCACCTCCACATCAACATCATAAATACCAAATGGCAAACGACTGGTATCTATTTCAAAACTCCCCATTGGGAAGTTTTCAATGCTGAGTAAGCGCCCATTCCTATAGACATGCACCTCACCCGCCGCCGGCATAAAAATAGTAATCGGCGTTAATGCATGTTGATTGGCTTTTAATCTGGTGGAGGATTTATTACCGAATGTTGCGCCATAAACTTTACTGGCGTTCAAGGCCGAGAGACTGGCGATGGATTGTAGATTCCAGGTATCAAACATCCCTAAAGCAAGTCGATTACCGTTAACGTCGCGCTCATACATGGCTCGATAAAGCTGGCTACTCTGCTCGTCGCCTTTTCCCACACCATAAACAGAACCGTCAATGGCAAAATGATGCTCTTTATAGCCGATCGTATTCCGAATGTTAAAATAGTTATTATCGTTATTGACACCATTTTTTACTCGGGTTTGATACACACCCAGATCATAGTTGGTCACTGCAGAAACGCTGTCCACAGATGACGCACCTAGCATGTATTGACGAGGAATAATGGCAGTAGACAAGGCGTCTTCATTAACGTCTAGAGTCAGCACAAATGATTGAATATTAAGGTTTAATTCGGCATTTTCGGTCAGCCGAATTTGGGTGCTGTCATTAAAGTAACGCTTCTCCAAGCCCAATACCATGGCCTTGGTTTCATCAGACAGGGTCGCCCCTTGATGGTCGGCATCTAAAGACACTTCTTGAATCAACAGCTTCCCATCTTGCAAGGCAATGGCTGCATCGGCAATTTTTTGCCGTTCCTCTGGATTACCACCAACAAAGCGTAAATAAATAGGTACGGTTAAACCCTGTTGTAACGCCTGACCAAACATGCCTGGAATGATATATTCCCCTAGACGTACATCTGCCAGCTGTTGTGCAGCTGCCTCTTCGATCGAGGTAAGCGCAAGAAATACTGCCCCAGTCATGATACTGGCATTAAAAAGGAAACGATTTTTTCCCATACCTAAAACCTAATCTTAACAATAAGTGAATAAAATAATGAGATGCGATAAAACTATAGTGTCGTTGTTCATCATTCCCAAAGTACTTAACGAGCGTTTACTCCTAGTTGTCCTGACGCTTAGCGTTATCATTAACGGTGATGAAGTTATTACGATGCCAGATCCCTACATGGGCTTTTTTATCGGTTAAGTTACCAAACTTAAGCTTGACGCCAACACCAGGCATGACGTAATAGCGCTCATGACAGGTTTTTTGGCCACTAAGATTAGGCGTAGGACAAGGACCAAAAGCCACCACACGAAACGTGACGTTGCCACGATTAAACACAGCGCCGTTTTGATACTCATAATCAAACTGCTCTTGGCGTGGGGCAACCACTAAAATGGTGCCAATACTGGCAGAGGTAGTTGCTGTTGCAGCCTTAGCGGATTTAGATAAGCCATCTTCTTGCACCGGATTATCTTGCCAATTTAAACGGTAATAGCGCTCCTTATCATCGTTAGGGCCGCCATAAAAAATACGAAAGATATCTTTACCTTTGCCAGGTAAGATTAAATTTGCAGGCGTAGACAGGATTTCATTCTTAGACTCTAAGGGTAGAACTGTGCCACCCTCCATTGGTGAGCTGATGCGTTCAATACTTAAACTGACTAAACGTGCGCCATCAACGGTGTTTTCAATTTCCTTGGCTAACATAGTTTGATCAGTGTTAATTAAAGCGGTAATCTCACCCACACTAATGGCCTGAGCAAATGAGCCAATCACGGCAATTGTACATAAGGTCAAATACTTCATTTTATTAACCATATACCTCCTCCTTAAAAAAGGGGGGCCAAGCCCCCCAAACTCAAGCAACTGTACTAATTTTCAAGGGCGGTTAGATAAAGGTACCGCTCCAAGTGGCAATAAACTCTACGTTCACATTACCGTCCCATAGGCCGTCAGTTAGGTCTTTATAAGTTGTGGGTGCACCAGCAAGAGAAGCAGAAGTAATATTAAAGTTAAATTGGCCTAGGGCACTCACGCGATCAGATTGACCAAAAGCATCGCCTGCAGTCAAAGCAGTCAAACCGGTATTAACGCTGGTAGCGGTATCGATCATCACTACTTCTGCATCTTTAGATAGCTGCTCTCCATTCCACTTAACGCCTACTTCTAAGGTAGAGTCGTCAGAAGAACGAGCTAGCGTAGAAGAGATGATTTTAGAAGCCAGTTTAAAGTCGGTGGCACCAGATTGGCCCGCAATGGTCACGTCAAACGCGCCGTCAAGCGTATTAAATGCCTGTTGGCCTTCTGCATAATTAAAGGTCAAAGACTTAAGTGGGGTTACCACCAACATGCTTTGGGTATCTTTAATTGCTTTAGCATCCCAACTAGCAATAGCAGTCGCTGTACGATCATCAGCATGAGCAACAGAAATGGCACCAAATGAAGCAACGAGTAACGCAGCAAGTGTTAATTTTTTCATAAAACAATTCCTTTAAATACATCTACAATATCGAGCAAGGCTCACTAAAAATGCAAAGACAAACTTTGCCTTTGCAAAACTAAAAATCCTTCAATTTCCACATTCCGCTTCAAACTTAGCCATCGCTGCTTTAAGTTCAAAAATAGATTTAGCACCTAGGCCTTTAATGTCATACAAATAAGAATCTTCTAGGTGTTTGAGCTCACCCAGTGTTTTGATTCCTATGCGCCCCAGTGCGCCAACAACACGATTGGACACGTCTAAATCCGACACCAAATAACGGTTTATCATTTTCTTGGTTTCGCATTTACTTTTTATTTCTTTATGTTTCTGCCAATTTTGGGTTTGTACATTGAGTTCCCACACTATGCCTTCATCAGTTAAGGCAAACAAAGCTGCCCCAACCCCAACTATTTGAATTATTTTCATAAATACCTCTCTACAGGTATTACAACTCCATCAAAAATAGGACGAAATCATAATTAAGATTAAGTTAATTAACCTTGACAGCCTTTGCCTAAACGTAAGCTTAAGTAATCACACAATCGGCTTTATTAATATTGTTATCGATTCATGCTCATAGAAGGCGTCAACAAACGGTCATTAAATGACATTTCCTCCCGAATAAATAAGCAATAAATTTCAAATAAATCCATATCCATATGATTTTAAATATATTTTTTATTAATTATTAAAATTTAAAATTTAACTTATCTTTGCATGTGAATAGGTTGCCTTTGGCATTTATATAGATATAATGTAATGAAATTAAAGGGATAATTTTTATTTACATTTAAACAACATCCTGTAAGAGCATGCTTCACTAACAAAAAGAGCCGGATATAAACTTTATCCTTTATAAAACAAATGCTTGAAGTTGTTATTGTACCTAAAAAACTGTCCCTAGTTACAGTGTCAAGAAACGACCGTTTTTTGACTATTTTGCTTAACATTCTCCATTTACTTCTATAACAAATATTTATATATTGAATTAAATCTTGTTATTTTTTACTAGTATATTCAGACTACAAGCTTATGATTTATTCTAAATAAATAAAAAACCAGCTTGAATATCTGACTTAGCTTAATGGAAATGAAATGTTAAACAGTCAAAAACGGATTGGGTATGCTCGGGTCTCAACTGAGGATCAAACCCTAAACTTACAAAAAGATGCTTTAGTATTTTCGGGATGTGAGGTCGTTTTTACAGAAGTAGCAAGCGGTAAAAACACCACTACCCGTAATCAACTAAAGTCTTGTCTAAAGAAATTAAAACCTGGTGACACCCTTGTCGTTTGGCGTCTAGATCGTTTAGGCAGAAGCGTGCAGGATTTAATAAACATTCTCACCGGTTTAGAACGTCGCAATATTTACTTTGAAAGCCTAATGGAACACATCGACACAACAAGCCATACTGGCAAGTTAATTTTTCACGTATTTGCAGCACTCGCAGAATTCGAGCGCAACCTAATTCGTGAACGAACCCTCGCGGGTTTAGCTGCAGCCAAACTCAGAGGTAGAACCGGGGGACGCAATAAATTACTTAACGCTCAAGAAATTACTGAAATTAAACACTCGATAAATACTACGAAATGCTCCATTACCCATATCGCGCTGAAATATGGAGTGTCCAGAGGCACCATTTATAATGCATTAAAAACGCAAGCGCCCCATGTGCATGAGGCCCATGATATGTACACGCCCTGAACAAATTCAATTTACAGCTGTTGTTGGCGATCACTGGTAACAAAAAGGCCAGGCTTTGCACCTGTTAAGATACAAAGCCTGGCTTCATTTTAGACCCGATTAAAATTTAAAATATGAATCCTAGGTCCATCTTTACATGCCCCATGTCATCTATGTTTGGCCATCATCGGTGGCCATGCCCGCGCCACTAGCCCATTGATTGGGCCCTCGCTCAAGCATATCTATTTGCATAGCCATCGTTGCGGCAATGCTCTGTGAAACATATTTACGGTTACGACAACTTTGTCATCCAGCTTCGAAACTGCCTTCTAGCTCGTTAAAACGGCCACTATCGCCATTCCTATATAGACTCACGAACTGGGTATCAAACTCGGCCTGTATTTGGTGCATCTGCCCACAGTGAACAGCTTCCTTACTGTTTTCAGCAACCTGACTCCCTGCCACATCGGTGATCCTACATTCACCGGTTATACCGACCCTGATGTCCACGTCTGTCTCAAATCGTGCCACCGCCAAACTACCATCTCATCGGTCAACCTTTAGATTAACCTCAAGCGATTACTTAAGCTATAATGATTTTTTATATTGATCTGGGTTTACTGATGAAACAAACTATTTTGGCTTTAGCTTTGGCTCTTGGTTTAGCAGCTTGTTCGGGGGGTGAAAGCACGCCAGCGGCCAATACCGCGGCAGAGCAAGCTGCTCTGTCTACAGGTAATGCGGCAGACATTAAAAATGACTTAAACGTCCTCAATGAATTGATGAACCCGTTTAATACTGCCTCAATGAATGACCGCGAAGAAGTACAAACATTAACCGACGAAGCCGCGATTCAAGCCAAAATGACGGATGTTAAAAAACGCAGTGAGCAATTTAAAGACGAGCTATTTAACCTAGGCATGAAGAGCAAAGAAGTCAATGAGGTTCGTGTATTGGTTATGGATGGTATGATGCGTTCTACTGAAGCATTGAGTATCATGCTCAACCCAAATAAGACTGATGCCGATCTAAAAGAAATGCAACGCTTGCAGAAACAATCAATGGCCTTACAACAATCTGTTGGCCAAAAGCTAGATGATCTCAATACTCAATATCAGTAATCTTGATACCAAGCCTAAAACACCTCATTACTCTACTGAGGTGTTTTTTATAAATGGCCAGGTGCTCCCCTAAAAAGGGGGCGACTACCCTTCGTCCACCCTAAGTTAATGTTTTAACCTGCTTCACGATCAAGGCCAGGCTTCAGGCTATAGAGGGCTTAAGCCTAGCTTTTCCTTCATAAGCCAGCGCCTATGGTCGCTCGTATAACACCTCAATGCTGCTTGTTGCCAAGGCCTGTGCATTTAACATATAGCCCACTAAAGCGCCAGAAGCATCTTGAGGAATGTTTAGCTTTTGAGGCAGCGCATAAACGGTAAATTGATAGCGATGCGGCCCATGCCCCTCTGGTGGGCAAGCACCCCCAAAACCGTTGCTGCCAAAATCATTTCTCATTTGCATGGCTTCTTTAGGCATCGTCAACTTGCTCACTTCGCCTGCCCCACTAGGCAAACTCGAAACCTGTTTGGGAATATTCACCACCTGCCAATGCCACCACCCACTGCCTGTCGGGGCATCTGGATCAAAAACCGTTATGGCAAAGTATTCTGTGCCTTTAGGGGCATTTTTCCACTGTAGCGCAGGCGACGTATTGCCGCCTGAACATCCAAAACCATTATAAACTGCCTGCTGGGTTAAACGGCCGCCCGCACTTATATCAGTACTGCTTAACTCAAATGCCTGAGCCATATTGAATACGCCAGACAACGCCACAACGGCGCCAAATTTTTGATACACATTCATCATCAAGCTCCTATTTAAATAGTCGCTTGATTATAGTTGGATATGATATAAAATATTACTTCCAAAGAAGCCAACTTCTAGACCATTCCCGCCATAATACTTCCATGACAACTGATTCATTTATTCATTCGGTGCACGAAGCCCTACTCAATAATCCTCATTTGCCGTTTTATGTCTATTCTGCTACCCACCAACAATCTTTAAGAAACATCACCATTACCAAGCCTACTCTGGTTTTTATCATGCGTGGCTGTAAAACAATTGGCCAACCCGAGCAAATCACTTGCCCTAGCGGGCATTTTATTTTCTTGTCGGATCATAAACTCACGGCTCTACGTAATATTCCTGATCAAAACGAATATCTTGCTTGGATTATTGAATTTGACGCTCAAGATTTTGCCGGCATCCCCCTTACGGCCAGCCACGCTCACACCCCTTATATCATGGGTCAAACCACTCAGGAACTCACTGAATTAATCGAGCAGCTGGTGCAGATCTCAAAATGGGCGCCCAATCATATTTTGGGCCATCGCAAAAGTGAGCTATTAAAGGTGTTGTATGCAATGGGCCATCATGAAATCGCCTCGTTTGGTAACAATGCCACGATAAGCTTCAAAATCCACGCTTTGTTTCGAAGCCATAACTTTCAAAACCTCAGCCTAGGGGTGATCTGCCGTGCGCTCTCAATGAGCGAATCCACGCTCAGAAGAAAGCTAAAGTCAGAAAATCAATCGATTAAAGACATCAAAGACAATGCCCAATTAGGCTACGGGCTTCATTTACTCCAAACCACTCAACACGCGATACACCATATTTCAGAGCAATGCGGCTATCAATCCCACTCGCGCTTTACGAAGCATTTTAAAAATCGCTTTGGCCTCACGCCAAGCGAATTAAGAAAAACCAAAGCACAATTCTAGACTTAATCGTGAGCGGCATGCCTAGAAGCATCTTACGCCATCAGTTAACGGCTTCTATCCACTGATCAGAGTGGCCGCTCCTTCAGTGATGGTTTAAACCCGTGATTCAACCCACTATAATCGGAAGACGATCAGCTTAAATTGGGCCCATTGTGCAGCCCATATAAAATGGCCTGCTGTCTCACAACCGGCACGTTATTCATATTTAATTTAATGCGGCAACGTCAATTTAAGACAATCAATAAACTTCAAGCAGGCAGGATTAAGCTCAGCATCTCTTCTTTGAGAAAACCCAACCGCAGTCGGCTCACCGATGTCGGGGAAAGGCAATTTAGCCAATAGATTTAAATCCACTAGCTGAGTAGCCACCACGCTAGACATGCAGCCAATAAAGTTACTTTGTGCAATCACGTTCATATTGGTCAAAATCGAAACCGACTCAACTAAATTACTGGGCTCACCCACGCCTTGCTCATTAAAGTAAGTCAAAATATTGGCCCTCATCGACGCGCTGCCCAAAGGCAGAATCCATGGATAATCCATTAAATCCTTGAGTGCTAAATGGTCATGGTTCAATAGCTCATGATTATGCGCCACCACCAACGACAGTTTTTCATCATATAAGGCTTGATGCGTCAATTTATTGACTTGGTAAAACTTAGAGTCCATGCTGGGCAAACGCCCTACCACCAAATCCAGCTCACCTTTAAGTAAAGAGGGGAATAACTCTTCCACCGTCCCCACTTTAATGGTGATTAGAATATTTGGGTGCTGCTGCTTGAATTGAATAATGGCTTTGGGCAGCAGCTCAGCACTAGCAGACAACAAGGTTCCGATCACAATGTGGCCTAGATTCCCATGATGGAAACTATTGATTTCATCCGTAAGCGTACGCAGCTCAGAAAACAGGCTTTTCACCCGTTTCCCCAATACCAAAGCCACTTCAGTGGGCTGCATGCCATTTTTAGAGCGGTGAAACAGCTGCACCCCAAGTTGGCTTTCTAACTCTTTAACGGCTTTGGTGACTGCAGGTTGACTTAAATGCAGCTGGTCTGCGGCATGCACAATGGAATGAGAGGCCAACACACGTTCAAAAATCACCAAGGGCCGAAGCTTAAGACGATTAAGCGCATAATCATGCATACTGAATTTATGCTGTGGGGTGTTGGTCATGCCCATATTCCTTATACAAAATAATCAACCTTTAAATGGCAAAAAATTGTGCCGCGTTGTCTCCCAGAATGTTTTGTTTGACTTGGGCCTCTAAAGGACTATTTGCCACCAAGGCCCCGACCTGTTGCTCGCCTAATGGGAATGGCGTATCAGAGCCTAGCATGACTCTATCTGCGCCCATTTTATTGACTAAAAACATCAATGCGTCAGGATCAAACACGGCTGAATCCACCCAAAACCGATTCAAATAACTAGAGGGCAATTCAGGACAATCTTCCCGCACAATATCACGATGACGCCATGCATTGTCAACACGGCCAATCAAATAAGGCAAACTTCCACCGCCGTGGGCCAAGCAAATTTTCAAATCTGGCGACAAGCGATTCATCGCACCTGACAAAATCAAAGATAAACCACCTAGCTGCGTCTCAGCAGGCATCGACACCAGCCATTTCAGCATCCATTTTTCCATCCGAACATCGCCCATCATGTCCCAAGGGTGGACCAAAACAGGCATGTTTTCAGCCGCACAGTGATTTAAAAACGTTAAAATTCCTTCATCATTTAAACTCTTATCACCCACGTGATTACCAATTTGCACCCCTACGTGGCCATTTTTTTTCACCCTGCTCACCTCTTTGCAGGCCGCGTCAATATCTTGTAGGGGCACTTGCGCCAAAACTTTTAAACGGTTAGGATCAGCCGCACAAAACTCGCTGCCCAAGTCATTCATGCGTTGATTCCAAGCTTCGGCCTTTGCAATCGGTTCTGCATACGCAAACATCACCGGTGTGGCACATACAATTTGCACATCCAAACCTTGTTGATCTAAGGCCTCAAGTCTCACCTTACCATCCCACAGAGCATCGTAAACAGGGCGAAACGGCTGATCATCAATGTAAATATCGCCCAATCGCTTATCAGCAGAGACTTTTAACCACGGAGCCGTCGCCCGATTTAAAGCAGCGGCTTCAGCCTGGCTGAGCTTTGGGAAAAAATGTGAATGTATGTCAATAATCATGTACTGCTCCTTTCAGCCACCTGCTTGATTAGCACAAATGGCCTTGATATTTATTTATAAGCGGGCTTATGAACTTCAGCAAAACGCTGTAGCCATGCTTTAGCATTTTGGCCAGGATGCACTTCCTGACAGTGTGGGCACGTACGCTCCGCTTCTGATCGCTCATAGAATGACTGATACCAAATAGGTAAATTAGCCACTAAATCATCAACCTGTCCGCCAATACTGAACACGAGACCAGCGCAGTTTGCGCAAAACCAATTCAATTTATCCTCTTGATCTTTGGGCCGTGGTTTTTCAACTAAAAAGCAAAGCCCTTCTGGGTCTGGCCGCTGTGGCGAATGCAACACACCCGCTGGCAACAAAAAGACATCGCCCTCTTTTAATAAAACCTGGTCGAACTGACCGTTTTCCCACAGGTTTAAATAAGCTGTTCCCTTGATTTGATAGAAAATTTCTTCGGTAGGATTACAATGAAAATCCGTACGAAAATTGGGCCCACCAACCATATTGATGAAATAATCTCCATCAGGAAACACCGCCGCATTACACACGGGTGGTGATAAGCGATGCTTATTTTCGGCTGACCAATTCAATAAATTTAATGGCTTTCCATATTTCAGTTCCATAATCTTCTCCAAGTGTAGACGTCTATTGACGCTTTATTAATTTATAGAGGCTTGTAAGCAATTGCCTTAATTTCAATACGTAACAAGGGATGAGGCAGCTGATGCACCGCAACGGTGGTGCGCGTGGGCCCATCAAAATCAAAATACTCACCATAAATCTGGTTGTAACGAGCAAAATCATTCATATCGACTAAATAGGCACACATCTCAACCACATCGTCTAGGCCTGCACCTTCATGAGCCAAAATATCGCGAATATTATCGATCACGGCACGGGTCTGCACTTCAATGTCTAAATTAGTCGCCCCCATTGCATCCACTTCAGCCCCCGCAATGGTGTTGTCGGGTAAACGAGAGCTGGTGCCAGAAACAAATAAAAAATCACCCGCTCTTTTAATGTGTGGAAAGCGGCCGCGTGGCTTTGCTTTTCCAGTTATCACCGTTGCTTGAGTCATTGCTTCACTCCTTATGCTTGAGTGCGTAGGCTAACGGTGCCTAAGCCCAAAATAGTTGTTTCATACTGGGCATTCTTCTGCATCGCCTGCGCCGCAGTGGCCGCACCCGCCAGGATGATGGCACCAGCTGGCAATACCTGCCCTTTTTCGGCCAATAGTTGAGACACCTGCACCAAACAGCGTAAGGGGTTCCCCAAAATCGCCGCCGTTGACCCCGCCTGTACCAAGCGGCCATTTTCTGTCATGTTGACGCCACAATTACTGATGTCCGTTGTCACAGGCTGCAGCGGCCCCAAAACAAATCCTGCCGAAGACGTATTGTCGGCAACCACGTCTTCTAGCGTGAATTTAAATGCTTGATACCGTGAGTCTATGATTTCCATAGCGGGGCACACGCCCTCAACCACGGTTAAGGCCTCGGCTAAATTAAGTGGCCGGTCAATGTCTCGGTTCGTGATGAAAGCCACTTCAGGCTCAATGCGTGGATGAATAAAACGAGACAAATCGACTGAGCCACCTTCTTCCAATTGCATCACATCGGTGATCACTCCCCAGATCAAATGTTCGACCCCCATTTGCTTCATTTTTTCGCGGCTGGTAAAGCCCAGCTTCACCCCCACTCGACGCTCTCCCCGCACCTCACGCATGCCTATGCCCAACTCTTGAATGGCGTAGGCCTGCTGCAAATCAAAAGGGGTTTCCGTACGCAACGAAGCCGTTGGTTGTTTTAATAAAACGCTTTCATCTAAGCGTTTGGCGATCTCAACTAAATTCATGCCAGAGTTTCCTTTTGCTTTAATAAATCCAAGGCAATGTCCACAATCATGTCCTCTTGCCCCCCAACCATTTTGCGCTTGCCCACTTCCAATAAAATGTCTACCGCAGGAATGCCATAACGAGCGGCGGCGCGTTCCGCATGTAACAAGAAGCTGGAATACACCCCCGCATAGCCCAACGACAAGGTCTCACGGTCAACGCGTACCGGTCGTTTTTGCAAGGGTCGAACTAGGTCGTCGGCCGCATTCATCAACGCCAATAAATCACAACCATGATCCCAGCCCATTCGTTCAGCTGCGGCAATAAACACTTCTAGCGGCGTATTGCCTGCTCCAGCGCCTTGCCCTGCTAGAGAGGCATCAATACGATGCACGCCTTCCTCAACAGCCACAATCGCATTTGCCACCCCTAGTGCCAAGTTATGGTGGGCGTGAATTCCAAGCGTTGTGCTGCTGTTTAACACCGCTTTCAGGGCACGAACGCGCTCACGTACGCCATCCATTAATAAAGCACCGCCAGAATCCGTCACATAAATCGTGGTAGCACCGTATGATTCCATTTTTTTGGCTTCGGCCGCTAACTGCTCTGGCGACGTCATGTGTGACATCATCAAAAAGCCGACGGTATCCATGCCCAATTCGCGGGCAAATGAAATGTGCTGTGCAGATACATCGGCCTCAGTACTGTGCGTGGCTACTCGTACTACCCGTGCACCCGCAGCATAAGCTTCTTTTAAATCATGAATCGTCCCGATTCCTGGCAAAATCAACGTCGCAATTTTGGCGTTTTCTACCGACTCGGCCGCCGCCGCAATCCAGGCGACATCAGTATGCGCTCCAAAGCCATAGTTAAAGCTTGATCCAGCCAAGCCATCGCCATGCGCCACCTCAATAGAAGCCACGCCAGCTTGATCTAGAGCCGCACTGATTTTCTTTACGTCGGCAATTGAGTATTGATGGCTCACGGCATGAGAACCGTCACGCAAAGTCACATCAGAAATATACAGTTGTGTCATTACTGTTCCTCCACTGCCATTATGTTTTTTGCCACCACTTCGGCGCAGGCCAAAGCCGCCGAAGTCATGATGTCCAAATTCCCAGCATAAGCAGGCAAATAATCAGCCGCTCCTTCAACTTCAATAAATACCGTCACCTTCTGTCCCCCCGTCGCCTGCAACTCAGGCCAGGCCTTCAAGGCTTCTGCCGACATAGGCTCAAACTGCACCGCCTGTTTCAAGCGGTAGCCAGGCACATAGGCCTGAACTTGCTGTGCCATGTCCGCAACCGCTTGCCGAATAGCCTCTTCGTTGCCTGGGCGTGTCAAACAAAAAACCGTATCGCGCATCATTAAAGGTGGTTCGGCAGGATTCAAAATAATGATGGCCTTACCTGATCGCGCCTTACCCACAGTTTGCAAAGCCAAAGACGTGGTTTCGGTAAATTCGTCGATATTGGCTCGCGTACCCGGCCCAGCCGAGCGACTAGAAATAGAGGCCACAATTTCCGCATACCATACTTCACTAACCGAGCTTATCGCCGCAACCATCGGAATTGTCGCCTGACCACCGCACGTCACCATATTGATATTAGGCGCCTGATCATGCTCGTGCAGATTCACCACGGGCACCACATAAGGTCCAATAGCCGCTGGGGTTAAATCAATGACGCGCACACCATGCTGTTGTAAAACCTCATTGTGTTTCACATGGGCGCTCGCAGAAGTCGCGTCAAAAACTATCTTGATGTCTTTAAAGTGAGGCAACGCCACTAGCCCATCGATGCCCTCATGCGTCACCGCTACGCCCAAATCTCGAGCACGCTTCAATCCATCAGACTGGGCATCAATACCCACCATCGCCCCCATGTACACTGAGGCGTCGCTTTTTTTCAATATTTTTTTCATCAAATCGGTACCAATATTGCCCGAACCAATAATGGCCACGGCTACTTTACTCATACCCTACTCCCTTCTGCCGGTGACGCCACGAATGAAGCGGTTACAGAACCCAATCCTTGGATCTGTGCTTCATAGACACCAGCCTCATTAACGCTCACCATCGCACCCAAAGCCCCGGTTAAGATCAACTCACCGGCTTTTAAAGGCGTACCCATCTCGACCATCGTATTCGCTAGCCACACAGCCGCAATTAAAGGATTACCCAAACACATGGCGCCCGTACCACTAGATACGACCTCACCCTGACGAGTCAGCACCATGCCGCAGCGTCTGAAATCAAGCTGTTCTGCCTTAATCGGACGACTCCCCACCACAACCGCACCGCATGAAGCATTGTCTGCAACCGTATCCACCAGGCTAATATCCCAATCACGAACGCGGCTACCCACAATTTCAATCGTCGGCAAGACATAATCAATCGCATTAAGCACATCCACAACCGTATGACGCTCATGTGATAAATCATGCTTCAACACCAAAGCGATCTCTGCTTCAACACGCGGCTGCAAAATATGCTCTAAAACAATGTCTTCACCATCAGCGTAAATCATGTCATCAAACAAACAACCAAAGTCTGGCTGATCAACCTTTAATTGGGCTTGAACCACTTTTGAGGTCAAACCAATCTTATGCCCCACAATGCGACGTCCTGACTGTTGCGCTTTGACCGTATTCAGCAACTGAATTTGGTAAGCATCCGCCAAACTAAATCCTGCTTCTCCAGCCAGTAAGCGAATCGGTTCACACACTCTATTTTGCTGTTTGGCTCGCCATAACTGCTCTGCAGCGTGCGCCATCAACTCATCTTTAGACATACCACTTCCTTTTTATTAATTAATCACTGCCAATCGCACGGGCATACTCACCGCACTTACTTTCTGCCTTTAACCCACAATGCGAATGCTGAAATCAGTACGGGAATACCCAACAACATAAAAATTTGTGACAAACTTAAATTCAGAGCAAAAATCTGTGCCCCAAAAAATGCCCCGAAAATCGCCCCTAAGCGGCCAATTCCATGCATCCAGGATACGCCCGCAGCACGCCCCTGTACGGGATAAAATAAAGCGGTTAAAGCCGGTAATGAAGACTGCGCCCCAACCAAACCTGCGCCAGCCAAGAAAATAATCACGCCAAACAAAATCAAATCATTGGTGAAAAACCCGGTCACCACCATCAAAATCGCCGAAATAAAGTACACCACCATCAAGGCGCGATTGGCCTGAAAACGATCCATGGCCCAACCGATTAAAGCCGTACCGAATACCCCACCGAATGGGAAAATAGCCGCAATTAAACTATATTGTGCCGTCGTAAAGCCTGCTTGTTTCAGCAAAACAGGCATCCAACTGGTTAACAAATAAAACACCAATAAACTCATAAAACAGCACAACCACAGCATGGCGGTACTCAGTAAATAGGGCTTTGACACAATCAACGCCACGCCTGATTGCTGCTGGTTCTTCACCTCGGGCAAAGCCAGTACCACTTTAGTAAAATCAATACTCGCATCAATTTGGCGCATGATTTTTTGAGCGGCAGCTTGGCGCCCGCGAGCCACCAAAGACTGAATCGACTCAGGTAACGCCACCAGCAATACGGCGGCTAACACCAGCGGCATCACACCACAATAAATCAACATATGCTCCCAACCCGCCGTTGGAATGATTTTGGCCGCCAACAGCCCACCTAAGGTAATGCCTAAAGGGAACGCACAAAACATTAAATTCACCATGCTGGCACGACGATGCGCAGGCATGTATTCCGAGACAAGTGTGGCAATATTGGGCATGGCGGCGCCCAAGCCTAATCCCGTAATGAATCGAAAAATTGCCAACTCAGTGGTATCCGTGGCAAAGCCTGACACCACCGTAAACAAACCAAATAAAACCGTACTGGCGATCACCACCCACCGACGACCAAACTTGTCAGCTAAAGGCCCTGCGATCAAGGCACCAATCGCCATCCCCACCAATGAAGCACTCACCACGGGCGCCAAGTCAGGCTTGTCAATGCCCCAGGCTTGCAAGAGAGATGGGGCAATAAAACCAATGGCGCCTGAATCCAGACCATCAGCGAGAATAATCAATACGCCTAGAATAAACACCAGCCATTGTTTGCCAGATAATGGCCGTGTATCCAAATATTGTTGTACATTCAGTTCTTGCATGATTTCTCCTTTGAGTTTTTATTAATGCACTGAAAAATTATTATGGTTTACATCAATATTTCACACTGATATTGGTGATTTCAGAAAAGAAGTCTAACGAATACTGTCCACCCTCTCGCCCAATGCCCGACGCTTTCACGCCGCCAAACGGCGTGCGTAAATCACGCGCAAACCAAGTATTGATCCACACAATGCCAGTATGTACTTGACCAGCCAAACGATGCGCACGCGTCACATCACTGGTCCACAACGAACACACCAAACCATAGCGACTGTCATTCACACGCTTAATCACTTCGGCATCGTCATCGAAAGGCGCCACATGACACACAGGCCCAAAAATCTCCTCTTGATTAATGCGCGCCGCGTCATCTAAGCCGGTCCAAATCGTTGGCAAGACAAATGCCCCATTTGCTTTGTCATCCTGAAAGTCAGGCACACGGTTACCCGTCACCACCGTCGCACCCTCATCAAGCGCCAGCTGAAAATACGAACACACCTTCTCTTGGTGTTTACGTGAAATCAGCGGTCCCACATCGGTACCCGATTCGTCAGGTCCACCCAAAACCAAAGCCTCAGCCTTTACCTTCAAAGCCGCCACAAAACGATCAAAAATAGAACGGTGTACATAAACCCGCTCCGTACACATACACACCTGCCCTGTATTAAAAAAACTCGACCGTGCGACACCCGCCACGGCTTGTTCAAAATCAGCGTCGGCAAACACCACAGCCGCATTTTTACCCCCCAACTCAAATGAAATTTCTTTCACACCGTCTGCCACTGTTTTCATAATGGCTGCACCTGTGCGCGACTCACCGGTAAACGAAACCGCATCAATGTCAGGATTTTGGGTTAGAAACTCGCCCTCTCGACCATAACCCTGAATCAAATTAAACACGCCCTTGGGTATGCCTACTTCATGCATCACCTCTGCCAATAAAGAGGCTGAAGAAGGCGACTCCTCCGAAGGTTTACACACCACCGTATTGCCCATTGCTAAAGCAGGTCCCAATTTCCAAGTCAGTAATAATAAGGGTAAATTCCAAGGCGAGATCACCGCAATCACACCTAAAGGCTTACGCACCGTGTAATTGATTAACTGGCTGCCATCATCGTTATACGTGATGCAGCTTGAACTGGAGTTGGTTTTAGATAAATCGGCAAAAGTACGAAAGTTCGCAATCGCTCGAGGTATGTCTAAGCGACGCGCAACCGATAAAGGCCGTCCCGTATCCTGTACCTCTGCCGCCACAAATTCTTCAAAACGTGCTTCAATGGCATTCGCCAATCGATGCAATAATGCCGAGCGCTGCTCTGGCGTCATCAGCCCCCAAGGGCCATCCAAAGCTTCCCGTGCCGCGGCCACAGCCAAATCAACAGCCTCACGATCAGCATAAGTCACCCTATTCACCAACCGACCATTAACGGGGCTGGTATTATCAAACTGAGGGGCCTTGCGAATAAACTCACCGTTGATGTATAACGGCAATACTGAAGTGTCCATACTCTCATCCTTTGTAATCAGGCTAGTTTTTATTAGGTACGGTCTAATTTAAAGGCCTACATGCATAACATCAATTGAATTATAATGAAGTTTAAATTACAAAAAGTTATAGATAAGTCGTGGCCCTAAGCCCAAAATAAAAAGCGGGCACACAGCAACCGTGTCCCCGCCTCATTAATTTGCCTCTACTACTCAATCGCCTTTAAAAAATGGGGTTTGGTAACCCTTACGATTACCAAACCCCATTTCACCCGCTAGCCAAACCTGCCATGACCAGCAAGCTCTGGTGCGCAGCTACTTGAACTGTAACAGCGTTTCGATCATGGCCTTTTTGTCTTTAGCCGTTAAATAAACAGATCCATCGCCATCTTGCATTTGCATACCGACTAAAGCACCAGATGGGTTTCGATATGCCCAAACACGATATTCACCCTGACTCAGATGCGGCCTCATCTCTTTCCCTGTTTGTGGTGATTTTTCGCCCGTTGGCACGGTCACCGACTGGGTATTGATGGTCCGAATCTCGGTTATATGGTTGTATTCGATTTTGGTGTGTACCACATTTTTCTTACCCAGATACGACTCGGTGACGACTTGATTCTCTTCATCAAACTGCCAATGAAAGGCTTCTAAATCGGCTGTTGCTGGCTCATCACGATTAAAGGGCTTAATGGCGTATCGCAGCCCGGCCTTCACTTGATCAGACATATACATAATGACTTTAGTCGCAATTACTTCGTCATCTTTTCGCTCTACCGATAACCACGCACTATTTACCAGCTCACGCTCTGTCACCGGTATGCTGCTGCGAGAGGCCTCTATAGGCTCTGCAAAAACATGAGTAGACAAACAAACCAACAAACCCAATGATAGACATAATCTTTTTTTCATCAAACACCCTTCTATACCTTAATCAATCGTAGCTAACGACAAAACAAGCCTAAGCATCTGTAGGATTATAACGTTTAATGCCACCGTTTCGTCATAACGACCCATGATATGTATCAAAATGGCAGTGTATTCACACGGCCTTGGTTAGGCCACCGTTATTTCACACCACACATAAAAAACGCCCTAACGAATACACCGTCAGGGCGCTTGAACATCGAAGGCTAGAATGGCCGCACCCGTCGATACTCTTCATCATTAAAGGCTTGACCAATATCGCTCAGCGTCATCATCACCCCGCCAGCCAACAGTAGAAGCTCGGCCATGGCATCGTTTAATTCTGGTTGGGGCATTTGATGAGCGGGGTCAAGCTGTGCCTGTGTCTGGATTAAAACCGCCACCGCCGACAACACCTGGCCGAGGCCGAAATGAGCGGCTTGAACGTGCGATTGCATCAGGCTTAAATCGCCAGCGCTTAACGCTTTAGGGTTGGCTACCGCTTCTGGATTGGCCAAGACCGACGCCAAACCGCTGTAGTGGTTGTGTAGATTACTCATGCCCGCCTCCTCGACCTGATGGCCAGAAACGCAAATGAGTACAGTGAGGGAGAATGGATAAGTCATGTGTCATGGCGAAACCTCTCGAGATTATTTAACCTGCCCCAAATGCTGTCAAACAGGTGGGGTGGCGACAGAATGACGGGTTGACAGACTGGAACTCGAGCACCAGCGCACGCAAGCGTGCCCCGCCACCTGCCGCCATAGAGAGCGTATGGCCACGGGTAGGCACAGACGTAAAAAAACCGCATCAGCGGCACGTCTGCCGAGTTTACAGCCTGTCAAAGCCGATTGGGTGATTGAACCCAACGGCTTGAGTTTGGCGTAAAAACCTAGGGCAGCCAATATGAACTCAACGCGAACACAGAGCAACTTAGCGATTCACACACGCCACTTCGTTTAAGCGGGTAAACATTTTCTGAGTTAAATCGATCGCCATGGCGCGCTCTTGCTTGCCTTGGCCTTCGTATAAGCCCTCTGCAAGCATCTGCTCTTGGGTTTGAAAAGCAGTTTGCAGTTCCAGCGGCATCACCTCATCTTCTGTTTCAGACATGGACACATAGCTCTGACCATAGCTAATAGATTGATTGCGGCAATTAAATAAAATATGGCTTAAGCCCTGTAACGATTCCGAGCTATGCGCTTGCTTAACCTTGGTATACAGCATTAATAACGCCATATTCTTTTTTTTGCTTTTAAACGCAACATCCATTCTGGTTTCAATGGTGTCTTGGCCATCTTCCGTTGGCGTATATACTTGATAAACCGGTACAAAAGTATAGGGCTGCTTGGCCTTTTCAAAAAAGCTGGGTTCTTTGCCCCAAGCCATGCTCATGCACAGCAGCAACGCTGCACTCATCCACTTTTGGCTGCCCATAGGTGCCACCTTTCAGTATTATTAATACATATTTAAAGTAATTCATTGTTCCCACCCCTACGACGCCCTAGGCAAGGCGGTCAAGCCAGCGCCACTCGCCCTCTTCATGGAGACAGCACCGATTTAATCGGCCACTGATTATAAACAAAAAAGCCAGGCGTCACACCCTCAAAGGGCGTATGCCTGGCCATGTATTGGTTGCTCTGCGGCCTTGATCTCAATGACCTAGCCGATGCAAGCCGCTTACTCAGCGCCTAGATTCACAACCACATCCCACTGAACATAAGGGATTAATTTTAAAGATTTTGCTAAAGCTAAAGAGGCGGTATTGTCTAACTGACAGCGATATTGAGGCTGATATCCTTCTGCCCAAGCGCGTTGGCAAATAGCCTTGACCAGCTCACGCGCATGGCCTTTACCGCGATGCTCAGACAAGGTCAACACGCCCAAATCAGCAATCGGTTGCCCAGCCTCATCCCAAGGATACATACTGGCTGCTGCAACCAACTGCTCACCCTCAAATAAGCCATACACCAGCCAATGATCCAGTTCCACAGATGCACCCTCTAAATCGGCCTCATTAGCCGCTTGGCAAAAAACGTCAAAAACATCACCATCTTGATTGCTTAACCGCCGAATGTGGCTAGGTATGTGCTGATTCTGTAGTGCTGTGAGCGCTGCTTGATTAAAGTAAAAAAACTGATCGGCGCCATGCCATCGATCAGCAAGACTGCGCCGCAGAGCCGCGACCTCTTCTGGGCTTACATCTGGCGTGATGCCGTATTCAACACCTAGCTGAGGGTGAAGCGACAGCCACAGTTTGTGTTGATCACGGATGGCCACGGCTAAAAAATCATCGTCTAAATGAGGGTTTATGTAGAGCGCTAAGTCGCTTTGATTTAAGTAACACTCACCCATTGTTTTTTCTTTGAACCAATACGCTTCCATATCGGCATTCATTAATGTCGTCATCCGTGTGCCTTCCCTATGCCTAACATAGCCTATATGCGTGCCTTTTAGGCTAGATTGATGTTTTATTTAAAAATCCAGCCAAGTCATTTAAAAATGAATGGATGACGTCTAGGCTAGCTTCATCGTATTGGGTTAAAAATAAGCGGTAGTGATCTTGAGCCCGCTGATGCAGATCATGGTATTGAGTCAGCAATACCGCTCCTTTCTCATTGATTCGGTATTGGGGCGCCTCACCTTCATCATGAGACTTTAATACCTCGACAAACCCTTCATCCCACAGCCTCATCATGGCCTGAACCAGGCTTGCCTCTGGCAGCTTAAGCTGGGCGGCCAGCACGGCATCGGTTGCCACGGGCATGTCTGCCACGGCCTGTAAGGCGTGAATTTGGATAAGGCTTAAATCACAGCCAAGCTTGGGCACGCTGTCCCTTTGCTGCTGTAGGCTTTGCTCTTGAGCGTGCGCCATATCTATAAGCGATAAATATACGGCCGCTATTTTATGTTCTTTTTCTGTTGTCATATTCAGTACACTTTATCTAATCATTGCTTGCTTGGTTAACGATGACCGCCGTTCGCGCCACAAATCAGACCATTGATCGCCACGCCCATCATACTGGATGCAGCATCTTACAACTTAAAGCTAACTTTAAGTCAAGCCTGAGCCCTGCAAAAAAAACAGGCCTACGTCTGGTTGAGCACAGCGGTGGTCGACGGGTGCGCTATCGAGCTTATCGGCTCAGCTAAATATTATTGACTATCTAGTCTAATTTGTATACTGTGTGATCTTTAATAAATCAGCGACACTTCAGTCATCGCGATGTGTCGACCCAACGAAAGAAAGGAGGTAAACAAGATGCAACTGTGTCATTTAATTAATCATACACACGTTTTTGGTAATCGAATCAGCTCGGGTTTTGTCCATTCAACACTGCGATAACTCAGCCTGAGCCAATACACAGCAACAGATAATTGATTCAGCTTACTGGGTGATCGCAACGATACAACCCAAGGTTTTTTGCGCTTCAAAAAACCGTCTAAATGAGTCAAATATGAGTACTTTATTATCCATCCAATCCATTTCTTATGACACACCCACCCGCTCGCTGTTTCAGCAGCTCTCCTTTTCCATTCAGCGTGGAGAACGCATTGGCCTCATTGGGCACAATGGCAGCGGTAAAAGCACTTTATTACGCTTAATCACCCAGCAAATCCCCTTAACCCAGGGCAGCATGGCCTACGCTAGCCACTGTATTTATGCCTATATAGAACAACACCTTCCTGATGCTTTATTGCAAGTCAGTATGGTGGAGGCTTTATTGAGCAAATTACCACAGGAAAAAAGGGATTCTGAAGCATGGCGCGCCGAAGTGTTGCTGGCCGAACTTGGGTTTACCGAAGCCCAATTTCAGCAACCGGTTGATCAACTCAGCGGCGGTCAACATTCACGGCTGTTACTGGGCCGCGCCCTGATGACTCAGCCAGATCTGCTATTTTTGGATGAGCCCAGCAACCATTTGGACTTGCCTACCTTATTGTGGCTAAGCCAATTTTTACTGAACTGGCGCGGCAGCTTTGTTTTGGTGTCGCATGATCAACAGCTGCTGGATCAAGTCTGCAACACTACTTGGATTCTACGCGACCAAAGCATCCATTGTTTTAAGCTCCCCTGCTCCAAAGCCAGGATGGCTTTACAAGAGCAAGATGCGGCTGATGAACACCGCCACGGCGCCGAACAAAAAGAGATTGACCGCATCAGCCAAAGCGCTAAGCGATTGGCCATTTGGGGCAAAGTCTATGACAACGAAGCCTTTGCCAAAAAAGCCAAGAAAATGGAAAAGCAGTTAGCCAGCTTACAAAGTAAGCAAACCGTTTTAACAGAGGGTTACCAATGGCAGCTTGGCCTTACAGGTAGATCGATTAAAGCCGATCGCGTTTTGGCCTTACGCAACGCGCAAATTAATACGCCCGTCAATGAGCAGCCTTTATTTAGCACGGGCGAATGGCAAGTCAAAAGTGGCGATCGCTTGGCCGTCATGGGGGCCAATGGCTGCGGTAAATCTTCTTTTTTACACAGCCTATGGCAGGCCTATCAAGCCAGCCACCCGCCCGCAGGCATCAGCTTTCACCCCATGATTAAGGTGGGCTATTACGATCAGCAGCTGAAACAGCTGGCCGATGACGACACCTTAAGTGATGCCTTGTATGTGTTTGCGCCATTGAGTGAGGACGAACGAAAACAAGCCTTAATTGGCGCCGGGTTTGCTTATGCACGGCATGGGCAGCGGGTCGAAACCTTAAGTGGCGGAGAACGGGCTCGCCTGCTGTTTGTGGGCTTAAGCTTAGGGCAATATGAGTTACTGCTCCTGGATGAACCAACCAATCACTTAGACATGGAAGGAAAGGAAGCCTTAGCCGAACAGATTGCACAGTTTTCTGGCGCCGTACTACTCGTGAGCCATGATCAATGGCTGATTGAACACAGCTGCCAGCGATTTGGCCTCATTCAACACCAGCAGTGGTTTGAGTGCGACACGCCCCAACAGGTTTATGCGGCTTTATTAGATGGTGTTCAGCTTAACGAGCCCCAAACAGGGTTAGATTCGGGGCGTCAGCAACAGGCAAATACGCCAGCGTCCACCCTGGATGAAGAGGCATTACTGGCCGAATGGGTACAGCTAGAAGCGCTTTTGGCGGCTGATCAACAACGAAAACCAGCGCATCAAAAGCCCGCCTTACAGGCGGCATGGCAACAGCGGTTAACCGAGATACAAGGTTTAATTGATTTGTAAGCCATTTACGCGTCGGCCTTTCGAGGCCATAAAAATCCCACCATGATGAATGGTGGGATTTTTATGTGCGCGCCGAAGATGATTTGGCCGCCCCGATGGAAACAGCCCGCCTATTTATCGCTAGGCAGGCGCCTGACCCAAAACCACATCAAGTACTTTATAAGCCGCCGTTTCCCCATAAAAATCAGCCTGATTGCTCAAAACGGCAATGCTCAAGCGTTGGCTGGGGACACGAATAAAATAGGTGGCGTAGCCCGCCCAGCCACCCGAATGCTCTAGCGTGTGCAATCCTGATCGCTCAACCTTAAACAGGCCAAAAGCATAGTTTTCATGGTCAATGATTTTTTGCCCGGCTCGATTCAGCGCGGGCAATGACTCACCCATCTTCTGCACTAGCTCAAGGCCGCCCACCGTGCCTGTACTCAAGTTTCTACCCCATTTCATGAGGTCGATCACGTTCGAATGAACGGCGCCATCCCCGGTTTGCTCCCATGGGCTTTCATCAAGGACAAATTGGCCCGAAGCTTGCTGCGCATAGCCATGCACCACGCTTGGCAGCGTCGGATAATGATCCACAATAAACGTGTGTTTCATACCCAGCGGCACAAAAATACGCTGCTCGGCAAACGCCTTATAGCTTTGCCCACTAACTCGTTCAATGATTTGCGCCAATAAAAAATAACCGGTATTGCTGTAGTCAAACCGATTCCCTACTGGGAAAAAGGCTTTGGGATAGGACACAATATCAGACAAGCTCTGCTTAGCCGTTAATAGGTCTTGTACCCCAATCTGCTGTTGCTCGGCCAACTCCATATAATCAATCATGCCACCGACATGGTAAATTAAATCCTGAATCGTGATCTCTTGAGTATAGTTCGGCAATTCCGGCAAATGCTTTTGGATAGGATCATTCAAGTCTAATAATCCATCCTGTGCCAGCAACAAAATAGAAAACGCCGTAAACTGCTTAGACACGGACGCCAAGTTAAAAATACTGTTCACCTCAAGCGGTTGCTGTTGCGCCAAATCAGCCATGCCAACGCTGCCTGAATACTCAGAGCCTTCATCAAATCGAGCCATGAAGGTGAATCCTGGTTCGTGCGGGTTAAAAGTGGCGAGCCATTGGGCTAACTCAGTTTCTATACGTTGATCATTCATGGCGGTTAATTTAGTCCTTGGATGGGTACGGTTTTCAAAAGGTGGGGTAAAGGCCCTGGCATCTTGAGGTGTACTGGCTAAACCCAATACGGCTGCAAATAGGCTTAAAATCATTCTTGTGGTGGGCATTAATTGACTCATTTAGGGTGCATACCCTCTCTCTGAATTGACCGGATGCCCAACACAGTATATAAACTAGACTGACTAGTCAATTTATATTTAAAAATGGTGTTTCACAGGAGGTAGGCTTACTGATGTGGGCTTAGTTTTTGAGTCAACGGTCAAAAATAGCCCATGCTTTTATCGCATTGAAAACGACTTGATTGAGCGCCTCTAAGCCCACGCCGTCACATGCCTGAATGCTTAAGCCGTTGATGACCGTGATGTAGAAATCGCTGATGGCCTCAATCGGTGCCGCGGCTGCCAGATCCCCATCAGACACCCCCTGCCTTAAACGAGCCATCAGAATCACTTTATAGTCCGACTTTTTCTCTAGCACCTTATGCTGCACGTGCTGAATCTGATCTGAATGGCCCATCGTCGACGTCACCAACATGCACCCTAAAGGCTTATCTGGCTGTATAAAGCGCTTTACGGCGTCGTAAAGCAATAGTTCTACGGCCACTTTAGCGGTTTTAGCCTGCTTCATGATTGACAAGACGGGGCATGCCTCATGGGTTAGATAATAATCGATGCAGAGGTTAAATAAGGATGCTTTATCACCGAAGCAACCATATAGGCTGGGCGCAGTAATGCCGAGTGCTTTGGTTAAGTCACTAATGGAGGTGGCGATGTAGCCATTCGCCCAAAATAACAACATCGCTTTTTCTAAGGCTTCTTGTTCGTCAAAACACTTAGGGCGCCCTCGCTTCGCTTTCTTTTTCTGGGTGATATTAGTGTCCAAATGGCGTCCTTACGCTACTTAAATGAGTTAGCTTTTACAATTTTATAGCGATCGATACAAAAATAAATTGACAGAATGAGTCAACGCATCAAGAATAGCACACTAGTTTCATATCGATCGATACATAATTAAGTTAACGCACATTAATCTACAGCCTTTTACACACAGAAAGCCACTATGACCACCACGAACACACACGTGCACACAGGCAGCTGGCTGGCATTATTGTCTGCCACTTTTGCCTGCTTTGCCATCGTCACTGGCGAATTTCTTGCCATTGCCGTCCTCAACCATGTTGCGCATGACTTCCAGATCTCCGCAGGCACCGCTGGGTTGACGGTCACCGTCACGTCGATCGCAGGCATGGCATCATCCCTCCTCATCCCGATCTATGCCAAAACCCTAGACAGACGGTTTGTTTTATTGTCCCTGGTGCTCCTTATGATCATCGCTAACGGCATCACGGCCTTCGCTAACAACTACACCGTTGTGCTGATCGGCCGTTTTATTTTAGGGATTGCATTGGGTGGTTTTTGGGGCGTGGCCGCTGGCCTAGTGACACGCTTAGCACCTGCGACACTGTCTGCGGCAACGGCCGTCACTATTTTCTTTTCGGCCGTCACTTTGGTCACTGTATTGGGTGTGCCTATGGGGTCGTGGTTAGCAGACCACTATGGCTGGCGAGTGCCATACATGATTTTGATGGCCGTCGGCATCATCACATTCATCATGCAATATTACTCTCTACCTCGCCTTAAGCCTGCTTCCCCATTACAATGGAAGGAGCTATTACTCATGCCCAACCATCCCTTGGCGCGTAAAGGATTAGTATTATTTACGCTATTATTTCTAGCCCACTTTTCTGCCTACAATTACTTTACCGTTTTCTTTAAACAATCCGCTGATTTTTCAGAAAGCCAAATTGCCAGCCTACTGTTAATTTTTGGGATTGCAGGGGTAGTGGGTAATTTTAGCGCCAGCTTAATGGCGCGCCACAATGCTCGCTACAATTTTGCCCTCACCGCCCTATTGCTGGCCATCGCCTTTTTGGCGTTCGCCTTATTCAGCACCAATATGCTAAACGCGATCATCTTCACCTCTTTGTGGGGCGCTGCTGCCGGCTTTATCCCTGCTAGCATCAATATTTGGATGCACATTCATGCACCCCACTTAATCGAAAAAGGCTCGGCGCTGTTAACCTTTATGTTCCTGATTTTGATTACGATTGGCAGCTTGGTCGGCGGCTTGATTATGGACTATACCAATGGCACGTTCTTAATGTTCAGTACGTTCGGCATGGCATTATTAGCTTTGATTCTGGTCTTCACGTTTGCTAAAGGCATCCATAACGATTCGTCTAAGAACAAACCAACTGCCTCAGGAGCCTCATGAATGTGCTCAGACAATATAAGTTAACCCTTTGATTCAATAGCAGGCCCTCTTTACACACCTCGTAAAGCCTGACCCATAAAAAAAGGACTTAGCCATCCGCTAAGTCCTTTAACTCATCAATTTAAACCCATGGGTTAGAATGCATACTGAACCTTAAGGGCCACGCTGCCCCCCTGACGTTTACCCACATAGCCATTACCTTTAAAGTCAACGGCTAATCGTTTATTGGATTCAGGTTGATAGCGCGCACCTAAGGTCGCAATCGTGGTGAAGCCTCGCACGCTGGCCTCATCAATGTCATAGCGCCCATAGGTCGTGCCGTTTGCTTTGCCATCAAACTCGTATTCAAAGCCTAAACCAGACAAGAACGCCCAATCTGTATTCAGCGTATGGCTGTTTTCGGCATTAAAACGAATGCGGTTAGATTTAAGGCGATCAAAATGAATGGGGTCACCTGTAATCACTACGTCATGGCTGCTCGTCTGCGTCCACAAATACTTCAAGGACACATCCAGCTGATTGCTATCCTGCCACTGAAACACATAGCCCGTACCAATGTGGGCGCTCACATAGCTGCCTTTAACCTTGTAGTCTACCGCCTCATCGGTTGCGGCGTTACGGATGTCATTGGTTGAATAATCCGTACGCAAACGACCACCGCGCAAAGAGCCATCCACATACACGCCGTTTTCAAAGCCGTATTGCCCATAAAGGCCTAGACCATAGTAACGGTTGTCGCCTTTACCATGCACCTTCGCCGCCCGAGCAAATGAATTATAGCTGTCGTAATTAGCCGTACCGCTTTCAATAAAGGCAGCACCGGCCAGCTGCTCATCTTGGTAGCTAAAGCCTAGCGTTAACAAGGCACCATCCGCATCAATATGTGAACCACTCTTATAGCGACTGTGATGGCCTGAGGCTTGAATAAAGGGCACCAAACCTTTATGGCGATTTTGCTCGGTAATGACATGGAACGTGTTGTAGGCAATATTGTCCGCACCACGCGTCAGCAGCATCAAGCCTGACAGGTTGGCCTCTAATAAAGACTTCAATTGTGGATTAACCGTTGGGCCTGGATCAGGCTTTGGATCGGGATCAGGTTTTGGGTCTGGATCTGGGTCGGGCTTAGGATCCGGATCTGGGTCAGGCTTAGGGTCTGGATCGGGATCAGGTTTGGGATCGGGTTTTTTGTGTCCTGACACAATGGTGGCCGTCACCTTGCCGTTATCCTGATCCACTTTGGTTTCAACATCATACAATAAAGAAATCCCTTGCTGTATTTGCTTCAAGCCTTCCGAGGGATGCCCTTGCCCTTCGCCTGAAATGGCGCCTTGCATCAAGATAAACTCAGTCCCAGTTTCCAAGACTTCGCCCGAGTAAATCGCTTTCACGAATACATCTGACGCTCCTTTAACGCGGCCACTAAAGTTGTCTTCATTAGCCCCCATGATGATGTGATCAGCCGTAATCAGCGCAGTGTTGGTATTGCCAAACTCAGGGTTCAACATGAAATTATACGTTTGGAAGTTGCCAATCGTCCCAATACTAATGGGCTTAAGGTTGCCATAGTTTAAGGTATTGCCAGTGAAGGTATCATATTTCTTGGGCCGATAAGCCTTACCATCAGCGGTGCTATACGCCAAATAACCACCATAAATATGGCCATCCTTATTGTCCATCGTGTGCTTACCGCCAATATTAATCGTATTGTGGTTTGCGTTTAAATCATTGCCCGTATCGACTTTGAACGTAAACGTCCCTTGCAGCTCATCCGGCTCACCTAAATCTAGGCTGGCATAGCCACCATAAATGCTGCCGCCTAAGCTTGAGCTGCCCAATAAATTAATTTTATTGCGATTGGCATCGGCTTCCATATTGGCAATTTGCGTGTGGTATTTCTCTACGTTATTCACGTCACCAAGGCTGACTTTCGCTCCAGCGTAGCCGGCGATAATGTCCCCCTTAATGGTATTTTGTTTGCCATAAATACGAATCACGTTCTCATTACTGTGCACGGTATTGTTATTCATATAGCCTGAGCCTTGAGCCTGCTCATCCATGCTTTTAAAGGCATAATCCATACGGGCTACACCCGCATTCACGTTGCCATGAATGGTGTTCTGATTGCCACGAATCTCAATCGTATTTCGATCACTGACCGCGGTGTTACTGTCAAAATGTGAATTGCCCGTCGCCAGCCCCTTACCACTGATTTGTCCATGAGCTTGGCTGATCACGGCTTGTCCTGCATTCAGGCTGCCCTGAATGGCATTATGATTACCTGACAGCTGAATCTTGTTTTCATGGCTGCTGAGTTCATTTCTTCTGGTGGTCGGATTCACCTTAAGGGTATTGCCCGCTCCTCCGCCAAAAGCATCACCATAAGCGGTACTGATTTTGACCGCCCCTGCATTGAGGTCACCGCTAATGGTGTTTTGATCGCTGTTTAACCGTATGCTGTTCTGATTGGCCGTGACCTGATTGGTGTAAACAGAGTGCTCATGCTGCACCGTCCCGTTGGCATTAGGCCCGGCATGCGAGGCGCCGTATTGAATGTCAATCAGGCCCACACCCGCATTGAGGCTGCCTTGAATGGTATTCTGACCCTCAACCAAGCTAATCGTGTTGCTGTTAGCCGTTAAATGATTATCGCGCGTATCCGCATTGGCGCGGGTATTGGCACCGCTAAAGTCAGCGCTGATAAAGTCACCTAACACCTGCTTAATGCTGGCCTGACCTGCATTAAGATCACCCTTAACAGTATTCTTAGCAGCGTCAATACTGATGGTGTTTTCATTACTTAACAGCCGATTATTTAAGGCTTTAGGAAAAACCGTGACGTTAGAGCTGGCCTTATGGCCGGCTTCAATCCCTGCAATACTTTGATAAATCTCAGCAAGCCCCGCATTGACGGCATCATTGAATTGATTGCCCTCACCCTTAATGAGAATGCTATTTTGGGTGCTGCTCAATGTCCCATTATTAGAGTCGACCATAGCCTGCGCAAACGCGCTCGTGACATGGCTTCCAACCACGGGGGCTAGCTCTTGCCTCGTCTGAACAATGCCTGCATTTAAGCTGCCTTGAGCCATGATAGAATCTGCTGCCTCATACTGGATACGGTTAGCATCGGCGGTAAGCTCGAATCCATCCAGATTGTTTCTAACATCGCATTTGCCTAAAGACAGGCATTCAATTGGGGTAATGACCGGCGTATTGTGCACCAAGCCGGCATAAACATCACCATTGATCGCACCCTTTTTGATGGTCACCACGTTATTGCTAGTGGCTGCTGCTTTTTGCGTGCTCTCAAATAAACCATTATGCCCTGCGATCACAAATGAAGGTGCCGCCCCCTTGTCGTAATCAATCGTTACTACAGCGTCACTGCTGAGAATGGTGCCTTGTGCATCTGTCACCACATAACCATTTAAGGGATCCGCACCGAGCAGCTGCTGTAGGTTGCCTGCCACTTGACTACTTGAGGTAAGCGATGTCTGCTCACCATCATAAGTATTTTGAGCAAAACTCTCAGTATTCAACAGAAAAAGCAGGGCTAAGCCATGTATGCTGCTGGCCAATATCGTTTTTTTAAACGGTAATTTATAAGGCTTTTGTCGTGTTCTTGAATGAGCCACCACAGAACGTGGCCGGCTGACTTTATTTGTTAAAATAGTCCTACCCATATGATTCATGACACTCTCCTAAAGTGTTTACCCATATATATTATAGAATTAAATACAAACAACATTGATTGATCATGACGCTTTGATTTGAATGACTCTTTGTAAAAACAGAACATACGCTTGCTTAAAAATGCCATTAGCCCAAACAATGGCCGCCACCCATGTAGGCAGCAGCCATGCTTGGTAAAGATAAACCTATACGGATAATATACTAGAATAAAATAACGAAGACGCATGGATTGCCTGATCAAGGCCTGATTTGGCCTCAGTGTATTATTTCTTAAACCATTTAAGAAAATAATAGGTTAACAAAGCAGCATCCTTCGTCAGCTATGTTATGCTTATCTGTTTACGTTGCTAAAAAGACCTATATTCAGGCTAAAAAGCGACCAATGACCGCCCCCTTTTTGGGCATCATTTTGTACGATTAACGGCCTTCACCTAACCCTCAAGCCTCATTAGGCTGCTCCGGCTCAGCAACATCCAAGCGCATCAAATACTCATCGTAAAACACGCCATCCACCCAAAGCGCTTGACGCTCGGTGGCCCATATTGTGAATCCCATCTGCTGATAAAGCCGAATAGCTGGTTCATTATCCGTGGCGACGGCGAGCCGAATGCTGCAGCTCACGCCTCTAGCCTCTGTGACGACTGCCTGCAATAAACCTTGAGCCATGCCCGTACCACGACAATCAGGAGCCACATACACGCCCCAAATCGTCGACACATGCTGTCGTTTTGGCGACTGTTCTTGATGCAAGCCCATGATGCCTTTTAAGACATTTTGCGCATCAAACCCACCCCACACAAGCGCCTGGCTCAGCCATTCAGCCGTGTGCTCAATGGGCTGTGCCGCTTCCACTGCATAAGCGGCGCCAAATGCCTCTGGATGCTGTTGCAGCCCTTCTAGCCGTAAAGCCTTAAATTGATGCGCATCAGCTGCGCCCAGTCGGCGAATATTCATACGAAAGTAAACCCTTTAAATGTGCTGAGCGGCAACGCACCGCTTTAAGCCTCAGCCCAGCCACCCAAAATAATGGCTGAATACAGAACCTGCTGGGGCTCTGAATCGTCATGGCCATGCCCAGAGAACCATTATGACGTCAATGCCTGATCGAATACAGAGGCGTTTCATCCATTCTGTGGCCGTAAAAAGCCTAGCCGCTCCCACATCATCCATCATGGCACTATATCCATGCTCATGCCTTATGCAGTTACTATATTTCAAACACTTAGCCACGATAATCATTAAATAAGGCTTGACGCAAATGATAATGATTACTATTATTACCAGCTTATTTTAATGGGCCTGATCTGTGGACACTCACGTTGCGTTGCTGAATCAAGATGAATGGGAAGCGTTTTATAAAAACCATTGTCCTTGGCTACTGCGTTTACTCAAAATTAAATCCGGCGATCCTTTTTTAGCCGAAGACTTAACGCATGATACGTTTATTAAGATCATGTGCGAGGCACATCTGCACCTACTCAAAGACACGGCGGCCAATAAGCCACGCGCCTTTTTACGCACCGTTGCCAATAACCTTTTAATTGATAAGGTGCGGCATGAACTGGTGGCGCAAAGCTATATTCAATACCTAGAGATTTCCACGTCTGACTACACCCACATCAGTGCAGAAAAGCACGTCGAAATCATCCAAGAATTAACCAAGCTGTCTCAAGCGCTGAGCCAGCTGCCTCTGCTGCATCAGCAAACTTTTCTACTGTATTATATTGATGGCCTAACCTATCAAGAAATCGCGCACACGCTCGGAAGCTCAACGTCAACCGTGAAGCGCCACATTGCCAGCTGCATGTTGATTTGCCATCAAGCCTATTATGAATAAGCCCAGTACTGAACACATTAAGGCGGCCATTGAATGGCACATCTACTTTAGCGACGCCGAGGAGACACCAGAACAGCATGCTGGTTTTCAAGCATGGCTCACTGAACACCCGCTCCACCAAATGGCTTGGCAGCAGGTCAAGCATTTACACGAAAAATGGCAGGACATGCCGTTAACCTCTCTGGTGGCGCCAAACCAAACGATCTCAGACCTACAGAACAAAAATGACCTCTTGGCCACCTCTAAAGAGTACCTTGCCTTACAGTCAAACAAATACCACACCTTAGCGGCCGTCTTGATCATGGTGAGCCTAGGTCTGGGCTATTTCTATGTGGCTCAGCCGGCCTGGCTGGTCGCCGAGCATCGCACCAAGGAAGGTGAAATTAAAACCGTCATGCTGGCCGACGGCAGCCGCATGATGTTAAACAGCGACGCCGCGATTCGCGTGCAGTACACGGCCTCCGAGCGCCGCATCCGCCTCACACAAGGTGAGGTCATCGCCGAAGTGGCACCGGATGCCGCCAGACCATTCATGATCGAAACCGAGCAAATGACGGCCCGAGCTTTGGGCACGGTTTACGCCGTAAAACGGCTCGACGACCACACCAGCGTCGCCACCGTGGTTGAGTCTAAGGTTCAGGTATGCACCAATGACGCGCCAACCACCTCAACCTGCACCGCTTTAACCAGCAACCAACAAATTGCCGTGAGCCAGCACGCCTTACAGCCTATGGCACCGGTAGACGCCCGTGCCGAAACCGCCTGGCAGTCCAAAATGATCGTGGCCGACCACATGCCTCTCCCCGAACTGCTGGCGAAGTTACAGGCCAATCATCCAGGCTGGATCCGCTACGACGAACAAAAGCTGGCTCACTATGCCGTGTCTGGCGTGTACGCCCTAGATGACGCCACAGAAACCTTAAAAGCCTTACAGAAAAGCACGCCGATCCGATTTAAGAAGCTGACCAACCTCCTCATCATCGTTTATTAATTCAAATAAAAATCAATGCACTACAAAAAAAATGGCTTGATGGCGGCAAATATCCATGAAGCAAACGTTTTATAAGTAGGAAGAACGTTTACCATAATAAGGATATTTCCATGAACAAACATCAGAAGAATTTAACGGCGCTGCTGATCATCAGCGCGCTTAACTTAACCTTTACGCCCCACGTTTGGGCCCAAAATACGCCGCCCAAGAGCCAACAGGTGCGCAGCGGCACTTTGGTTCAGGCGATTAATCAGCTGTCGCAAGACAATCACCGCATCATCACCTATGATCCCACGCTCCTAAAGGGTTTAACTACCTCTGGCCTCTCTGGCCACTACACCTTTGAAGAGAGCCTACAGCGCCTGCTGGCCGATCAGCCCATTGTGTGGGAATACAGCAACGGCAGCTATTCCTTACGCGCAGGCAAACCCCTAAGCGGCTCCCCCAGCGCCCATGCGGCCGCTAAAAAAGTAGCCCAAAACCAATTTGGCCAAGATCAATCGGCGCTGGAAGACATCGTGGTGATTGGTCGACCTCAATCCAAACACGACGCCGTCTATCAACGATCTGGCGGCTCAGTGTATTTGAACGAAGCCGACTTAAACCGCTTCGCCCGCATCAGTGCGGCTGACATGTTCAAAGGCGTGGCCGGCGTCGAGTCAGGCGACAGCCGTAACGGCGGCGCTCTAGACGTCAACATCCGAGGCATACAAGGCATGGGCCGAGTTGCCGTAACCGTAGACGGCTCACAGCAGGCATTAGAATCTTATCGAGGCTATGCCGGCACCCAGACGCGCAGCTATATTCCAACCGACTTAATCAGCAGCGTGAACATTGAAAAAGGGCCCAGCACCCAAGTGGCAGGCACTGGCGCCATTGGCGGCATGGTGCAGCTAAAGACTATTGGCGTACAGGACGTCTTAAAAAAAGATGCCCACACCGGGCTGAGAATCACCGGCAACTTGGGCAGCAACAGCACCCGCCCTGACCTCTCCGGTAAAGGCCAAAACATGACTTCCACCGGCAGCATGCCTGGGGGCTTAAACAGCCTGCCGGCGCGCTCGGGCAGCATTGCCTTCGCACATAAGGGCGAATACATTGATCTGGTTGCCGCCTATGCCAAACACGATCAAGGCAATTACTACTCAGGCAAAAAAGGCAGCGATCGCTACGCGCAATTAAATAACGTGTATCGGCCGGGTGAAGAAATCATGAACACCTCAAGTAAAAATGAAACCACCTTGCTCAAGGCCAGCATTCGCCCGACTGACGAACAAACCTTAGACTTAAGCTATCGCTATTTTGATGGCCAGTTTGGTGAGATCATGGGGTCATCGCTGTATCGAGGCAATGGCCAAAAAATTCCTCAATGGCCGGTGGGCAGCATGCGCATCAATGCCTACACCGCCAATTACCACTACCTGCCTTCAGACAATCCATGGCTAGACCTTAAGGCCAATATCTGGCTCACTAACGCCAAAAACCACCAATTAAACGGTGGTCCCGTTGGCCCAGAATCGCAACAGTCTGAAATTGGCGCGGACTACAATTGGTCTAGCCTAAAAAATCGCCGCGGTGGGTTTGACTTCAGCAACAACGCCACTTTTAATACTTCATGGGGCGATTTTATTTGGACAGTCGGCGGCGCCTACCTAGAAGAAGACATCAGCCCCAACGCCACAATCACCGAAGACGACAAAAAGATCAACCGCGGCCTTCGTGATGCCAAGCGTAAAGAAATGAGCGTGTTAACCCAATTACAATACATGCCTAATGACAAATGGACGTTTGAGGTTGGCGGTCGATACAGCAAGTTCAAGAATCAAGATCGAAACCAGAGAGCCAACCAAAGAACCATTTATGAAAACAACCCTTACAAAAGAGCGTGGCTAGACCTCAAAACACCTTATGGCTATACCCGCTACGGCATGCTCGAGTGGTTTGCCGACGATAATGGGGAATACCTACCCGAAAACAATCCCCAGCTTAAAATCAAAAATGGGGACACTAAAGATTTGATGGTCGTTGCCTACGGTGGCCCCTACAAATACGATGACTTTTTGAAGATGATGCAGGTAGAAGAAGTCCGAGACGTTCAGATCGAAAAAGAAGAGGTGCCGGGCATAATCTCGGGTTACGAATACACCTATAACCCACCGATGAAATACAGCGGCCATGAGTTTGCACCTTTTGCCAGCATCCGTTATCAGGCCACGCCCAATAGCCACCTATACGCACGCTATACCGAAGCGGTTCGCATGCCCGGCCTATTTGAAACAACGATGGGGATGGGCGCAGGCGTGGGCTCTACCGTCAGCAACCTTAAGGCCGAACGCTCCAAAAACTGGGAAATTGGCGCGGCAGCTTACAAAGACAATCTGTTTAACGTTCACGACCAGGCCAATGTACGCGTCGCTTACTTCAAGAACGACATTCATGACTTTATTGCCCGCTACTATAAAGATGGCCTAGAGATCAGCAACAGCGACAGCTATAAAGTCTCAGGCATGGAAATGCAGCTTAACTATGACACGGGCCGGTTCTTTGTCGATCTTTCAGCGACCAAATACTTTAAGGCTCAAACCTGTGACAAGGCCATGGCTGCCTATTTAAGCGCCGATATAGCTGGGGTACCTAACTGCACCGATGGCGGTTTTTCGGGCTCTTATGTGAACACCCAAAATCCGCCCAAAACCACTTTTGTCTTAACGGCAGGCACACGGCTCATGAATGAAAAGCTTGAGCTGGGCACGCGCATCACCAAAACCAGTGGGCCGTTAACTGAGTTAACCGAACCGTGGCAGGCTCAGGTTACGGCCATCCAGCTAAAATACGAACCGGTGACCGTGGTGGACTTGTTTGCCAATTACAACGTTAACGACGTGATGTCGTTCAACTTCTCGATTGACAACATCAGCAACCGCTATTACTTAGACCCGCTGGCCCAAACCTTAAGCCCAGCACCAGGGCGTAACTATAAGCTTGGTTTTAAATATCACTTCTAAAGCAACCTCAATCTGAGGCCAGGGCCGTGCACTAGCGCGGCTCTGGCCTCACGTCGTTAGGGCATTTCAGTCATATAATCCCCAAGGCTGACGGTGTCTTAACCACTCACGCACGTCATAGACTAGCGGTTTGATCGCGTAAATAAGCCAAAATGGCATCTGTCTCTTGCTTAATGAGTAAGGCGCACGTATCAAATAAAGACGAGTCGTCTGAGTGATCCAAATAGTGCAGCAGCCGTTTGGTTAAAACACTGTAGGGCGGCATGCTGTCCACGCCTTCATTCCACGCAGTGTGCTTAAACATGGCCCAATACTTTGTTTGCACCTCCGCGTTTTGCCCCATAAGCCACAGTTCAATGTCCATATTCGCATGATGGAACACTACGCCAAACCGCAACTGCTGCGCTCTTAAGTCCTCATTGTAAAATGGGAAATAGGTATAATCCATGTAACCAGGAGACACGTTGCCATACGTGAAGCCAGCGTCATCAGTACCCTGTTTTTTTAAAAAGGCTTTAAGCTGCATCATCATTGATAATAAGTGCCGATACACTTTTGGCATCTGCTCTTGGTTCACCAAATTTTGGTATTGGAGAAGCTCATTTTTCATGTCATCACCTACTGATACTGACGCTTTTTATGCGTTGTCATGTGTTTGGCTAAGCCCTGCCGTAACCCTAAAGCAAGCCTACGGCCACGCGTATGCTCATCTATAAATAGGCTGGTCGGCCCCTTTCATACGATATACAAAATAGACTGACTAGTCAATTTATAAGATGAACTAGCCTACTCCTATGATGCTCACCCCTACATAAACGATTGATGGCGCCCCACGACATCAGTTAGTCCTATTGGCCCCAACCGCCACCCATCTCCAACACAAGCAAACACGTTTAAGACGATAAAACGCTGGTTCTACATAGCAACCAAAAATGTAAAACAGGCTTTCAGGCTGAGCCTGAAGGTTAATCGATCACGATTCGTGTTCTGTACAGTCATAGTTTAAACACTCTAATTCAGACGGTTCTATGGTACTTTAATTTTGCCTCATCGTATCACCCTATAAAAACAATAGCTTTCACCGCAAAGCAACCATTAGACGCCACCTCTACAAAGGAAGGAACATCATGACTCATCGAACCACTTCGATAGATAAGCCGTTGGCCGCCCTGACGCTGACCATTGTTTTTTTATCCGTGGCTGGGCTCTCTATCTTTTCAGAAGGCTCCATCACGCTGGCCAGTCAGATGATGGCCTGGACCACGCGCGTGTTTACCGCCCCCGTACTCATCTTTACCTTATTGTCCGTAGTCTTTTGCGTTTGGCTGGCGCTGAGCAAATTTGGCAAAATTCGCCTCGGCAAAGAGAAGCCCGAGTACGGCACGCTCACCTGGATTTTTATGTTTTTCTTATCCGGCATGGGCTCGGCCACCCTCTATTGGGGCTTTTTAGACTGGGCATATTATTACCAAACGCCTGGCCTTAACCTCGTGGCCAACACGCCTGACTCCCTTAAATACAGCGTGGCCTATTCATTTTTTCACTACGGCCCTAGCGCTTGGTCCATTTTTGCCCTAGCCTCTATTAGCCTGTGCTACCACTATTATGTACGCAAGAACAAGGGCCTCAGCCTAGCCGCTATTGTTGAAGCCATTACCGGCTTTAAAGCCACCGGCCTGGTAGGCCGCTTTGTCGACCTCTTGTTTTTGCTGTGCATGTTTGGTGCCTTAACCATTTCTTTGGTGCTGACCGCCGTCACGTTCACCAATATTTTGTCCTTACTCACCGGCATTCCCAATACCTTTGTCACCAAGGTCACCATTATTCTGGTGGTGTCGATTCTGTTCGCCTTAAGCTCCTACGTTGGCATGGACAGCGGCATGAAGCGCTTAAGCCAGTTTGTGTGCTACGGCATTATTCTGTTTGCGCTGTACATTTTGTGCTTTGGTCCCACCGAATTTATTTTAAACAACACCCTCAATAGCCTTGGTCTGATGGCCACCAACTTTATGGGCATGAGCCTATTCACCGACCCGATGGGCACGGGCCAATTTACCCGCGACTGGACCGTCTTTTACTGGCTGTGGTGGATTTCCTACGCCCCTGGCGTGGCCTTATTTGTCACCCGCGTGTCTAAGGGCCGAAGCATCCGCGAAGTGGTTCTGGCTTTGATCGTCGCCGGCTGTACCGCTAGCTGGTTTATGTACGGCATTTTGGAAAACTTCAGCGTGTACAGCTTTATTCAAGGCACCGTCAATGTACCGCAGGTATTGAGCGCTGAAGGCGGCGAAAAAGCCATTGGCCAATTATTGACCTTATTGCCCTTTGGTAAAGCCTTGATGTGGGCCTTCTTGCTGATCATGGCCGTGTATTTGGCGGCGCATATGGATGCCGTTGGCTACGCCGTTTCGGCCACCTGCGTTCGCGGCCTTAAAGAGGGTGAAGATCCCTCCCCTAATTCGCGCCTATTTTGGTGTGTGATGTTGACCCTGGTGCCCATTGCCATGATTTTTGCCAATGCGCCGCTCGACACCATGAAGGCTGCCACCATCATCACGGCTTTACCGTTTATCGTAATCATCTTGATTCAGACCTATGGCTTCATCAAATGGCTGATCCAAGACTATGGCCATGCATCCGCTCATGACATTGAAAACAAATACGCCCCTGATCATCAAGGGCCGGCAGCGTCGACGGCTAAAACCATGGCGCCTGCTCAAGAAACCACCCCACCGACCATTCAATAAGATCAATCAAAGGAGAAACCTCATGGGAAACCTACCAAAACTGCCGCAAGACTTTTGCCAAAACCCTGATGTGGCTTACACCTTGCCCAAGGAATACTATACCGACCAAGCGGCTTTTGAGCATGAAAAAGAAACCATTTTCACCAAAAGTTGGCTCTGCGTGGCTCACGGTAGCGAATTGGCCAATCCAAACGACTACATCACCCGCGAGATCGTTGGCGAAAACATTTTAATCGTGCGCGGTAAAGACGCGGTTCTGCGCGCGTTTTACAACGTCTGCCCACATCGTGGTCATGAATTAATGAGCGGCAGCGGCAAGGCCAAAAACGTGATCACCTGCCCCTACCACGCCTGGACCTTTAAGCTCGATGGCCAATTGGCCTTAGCGCGTAACTGTGAGCATGTAGAAAGCTTTGATAAAGAGCGCTCTAGCCTAGTACCGGTACAGGTAGAGGAATACGCTGGCTTTATCTTCATCAATATGGACATGGAAGCCGGCAACGTCGAAAGCCAACTGGCCGGGCTGGCCGACCGCTTTTTAGAATCATGCGACTTTGTCAAAGACTTAAAACGTGCCGCGCGCTACATCACGGAAACGCCGGCCAACTGGAAAATCATCGTCGACAACTACATGGAGTGCTACCACTGTGCGCCCGCCCACCCAGGCTTTTCCGATTCGGTTCAGGTCGACAAATACTGGCACACGCTTCACGGCAACTGGACGCTGCAATTTGGCTACGCCCGCTCGTCAGAAAAATCCTTTAAGCTGGAACCTGGCGTGACCGATGCCTCCTTCAGTGGCTTTTGGCTCTGGCCTTGCACCATGTTCAACGTCAATCCTGGCGGCGACTTCATGACGGTGATTTATGAGTTCCCCAAAGACGCCCACACCACTGTTCAATACTATGAAATCTACTTCTTAAATGAAGAATTAACGCAAAAACAACTTGAGTTGATAGAGTGGTATCGCACCGTCTTCCGTCCAGAAGATTTGCGCTTGGTTGAAAGCGTGCAGCGTGGCTTGAAATCACGCGGCTATCGCGGCCAAGGCCGCATCATGACCGACAGGCAACGCTCGGGCATCAGCGAGCACGGCATTGCCCACTTCCACAACTTGGTGGCGCAATACTACCAAGAGTAAGCAGTAACAGGCAGGCGGCTTCGCCGCCTGCCTGTTACCTGAAGCCCCGAATGTAAGGTTCATCCATAAGAAACCGAGAGAAAGCGCCCCTATTATGTCTAGTTCATACGCCCTAATGCCGGTTAAGGTCAGCCACATTGAAACCTTAACCCCTTTAATCAAACGCTTCACCTTTTGTCGCCCTAATGGCTTGGCCATGCCTGCCTTTACCGGCGGCAGCCATATTTTGGTGAAGATGAACGACACCTTATCCAATGCCTATTCCTTAACCAATTTGCCCCAAGATACACAACATTACCAAATTTGTGTGCGCAAAGAGGAACACAGTAAAGGGGGCTCCGCCTACATGCATGAAGCATTAAGCATTGGCGACATCGTACAAATTTCCGAGCCCAATAACCTGTTTACCCTGGCTCAGTCAGAACACAAACACCTATTGATTGCTGGCGGCATCGGCATTACGCCCTTCATTCCGCAGCTAGAAGAGCTACACAACCGTCAAGCCCATTACGAGCTTCATTACGCCTTTCGCTCAGCCGAGCACGGCGCCTTTGTCCAGGATTTACAGCAAGGCACACATCAACCTCATTGCCATTACTACAGCCAAAGCGAGGGCCAAAAGCTGGACTTAACCACCTTGCTACAGCAACAGCCAGCCGACACCCATGTCTATGTGTGTGGGCCACAGTCGCTCATCGACAATACCATCGAGCTGTGCCAGCAGTTTGGCTATCCCGACAGCCACATTCATTGGGAGCAATTCAGCGCCACCCAGCCAGAAACCGCTGCGGCGTTTACCGTCACGCTGGCCAAATCTGGCCACGAAATCACGGTTGCGCCCAATCAAAGCATCATCCAGGCCATTGAAACTCTGGGTATTGAGGTAGAGTGCCTCTGTCGCGAAGGCGTGTGTGGCACCTGCGAAACCGCCATCGTGGCAGGAGAAGCCGAACACTACGATCAGTATCTGGACGACGATGAAAAAGCCGCCCAAAAAACCATGATGATTTGCGTGTCCCGCGCCAAAGGCCAGCACATTACGCTAGACCTCTAAAGCCTGATCATCATCCACACACAAAAAGGAATAATCATGAGCCAAACCTGTGGCGAACTATTGGTCGCCTTGCTCGAAGCCTATGGTGTAGACACCGTTTTTGGCATCCCCGGCGTCCACACCGTTGAGCTTTATCGCGGTTTGCCCAATACCCGCATCCAGCACATTACCCCGCGGCACGAACAAGGCGCGGGCTTTATGGCCGATGGCTATGCCCGCGTGTCGGGCAAGCCTGGCGTCTGCTTCATCATAACCGGGCCAGGCATGACCAATATCATGACCGCCATGGCCCAAGCAGCGGCGGACGCCATCCCCATGCTGGTGATCTCCAGCGTCAATCCCATTGCCGTCACCGGTAGCCAAGAGGGCCATCTGCACGAGCTTCCTAATCAACAGGCCTTAATTGCCCAGGTCGCCGCCTATAGCCAGACCATCTGGTCGCCCGAACAGCTGCCGAAGGCGCTGGCCGAAGCGTTTACTTTTTTTAAGAGCGCCAAGCCCGGGCCCGTCCACCTACAGCTGCCCCTAGACGTCATCACCGCCAAGGCCGACCATGTGTCTTGGCACGTAGGGGCCACGGCCGCACCGCCGGAACCTGCGGCTCAGCTACTCGATGCCGCAGCGGCACAATTACAGGCCGCACAACGGCCCATGATCTTATTGGGCGGCGGCTGCGTTCAGGCCGATCCCGCCATGGTATTGCGCCTAGTCGAAGCCTTACAGGCCCCGGCCACGACCACCATCAATGCCAAAGGCCTGCTACCCGCCGACCACCCTTTGCATCTAGGCAGTAACGCTACCTTCGCACCGGTGCGCCAGCTGATCCAAGAGGCCGACGTCGTATTGGCCATTGGCACCGAGCTTGGACAAACCGATTATGATTTATACGTCGATCACGGCATGCACATTCAGGGCAAGCTCATCCGCATCGACATCGACGCCAGACAGGCACACCGATCCTTCATCGCTGATTTGGCCATCGTCGGCCATGCCGCCACCGCCATTAATGGCCTATGCCAACGCCTAGCGCCCAGGCCTATCAACCCAGCCCAACACCAACGCGTGGCCACCGCAAAGCAAGCCTTAATTCAGGGCTATCCGGCCAACTGGGCCGGACAAAATGCGCTGTTAAAATCCATCCAAACCACCTTGCCTGAAGCCATCATCGTAGGGGATTCAACCCAGCCAGTTTACAGCGGCAATCATGGCTATATGGCGCCAGCACCGCGGCGATGGTTTAATTCAGCCACGGGCTACGGTACTTTAGGCTACGCTCTGCCTGCAGCAATCGGGGCGCAATTAGCCACCGATCAGCCCATTGTGTGTTTAGTGGGCGATGGCGGCATACAGTTTTCCTTGCCTGAATTAATGTGTGCGACAGAGTGTCGCCTGCCCATCATCATCGTTTTGTGGCACAACCAAGGCTATGGCGAAATACGCAGCTACATGAAAGAAAAATCCTTGCCGACCATTGGCGTGGACATCAGTGCGCCTGATTTCGCCCTCATCGCCCAAGCCATGGGCGCCCAACACCGACACATTCACAGCGAAGCCGAACTGACCGCCGGCCTATTGGCGGCTGGCCAAATGACGGGCCCCATCCTATTGGAAATCGACGAGCAAGCGCCGTTTATTGCCGAAATGGGCCAGCATTTCAGCTATTTCAGCTAAAAAAACAGGCCTGGGTTCACCAGGCCTATTACAGATCGAGAATGATTTTTGGGCCACGCGCCCGCGAAACGCAAATCATCATGGTTTTTTGCGCCGCCTTTTCCTCATCGTCCAAATACTGGTCATAATGTTCAGCTGTACCCGAAACAATGGTGGTTTCGCAGGTGCCGCATACGCCCTCTCGACACAAACATTCCACCTCAAAATCGTGCCCCTCAATCGCCTGCAAGATGCTCTGATTGGCGGCCACATCGATTTCTAAGCCTGACTGAGCCAACACCACGGTAAACGCATTTGCTTCTTGCGGCACCTTGGCCGTAAACAACTCATAATGCACCTGCTCCGGCGCAAAGCCTTGTTCTGACGCCTCCCAAATCACTTCATCTAATAAAGACTGTGGCCCGCACACGTATAGATGACTCTGCTTCGGCAGCGATGCCAATAATGTGGGCACATGTAGGGATTGCTGTTCACTGTCGATGTAGTAATGACAATGAGGCTGATGCACGCTGCGGCGTAAATCATCGACCAGAGCGCCATGCTCAGGAGCGCGAAAAGCATAGTGCAGTTGATAATCGGCCTGGCGCTGGTGTAAGGCTTCGAGATGGGTCATGCAGGGGGTAATACCAATCCCGCCTGCAATTAAGACATGTGGGCAGCTTGGGTCGTCGGATAAAGGAAAAAGATTGTGCGGCGTAGACACCTCTAGCTCATCGCCCACCTTAATCTGGTCGTGCAGAAACTTGGTGCCGCCCTCGCCATTCTCCTCTAGGCGGACACTGATTTGATAATACCTTAGCTGCGTCAAACCCCCCATTAAAGAATAGGTATTGCTGTAACTTTTATCAGAGGCTTTGATTTTAAGGAAAATGTGGCTACCCGCCGCAAAGGCAGGAAAATCTTGGCCATTGAGGCGCTCAAACGTAAAGCGCTTAATCAACGGCGTCAGCTGTTCAATGGCAATGACTTTCACACCCAACCAATGCGCTGGCGTTTCCATGGCGTCACCTTTTCAGTTTGTTCTGGGGGGCAGAGTCCTCGTGAGTGAGACTGCCCTCTTGTTTAGTCTAAATTACTTTGATACTCTCAGAGCTTGTCCTCTGTGTCCTACATCGTGACGTTGATGATGCGCCAACAGCCCTCAGTCTCCCCACTTAACGGCCGTTGTTGCAATGTACTAGCATAATATAAAAACAACAATAATGAATCTCATAAAGTATAAATACAGAGGACACGATTCGTGAACAACTTGCCACAAACTAATGACTTGCTTGTATTCATCCAGGTTGTGAGAAACCTGAGCTTCATCAAGGCCGCCGACGAAATGGGGGTGTCGCCTGCCTACATCAGCAAAAGAATGCAAATTCTGGAAAAAACCTTGGGCTGTCGATTGCTGCACCGCAACACCCGCACCCTCACCCTTACCGAGGATGGCGAAGTGGTGTACGACTGGGGCTGTAATGTGGTGAGCGATTTAAACAGCATGACCGAGATCGTCACCAGCCATTCCGACACGCCATCAGGCTCTTTATACATCACCAGCACCTCAGGATTTGGCCGTCAATTTGTCACGCCCATCTTATCCGAGTTCGCCCGCGCCTTTCCGCAAATTAAAATTCGCTTCGACACCGTCGACCACGCCCAAGATTTAATCAGTAAACGCATTGATTTGGACATTTACATCGGCAATGAAATTGCCCCTAACGTGATTGCTAAAAAACTGGTCAACAATCGCCGCATACTGTGCGCATCGGCTGACTACTTAGCCCAACGCGGCACGCCCAAAACGCTGAACGACTTACTCAGCCACGAATGTTTGGCGATTAAAGAAAAAGACCGTCCCTTTGCCATCTGGGAGCTCAACAACCAGCAAGGCAAGCAAAACATCAAAATCTCAGGGCGGCTGGCCTCCAATAATGGCCACCTAGTCAAGCAGTGGGCTTTATCTGGCCACGGCATCATGCTGCGCTCGCTCTGGGACGTCTACGATGACCTCGTCCAAGGACGGCTGGTCCATGTTTTGCCCAGCTATTGGCAAGAAGCCCATATTTGGGCCCTCTACCCCAATCGCCTAAGCAGTTCGGCCAAGCTGCGCGCCTGCGTGGAATATTTTGCCAATGAACTACCGAAAAAGCTGACTCAAGAGACCGACTTTATCAACGCCATGGACTAAGCCGCTAAACATCGCCCCAAGCCAAGCTCACGCAGCCAATAGCTGAATCGCCAGCATGTCCGCCCGAGCGCACTCGGTCTGGCCAGCCCAAAGGCTGAGCGCCACAGAGACCTTACGCCCCTCTATGGCAAGCAAGCGGCCCACGACGGTCAATTCTGTCTCCACCGGCGTCGGTTTTAGAAAGGTGATGTTTAAAGAGCCGGTCACGCAGCGCGGCAACGGCTGTGAGCCATCAAACGGCAGGCCCAAGGCTTCACCGACAAAAGCCGCTGCCGAGGCGGTACCGTGGCAGTCCAACAGCGAAGCGATCAATCCACCATACAGATGATCAGGTACGCCGCCAGTGTAAATATTGGCAGGGGTAATGTGGGCCAGCGTCTGGGCTTTGGTTTCGCCCCAGAAGCTTTTTAAATGATGGCCATCCACGTTATGACGGCCACAGCCATAGCAGTGGCTAAACGCCTCGGCATAAAGATCTTGAAAAGCAATGGGTTGTTGTTTCATTAGCGCCCTCATTCACTCAACACAAAGGCCTATCTTACCAAATAAACGGCGCTGCTCGTACACGATTACACCCCACTGTAGGCGCTTTAAACTAGCCCCTCCGACGCAGGCGCAGCGCCAATGCCATCTTTCAATAAGGCATTCAAGCGATGGCTATGCTCAGACCGCATTGCCCTAATCGTCTCGACCCACATCAAAACAACATATTTCAAACATTAAAACAGCGTGTTATGAAAATGGCGCCAGCAGATGTCATTTAAAGCTATGCTAAAACACGCATGATTTCTATCAAAAAATATCAAGCCTGCCGTTTTAAATTCAAGCAATCTATAAAAACAATAAAAACCCCAATAGTTACAAGGAGAATCGTATGAATATTCAAGGCATTTTAGTCCCATTGGTCACCCCTTTTAAGGCCGATCACAGCCTAGACGTTGACACCCTAAAAACATTGACCGAAGCCTTCATCAACAAAGGCGTCACGGGCTTAGTGGTGTGCGGCACTACGGGGGAGTACTACACCTTAACTGAACAAGAGCGTGAAACGGTTTTGACCACGGTTGCTGGCATCGCCAAAGGCCGGGTCACGCTGGTTGCCGGCATCAACGACTTGTCCACTGAAGGTGCCTGTCAGCGTGCCCGCCAGGCTCAGACCCTAGGCTATGAAGGCTTAATGCTGGCGCCACCGCCTTATAGCCTACCTGACCAAGCCGGCGTGATCGCCCACTACGAAACCGTGGCGGCGGCCACCGACTTACCCATCATCATGTACAACTTCCCTGCCCGCATTGGCCTGAGCATCGACTATGAAACCGTGGTGCATTTGGCCCAAAACCCAAACATTATCGCCATCAAAGAAAGCAGCGGCGACTTTAGCCGTGCCCTACGCTTACTGCAAACCGAATGGACAGATTTTGAAGTGGTGTGCGGCTGCGACGACCAACCGCTAGACTTTTTCTTTTGGGGCGCTAAAAGCTGGATCGCCGGCGCAGGCAACGTTTTTCCAGAAGAGCAAGTGGCTTTATTCAACGCTGCCCAGGCCAACGACTGGGCGCGCGCCCGAACCATCATGCAAAGTATTTACCCCGCCATTTATTCAATGGAGTCTGGCAACTACAACCAAAAAGCCAAGCTAGGCTGCCTAAAAGGGCAAATCGATGTGGGCCCCGTACGCCTACCCCTATCCCCATTATCGGCAGCACAAGCGGCAGAATTCATGGCCTTTTTTAAATAAGCGGACGCGGCATCATCTTAACGTTCGCTACGGGCATCACACCATAAAAACCAGCCCTAGCGACGATTCACTGAACAGAGAAACTAAGAGAAATAAGGAGAATACTCATGGAAAAACATGATTCCAAGCAGCTCAAAACGGCTGTAGCCGCCTCTACAGTAGGCTCAATTGCCGAATGGTATGAATTCTTTCTATATGGGACGGCATCGGCCTTGGTCTTTGGCGAGCTGTTTTTTCAACAAACAGGCAACGCCATCGATGGCATTTTAGCAGCCTTCGCGCTGTATGCCGTGGGCTTTTTGGCCCGGCCTTTAGGCGGTTTGGTGTTTGGTCATTACGGCGATAAATATGGCCGTAAAAAACTGTTACAGGTCAGCTTGGTGATGGTTGGCATCACCACCTTTTTAATGGGCTGTATTCCCACCTTTAGCAGCATTGGCTATTGGGCCCCCATCCTCTTGGTCACTTTGCGCTTGATCCAAGGCTTTGCCTTTGGCGGCGAATGGGGCGGCGCGGTGATTTTGGTGTCCGAACACAGCCCTGCCGACCGACGTGGCTACTGGGCCAGCTGGCCGCAAACCGGCGTGCCCTTAGGCAATATGGTGGCGACCATCGTGCTCTTGGTGTTGTCTAACTCATTGTCACCAGAACAGTTTATGGACTGGGGCTGGCGCGTGGCCTTCTGGTTCTCTGCCGTCGTGGTCTTGATCGGCCTATGGATCCGTAAAAACGTAGATGATGCACCGGTGTTTAAAGAAGCTCAGGAAAAACAGGCCAAACTAGAGAAGCAACAGCTAGGCGTAGTGGAAGTATGGAAAAACCACAAACGCGCCATTGTGGCCGGCATCGGTGCACGCTTCGCCGAGAACATCCTCTACTATATGGTGGTGACCTTCTCGATCAGCTATCTTAAGCTGGTGGTGCATAAAGACACCACGGAAATTCTCACCTTGATGTTTGGCGCCCATGCGATTCACTTCTTCTTCATCCCCATCATGGGCCATCTAAGCGATAAGATTGGGCGTAAACCGATTTACCTAACCGGCGCCATCTTGACCGCATTCTGGGGCTTTATTGGCTTCCCGATGATGGACACGGGCAATGACTGGTTGATTATGTTGGCCATCATCATCGGCTTGTTCATTCAATCCATGACTTACGCCCCCTACTCAGCCTTGATGACGGAGCTGTTCCCGACCCACATTCGCTATACGGCGCTGTCGCTGTGCTATCAGGTTGCCCCAATCTTGGCTGGCTCTTGGGCCCCACTGATTGCCTTAACCTTATTAAAGGAATACAACAGCTCAACACCGATTTCGATTTACTTAATTGGTGCCAGCGTCATCTCCATCTTCTGTATTATGTTGGTGAAAGAAACCAAGGGGAAAACGCTGACGTTTGACAAAGCGGAGTAAACCCGCAACCACCATCTGAACGGCCAGCAGCCTTCTGGGCTGTTGGCCGTTTTTATTCACCCTTTGCGCGACGGCCGTTTTCTCTTATGATGAACCTTTTCCCTAACCCCCCAAAAAAAGTCATGAAAATAGACAATCTGTTTGATTTTCAACTCCATCACGACTATTACGAAGTAGACGACTTAACCACGTTTTTAAAGCACGTGCGCCTGCTCATGCCTTTAATCAACCAATTAGAAAACATCACCTTTTTTATTAAAGACACTCAGGCCAAATACCTATTGGCCAATAATAATTTGATTGAAAGAGCCCACCAAACCGAATTAAGCGCCTTGATTGGCAAAACCGCGGAAGAGATTTTTGGCGATGAATTGGGCAGCGCCTTCACCCAGCAAGACCTCGACGTCATGAACAACCAGCCGTTAATCAGTCATTTAGAACTGCATTTATACCAATCAGGCTTTCCAGGCTGGTGTATGGCCACCAAAATCCCGCTATTGAATTCATCGCAACAGGTCATCGGCATGATCGGCATCGCCATTGACTTACAAGAACCAAAAGAAAACCGCCCCAAGCTAAATTCCAAGCTGAGCCTAGTGGCACAATACATCAGTCAAAACTTAAACCAGCCCATTGCCATTGATGAGCTGGCCCACATTGCCGACCTTTCGGTCTCTCAGCTTAATCGGCAGTTCAAACATATTTTTCACATGTCGCCCATGCAGCTGGTCAACAAAAAACGCTTCGAGCTAGCCATTACGCTTCTGGCCAACCACCATTCCATCACCGACATTTCCGTTCAGTGCGGCTACACCGACCACAGCGCCTTCAGCCGTAAATTTAAAGAGATCACCAACCTCACCCCCAGCCAGTTTCGTAAAAAGCTGCACGCCCAAGCGGCGCTGTGGCATAAATAGGCTTAGCATAATACGGTGCTGACCAGCCCTAGCTGTCTTCTGGCCATAAAAAATACTGGCACGAAGCCAGCATTTTTTATGCGTCAATCAAAGCGTCACTCACAGGCCCATCTGTTGCCCTAAAGCCTCATTCTTACTTTGTGCCTCAATAAAGGCTGGTCTGGCCGTGACCCGCTGTAAAAACTGGCTCAAGGTGTCATTTAAAACCACCACATTTTTATACTGCGCCCAGGCCAGCAAAGCCGCCAACAGAATATCTGCCGCTGAAAAATCAGCGCCTAATAAATAAGGCTGCTGGCGTAAGACATCGGTCACCTGCTGCTCTAAAACGGCAAACTCTGGGTAACCCAAGGCAAAGCGCATGTCATCCGTGACTTCGATCTCAAACATGATGTCGGTTAGCGCTGGTTCAAATTGATTACACAAAATAAACAGCCATTTGTAATACTCACCGCGCTGCGCCTGGCCAATAGCTGGCGCCAACCGTTTTTCAGGGTGTAAATCGGCCAAATAAGCCACAATGGCTGCGGTTTCACTGATCACCGTGTCGCCATGCACCAAGGTCGGTACCTTACCGGCAGGGTTGATGGCCAAGTAGGCGGCCGACTTCATGTCGCCTCGAAACTGCAGCGCCGTCACCTCGTGCGCTTGTGCGCATTCGGCCAGCATCCAAGAAACGGTCACGCCACGAGAATGGGGGTGGGTATAGAGCATCATGTCTGACATTGAAATCCTTTCATGCATCAGGTTGGGAAAGGCTCAGTATATGAATCATCACTGTCAGAACCTGTCAGTAGCCCTTAATCATCGAAATAAAAATCTTGGCTGGGGATGCCCGTCTCCTGAAACCATTGCTGCAATAAAAAGGTGCGCGCAGGCTGATAACGCTCGTCCAGCCGTTGTAAGCCCTGGATGCGATCAATACGGAAATTACGAAACGCCTGCCGCGTCTCACACCAAGCGATGATCAGGCGCACTTCATTGAAATAGGCTAAAGCCACTGGATAAATCCGCCGCTGGCTGGGGCTATTTTTTAAATCGACATAGTCTATGGCCAGCACATTTTGTAGATCAATGGCGTCGCGGATCAACGGGGTGAGGTTTTTTTCCTGGGCTCGATGCAGATACTCGCTACCCACTAAAACGGGCGAGGCATCCATGGCCTGGCTAGACGCTGCTGGCACCACCTGCTTGATTTTATGAAACAGGTTTTTAGCTGCCGCCACCAAATCGTCGTCGGCATGCCGGCACACCCACCGCAAGCCCAACACCAGCGCTTCTAGCTCTTGGCCGCTTAGAGTCATCGGCGGTAAAGACACATCGGCCACCAGAACATAGCCCAAGCCAGCTTCGCCCTGAATCGTCACGCCTTGATCGCGCAGCAGTTCTAGATCGCGATAAACGGTGCGCACACTGATTTTAAGCTCATCCGCCAGCGTCTGAGCGCTCACTGGATAGCGATAAGCCCGCAGTAGTTGCAACAGCTTCATTAATCGTTCGGTTCGATTCATCGTTTGCTTCAAGCACCTGAGAAACCCACATTGTACCTAAACGCAGGCGCATGAGCATTGAAATGGTGGGTAGACAAGGCCTGCGTCACATTCTGGCCACTGAATTCAGAGCGGCTGTGTAAGGCGATGCGTGGACACAATGCCACAGGCGCGTACTTAAATCAGCCCCACCCTTCATACAGCCATTTACTTTCAGCCAAATAAACATATAATAACAATTCTCATTCTCATCAAATCACTGTAATTTTAAAGTACACCATGGCGATCAACACTTCTGTAATGTCCCTGCAAGACTGGGATCAGTTTTACCGCACGCACGCCAGCTGGCTGCTGGCCCTGATACGCCGCCAAAGCGGTAATCACCACGTCGCCCAAGACATTACTCAGGACACCTTTATCAAGGCCATGGTTTTGGCCACCACCAAGGCCTGCGACTCGGTACGCGACAATCCGCGCGCCCTGTTAAAGCTCATGGCCAAACAGATTTTCATCGATAAAATTCGCCGCGACGTGATTGAGAAAAACTACTGGGAGCAGCTGTGCCTAGCGCACAGCGAGATGAGTGAAGACACGGTCGAAGCCCACGTCATGGTGATTGAAGCCTTGAGCTTGCTGTCGCAAACCTTAGAAGCCTGCGGTGAACGCATGACCGCTATTTTTAGCCTGTATTATTTTGAAGGCCTCAAGCAACAGGAAATCGCACAACGCCTCAGCTTGTCCATCACCACCGTCAAACGAGACTTAAGCCAGTGTTTGATGCACTGCTACAAACTACGCCACATGCTTGCCTAATGTCCCACACCGAACCCACCGAAGCCCAGATCGAAACCGCCATTGCTTGGCAGCTGGCCACCACCGAAGCGCCCCTGTCTGCGGCTGAAGCCGCTGCGTTTGCAGCCTGGCTACAGCAAGACCCACGCCATCAATTGGCTTGGCAGCGCATCCACAGCCTCCACGAGGCGGCCTCTTTGCCTCTGGCCCAAACCTCGATACAAGAAGTGGCGGCCCTGCATCAACAAAATGTCTTTGTGGCGGCCAAGCCTTATCTACAAACCTATATTGGACAGCGTAAAGGCCTGATTTTATCGCTGCTCTTGGTCGGCCTAAGCACCATGTATGCCCACCAGCAGCAATGGACAAGCTGGGCGCTGGCCGACTACCGCAGCGGTCGCCACGAAGTCAAAACCATTGCCTTAGCGGATGGTAGCCGCCTCACTTTGGCTGGCAACTCGGCCGTCGACGTGGCCTACGGCCCCGACCACAGAACCATTTACCTACGCAAAGGCGAGGTCATTGCCACCGTCGCCAAAGACGCGCAGCGCCCGTTTGTGGTTCACAGCACTCAAGGCAGCGCCACCGCTTTGGGCACCCAGTTCTCGGTTAAAGCTTGGTCAAAACAGGCGGTCGACGTCACCGTTCTGTCTTCTAAAGTGCGCGTATGTACAGCCAATGCCGCAGCCATTCCTTGCCAAAACTTGACCCAAAACCAAACCGTTAGTCTGTCTACACAAGGCCTCAGCACCGTCGCCAGCGTCGATGCACAAGCCCAGTTAGCCTGGCAAGATCAAATTTTGGTGGCCAACGACATGCTGCTGGCCGACGTTTTGGATCGCGTCAGCCAACAACAGCGTGGCCTCACCTATATCAATCGACAGGCGCTTGGCACTCAACGCATCTCGGGCGTATTCCCACTGAATGATGCCGCCCAGGCCTATGCCGCCATCCAAGAATTCTATCCTCTCCAGGTCAAACGCTACACACCCTATGTAACAGCCCTTTCAATAGAAAATAAATAACTAATATTATTAATCACTTATAAAATAAAATCCTTAAAAATGGGCGACTTCCCGACTCTGGTTCGTTTTATAGGGGTACGTTTACTCACTGAGGAAGTTTCATGACCCACACACACAAACAAAAAAAAGGGGCGGTTTTGCTGATGGCCAGCCTTTTAGCCATGGGCGGCGTCGATGCCAGCTATGGCCAAACGCCGAATGCGCAAGCAAAAACTTATCACATTGCCGCCGGCGACTTAGGCACGGCCTTAAACCGCTTTGCCCAAGAAAGCAATGTCACCATTGTGTTCGATCCGGCCACCACTAGAGGATTGACCACCTCAGGCCTATCAGGCGCCTATGGCGTCAAAGAAGGCTTAAGCCGCCTCTTAGGCCCCCACTCTTTGGCCATCAAGCAAAATGGCTCGGTCTACAGCATTCATGCCCCCAAAGGCTTTAGCCCTAAATCTGCTGCGCTGGCCACACCGGCCGCTGCGGCCCCTACCGGCGCCGACAGTGCCGAACTGGGTGTGGTATACGTGGTGGGCTCAAGAAACAATAAACGGGATGCGGCGGGCTACGATCGCGTCTACGATGGCCAGCTATCTACGGTGTATCGAGGCAAGGAAGAAGTAGAGCGCTTTAAAGGCGCAGCCCCTGCCGACGTGTTCAAGGGCATGGTCGGCGTCAACAGCGGTGATGCGCGCAACAGCGGTGCGCTAGACCCGAATATTCGCGGCATTCAAGGCCAGGGCCGAGTGCCCTTAACCATCGACGGCACCGAGCAATCGATTACCGTATGGCGCGGCTACAGCGGCGCCAATAACCGCAACTACATCGACCCCATGTTGATTGGCGGGATCTTGGTCGAAAAAGGCCCGTCCTTAACCCGAGGCGTCAACAGTTCGGTCGGCGGCGCCGTAGCCGTGTCGACGCTGAACGTTGACGACATCATCAAAGCCGATCAAGACTGGGGAGTAGACCTTAAGCTAGAGGCCAGCAACAATGCCGTTAAGCCACGACTACCCACGCTAGAGCAAGGCGTTAAGGTCAACGGCAATATTTATGACCCCAACTATAACTTCAATAAGTTTTTCGACTCGGCCGTGATGACCAATGCCAAGAAGCGAAATGACTTCAATGGCTTTGGGCAAGATCAAGCTTTTCGCATTGCCGCCGCCAAAAAATGGGAAAACGTCGACGTACTGGGCGCCTATGTGTATCGACATAAAGGCAACCATGTGTCGGGTAAAAACGGCGCTGATTATTACGCCGGTGAAGATCATGCCCCTGGCGCCACCGCCTATTGGGATGACTATACCAAGCATCTGGCCGAGATCTATAAGCCTGGCACCGAGGTACCCAATACATCAAATGAGATGCAATCCCTGCTATTCAAAACCACTTGGCGCCCTACATCAGATCAATCCTTACAGCTAGGCGTGCGCCACACTTGGTCGGAATACGGTGAGATTTTGCCGTCGCGCATTGCGTCTGACTATAAATGGGTGGAAACCGTTTTGAACGACCCACGCAACCCGCAAAGCTTTAAAGACTACATCCTCAATAATGTGGCGAATAAGTTTCCACAATGGCCGCTGAGTAAGCTACAAATGACGGCGATTAACCTAACCCATAAATGGCGGCCAGACGACAACCCCTACATCAATTTAGAGTCTAATGTGTGGACCACCAAAACCAATTTAGACACCCACACCGCTGGTGGCTACCCACGCGAAGACTATCCTGCTTATATGGGCAACCCAGAGTTGGCCAGCGTGGTGCGCAACACCTCGCTCACCAATTCAAAAGACAAGCGCTGGGGCCTCACCAGCAGCAATAAAATGCAGTTGGCCAGCAACCTAGATTTAACCATTGGCGGCAGCTACCAGCACGAAACGCTGAGTTCCAACGACAGCTGGTATCTAGACCCAGTGGAAAAGGAAGCGTTTGGCGCCTCGCCCTATCGCTCTATTCCACGCGAAGGCTGGCGTAAAGAGTGGGATTTAAACTTTAACTTTGAATGGCGTCCCACCAGCTGGCTTGAAATCAGCGCCGGCGCGCGCAAAAATGGTTTTTCAGCCTACGATGAACAGCTGAATCGTCAACGTCGGGCCAAACAAACGCGCTACGCCGACCCAGGCAGCCGTGAAATGGGCCTATCGTATGAGTTAGATGCACCGCAAAGCCTCATCGATGCGCAAAAGAACTACGACTACGCCCAGAAAGAATACGCCTGGGACGATCCGCGCATGTGGGACGCGATGAACCAATACTTTGGCGCCCAGCAAGACTTCAAAAATGAAATGAGTCAAAAAGGCCTCAACGTAGACGTCAATCGTGAATACGATGATTGGATCATTAAGGGTGACGTCAAATGGACGGAGCGCGATGATGGCCGCTTCCACCAAGAAGACAACCCCTTCCTAGACCCTACTTTGGTTGAAGCCGGCGCCAAACCTTATCGCCACCGTACCGTGCAGCTTTACCGCCAAAGCAATACCAATGACCCAAATCGCTTTAACGAGGTGCCCAAACAAAGCAACAGCGGCAGCTGGCAGCCAGTTATTGCCGCCACCGCATGGTTCACAGACAATGCGCGTATGTACGCTCGCTACGCCAAAACCCAACGCATGCCGAGCATTTTTGAATCCACCATTGGCTTCTCGGCAGGGCAAATCGTGCATAAGAACCTCAAGCCAGAAAAAAGCACCAATATCGAGCTAGGCTATCTGCATGACTTAAGCGAGCTATTAAAGGCCGATCGCTATGCCGACGTAAAGGTGGCTTGGTTTAAAAACACCATCAAAGACGTCATTGATCGGGACAATTACTTCAACCTCAGCAACCGAGAAAAACAAATCGTCAGCGGTCTAGAACTGCAAAGCCGCTATGACAACGGCCGCTTCTTTGCCGACTTCAGCGCGTCATACTTCTTAAACAATAAGGTATGCGATGCTTCTGAAGCCATTACGGTTGACCCCTACTATGGCTCGGTGGCCAGCTGCGTGAAAGATGGTTTTTACAACAGCTATTTACGCAATATGACGCCGCCTAAATACGCCCTTAATTTAACCTTGGGTGGGCGCTTCATGAATGAACGCCTAGAGCTAGGCACGCGTATCCTGCATCATGCTGGCTCTAAAAATACCGATAAGGAAAACTTTGGCGAAGCCGTGACCTGGGAATCCAGCGTGCCCATTCACTGGGGCAAGGTCACCACGGTGGATGCGTGGGTGAACTACCACTTTAAGAAAGACCTCAGCATCGAACTGGTCGGCACCAACCTGACCAACCAGTATTACTTAGATCCTCTTACCCGCTCTCACTTCCCTGCGCCCGGCAGAACGCTGAGGTTTGGCGTCAGCAAGAAGTTTTAAGCATTAGCCATCGCCCAGAGGCGTCACGATACGACGCCTCTAGGCTTTTTTGGGCCCAATAAAAACCGCCCATCAAAAGATGGGCGGCGGTACTGTTGCTGAAGCTTAAAACTTATGGCTAAACCCGAGGCGGTAATTACGCCCGGGTGCCGGCATCAACGTTTGCGCTAAAGGGTCTAGATAATAGCGATTGGTGAGGTTATCAATCGAGAAATTAAACGATGAACTGTCGTTAATCTGATAGCTGGCAAACACGTCCACCACCGTCACCGGCTCATACTTGATTTGGATGGTCGTTGTCTGCGCCTGCCATGATTGATTCAAATCGTGTAATGGCCCACTGGTTTTGGTCAGGCGCGTACCTAAAGTCAGCTTTTCATTTAAGGCACGTACCCCTGCGGTCAACACCACCGTTGTTTTAGGCGGATTTTGCGTGTTCACATACGAGCCTCTAAAGCCCCCATCGGTACAGTCGGGCACATAGGCTTCATACTGTCGTAAAAAAGCAGCCACGGTTTTGTCACAGGTTTGAGCTTTAAAGTACTTAGTGGCGGCTAAGTCGGCAAAAAAACCACCCGCATCATAGTTTAGCTGTAACTCCATGCCAGACACTTTAAAACTTTCACTATTATACATCTTCAATGAATCCGTATAGTAGCGGGCGATGTAATCATGAATATTGGTTTTAAAGTAAGCCACTTTAATATTGGCTTGATCATCAAAACGCAAGAAGTTTTGGCGATATGCCGCCGCACCGATCTCCCAGCTTTTCGAACGCTCGGGGCGTAGGTTTTGGTTACTCGGATCCACCCCAGCACCCATGCCCAATGTGGTTTCAAACAGGCCCGGTACGCGAATGGCTTCCTTATAATTGGCATAGACATGGGCAGATGGCAGCAGCTGATAGCGAATGCTGGCAAAGGGTGCAAATTCATCGCCGCTGTAGGTGAGCGGCTCTTCTGCCTCATAGCGATAGCCCAAGAAATCCCCCTCAATTTCGTCTCTATCCACGCTATAGCTCACCACCTTACCGCCGTAACGTTGCTCTAGCTCGGCTAAGGTATAGGGACCACCATAGGCCTGAATCAAAATATCCTTGCTGTCACCACTCATGATGCGCTCGCCTGGATTATCCTCAGCCCGATAATCGCCCTGCTCAGTTGCATACCACGCAATCGAACCCGCACGCGTGTAGCCATGTTCAGACTTAATGGTTAACCACACTTTTTTATACGGGTCATCCGAATACACGCTGGTACGGTTCACCATGCGGTTACGGTCTTTATTCTTAAACCGAGTATAGCGCCCGCCCACTTCTAAAGTGAGCTTATCGGTTGGCTTATACTGTAATTGTGACAAGAAACTGAGCTCTTTACGCTTGGCATCGCGCACATGCTGATTATTGTTGATGTCATCTTGAGTGATGAGGACATTATGCGGCCGAATGTCCTCTTCCAGATATGAGCCGCCTAAAGTCCACGTCAATTCGCCCCAGCGCGTATCAAATACGGCGTCGTTGGCAAAGTCAAACCCCCAACGCTGATTATTGAGGCTAGACCAACGGTAGTCGGTGCCGATCTCAGAGGTTTGTGACTCAGGCGCCACCGGACCTGCATTCATTTGCTTATTTTTCGCCTTGGTCAGCCACAGGTTGGCCTTAACATCTAGCCAGGAATGATCGGCAGAAACATAGCCATAGTTGGCGGTATAAGTATTCATGCGCATGCTGCCAATGGGCCATTGGGGAATGCGCTCACCATTACCGCGATACAGCGCCGAGCCCATAATTTCGCCAAACTCGCCATCGAAATACCGATAGGTCAGCGCCAAAGTTTGCTCATCTGTGGGCCTAAGCGTGGTTTTTAACAGCACCGATTCATTACTGTTCGAGGTATTCATGACTTCTTCATTGGCACGGTATACCCAATTGAGTTGAGGATAACGATCTTCGCCCTTTTTACCCGCATAGTAATTGCCTTGGCGCTGACGTGCATAAGCCGCCACGACGTCAAATCCATCACCTTTGTGCGCCACGGCTACACTACCGGAACGACCATGCCCGTCATTAAAACCACCAGGCATTTTGCCCACGCTGGCCATGCTGTCGTTTTGACCGATCTGGCTTAAGTCGACGCTGGTGCTGTTGCTCCACAGGTTTCCAGTTAGGCGCACGCCACTATTTTGGCCTTCTTTGACAATGTCTTTTACCCCGATGGTGTTCATCGCCACCACCCCACCGATGGCACCCGCGCCACCTGGCTTGGTGCTGGCGCCCTTCTCCACGGTGACCTCACTGATCAAATCAGCTGAGATATAGCTTCTGTTTTGAGTACCGCCATAGCCACGATAAGTTTCCAAAGCTTGCTGGCTACCGTCAACGGTTACCGCCACCCGTCCCATACCTTGTATGCCACGAATGTTTACGTCCAAAGCGCCGCCATTGCGGCTGTCGCCGGTTTCAACGCCGGCAATCCCGTTCAAAATATCAGACGGACTGACGCGAGAAAACCGTCCTAACTCTTGCTCGTTTAAATAAACGCTAGACGATGCGCCCTGATACACAGCATTCTGCTTATTCGCTGACGAACCAATCACCACCACATCTTCTAAGCGTGCCCCCTGGCCGGCTGCGGCAGACTCACCGCCAGCTGGCGACTCAGGTCGGGCTTGAATCGTGTACACGCCCTGACCACCCACCCACGTTAAAGAATGGCCTCGAAGTAATTGCGACAGCCCTGCTTCAAAACCATATGCCCCCTGTAGGCCGCTGGTTTTCAGGCCCTTAACGATGGCGCCATCAAAAGAAATCACCACGCCACTGTCGCGAGCAAATTTCTGAATCGCCGCACCCAGTTGGCCGGCAGGAATCACATAGCTATGGGTGATAGGCGTTTGAGCCTGAACCGTGGGGGACGGCCCAAGGGCCAATGCACCCCACACCACTAAGAAACTCATTTTTAGTTTGTTTTGCTGATCCAACATGTGTGCTACCTCATATAAAAAGCTCATACTTATTTAACGTTTGAGCCCACACAAGTTGTTCAGCAAAACGCCTTTTAAATCCTAATTATTTGATTTTACGAGGATCAATATCTACAAAAAACAGCCCTTCGGTTATCCGCCGCACCCGAATAGGCTGAATCAGGCTAATGGCTGCCAAGGTCGCTTCTGGATCATTCAGGGCATACACACCCGACACCAGATAAGGCGCCAGCTGTTGTGCGTCATATTGAATTTGCCCCGCATGATGCTGATTGAGCGTCGCCAACAAAGCCGACAACGGCATATCAGTGGCCGTGATCAATCCCTTGGTCCAAGATGCTTCGGCTTCAGCATCAATACCTGAAACCAACCCTAGCCCTTGTGGCAAGAGCCGCACGCGCTGATTTTCAGTCAACAGAACACAAGCGGGCACGGCATCGCCCCCCACACCCTGATCAGCACAGGCGTTCACTTTAGACTCCAGCACAATCACCTCTGTCTGCTGTTCTGGCAGTTGCTCTACAGAAAAAATCGTCCCCATCGCCTGAGCCCGACCCTGATCCGTCGTCACCCATAAAGGTCTATTAGCCTGCTTTGCCACGTTAATGAGCAAGCGGCCTCGCTGTAGCTCAATCAGCCGCTCTTGGGCGGTAAAGCGTATCTTCACTGCCGAAGCACCCGACAAAGTCAATTCACTACCGTCTTCAAGTTTGACCACCTTCACCTCGCCCACATCCGTGACGTAATCAGCCCCCGGCGTCCACGCAGACCATTGCTGCAAACCCAAAAAACCACCAAACAGCATCAACAATACGGCCAACAAACCTTTTTTGGTTTTGACTCGCTGCCCCCAATACTCGCAAACCGCCACAAACGTATGGGGACGTTGACGCAATTGGGCTAACTGGGCCACCGGTTGTGACAGCGCCTGTTTCGGTACCTTTTGCCAATGGCCATAGATGTGCTGGATGCGCTGCCAGGCCAAGGCATGATGCACATCGGCCTGCAGCCAAGCTTGAAATGCGGGATGAGCCGACGGCACATCCGCATGCTCTTGAAAGTAAAGATGCCACTGAATAGCGGCTTCTATTTGGGCATGAGAGGGGGATGAAGAGGCCATTTAAGAAGGCTCAGACTCATAATATAAGTGGTAGCAGTTCATCATGCAGCGGGCAATCGCACGACGAACCGTCGAGACAGACACCGCTAAACGTTCGGCAATGTCTTGATGTTTCAGATCGTCAATGTAATACAATAAAAAAGCGCTTTGCTCTAAATGCGGCAAGGCTTCCAGCGCTTGAGACAGCTTTGATAAGGCCTCAATGGCCGCTACATGCTCATCTAGCTGATAATCAGATACATTCAGATGAAAGGCCTGTAGACTATCCCAATAACTCTGTTCCACTAGGTCTCGGCGAATCTTATCGATGAGTAAATGCTTGGCCATCGAACGCAAAAAACCCTTGGGGTTTTGCGCTAAACCACGCACCACCGACGGGCTTGCCTGAACCAATACCTTTAAAAAGGTATCATGGCTAATGTCTTCTGCCACAAAACGACAGCCCGAATAGCGGCAGACAATCTTAATTAACCACGGACAATGAGCGCGATAAAACTGATCCCATTGCTTCGGGCTCATGCCCGTAGGCTTTGTTTCGTTCGATAACATCTGATTCAGCAGCCTTAATAATAATTGTTCGCATTATCGTTATTAAATAGGCCTATTGTCAATCCCAGCCAATCAATCGTACACATCCTGATATCGCCCCTACCCTATCAGCACCCATTATGAATCCTAGGTGCATCATGACCCGTTTAAGCTCACGGTAAACACAATTGACATTAAGAAGCCTGAAGATTCTCCCTACAAACACAGTGTGTTGACTCTTATAGGGACGGGCCAGGCACAGCATGTCGCTCTAAAGTAACAAGCCATCAGCATAAACCGTCCATTTAATGCCTCATCGCTTAAAAACCCCTATAATCACCCAGTGGCAATAAAAACACAGACTCACACAAGACCACATCACCAAATGAAGCAAGGCCTATAAGCATCAGCTCATGATTCACACCCATCAATCGAACCATTGAAACAGCACACTTCATGGTCATGCTCGCCCATGATTAAAGCGCTTTATCCACTGTTGTAAACAGCGCGTATCGCGGCAGCAACATCGACCACAGGGCCGACCAGCGGCCCTACTTTTTTAGCCCTCCGATAAAAACAACATCACGCCTACAGAGACTCTTAATGCAAGTAAAAACCTATCGCTACGGCTATGCCCGCATCTCAACCCAAGATCAAACCCTTAATCTACAGCAAGATGCATTAATGAAGGCCGGTTGCGACCAGCTCTTTACCGAAATCGCCAGCGGTAAAAACGCACAAAGAAAAGTGCTGAATCAATGCTTAAATAGTTTAAAGCCTGGTGACACGCTGGTGGTTTGGCGTTTAGACCGCCTTGGCCGCAGCGTACGCGACCTGGTCAACATCATTGGAGAACTGGAAAAAAACCAGATTAATTTTGAAAGCCTCACCGAAAAAATTGACACCCACAGCAATACCGGTAAGTTGATTTTTCACGTTTTTGCGGCCTTGGCCGAATTTGAGCGTAACCTCATCCGAGAGCGCACCTTTGCTGGATTAGCCGCAGCCAAAGCCAGGGGCCGTGTCGGCGGTCGTCGGCCCAAGCTAAGCCCTGCTGAAATACACACCTTGCTACGCGACATTCAGGCCCAAAAAACCAGCATCACTCAACTGGCCAAACAATATAATGTTTCCCGAACCACGGTGTACAGCATCATTAAACAACATCACCCTGACACCCTTTAAGCCACAATTTAGACAAAGCCCGCCAGCCTTAATCAGAGGTTTACCGTCAAATCAAGGCCTAGATGCCACACAAATTCGTGCGGGCAACCGCATGGCGCTATTCAAAGGACGCTGAATTAATTAAACTAGTATAAATCAAATCATTATAGACATTCATTCAATATGAACACTGCGGCTCAAGCATTATTCGGCACCCTCTGTTGGCCGCTCCTCTCTTCATTATGCTGGGCGCAAACGCCTAACGCAGAGCCCCTCAAAATCTATGTCAACGCCTTTGGTTTTTCAACCCAATGGCAACCTCAAGATCCAGAAGCCAAGCTGCCCATAAGCTATTCACTTGACGTGCCTTTCTCGAATAGTTTAGACCATATCAAAATGGCCCACACCTTGTATCTAGATGTGTCCAAAGGCCCTTGGGGCCTTTATTTTGACCAGCAATACATTAAAGCCACTGTAGACGATCAACTGTATGGCATCGACTTTCAACTAAAAGCCAAAATGGATCGTCGCAGCCTCGGTACCTATGTAAACGTCGTGGGTGACAACGCTCATCTAGGTCCAGCCAAAACCATCTTAGCCCCCACCATTGGCCTGCATCAAACCAAGGTAGGTGTAGACCTAAGCGCCGACTTTATGGGCCAAACCCATACGCTTTCACGGACTGCATCGTGGCATGAACCTTACTTAGGCGTACGTTTTGCGCATGAGTTTAATCGTCATTGGGTTCTTTATGGTCAGGCCAACGTCGGCACACGCCGCAGTAAAGAATACCTCAGCTATATAGCCTATCGGGATGAACTCTTCAATCGCCCGATGAACGTTCGCCTCGGCTACCGCATCCTCAATCAAAAACACATTAAAGACGACTTTACTTGGGACGTGAATGAGAAAAGCCTGATGTTGGGCTTCAGCGTACAGCTGCACTAGCTGTCGATGGATCACGCCCACGCTGGCAACAACGTTAAGTGTAAAGTGGGTTGCGACCCATGGGCTTTAGGTGCGTAAACACGGTGGTGATAGTGGGTAAAGCGTCACCTACCCACTGTTGATGCTAAGGATTAAATCTACTGCTCATACTTTGGTCATGTCGCTATTGCCTACAGGTGAACACGCTACGCTTGGCACCTCCCTACAAAGAATCCACACACCATCGTCTATTTTCATTATTCAGGCCCTCAAGGCCATAAAGCTATTGCACTAATCCACTGGCATCCAGCATAATATGACCACGACGGAGGCGCTGTCGGTTTTCGTTGTGCTGATATTTATCACTAATTAAAACAAGTGTTTTAATAATACACACCTTCATTACTCAGAGAGCGCCATCATGTCCCCTGTCACTTCCACCACTTTGGCCTTAATATTTGCAGCGGCCCTGCCCACAACGAGCCTGGCTCAGATGATGACAGAGCCGACCCCATCGGCAGCGTCTTTTCAGGAAGAGCCGATCAAGGTGTATGTCTCACTGTATGGCTTTGCCGCCAAGATTAAAGGCGACGCCGCCATCGGGCCCCTTAAGCAATCAGTCGATGTGCCTTTTTCCGATACTTGGGACAATCTTGATGGCGCCTATATGGCTTACCTAGACGTGGCCAAAGGCCGTTGGGGCGCCTACATCGACAAGCAATACGTTAAAACCAGCAATAAGGAGCAGGTCGGCCCTGCCCATACCCAGTTAAAAACCAAATTAGACCGCACCAGCGTAGGCATTTATGCCACCGCCTGGGACAGCGGCAGCAACGATCAAGGCCTGCGCTTTGTGCTGGAGCCCACCGTAGGGATGCATTTTACCAGCGTCACCGCCGACCTTAAGGCCAGCGCCATGGGCCTAACCAAAGAGGCTAATCGCTCCGCCTCCTGGAGCGAGCCCTTCATCGGCACCCGCTTTTTAGTCGACGTTAATCCACGCTGGAACGTCGCGGGGCAAGTCGACGTCGGCAGCCGCCACAGCAAAGGTTATCAAGCCTATCTAGGCTACCGAACCAAACTGTTTGATCGGCCGACTAATCTACGCCTAGGTTACCGCGTCATCGATCAGAAACATGAACAAGGCAATTTCATCTGGGACATTAAAGAAAGTGGCCCAGTCATTGGTTTAAGCCTGCAGCTGCGCTAATAAACCCTCTTAAAACCAGAAGTAAAAGGATGATTCATGTTAAAAAAAACCATCGTACTGGCCACCTCTTTGGCACTTTTGGCCACGGCCCCTTCTTTTGCCTGCACGCGCTTTGTGTACCAAGGGCCAGACAATAACACCATCACCGCCCGCTCTATGGATTGGAAAACCGACGTCGGCACCAATATTTGGATTTTGCCGCAAGGCATACAGCGCGACGGCAACGCCGGCCCACGATCAGTCAAATGGCAGGCCAAATACGGTAGCGTCATCGCTTCTGGCTACGACATTGCCACCACAGACGGGGTGAACGAAGCAGGCCTCAATGCCAACCTATTGTGGTTGGTGGAATCTGAATATCCTAATGCTAAAAAATCCAATAAGCCCACGCTGTCGTTATCGCTTTGGGCACAATATGTTCTAGATAATTTCGCCACCGTGGCCGAAACCGTGAAGGCGCTGGAAAAAGAACCGTTCATCGTCATCACCGACGCTGTGCCGGGCGAAAAACGTTTGGCGACTTTGCATCTGTCGATTTCAGACAGCAGCGGTGACAGCGCCATTGTCGAATACATCAACGGCAAGCAGGTCATTCATCACAGCCCTAAATATCAGGTCATGACCAATTCACCCACATTCGACCAGCAGCTGGCGCTTAACCAATACTGGAAACAAATTGGCGGCACCGTCATGCTACCGGGCACCAACCGCGCGGCCGACCGCTTTGCACGGGCGTCTTTTTACGTCAACGCCATTCCCAAAACGGCTGACCTACAGCAATCTGTCGCCAGCGTCTTCAGCGTGATTCGCAACGTGTCCGTACCTTTTGGCCTCAATACCGAGGAAGAACCCAATATTTCCTCTACCCGTTGGCGCACCGTATTTGACCACAAGCGGCAGCTGTACTTCTTTGAATCGGCCGTCTCACCGAACCTCTTCTGGGTTGATTTGAAAAAAGTAGATTTCTCCAAACAAACGGGCCAGGTTAAAAAACTGGACTTAGGCAAGGATCAAGGCAATATTTTTGCCGGTGAGGTCTCGACTGAATTCAAAACCAGCAAGCCGTTTGAATTTCTTGGCGTCTAGCCTATGATCGACTCAAGGCCAGCCTGCTCACCCAGGCTGGCCTTGCTGCATTCAGGCATGGCCGTTAGAATCAAGCCTTGTTTAGTTGTTTTAAAGGTTACCCCATGTCTCACCCTGAGCCCAAACATTGGTCTATTGTCGAATACCTACACGAAACGGTGAAGAACCCCAATATTCACATCAAAGGAGAGAAAAGCTATTACAGCGCGGCGTGGAGCGGCTCTTTTGAAGACAGCGTAGTGCGCTATTTATATGGCGATGAATACAGCCTCAGCCACTGGGATTCTCCTTGGCCCGTTGATCAACTCTACATTGGCAACTATGTCTGCATCGGTGCCGAAGCCATTATTTTAATGGGCGGCAACCACACCCACCGCACCGATTGGTTTAGCCTCTACCCCTTTATTGAGCACATTGAAGACGCCTACATCGGCAAGGGCGACACCGTCATCCACGACGGTGCTTGGATCGGCATTCGCGCCACCATCATGCCCGGCGTCACCATAGGCGAAGGCGCCGTCATTGCCTCGGGCGCCATTGTCACCAAAGACGTCGCCCCCTACACCATCGTGGCTGGCAACCCTGCCAAACCGATTCGTCAGCGCTTTGCGCCAAAGGTGATTGGACAGCTGCTGGCACTACAGATTTATACCTGGTCAGAAGCCAAGTTCACCGCGCTACGACCGCTCTTGTGCAATGATCAAATCGAACAGCTCATGGCCGCCGCAGCAGCCTATGGTGCAGACTAAAGCGGGGATGCCTTAAAAGCGGTCTGTTGATTACCTAAAAACTGGCATGACCATCCAGCCATTTCCTTGGCTATGATGGCTGCGCTTCAGCTCTTTTTAATCGTTAAGACAGGCCCTAATATGACCACCCTAACCCTACGCCCGATTCAAGCCACCGATTTTGACGCCTGGCTGCCGCTTTGGCAGGCCTACCAAGATTTTTATGAGGTCACCCTCGCACCAGAAGTGTCCACCACCCAGATGCAGCGCTTCTTAGATCCGAATGAACCCGTTCACGCCGCCGTGGCGCTGGTGGGTGACCAAATGGTTGGCTTTGTCCACTATGTGGTGCATCGCTCTACCTGGGCCGTTGCAGACTTTTGCTACCTAGAAGACCTCTACGTCGACCCCAGCGTCCGCGGCAGCGGTGCAGGCAAACGCCTGATCGAATGGGTGCAGGCTTTTTCGCAACAGCAGCAGTGTGGCCGCCTGTACTGGCACACCCACCACACCAATGCCCGCGCACAAAAGCTGTACGACTGGATTGCGGCCAAATCAGGCTGCATTGAATACCGCATGCCGGTTTAAATCTATCCAACAAAACAAATCCGTAGCCTTAAACACGCCATGACAAGCAGCGGTGTTTAAGGCTACACTGACGGACACGATCACCCCGTCCCTCTTTATCGCCATTAAGCCCCACGAGGCCTAGCCATGAGCAAGTCTTTTTCGCTGGAAACCATTCGCATCCGTCTGAATCAGCCAGAACTGCAAACCTTGGAGCGACATCTGCGCATTCAGCGCGTCCTGCGCGCCCTTATTCTAGAAGGCGTTTTGACGCCCGGCAGTAAGCTGCCGGCCAGCCGTACCTTGGCCCAGTCGCTCAGCGTGGCGCGCGACACGGTCGAAAATGCCTACATTCAGCTACAGCGCGATGGCTACATCACCCGTAAAGAAGGCTCTGGCAGCTATGTCGCCGATCTGATTGGCGCCAATCTCTATGGCCGCAGCGCGGCACGCGCCAAGCTTCGCCCACCCGAGCCCGTCAGCGCCAGCCTCAGCCAACGCGGTCAGCAAGTGTTGGCTTCCGGCGGCGTTGTCGATCAGCAAGTCCCCAAGGCATTTACCACCGGCTTGCCGGAGACGCGCGCCTTCCCTATCGACGTGTGGTTGCGCCTGCACCGTAAAGTCGTCCTGGAAACCCCACATCATGGCCTGCTGCACGCCGACCCTCAGGGCGCCGCACCGCTGCGTGAGGCCATTGCCACTTATTTAAACCTCGAACGCGGCGCCAAGGTTACCGCCCAGAATATTTTGGTATTGAGCAGCACCCGCCAGGCCTTGACGCTGTGCGCCCACATGCTGGTAGACACCGATGGGCCCATTTTAATGGAAAACCCCGGTTATTTTGGCGCCAAAAAAGCCTTTGAAGCCGCCCAAACCCGCGTGGTGCCGATCGACGTCGATGAGTCAGGCATTCGCATTGATCAGCTTCTGGCCGACACCAGCGGCGCGCGCTGCGTCTACGTCACCCCCTCACATCAATACCCTACGGGCGTGACCCTATCTTTAGAGCGTCGTCTCGCCCTCATCGACTGGGCCCAGCAAAACCAGGGCTGGATCATCGAAGACGATTACGACAGTGAATTTCATTACGATGGCCTGCCCACGGCCTGTGTACAAGGCCTAGACCCATACCAGCGTACCCTCTACATCGGCACCTTCAGCAAAACCCTGTTTCCAGGCTTACGCATTGGCTACATCGCCCTGCCGCCTAGCCTCATGCCTGCCATGGTGGCCGCCCGCAGTATTCTGGATGGGCACACGCCGCTGAACAACCAGCTCACGTTGGCCCGCTTTATGGCCGATGGCCACTACAACGCCCACGTGCGGATGATGCGTCAGCTTTATGCCGCCCGAAAAGCGGCCTTATTAGCGGCGATAGACGCTCATCTGGCCGACGTCATCCAGCCCATCGGCCCTAGAAAAGGCGGCGGTCTCTTACTGGCCTGCCACCTACTGCCCGGCTATGATGAAGCCACCACCCTCGCCCAAGCCGCCGACGCCGGCATTGCGCTGCCTGGACTTAGCCGCCTGTATCTGGGGCCTAAGCCCCTATTTGGCTGGGTATTAGGCTATGCCTCGCTCACGCCGCATGAAATCACCACCACCATCCAAGCACTCAGTCAGGCCTTAAGCCGCCCGAGCACGCCAGCGCCCGTGCAAGATGAAATGGCACAGCAGGCCCGCCACCAGCCCCCAAAAGGCACCGCCCACGCCTAAGAGCGTGACATTGGCCGCCGTTGCTAAAAAAGTGATCAGCGCCGTTTCGCGCGTGCGCACGTCTTGCATGGCGCTGGCCAAGCTGCCGCTGATGCTGCCCAAGAGCGCCAAGCCCGCCAAAGTGGCAATAAAGGCCTTAGGCAAAATCAAGAACAGCGTCGCCAAAGTCACGCCAAACACGCCCACCAAAACATACAGTAGCCCGCACACCAAACCAGCGATGTAGCGCTTATCAGGATCGGGATGGGCATCTTTACCCGTACAAATGGCGGCGGTAATGGCCGCCACGTTAAACGCGTGCGCCCCAAACGGCGCCATCAATAAAGAGCCCAAGCCCGTCGCGGTCAAAATCGGGTTGGCGCTGGTGAGGTAGCCATCTTGGCGCAGCACCAGCATGCCTGGCATATACTGGCCGGTTAAGGTGATCACAAACAGCGGCAAGGCCACGCCCACCAAGGCCGACAGAGAAAACACTGGCCGCTCAAACACCGGCTGCGCCAGGCTCAGCGACAGCCCTGAAAAGTCTACCTGCCCTTGCAGCACCAGCAGGCTTAAGCCCAAAGCCAAAACGCCGACGATGGCAAACCGCGCCGTCCAACGCTTGAGTACGGCATACACCAGCAGCAACACGATGACCAAAAACGGCGCGCCCGTCGCGCCGCTAAAAGCGCCAATGCCAAACGGCAATAAAATCCCGGCCAAAAGCCCAGCCGCAATCCCCGCTGGAATCAGCCGCACCAAACGCTCAAAAGCGCCGGTCATGCCCAGCACCACAAAGGCCAAGGCCGACACTATATAGGCGCCGATCACTTCCGCATAAGGCGTAAACGGCATCACCGTGGCCAAGAAGGCCACCCCGGGCGTAGACCACGCGGTGATGATGGGGGCACGATGACGCCAGCTCAGCCACGCCCCCGTGACGCCCACCCCAATCGACACCGACCACACCCACGACGCCGTTTGCGCCTGCGACAGCTGGGCCAGCTGAGCCGCCTGAAACACCAGCACAAAGGTGCCACCATAATTCACCAACACCGATACCAACGCCGCAATCGAGGGCGCCAGAAAATCTCTGGGGCTCAGCGCGGTGGCCGTCCGTTTGTCCGTCTCATCCATCATGGGCTTTCTTAACATGCCTAAAAAGCCGAGTATACCCAGCGCCCTGCGCCACGCTTAGACCGCATCCCAGCCATGAAACCGACCACTTCAAACGCAAAAAGCCCCAAACGGCTAAACGTTTGGGGCCGATTTTTGTATCAAGGCATGAGGATTAAGCCTGCCCCCAGCCCAAGGCTTTATACAGCGCCACCACATTGATGTAGGAGTCGGTTTGCGCCGCCAGTAAGGCCTGCTTTACTTCATACAGCGCCCGCTGATTGGCCAGAACGCTTAAATATTGGCCAGAGCCTGCTTTATGGCGCTTGGTCGCAATCGCTACGGCTTGTTCGGCGTGACGCGCCGACTGTAGCAGGGCTTTCAAGCTGTCTTGATGCTGCACCAGCTGCGTCACCGCCCCTTCTACTTCTTCATGCGCCAATAATAAAGCCTGCTCATACTGGGCCAAAGCACCGGTATTCTGGGCTTTGGCACCGCGTAAGCGGGCACGGGCATTGCCCAGCTGTAAGGCTGGCCAAGTTAAATTAGGCGTCAACTCAAAGCCGCGCGAAGCATGGCCGATGTCGCCGCCACGCAGGGCAATAAAGCCTAAGAAGCCGCCAAGATTAAGACGCGGGAACAGATCAGCCGTGGCCGCCCCAACGTCGGCACTGCTGGCCGCCAGCAGTCGCTCAGCCTTCACCACGTCTGGCCTCTGCCGAATCAGCTCGTTCACGTCGCCCAAAGGCAGATTTTTTGCCAAGGGCGCCGCCTGAGGGCCGGCCAACACCAGCTGATTGTGGCCAGGCTCATGGCCGGTCAGCACGTCAAGGCGATATTTAGCCTGCTGTAACTGGGTATAAACCTGGGGAATCTGGGCTTCACTACGCAACAGCTGCGCTTGTGCATTGGCCAAATCTTCTGGCAAACCGCTGCCCAGACGCACCGATGCGGCAGTGATCTTCACCGTTTGCGCCCAACTACGCTGCTGTTGTTGCGCCAGCTCAAGCTGTTGCTGTAAGCCTTGCGCCTGGTAATACACCCGCGCAACTTCTGCGGCGATGCTTAATTGTAGCAGGGTGAATTCAGCCTGAGTGGCGTCGGCTCGAGCGCGCGCCGACTGGCTCAGATGCTGCAAGCGGCCAAACAGATCAATTTCCCATTGGGTGTCAAAGCCCAGGCGATATTGCTCAGACAGCGTGCGCGCAGGCGTACCGTCGCTGCCAGCCTGCTGGCTGATGGCACGCTGATAGCTGGCCGCCGAAGTGATGGCCGGCAGGCGCTCGAGCTGACGTTCATCGAACACCGCCCGAGCAGCCAAGAGTCGCGCCTGAGCCTGGCGTAAATCATGATTTTGCGCCAAGGCCGCATCGATTAAGCGGTTTAAATCAGGCTCTTCAAAGAATAGCCACCAGCTGGCCTGAGCCGCCTGTGATTGCGGTTTAAATGCTTGAGCTTCGGCGCTGTGAAGCTTTACCTCAGGCCCCGTAGGCGCCACGTATTTAGGCCCAACGGCGCAGCCTGCCAACAGCACACTGAGCGCCCCGACCATGATTAATCGTTGCTGTTTCATAAACCTTCTCCTTCCTGATGGGCTTTACCCATCGCCGCATCGGCGGCCAATAGCTGCTGTTGCCGATCGGTTTGCTGGGCGTGGCTATGGTTACGCGCCAACCAGGTGTACACCGTAGGCAGTACCAACAGCGTAAACACCGTGCCGATCAGCATGCCCGACACAATCACCACCCCTAAGCCAAAGCGGCTATTGGCGCCCGCGCCCGTGGCAAACAACAAGGGGATTAAGCCCACCACCATCGCCGCCGTGGTCATCAAGACTGGGCGTAGGCGAATTTGGGCCGCTTGATGAATCGCCGCCATTCGGCTCAAGCCTTCTTTCGCCTGAAGTTCATTGGCAAACTCAACCATTAAAATCCCGTGCTTGCTGATCAGGCCGATCAGGGTCACCAAGCCAATCTGGGTGTAAATATTCAACGTTGCCCAGCCCAAGGCCAAAGGCAGTAAGGCACCACAGATAGACAAGGGTACGGTGATCAAAATGATCAGCGGATCCACCAAGCTTTCGTATTGAGCCGCCAACACTAAGTAAATAATCACCAAGGCCGCCAAGAACGCAAACGCCAGCGCATTGCCTTCTTGCTGATACTGACGCGAATCAGACTGCCAGTCGTGGCTAAAGCCCGCGGGCAACGCCGCCGCAGCCTCAGCTAAAAATGCCACGGCCTCGCCCATAGACACGCCAGGCGCAGGAATGGCCTGTAAAGTGGCCGCATTTTGCTGATTAAACTGGGTCAAACGATTGGGCTCGACCGAGGTGCTGATCGACACCACCGTGGCCAGCGGAATCATCGCGCCGCTAACGGTGCGCACATATTGCTGTGACAGCCCTTCTGGGGTCAGACGCTGTGCTTTCAAGCTTTGCGGAATCACGTCGTAGGCGCGCCCGTCCATGCCAAAGCGATTCACATAACCTTCGCCCACCAACACGCCCAAGGCATCGCCAATGTCTTGCATGCTGATGCCCAAGCTGTTGGCTTTGCTGCGGTCAATCTGCACTTTCACCACCGGGTTGTTGTAGTCCAAATCGCTGTCCACCACCACAAACAGACCGCTTTCACGCGCTTTTTGCTTGATCTCCTCTAAGGTTTGATACAGGGTTTGGTAATCCTGCGGCGTACGCACCACCATCTGTACCGGTAAGCCGCCGCTCGAACCGGGCAAGGCTGCTAACTGGAAGGCAAAAATACTGCTGCCTTCCACGTCGTTCACCTTGGTTTGCAACTCGGTTTGAATCGTGGCCGCATCGCGAGCGCGATCGCCCCAAGGGGTTAAAATAATCCCACCAATGCTGGAGGCCGGCCCATCAATGCCGTTGATGATCCAGCGGCTTTCGGTTTCGGCAATGTCGGTATAAACCTCATCCAAGCGATGCGCAAAATGTTCGACATAGCTTAAGTTGGCGTGTTGAGGCGCTTTAATCGCGGTCAATAGGTTGGCCTGATCTTCTGCCGGCGCCAGCTCTCGCTGAGGCGATAGGTATAAAAACGGCAGGCTCAACACCACCACGCCAATCAACACAGCGGTTAGCCAACGATGGTGAAGCACAAAATCCAATACTTTGGCGTAGCCGGCCGTGAGTTTGCCAAAAAAGCCTTCGGCCAGATGCGCCATTCGGCCCTCATCTTGCTTGGCCGGCAGCAAGAACGAGCTCATCACCGGCGACAGCGTCAAGGCCACCACGCCAGACACGATCACGGCACCGGCCAAGGTTAAAGCAAACTCCTTAAATAAGGCACCGGTTAATCCGCCCATAAAGCCAATCGGTGCGTACACCGCCGCCAAGGTGATGGTCATCGCAATCACCGGCCCCACCACTTCTCGGGCGGCCACCAGCGCCGCATTAACGGGGGACTTACCTTCGGCAATGTGGCGGTGCACGTTTTCCACCACAATAATGGCGTCATCCACCACCAAGCCAATTGCCAACACCATGGCCAGCAGCGTTAAGAGGTTGATGCTGAAGCCAAACGCCAGCATGATGCTGGCCGCGCCCAACATCGACAGCGGAATCGTCACCACGGGAATCAACACGCTGCGAAACGAGCCCAGACACAGATAGATCACCACCACCACGATGACCAAGGCCTCAAGCAAGGTTTTGATCACCCCATCAATAGAGGCCTGAATAAAGCGCGCGGTCTCGAACGACAGATTGGCCCGCACGTCGGGCGGCAAGGTTTTTTCAATCTGCGGTAGCAGGGTTTTAATCCCATCTACGATCACCAAGGGGTTGCCGCTAGGGGTGGGGAAAATACCCAAATACACCGCTGGCACACCATCCATGATGCCGCTGGTTTCGGTCGCTGCCGCACCCAGCTCAACCGTGCCCACGTCTTTAATCCGCACCAGGCTGTTGCCACTTTGTTTCAATACCAGCTCTTGGAAGTCGGCCACGCTGGTTAAATCGCTGTTCACCTGCACGTTAGACACGATGAATTGACCATCCACCTTACCGGGCGCGGCCTGATAGTTATTGGCATGAATGGCCGCAGCCACGTCGCCAGCGGTGACGCCACGGCTGGCCAATTTATCCGCATCCAACCACAGCCGCATCGACAGGCTTTGGCCACCAAATACCTGAACCTTGGCCACGCCTTCAATGGTGGTGAACATCGGCTCCACCACCCGCGCTAAATATTCCGTTAACTGCGGCAGCGGCAAGGTGGCGCTGGAAAAGCCCACGTAAGCCACTGCGGTGGAATCCCCTGCCGAACGCTCAATCACCGGGTCGTAGGCTTTTTCCGGCAGCTTGTAGCGCACCTGATTGACCTTGGCCATCACTTCGGTCAACGCTTCAGTTGAATCCTGATTCAAGGCCATCCGTGCGGTCACCATACTGCGCCCCTGCACCGAGGAAGAAGATAAATAATCAATGCCTTCTACCGACGCAATGGCTTGCGCAATCGGCTGGGTCACAAAGCCCTGCATCAATTCGGACGGCGCGCCTGGATAGTCGGTCGACACCGTGATGGTGGCCGTCTCTAATAATGGATATTGTCGAATCGGCAGTTTATTAAAGGCCAATAAGCCGGCCAGCAAGATTAAGGTGCTGACCACCAGCGCCAACACCGGTCGGCGCACAAACAGATCGGTAAAACGCATTAGGCACCTGCCGTTTCTGCCGTACTGGGCTCAGCATTAGGCACGATGATTTCAGGCAGCTGCACCGCCGGTTCGGCGGCGACCGCGTCGTTCAAGGTGTCGCGCTTTAAGGCTTCCACCACCATGCCGTCGTTCAACTTCAACTGACCGGAAGTCACCACCCGCTGGTTTTGGCTCAGGCCAGTTTTAACCTCAACCATGCCGTTCCAGCGCTCGCCCACGGCCACCGATACGCGCTTCACCGTCAGCTGCTTGTCGGCATTTTCTTCGGCCACAAACACGCTGTCGCCATAAGCCGTGTAGGTAATGGCGCTTTCAGGCACGGTCAGCACGGCACTGTCGGCGTTTTGCTTCACCTGCACTTTGGCAAACATACCGGCTTTAAAACGCCCTTCAGTATTGGCTAAGGTCGCCTGTACCTGCACCGTCCGCGCTTCATTAATTAAGGGGTCAATGGCGGTGATCTTGGCCTCAATGACCTCATCGGCATAGGCATCCACGCTCACATTCACGGTTTGCGCCAGCGCCAGTTCAGCCACGGCCTGTTCATCTAAGGCAAAATTCACCCGCAGCACCTGCGCATCCACCAGGCTGGCCACGGCGTCACCGCTATTCAGATATTGGCCCACATTGATTTGGCGTATCCCCATCACCCCAGCAAACGGCGCCCGGATGGCTTTTTGGGCAATCAGTGCATACACGCGCTGTAGCTCACCCTGAGCCATGTGTAGCTGAGCCGTCGCGGCTTCTAGCTGCTCCTTAGTGGCCGCCTCTTCCGCCACCAGCTGCCGCAGCCGCTGATGTTGGCTCTGCGCCTGCTGTACCTGCGCCTGTAGGCGCACCCGATCGGCCTGCTCGGTGGCATCGTTCAGCTGCACCAGTAGCTGGCCAGCCTTCACGTACTGGCCCGAAGTAAACGCAATTTTGGTGATTTTGCCACTGGCTTCCGCCGCCACCATCACTTGTCGATCAGCTTCTAAAGCACCCACGCCCGAAAAAGCGCGCGGCGCCTCATTCAAGGCCACCGTGGCCAAAGCCACCTTCACCGGCGGATAAGCATAGCCGCCTTCTGCGGCAGCAGCCCCGCTACCCCTGATCCAAAACCCTACGGCCACAACCGTCACCGCCAGGACCCCAACCCACATTTTTTTTGTTCGTTTTGTCATCATTAACCTCTTGAAGCGTGCCCCGCACGCAGATGTATCCTATCCGTGAGGCGGCCTGTGCCTGACTGAGCGGCATCGTTGCCACAGTGAGATTTCCGGCCGGCTTCACGCCTAAACCATGTCGTCATGGCCAAAGCGCACCACTTGACAGACACAGCGAAGCGGATTATAAAACCTCAAGTTAACCTGAGGTCAAGAGGATAAACATGCCATCCGAAAATGAACACGGTCGCGTACTGACCGTCGGCGAAGTCGCCAAGCGCAGCGGGGTGTCGGTTGCCACCCTGCATTTTTATGAAGAAAAAGGTTTGATTAAAAGTTGGCGCACCAGCGGCAATCAACGCCGCTATCCCGCCATCGTGCTGCGCCATATTGCCGTCATTAAAGTGGCGCAGCTCACGGGGATTTCACTAGAAGAAATTAAAGCCTCGTTTGGGGAAATCGGCCAAGACACCAAGCTCAGCGTGGATGATTGGACGGTGATCTCAACGCGCTGGCGCAGCAGCTTAAACCAGCGCATTGAGCGATTGATCCGCCTAAGAGACGGCCTAGATGGTTGTATTGGTTGTGGCTGCCTGTCGCAAAAAGATTGCCCCTTACGCAATCCAGACGACATCCTCGGCCAACAAGGCCCAGGGCCACAAATTTTGGAAGCCAGTAAAGACTGAGTCTAGGGCCAAGCGCTGAGCCCGATGTAGAGCGTCAATGCACCGAGTAAAATAAAAAACAGCGTCCACGCCCAAGGCTTCTCGGCGCTTGATGAGGGTTGATGTTTGGCCATCGCAGGGATTCCTAATGAACATGACTTGGCCCTCAACGATAGCGAATGAAGCTTAAGAAAACCTTAATAAATCAGCCACGGCTGGTGCATGGCCATCTAGGGCAGATAAAACGCAGCCTCCCTACCGCTCCCGATGCCTAAAGGCGCTGCCATTAACACACCATGTGAATCACACCACTATTATGGCCAAATCATGGCATCAACCCTTTAAATCCACTTAAAGGGCACTATTTACTAGGATAGATGTCAGACGTTTATGACTTTTCTAAAAGGACTTTAATGATGCGCTTACTGATTGCTTTAATTCTGCCCTGGCTAACCTTTTTCACCATCGGCCGCCCCATATCTGGCTTTATTTGTCTGATTTTACAAATCACCTTAATCGGCTGGCTACCCGCCGCCATTTGGGCGGTTTATGCCCTTAGCCAATACAAGACTGATCAAAAAATCGATCAAGCGTTACGCCAGCGGGGCTAAGTACTTAAAGCATCAGCCCCTGCATGGTCACGCTTGGGCCGATGCAGGGGCTAACGGTAAGCTTATGATCGGTGATGACGAAAATCATGGTTTTTAGTGTCGCTCCTCGATGCGTCATAATGGTAATCACGTTTACCGGTGGGCGTAGGGTGGTGCAAAGCGTAGCGTGCCCACCGTTTTAAATCATTAGTTTCAATGCTTCGGCTATTTCGCTATTACTTGGTCGTTTTGTTTCGCCCCTTGGGCGACGTCATTTCTTTTGGCCACCCAAAAGAAAGTATGTCGCCTACAGGCGAAAGGCAACCTTTAATCAATAACGAAATAACCGAAGCATTATGAAAACAAAAAGATGGTGGGCACGCTACGCTTTGCGCCACCCTACAAATGGCCCACAAGCCAGCCTTTGTCGCCAGTGGTAAAACATCCCCTAGCCGCCCCACAACACAGAATACCTGCTTAACATTGAAACCAGCGTGGGCCGCAGCCCTCCCTACGGCATTGAAACCGAATAAACCAGCCCATATTTATAAGCAAACTTAGCTATGGCTAGACTTACGACCAAATCAAGCTAATATCTATCTAAGCCCTTTAATTATATTAGGATTTCAATTCATATTAATTAAAATAATGAATTCGAACCATTCCTTATTCCCAGACTCTAACCATTAAATAATAAAAAGATCTTTAAAGTTAAACTCGGAATTATTGCCTATTTTTTAAGCATCGCAGCTCAGGCAAATACTAGTATTAAATCAGGTTCTCAAAAAGGTGACTTATCCCCAATTTCTGGGGATAACTTATGGTGTTTTCATGGCTATGGATGTTTTAGAAGTTTCAGCCAAAAAAGAAAAACATGAATCTTTACATTAAAAAATTAAATAGATTCACTTTTTGAATAAAACTCATAGACTCACCTGCGTGGCCAAATGAGCGGCTACGAGTCCGATATCCTGCTGAATAGACAGCTGAATTTCTTGTTCACACAAATCCAATAGCGTCCGTAAAATCGGCAGCATGCCCTTACGCGTTGGGTAAGCCGCTTGCAATACCCCGGCCTGAATCGAGGCATATTCAGGCATCACCTGCTGTAATGCCCCATTCTTGATTAAATCATGCACGTACATCAAGGGCAGCTGCACCACGCCTAGGCCGTCACACGCAGCTGAAACCAGCGCCGTCACGTCGTTAGCCATAAAGCCAGGAAAGAAGGCATGCTTGGTGACGCTGCCGTCGGCACCCACAAAATGCCAATAATGATGACGCTGCAACTCACCTAGCCCGAGGCTAGGCAGCGCGTCTAAAGCTGAAAGCGTCGTGATGGCCTCGTGCTTGGCCAACAACGCTGGTGCTGCCACCAATACCTGAGTCAACCCCGCTAAAGACTTCACCACCAAGCCTGAATCTGCAAACGGAGGCGTACGCACCCTGATGCTTAAGTCAAAATGCTCATCGATGACGTTGATGCGTCGATGCGTCATCTCCACATACAGCTGAACCTTGGGGTGGGCCAACATGAACTGATTGAAAATCGCCTGAAAAGGATGGTGCATCAATGCTGGCGGCACGCTAATGCGCAGAATGCCTTGGGCTTCACTTTGCCCTAACTGTAGAATACTTTGCGCTTCTTCAGCTTGGGCCAACATCGCCACGCAGCGCTCATAGAAAGCCTGACCCAGCTCTGTGACCTCAAAGCTTCGAGTCGAACGCTGAATCAAGCGCACCTGATGGCGCTCTTCCAATAGCGCCATACGGCGGCTGATTTTTGCCGTTGAAACATTGAGCGCACGCCCCGCCGCTGCAAAACTGCCGTGCCGGACCACTTCAACAAAATAATAAAAATCGGTTAAATCATCCATTGCTTCACCCTGAGCGCAGCGTCAAGCCCACCAAAAATGCAAAAGTGAATTGCTGATTTCGGCCTACTCAAAGCCACACTGACATCGTAAAATAAACCATCAACTATTTAATTTATAATCACTTAATCAATTCAGATTTGATTAAGTACCCATTTCACTGATTGAAAGGACGTTCATGACTGCTTTTATTCAAACCATTAAAAAACGCCGCTCTATTTATGCTTTAGGCAAAGACACCACGCTAGATGAGGCTCATATTGAGACGCTCATCATCAATGCCGTCGAAGAAACCCCTAGCGCTTTTAACTCACAGTCCTCACGCATTGTGATCTTATTTAATGAAGCCCACAATCGCCTCTGGGACCTAACTGAGCAGGTTTTGCGCGATCGCAATCGCGGCGCTGATTTTACCGCTACTGCCGATAAAATGACGATGTTTAAAGCAGCCAAAGGCACCGTCTTGTTTTTTGAAGACCAAGACGTTGTGGCCACCTTGCAAGCCCAGTTTCCATCCTATGCCGACAATTTCCCTACTTGGTCGGAACAGGCTTCTGGCATGGCCCAGCACTCAGTGTGGGTCGCTTTAAATGAGCAAAGCATTGGCGCCAGCCTACAGCACTACAACCCCTTAATCGACGCTGGCATCAGCACTGAATGGGCCATTCCTGCCTCTTGGCGCCTCAGAGCGCAAATGCCGTTTGGGTCGATCAAAGCAGAAGCCGCCGAAAAAACCTATATCGAAACCCAAAACCGATTCAAAGTCTTTAAATAATAATCAGTGGCTCCCGGCACAGCTTAAACCCGTAGCCATAAGAAAGGACACATTATGTTGATGATTCATCGCAACCCACAACGCGGCGCCGTCGATTTAGGCTGGCTGCAAAGCCAACACAGCTTTTCTTTCGGCAGCTGGTACAACCCCGATTACATGGGCGTTTCCGTTTTACGCGTGATCAATGAAGACCGCGTCAAGCCCCACACAGGCTTTGGCCGCCACGGCCATGACAATATGGAAATCCTCACCTATGTGCTGTCTGGGCGCCTCACCCACCAAGACAGCATGGGCAATAAAGGCTATATCAATGCAGGTGAATGGCAGCTAATGAGCGCCGGCAGCGGCGTCACCCACAGTGAAATGAACGATGCCGATGAGCCGGTGCATTTCTTGCAAATTTGGCTGTTTCCAAACGTTAAAAATGCCGAGCCGACCTACCAGCAAGCGTATGTCAACCCTTTTAAAACGCCCAATCAATGGCACAACATCGTCTCACCTGGCGCTGATAGCCCGCTACTCATCCGCCAAGATGCCTATGTGTCGGCGCTGGTGCTTGAGGCTGGAAAACACAGCCAAACCACGCCTAAATTGGGCACCAGCTACATTCACGTGATCAAAGGCCAGATTACTCTCAACGGTGAGCCTTTACACAGCGGCGACGCTGTAGCGCTTAACGGCCCTGCCGACATCAGCGCCAGCGAAGACAGCCACCTCATTTGGTTTGACATGCTGTAATACAAAACGCCAAGGCTAGGCCTTGGCGTTTTTTTATGCTGATGCTGATTTGGCCATGAGCTTGGCCATCAAGGCCTGCTCTTTTGCCAACATGGCCTGCAGCACGGGGCGCTCGCTTAAGCGCTTAAAATGCGCCGCCAAGGCCGGCCAGCGCTCGGCGTCAATCGTTTCGCCGGCATAGCCCAAGCTTACCCACTGAGTGGCCACGGCCAAATCAGCGACGCTTAACGTATTGTCTACTAAATAATCCTGTGTACCCAATACCTTGGTTAAATAGTCAAATAGCTGCGGCAGTTTGGCTAAAGCCGCATCCACCAAGGCTTCATCAACTGGCTTACCCATCATGGGCGACAGTACTCGCTGACTAAATAGGCTAAACGTAGCCGCCTGAGCCAGGGTTTCATCGGCATAACGCTCCAGCCAGCGCACTTGCGCCAAAGCCTGCGGCGTCGACGGATACAGGCTTAAGCCTTGTGGATATTGGTCGTGTAAATAGCCACAAATCACGGCGGAATCCGCCAAGCCAAAATCACCGTCCTGAATGGCGGGAATTTTCCCCAAGGGGCTGATCTCCAGATACCAATCTGGCTGCTGTACAAAAGGCATGATCACTTTATGCTCAAAATCCATCTCACGCTCTTGCACAAACCACAATACTTTACGAACAAAAGGCGACAGTGGCGCCCCGTATACTATTAAAGACATACCGTTCCTCTTTCTTTATCCAATGTCAGCCAGGCCTCTGCGGTCTAGCTTAATCCAGCATCATTAGACCACACTCTAACGCGGCTGGACAGACAACGTGAAGCTGGCTCATCAACCTAAGCCAGCTTCATGAGCATTGCCATGCTTCATTTAAGCAGGTTTAATCGCTTTGGTTGCCATAAAGGTGGGTAAATAATGATCTATGAGAAAGCGTGGCTGCGGTTGACTGTCTTCATAAAAATCAGCCAACAATAGCCCTGCATGCAGCTGGCCCGCAATCAAATCGGTTAGGCTGTGGCCAAACACCAAAGCCTCATGGCGCGCCTGTTTGGCCGTCAACTCGGATGCCGTCAAATCAGTGATGTCGGCATAAGGCAATGTGTATTTAGGCTTGATCACGCCATCAGCCATATATTGAGGATCACGATCGCCCACGTACACCACAGGATTATAGAAGCTGGCCAACAAGGCCCCACCAGGCTTGAGGACGCGCGCGCATTCCGCCCAAACCGGCAACACGCTCGGTACATAATGATTAGAGATGGGGTGAAACACCACATCAAAAGCAGCGTCGGCAAAACGGCTTAAGTCGGTCATATCGCCCTGCTCCGTACGCAAACTTAAGCCATCGCGCTGTGCCACCATCTGATCTTGCGCCAACTGCTCATCAGATAAATCAAACACCGTCACATTGGCTCCAGCCGCCGCCAACACTGGTGCTTGCTGCCCCCCAGCCGACGCCAAGCACAAAATATTCAACCCAGTCACGTCACCGAGCCAATGTGCGGGCAACGGCTGTGGCGTCAAGTGCACCTGCCACTGGCCCTGTTTCGCAGCCGCGATGACTTCGGCACTGACCGGACGAGACCATGGCTGCTGTGCCAGCGCCTGTTGATCCCAAGCCTGACGATTAAACGTTAAAAAATCAATTGAAGATGAGGACATAAAACCTCCTGACAAAACAAACTAAAATTTGATTTGTGCCATCCGCTCACGCAAAGCGCAAACAAGATCCAGATCGGTTCAGAAAACCGTAGACTAAATAGACGCAAAGACGCCATCAACCACATTAAGATGCAGGCACAAACCACCAAAAAGAAAGGCGTTGCCCTTAAAGCAACTTAAGCTAGGATGATCATGACGAAGGCGTCCTTTAATAAAAAGAAGAAATCATTCAGACAACGCCCAAGCGCGGCTTGGGCAGCAGTAAACATAATCAGTTTAAAATAAAACCACTTTCTTTGTCTAGACCCCATCCTTGCACGCCCAAGCATCAGCAGGGTTCCGTTATAATGTCTGGCAGACACGAGAGCCCTCTGTGGGTGGCCTCTTTGATTAAATCACGCTCGATTGGATGCCTATGTCACCGGCTCAAGAACGCATCATTGCCACTGCCTTAAACCTATTGGACACCGCTGGCCTAGAAGGCCTCAGTATGCGCAAACTGGCCCAGGTACTACACATTCAAGTACCCTCATTATATTGGCACTTTAAAAACAAAGAAGCTTTGCTTGAGGCAGTAGCCGACACGCTCCTAGCGCCTGTGGCCAGACAGATGCCGAACAATGCTACGTGGGTCGAGCAACTGGTACATATTGGTTCTGAAATCCGCCAAGCCTTGCTCAGCCGCCGCGACGGCGCCCGCTTTTTAGCCACCACCTACCCCATTTCCGAAAACGTCGCCCGGGTCACCACTCAGATGATCCATATTTTAAAAGAGGCGGGCGCCGACGAACAAACCGCCACGTGGAGCGTCATGTCCCTACTCTACTACATCATCGGTTTCACCATTGAAGAACAGGCCTTAAGCAGTAAGAACCTCAGCAAGAAACAGCACGACGACGCGATTCAAGCCATCTTTCAAAAATACCCCCTAGGCACCGCCATCATCTCCCAAATTCAAACCGGCAATATGGATGAATGGTTTGATTTTGGCCTGCGCCTGCCTCTGGATGCCCTCACCTTACGGCTAGCTCAAACAAAAACCCCCTGACGCCGCAGAGGGACGTCAGGGGGTCATTCAGTTGATCGCTTACTGGTGATTCTTACGGTAGAACAAATAAGAAATCGCCAACAGCACAAACCAGATCGGTGTATACAACATACCGGTTAAGGTGTCTGACTCTTGACTAAACAAGTACAGGACGAAGGCAAAGAAAGCCAAAATAAACCAGCACATCGGCACGCCAAAAGGCATCTTGAAGTTAGAAGCCTGGTGTACATCAGGACGAACCTTACGGTATTTCATGTAAGCCACAATGATGGTCGCCCACACGAAAATAAAGCAAATACTGGAAATCGTGGTCACAATCGTGAACACGTGCATGATGTTGCCGTCTTGGTATAACAAAAACACGCCAACCAATAAACACGCACATGAATACAATAAACCATTGCTTGGCACACCGCGCGATGACAATAGGCCAAACACGCCAGGGGCACTCTTGGCACGAGACAAACCAAACAGCATACGGCCGGTAGAGAACATCCCGCTGTTGGCCGATGACAAGGCTGAGCTCAACACCACAAAGTTAATCAAGCTCGCGGCAATGGGGATGCCGATCAAGACAAACATTTCCACGAATGGGCTGCGGTCAGGTGAAATCTCAGTCCAAGGCGTCACCGTCATGATCACGGCTAAGGCCAATAGGTAAAACGCAATGATACGTACTGGGATTTTGTTGATGGCCTTAGGTAAGTTTACGTGAGGATTTTCGGTTTCTGCCGAAGCCGTCCCCACTAGCTCAATGCCGACAAAGGCAAAAATGGCAATTTGGAAGGCTGCAAAGAACCCGGTAAAGCCATTCGGCATGATGCCGCCATGAATCCATAGGTTAGAGATTTTCGCCTCATGACCAGCTGAACTCACAAAACCCGTGGCCAACAGATAAATACCAATCGCAATCAAGGCAAAAATCGCCACAATTTTGATCAAGGCAAACCAAAACTCTACCTCACCAAACAGCTTGGCAGACAATAGGTTAAAGCCTAACAAAAAGCCGATACACAAGACGCCAGGCAACCATAACGGCACGTCTGGCCACCAAAACTGGGTGTAGCCCGTGATGGCCACAATATCGGCCACCCCAATCACCACCCAACAAAACCAGTAGGTCCAGCCCACAAAGAAGCCTGGAATAGGACCCAATAGATCATGTGTAAAGTCAACAAACGATTTATATTTCAGATTCGACAGCAATAGTTCGCCCATTGCCCTCATGGTGAAAAACAAGAAAAAACCAATGATGATGTAGGTAAACAATAGTGATGGCCCAGCCAGACTAATCGTTTTACCCGAACCCATAAATAAACCCGTACCAATGGCACCGCCAATGGCAATTAGCTGCAGGTGTCGGTTCTTAAGTGACCGATGTAGACCGCTGCCTTCATCATGCTCCATGTGACTCATAAAATCCCTTTCTCTATTACTGCTATTTATTATTTGATTTGTTTTTTCTTTTAAAACATAGTCTTATAAAAAATGCCTTAATTTTCAAAAAAACTGGGCAATGTTAAATGAATCTTTCACATAAATCTAATAATAAAGCGAGAATATCGGCATCTTTTGTAATTATTACCAAAATAACCACTATTTGTAATAAAGACTGATTTAAGTCATGGTCAGATCTTGGCCAGATGGTTTAAGGCAATAAGTAAAAATCGGCAGCATCGTAAGCGGTACTGCCGATTTCGGGTATAGCCTCTCTTTAGGGCCAAACATGCAACCCTTCACCCACGATGACAGAAGGCACAACGCGCACCTTATTTAAGGTAATTTGACCTTCGCTATGGCTGAGAAATAGTGGCTAGGCTTTGCTTTGCTCACCCCATCTAATGGCCCTGGCATTAGCGCCCAGAACCACGATACAGCAGCACGGCCGCAGCCAAGAACCCCAACATCAATACGCCAAACACCCACTCAATCGGCCACACATTAGGCAAGTAAGCGCCTAAGCTGGTGCCAATAAACAATAAAAATGCATACATCGACACAGCGCTGCCTTGTACATTAGAAAGCCTTTCCGTCTGAATACTCTGCGCCTGCTGCCCTACCGTCGCAATCAAACAGGGCAAACAATAAGCCAGCGCCGCGACATACACAAAGTGTCCCAACAACAGCCCCGATGGCCATAGCATCTGTACCGACACATACTGAAACGGCAAGCTCAGCATCATGACCACAATCGATCCAATCAACACCCGTTCGGCGCCAATGCGCCGAATCAACCACACACTGTTCAGCGTCAACAACATGGCTGGCAACGCAATACTGCGTACCAGCCCTATGCTGAGCCCCATCTGGCTCAATCCTGTGTCACGATGCTGAGTCAGCCAAACGTAAATCACCACAAACGTCCACAGCAACAACAGCGATGTCAGATATAAAGCCCTTAACTTAGGGTGAACCAACAAGGTCGGCAATGATTTGATTAAATCACTGATTCTAGGTGGCTCTTTCGGCCGCCTGAGCGGTGCAGGCAAGCGCCCTATCACCACCAGCGCCAAGGCATAGCAGCCTGCAAACACCCACATCAACGTCTTCAAATCATCAATGATCAACCATGCCCCCATGCTTTGGCCCAACACGCCTGCAAGCAAAAAAGCACAGCTCAAATAGGCAATCACGCTTAAGCGCTGAGGCAAGGCCACATTTTCGGCCAGCCAGACCATGATGACGGGCGCGAACGTGGCCGCAAAAAAGCCCTGAGCCCCGCGTAAAACCAATAAGCTCTGCCAAGATTCAACCCAGGTTTGCAACAGAGTCAGCCACAATAAGCAGCTCATACCGAGCATCAACACGCGCCGACGACCATACCGATCCGACAGCACGCCCCATACCAACATCCCGCTGGCGTAGCCTATAGAAAAAATCGTACTCAAGCCGCTGGCCTGCCCTTCACTCACCCCTAAAGAACCAGCCAATAAAGCCGTGACCGGCAACAAAACATACAGCTGCGACACCACGGCCAGCGCAATCAGGGGCAACAGTCCCAATAAGTACGGTGATGGCGATTGTGTTTTCATCATTCATCCTTTAACGGCTACGATTAAAAAACCTCTGCCAGCAGTTCCTAAACAAGCCACAGTCTGACCACAGCCCAGCGCGGTGGCATTAAACCGTACGCGGCTGTACATTAAACAAAATGGCCAAGCCCAAACTGCTGAGCAAAATTAACAAATGCACCACCTGAGGCCCGCCAAAATGAAGCCAATAGCCAAAATACAGGCCCATCAGCATCAAACCAACACCCTGTAAACACATCAGGGCAATACCCAGATTAGCCGCGGCTAGAGCCTGCGCACTGGCGCTGCGCCGAACGTTGTGCCACACCGCTCGCCACAGCAGCATCACCAGACACAGCTGATAGGCAATTACCAGCTTAAGCGCCACCTCGGCAAATGCTTGCGGTTGAGCCACGGCACGCCACAAAAGGCCATTACCAAAGGCAGGATCAGCGCGCAGACCTTCCATGCTGACCACAGCCGCAATCAGCGCGGTGTTGGTGCCAGGATCAGTCAAATTATTAATCAAAATCAAACTAAACCAGAGCGTCAGCAGCAGTAAGGCTGTCGTTCTTAAATGATTAAGGCTCATGGTGGCTCCTGTCGTTGATGCTGTCTTCTCCTCGCCGCCAGACAGCCCTCTTATTCACGTCAACACCTCAACCCCATGCTGGCTAGCCCACGCCAGCATGGCCTCTTGTGCGTTCACCACATAGGGGTGGCCAACGGCCTCCAGCATGGGCACATCGGTAATGTGATCCCCATAGGCGTAGCAGGTGCTCGCACATAAGCGATGCCGGCGCATATAATCGATGACCACCTGAGCCTTGCCGACGCCTATGGTTTGCACCCCCTCAATCAAGCCCGACAATACGCCTTGCTCATCGCTTTCAAGACACACGCCCAGCGTCGCGTTCACCCCTAAAAATGCCGCCAAAGGCGCCAAGATTTCTTGACAAGCGCCCGACACCAACACCACTTGATGCCCTTGAGCCTGATGCCAATGTAGCCGCATCAACGCTGGCGCTAAATAATTTTGTGGCTGATTAATGCCTTTAAACCACTCGGCCGCCAAGGCCGCGACATCCGCTCGTTGCCATCCTTGATACAGAGCATAATATTGATGATTAACCTGTGCTCGCGTCGTCGTTCTGGCCTCGTTTTGCAAGGCAATTAAAGCCATGTGGTAATCTTGGGCACCCGTTTGTGGGTATTGGTGGGCGTAGGCATAACGTAAAAACGAAAACATGCTTTTTAAATTCAGCAGCGTTTCATCAACGTCAAAAAAAGCGGCCGCATGGTTTAAAGTTTTCATCGCTGCCCTCACCGATCGAATACACCCGTTGCCGTGGCTAGCGCGGGTGCATGAGCCTGACGCTGTCGTGCCGAAATGGCTAAACCCTGCTCCTTATTCAGCAAACGAGTGGCTTCATACACGCTGTATTGAACCTGTATGCGTGTGCATAGGCTGCCGTTTTGCCAAAACTGAATATCGGCCTCATAGCCGTGTTTATGGTCCCATTGGTGCTGCCCCGTCAGCTGAAACAAGATGCCGCAATACATGGGAAACACAAAGGCCTCATAGGTCACTTCCAAGCGCTCGAGGATGAAGTAATACTGAATATTTTTCGCCAATAAATGGCATTCCGTTACCGCCAAAAATGCCTGGCGTGCCGCCTCGATCAAGACCATGCCCTGCACATGAAAGCCCGACAAATGGTCCAACATCAGCTCATTAGCATCGTCCACCACTAGGTTCATTTCAAATTGCGCTGACGCCAGCGCCCGCGGCGGCGAGATCAACACGTTACACTGCTGCGTTTTATGCACCCAAAGCCGATCCAAGGGCTCATGGTGAGCTGGGTAAGTCAGCTGATCTGACTTACCCAACGCTGAAAACCCTTGTCTCAACCTATTTAAAGCCTCAGGATTGATGCCTTGGCAAACTTCATAAGCCTCCTCTTGTATGGTTTCTTCCTGTAATGCCGCCAAAAGTTCGCTAAGCGTCACCCCGTCGACAACGTGTGCATAGTGCTTGAATCTATCCCCAAAAACTGCTCTTTTCATGTTCATTGCATGATTCCTTTTTATCTTTATCGTGATGAATCCAGCCGCCCAGCTATAATTGCGCCACTAGCCAACTATCGTGTAACCATTTTTCTGTTTGCCGCCCTCCTACTGTGAAGTTCCAATTAATGTCCCGCTCAAAAATCATCACGCTGCCATCGGCCGCGGCGATGACCCAAAAATACAGGCCTGTTTGCCGATCGCGCGCTTTGACCTTCATGCCCGTTAAGGTTTGCGTGACGCCGGCGGCGTTCAATACGGGCTCATCGTGCAAATCCACCCACTGCACATCCATATTCGGCAATAGGTCAGGGGCGTATTCCGCCAAGAATCGCTGCGCAATGGTTTCTGTTTCAGCCTTGGTTAAAGTCACCGCAGCGATTAAATCAGGGTTGATCCGTGAAAATCCCTTTAAACGCCCAGAATCACTCACCACGGCACTGAAATGAGCGCCTTCTAAACGTATTTGGGCGGGATCCGGTTGATAGCGATAAATCTGAACAGGGTCGTTGTCCATTCGTCCAGAGCTTGACCAAGTAGGCAAATAGCCTTCCTCTTTCAAGGCCAAAGCCTGCTTAAGCGGTGCTACTGCTAAAAATGCCTCATCCGTCACCGTTGTCATTTCCGTATCTCCTCTGGCCCGAGCAGGCGCCATGGTCAAAATCAATATGGCCACCATCGTCATGCTGGCAACGGCCGCCTTGGCATAAAATCCCATCTTGAGCTGCCTCATTACCTACCCTCCCTAAAGATTAAGCGTCTGTGCAGAAAGCTGACCTTAGCCCAGGCATTAAAAATAAAAATCAAGCTATTGTTTTAAATACATATATAAGGCCATTTAAAAACAATGATTGTCGTCACAAACCAATCATCGCCACTTTCTCACCCTGAAAATAAAATGTCAAACAAATAATCAATAAGCATTAAAATAACGCATTAAACACGACCAAAAATGACAAATCATTACAAAATAAGGCGCTAAAATAATACGGCCTCAAAAAATAAGGCTACAATAAAACGTGAACATCATAAAAAGGATTAGCATGAATAAGCCAACAGACAATGAGCCCGCTGCCTCAGCCACGCCACCGCTCACCCCGGCTGGCTATGAAGGCTTTTTAAGCAGCATCATCGTTGGGGCCGCGGAGGTCGCCAAAATCACCGGCATTGAAGCCCGAAAACTACGCTATTGGCAGGAAAAAGGCGTGATTCAAGCGCATGAACACTCAGGGAGCGTCAAGCAATATGATTTAAAAACCGTGAAGAAAATTATTTTGATTCAAGAATTAATAGACGATGGCTACACATTAGATGGTGCAGCCACCAAGGTGAATCAGCGTTTAGCCAAGATTAATGATGTATTAGAGCTTATTTCGCTGCACATTCATCGCCCCTGACCTGAACACCCTAAGCGCGGCCCTATTTCGATGAGGTGACAAACACCATAAAAATACCCAACAAAACCGCAGCAATGCCGGCCAAGCTGGTGAGCGTGAGCGTATTGCCTAAAAATAGATAGTCCATACCCACGGTGACACAAGGCACGAGATAAAATAGGCTGGTGGTGTTCACCAAGCTTTTGGCGCTGATTAAATAATAAAATAACAGCTGCGCCAGCACCGAAATCACGACGCCAAGCCAACCCACGGTGACAAAGAACGTCATGCTGGGCACAAACAGCACGCCTTTCACCATCATGATGGCCACAAACACCAGCAAACTCACGCCATACTGGGCCAGCAGCGTGGCGACTAGGTCTTGGCGCTGCTGTTTTTGCATCACCGCACCCGACGTGATACAGCCCAAAGCGGCTAAGGCGCACAATAAGCCCCACACCGTCACCTGAGCCTGCAGCAAGCCTTGCCACACCAGCAGCACTAGGCCCATGAACGCCAGCAGTAGGCCGATCAGTTTACGCGTTTGGGCCTGACGCTCCAGCACCAACAGCGTTACAATCGGTTGCACGCCCAAAATCGTGGCCAAGATGCTGGGCGTGGTGCCCGCCTCCAGCGCCAAAAAATAAAACGCGCAATAACCGGCCACTAAAAGCAGGCCCGCCCTTAAGGTCTGCCGCCAGGCAACCTGAGGCCATAGGCGCTGACGCCGCACGCACTGGATCAGCAGCAACACGCCCACGGCGAGGGCAAAACGAAAGACCAAGACGGTAAATGCATTGCCTTCATTTAAGGCCATGCGTGAAAAAATAGCCGCGCTGCCCCACAGCAGCACAAATAAACCCGTGTACACCAACGATTTTTGCAGTCCAAACATCGACACTAACCTTTTAACGTCATCGAAAGCATCAGTATAGTGTGGCTCAAAAGCGGCGTATTGTACCTGCTTGCGCTGGCGGCATCAGCGCCTAAACCCACACCTGCTTTTGATACCGCCCGGGGGTTAGGCCGTAGCGCCGCGCAAACGCGCGCGTAAGATGGGCTTGATCGGTGAGGCCCACACTGGCCGCCACCTGCGCTGCCGGCAGGCCCTGACCCAAGAGTCGCTTCGCCTCATTCAGCCGAATCGCCATCAGCATTTGCTGCGGACTCACGTGGTGCTGGGCCTTATACAGGCGTTGAAAATGATAGGGACTCAGCCCCACTAAAGAGGCTAAATCGTTCAGCGTGATGGTCGAAGCAAACGCACTGCGTAAATAGTCATTCACCTCGATAAATCGATGCGCCCCTTCTGACTTAGGTGCGCAGCCCGTACTCAAGTGCGGCTGCAGCAGCTCAGTCACGCCCAGCAGCATGGCATCGATGCTTAAGGCATCTTGGCTATGCCATAAACCCGCCAGCAATTGTGACAGCCGTTGCGCCGCCGAATGATCTTGCTGCAACACATTTTTAAACCAATGATCACGCCCACCGGTTAAGGTGGCCAAAGCCTCGGCATCGATGTACAACATGCAATAACACCAGCCCGCTTCGGTTTCAGCTTCTCCGGTATGCACCGCATCTGGGTTCATCAACACCAATGAGCCTTGGCCGGCCAAATGATTTTGGCCGCCGTGGCGAAAGCGCTGCACCCCTTGCTCAATGGTGCCAATGCCAAACGTGTGATGGGTGTGCGGCTCAAACGAGCGCTCATTCACGTGGGCATGATAAAGCTCCACGCCCGGCAGCTGCGGTAGGTGTTTAAAGCGGGCCTGATTGGCCTGATAGCGAAAAGGCAACATATTAAAGGTTATTTGAAATGGTTCACACAATGAAGGGGCTAAACCCATGATGACGGCCGGCAGTTACGATGCTGCCTAGATGGCCATCTTCTTAGCCACTGCAAACAAAGATGGCACAAGCCTAACTCATCATGGACATTGAATCTCTACAGCCATGATATCATTGAGGCTCATTGATGATAAAGCCCCCCATGACGCCACTGAACCAATATCTATTGGCTATTTTAGGCCAAACCAGCACCGTGACCCTCGTCGACCAGAGCCATAGCCGTGAACAACAGACGGCGCCAGATGGCCTGATTCACACGCGCCAAAGCCACTATCGGTTTCATGACGGCGCGGTGATACAAGAAGAGCGAGAAGACTTTTACCCCAGTACCGACGCTCCTCATTCCAGAGCCGCCTCCTGCCCTCCCTGCGAGCTAGCCTATCAAGTCATAGCGCATGGCCACACCATGGTCACACCAGCCTATAAGCGCTTTCGCAACGAATGTCAGCGCAGCTTTTGGATTGAGGCTTTTCACCTACCAACGTAGCGACAGCATGTGCTGCGGCCCACTAGGCCCCATGCGGCTTTGTCCCGTGTCGACAAAGCCGTGGTTTAGGTACAGCCGATAGGCCAAATGATTATGCTGATTCACGCCTAAAACGATTTCACGACAGCTAGGCAAATAGCGCGCGCAATAGTCTGGTAGTTCCTGCATGACTTGATGCCCCAGGCCTTGGCCTTGATGCTTGGGATTAATGGACAAAGACCTCAACAGCAAAGCATCGGCGCGATCGCTGAATAAAGCACGATCGGGCCCTGCATCTAAAATAAAAAAGCCCACCGCTTCGGCCTCGTGCCACAGCGTGACGCCGTGGCGCGAAGGCTGGGCTAATTTATCCTCTATAACGATGGCCTGATAAGGGCTACGCGAATAGGCGTCTTGATCTTTATCTAATTGATAGCTGCTTAATTCGGTTAAATCTGCTGCTTGGTAAGGACGCAAGCCGTTCATGATGACCTCTTTATTCACAATCAATGAGATAAAATAGTGTACCGCATCTGCTCGGCAGACCCAAATCCCATCCATTATTTCAATCATTGTTGAAATGAAAAAGTAAGACTGTTATCATGAGTCATGGACACACTGACCGCCACCACCGTTTTTGAATCACTCGCCTCGGGTACACGCCTAGACGTTTTTAAATGTTTGATCCGTAAAGGACCAGAGGGCATGGTGGCGGGTGACATTGCGACGGCTTTAGACATTTCGGCCAGTAATCTTTCTTTCCATCTAAAAGACATGGTGCATAAAGGCTTAATCAACGTCACGCCTGAAGGCCGCTTTTTGCGCTACCGAGCCAACCTCACCCTCATGCACGACCTGGTTGATTTTCTGCTGGCAGAATGCTGCATCGACAGCCCACAAAAGCGCTGCTGAATCTTGGCGGCTTTTTTTAACCATCATTTCAATATTCGTTGAATTATCATAATAAGGATTCGCCATGCATGACCCTTATCTTGCTCATGCCGATGATCTACGGGATCACTTCACCCAACCAGCCGTACAGCCTAATCATCCGCCCAGAATTCTGCTTTTATATGGCTCGCTCCGGCCGCAATCCTATAGCCGCAAAGCAGTCGAAGAAGCCGCCCGCGTGCTCACCGAGCTTGGGGCTGAAACACGTATTTTCAATCCAGAAGGCCTACCGGCGGTCTCAGAGACCGACCACAACCACCCCAAGGTGCAGGCCTTAAAAGCCCTTTCACAATGGTCGGAAGGACAGGTGTGGTGCAGTCCAGAACGTCATGGCACGCTCACTGCTGTGTTTAAAAATCAGCTAGACTGGCTGCCGCTTAGCGATGGCAGCATTCGGCCGACTCAAGGGCGCACCCTTGCCGTGATGCAGGTCAGTGGCGGTTCACAATCGTTTAATACGGTGAATGCTTTACGGCTCTTGGGTCGATGGCTGCGGATGATCACCATTCCCAACCAGTCTTCAATCGCTAAAGCTTATCAAGAATTCGATGATACAGGCCGGATGCACCCCTCAGCCTATCGAGATCGCTTGGTAGATGTCATGGAAGAGCTGGTTAAATTCACGCTCTTGACCCGCCCTCATGCGGCTTTTTTGGTTGACCGCTATTCAGAACGCAAACAACACAATAATGTCGCCTATACCGCCATGGCTACCGACCTCACCGCCAAGGAAACCTTATGACTCAAGCCTCCCCTCGCCGATTATCGGTTTTAGACCGCTACCTGACTCTGTGGATTTTTGGCGCCATGGCTGCCGGCATCATGCTCAGCCTCATCTGGCCCAGCTTGCCCCAACACATGGCCGAGCTAAACCTCGGCGACACCAATATTCCTATTGCCCTAGGGCTCATCATCATGATGTACCCTCCGCTGGCTAAGGTGGACTACGCCAGCCTACCCAAGGTATTTGCTGATAAGCAGATGCTCGCCCTATCACTGCTACAAAACTGGATCATCGGCCCCTTATTGATGTTTGTCTTGGCCGTGCTGTTTTTACGCCATCATCCAGCCTATATGACTGGGGTGATTTTAATTGGACTGTCGCGCTGCATCGCCATGGTGTTGGTGTGGAACCAGCTAGCCGAGGGCGACAACCAATATGTGGCGGCCTTAGTCGCGCTGAACTCACTGTGCCAAATCGTGTTTTTCAGCGGTTTTGCGTGGTTTTACCTCAGCTATTTGCCTGGGCTATTGGGCTTATCCCAAAGCGTACTCGACGTGGGCTTTGGGACCATTTTACAGGCGGTCTTAATCTATTTAGGCATCCCCTTTTCGGCTGGGTTTTTAACCCGCAGTCTCATGCTGCGCTGGCGAGGTCAAGAATGGTATGCACGCTCCTTCTTACCACGCATTAGCCCACTGACGCTGGTGGCGCTGCTGTTCACAATCGTGGCCATGTTTAGCCTAAAAGGCCGTGAAGTCGTCCAACTGCCTTTTGATGCGCTCTTAATTGCGGCTCCGCTCACGCTGTATTTCCTCATTATGTTTGGCATCAGCTTTTACATGGGTAAGCGAGCGCGGCGAGGCTACCCTCAAGTCACAGCAATGGCCTTCACCGCCGCGAGCAATAATTTCGAGTTAGCCATTGCCGTCGCCATTGTGGCCTACGGACTCGCCTCTCCAGTCGCCTTTGCTGCCGTGATTGGGCCTTTGGTTGAGGTGCCCATACTGGTGGCCTTGGTCGGCGTAGCCCTATGGTTAAAAAAACGGTGGTAGCCCGCCGAAACAGCATGCCTTCATATATAGAGCCAAAAAAAAACCAGCTCACGCTGGTTTTTGTACCCCTAAGGCAGGGCGCGGCGCATGATGCTAATGTCCATGTCTAAATAAACCGTTTCTTTCACCGTTTGCCAGCCCAGTCCTGCATAAAGCGCCTGCGCCTCGTCCGTGTATAAAAACAGCTCGGTATGCCCTAAGGCCATGGCCGCTGCCATCACGTGCTCAATCAACCGAGTGGCTATCTTATGGCCACGGTACGCCTCTTTGACGTATACACCGGCCAGCCAAGGCGTGGCTTGCGTATAAATCGACAGGTCAGCCGCCATTAAAAAGGCGCTGCCGCACAAGATGTCCCCATCAAGGGCAATGAAAGCTAAAGGTAAGTCTCCCTCGGCGTTAAAGCGTGCCAAGGCTTGGCATCTTGTCGCGACATCAGCGCCTTGCCAAGCAGCATGATGCAGCTCGGCCAGTTCAGGGATTAAGTGGGGATAATGGCTCAATGGTTGGATCTGCATCAGCGCACTCATTGGGGTCAAAAAAACATCATACAATAATCACGTGTTTTTGGAACCACCAACATAGGTCGCATCATGCTAGGATAAACCTAGTTCACCACAAATAAAGGAATGCGCATGACCCTAAAACCCATCATCTTGGGGCTCGCTCTCTTACCCTGGTGTGGCCTAAGCTTTGCCGCCACGCCTAAGGTCGCAGAAGCCTCTACCCCCCTACAGGCCGTGCTGGCCGAACGCAACGTGGTTGACCAACCCGAGTTAGCTGATGTGTCTTTGGTGCAAACCCTGAATCGGGTGGAAAACGCCACAGAGGCAACCGTTACCTTAATTGAGTCCAACCTCTTAGATGACTCAGTGGCTGCGGTTAAAAACGTCTTTTTTCTCAAGCGTGAGGGTGAGGTTTGGCACATTGACCAAACCCACAGCTTCCAAAAATGTCGTCGCGGCGGCGACACGGTTCGCTTTACCCAGAAACGCTGCCTTTAAAACCTTCTTCTGACCAGAGCCGGGCCTTTTTTGGCCGGTTCGGGTATTCAATGTGTGGCTCAAAACACAACACGCAGCACCTAATACCCTCTTTGGGGTCTCGCCATAAAAAATCAAAATTAACTGATAAATCATTTATTTAAAACGACGCCGAACTCTTTTCGGCTTTCTGTTTTAATTTGACCCGCCATTATTTAGCCACTGGCCTATTTACAAGTTGCATGCAACATGTAAATATAGCCTCCTGTTGCATGCAACAATAAGAAGCGCTGATTGAGATCACTCAGGATGTACCCAACCAAGCTGATGAGCAACGTCGTTGCCTTCCCAGTCTGGTCGTTTTAGGGATTCTTGCGTAATCAATAAAGACGCCGTGTTGATGATGTGCTGCTTCATGGCCACGGCCGCGGCTTGGGCATCGCCCGCTAAAACGGCCTGATGCAACAGCGCATGATCGGCAAACGTGTCCATACAGCTACGAGAATGAGGAATGGTGCTCGCCCCTGTCATCAAAACAGAGTTACGCGAGTCTTCAATAATAGAGGTGGCCTTACTGTTGCCCACAATCGTCAACAGACCCAGATGATAGTCTCGGTCTGCCTCTAAGGTTGCGTCCGCATCATTTTTAAGCGCAGCTTCTTCAAATGCCGCATACAACCGTTGAATATTAGCAACGTCCTCTTCACTACGAATGCTGGCGGCCTGCCGCATGATCGGCACTTCCAGCATGAGACGAATTTGAAATGACTCAATCAGCATTTCTAAGGACGTTGGCAGGATGCGTATCCCCTTGTTCTTTTCAATGCGCACCATGCCCACTTTTTCCAAAAACTGAGCAGCTTCACGAATCGGCGTACGGGAAATGCCCCCTATCCATTCGCCTAGCTCAGTCGCGGAATACAAGCGATTGGCCTCTAGCTCCTGATCGATGATGGCTTTACGCAAGATCGTAAAGGCGTTCTCAGCTAAGGTCGTGGGTTTGATTATTTTTTTCATTGCACACTCATTTAAGGAAGACGTTTTGAACAAGCCTAATTATGCCATTGTTGGCGGTGGCATTAACGGTCTGGCCGTAGCCAGACAGATCTTAATAGACCATCCAGAGGCCCAAGTCACGCTTTTTGAAAAAGAAAGCCAGGTGGCCGCTCATCAATCCAGCCACAACTCAGGCGTGGTTCATGCAGGACTGTACTACGAACCGGGCAGTTTGAAAGCAAAATTATGCCGCCGTGGCGTCACCTTGGTCAAAAATTACTGCCTAGAGCACGATTTACCCTATGAAGAGTGCGGCAAATTAGTCGTGGCCCTCACCGAAGATGAGCTGCCCCGCCTAGACGCTATTTACCAAAAATCATTGGCCAACAACGTGCCTGGCGTCAAAATGCTGTACGGCGATGAAATCCGCACCGTAGAGCCTAACTGCATCGGCGTGGCCGCGCTGCATTCGCCCGAAACCGCCATCGTCAGCTATGGCCAAATTGCCGAGCACATCGCCAGCGAGCTGATCCGCCAAGGCGCCGTCATTGAGCTCAACAGCCCTGTCGCCAAAATTGAGCAAGGCAGCAGCCACATTACCCTCACCTTAGCCAATGGCCGCGTATACGATCGTCTGTTTGATTATGTCGTCACCTGCGCCGGCCTACAGTCTGACCGTCTTGCCGCGAATTCCGGCGACAGCGCCACCCCCAAAATCATTCCCTTCTTTGGCCAATACTATGTGGTGGAAGAAGCCTATAAACACGACGTTAAAGGCCTGATCTACCCCGTTCCCGACCCTAAATACCCCTTCTTGGGCGTGCATTTCACCAAACGCATTGATGGCGAAATGACTTTAGGGCCCAACGCCTTTATCTCTAAAGGCCGTGAATGCTACGACGGTAAAAAAATCAACTTTGGCGACGTCTTTGACTATCTTGGCTATCGCGGCTTCTGGCGTTTTGCCCGTAAGAACATTCCGGCCGCCATTCGTGAAATGAAAACCGTGTTCAGCCAGCGCAACTTCGTCAGCGAGGCGGCTAAATACGTGCCTTCATTAGCCCACGTCAAAGTCAGCCCCGCCACGCGCGGCATTCGCGCGCAAGCCATGCAGCCTGATGGCTCATTGGTCGACGATTTCGTCATCAATAAGCAAGGCAACATCACCCACATTCGCAACGCACCTTCTCCGGGTGCCACCTCCTCATTGGCCATTGCTGAATACATTGTTCGAGAAGTCATGCAGCCATAATCACAATAACCGTCACACAAAAGGTGAAATATGAAAAACGTTGTTCGTTCTAAAGAAACGCCAGAAGAAGAAGCAAAACGCCTCAAGAAGGTGGCCACCGCCACCATCGTGGGCTCCATGCTCGAATGGTATGATTTTTATCTATACGCCACGATGGCCTCCATCGTGTTCAGCAAGATCTTTTTTGACCCCAGTGACCCGCAAACGGCCACCCTCAGCGCTTTTGCCACCTTTGCCATCGGCTTTGTGGCGCGGCCGATTGGCGGCATGTTCTTTGGCTATTTTGGCGACCGCTATGGCCGTAAAAAAATGCTGGTGGTGACCTTCTGCCTCATGGGCGTGTGTACCGCGTTAATCGGCTTGATCCCAACCTATGACAGCATTGGCGTATGGGCTGCCGTCTTCTTAGTGGCCATCCGCATTGTCCAAGGCCTAGGCGCAGGCGCTGAACTGGCCGGTGCCGCCGTCACGTCTTATGAGCATGCTTCTAACGACAAAAAAGGCCGCCAAGGCGCTTGGCCTGCACTGGGCTTAAACTTAGGCCTATTGCTGTCTTCGCTCACCGTCTATGTTTTAACCTTAAACGGTGAAGCTTTCTTGCTGAACGGCGGCTGGCGCATTCCGTTCCTATTGAGCATTGTGCTGGTATTTGTCGGCATGTGGGTGCGTAAAAGCCTGCCTGAAACGCCAGATTTTGATCAGCTCTCGGCCGAGAAAAGCACCAAAACGCCGTTTAAAGACGTGTTTAAATTCAACCGTAAGGGCCTGCTGGTGGTGTTCTTCTTAGCCGTAGGCTACAACGCTTTAAGCTATATTTTCAAAACCTTCTCATTGGCCTATTTAACCCAGTTTAAAGGCGTATCGGCGCACGTGACCTCGCTATCGGTTACCATCGCCAGCCTGGTCGCCATCGTGATGGTGCCCTTCTTTGGCTGGCTATGCGATCGCTGGAGCAGCAAACGGGTTTTGGTCATCGGCGGCCTATTATCGGCCCTTTTTGCCTATCCCTTTATGTTCTTATTGCAAACCGCCGACAGCATGATGATTTACCTAGCCCTAGCCATCGCGACCGGCGTGTTGGCACCGATGATGTTTGCGCCACAAGGCTCTTTTCTTAGCCGCCAGTTTCCCACCAGCACCCGCTCCACCGGCGTGGGGACTGGGCGTGAAATCGGCACCGCGGTCGCCGGCGGCCTCGCACCATTGGGCGCCTTAGGCCTGGTGGCGGCTTCACCAACCAACTCAACAACGGGCGTGGTGATTATTTTGGCCATCGCCGGCATTGTGGTCACCGTGTCGGCGCTGTTTGACCAAGGTCGACACTACGCCAGCGGTAAGAATTAAACCCTGCACCATCTTTCAGCCCTTAGCTTCGCCTAAGGGCTTTTTTTATGGCCGGCACAAATCCCGCCACCTTTGGCCAGACTGGGTTAGAATAACGTCTCTAAACCGCCGACCGTTGACGCTCTGGGAGCCCCTCGCCATGCATGTAACTGAATTACTGACCTATCCTCTTAAATCTTCAGCCCCGATTAGCCACAAACACTGCCGCGGCAGCGTGGTCGGCATTGAGGGCGATCGTCAGTTTGGGCTGTTTGCCCAAGACACGCGAAAATTATTTTCATTGCGCAACAACCCCATTCTGGCCAAACAGGCGATCAGCATTGAGCCAGACGCGATCAGCATCACCAGCCTAATCGATGGGCACAGCCACTCCTTCGCCCTGAGCGCAGACGGCACAGAAACCGTCGACGTTTGGCGCCGACAGCTGCCCGCTACTACCTATGGAGCGGCATTAAACGACTTTTTTAGCGCTTTAGTGGGCACGCCCGTGCTGTTTGCCCAGCCACAGCTGCCCGAGCACAATACCGACGTTGACCAAACCTTTATGGACGGCGGCGCACTGCATCTGGTCAATCGACACAGCGTGATGGCCCTGGGTGAAGCGATTAATATGCCCTTCATCGACCCTAAAATCTTCCGCCCCAACTTGGTCGTCGACGACTGGGCCGTCTTGGCCGAAAATGAGGTCAGCACCCTCAGCATTAATGGCGTGACCTTCGAAGTCGTTGAGCGCACCAGCCGCTGCGTGGCAATTAATCTTCTGGCCCAAGCGCTTGGCCTAGACACCAAGCCCCTACCGCTACAGGCCTTGAAGGCCTTTAACGGTGGCAGTGGCGCCCATTTCGGCGTGTATTTACGCCCGGCGCAAGACTTCACCCTCAGCCTAGGTGATGAAGTCCATATCTTGGCCTAAACGCCCAACAAAAAACCGCCCAGAATGGGCGGTTTTTAATGATACGGTTGGCTTACAAAACCTTAATTGCGGCGTCGTAATCTGGCTCTTCGCTGATTTCAGCCACCAATTGGCTGTGCAAGACTTTATTGTCTTCATCCAGCACCACCACGGCGCGCGCGCATAAGCCGGCCAAGGGGCCCGTCGCGATGTCCACACCATAGGCTTGCTTGAAATCCCAACCGCGCATGGTGGATAAAGTCACCACATTGTCCAACCCTTCGGCGCCGCAAAAGCGCGCTTGCGCAAACGGTAGGTCGGCCGAAATACACAGCACAACCGTATTGTCTAAAGTACTGGCCAATTGGTTAAAGCGACGAACCGACGTGGCGCACGTACCGGTGTCCACGCTGGGGAAAATATTCAACACTTTACGCTTGCCGGCAAAGCTGGCCAAGGGCGTGTCGGCTAAATCTTTCGCCACTAAAGTAAACTCAGCGCCTTGAGCGCCTGTTTGTGGGAACGTGCCTTTAACTTCTACGGGATTATTTTTTAAGGTTACGGTACTCATGGTCTATCCTTTGCTGATCAAGGGGAAGCGTTTGCTTAAAGCGTCAGCAAACGCGAAGGTCGCTTTCATTGTACGGCTTCCAAGCCCTATTTCAAACCCTTTTATCGCACACTGAGGCCATGACTGAGTCAGGCTTCGGTTTCTTCAACCGCCTGCCAGATCAGCTCGATCTGCGCCCGTAATCGACCTTCTAATTCAGCGTAAGACTGTTTTTCAAACGTGTGGGAAACGCCCAAATAGAAATAACTCGCCACCACTGCATCGGCAATCTTATGGGATTCAAACCGACTACGTAAGGTACCCGCTTTTTTTGCATCCTCGATGAGCTCGGCCAACTGTGCGGCAAAAGACATGATCAGCACATTTTCATTTTGGGCCGACTCTGTCGTCTCCATAAAAGCCCTTACCACCGTCGCCATCAGCGGCCCTAAGGCCGTAAATCGCCGTAAGGACAGCACCAATAAATGGGTGATCTGGTTTTTAATCGAACCATATTGGCTCAAGGTTTCCCATTCGGGCAGCATCAAAGACTGCTGGGCATGACCATAATGACGCAAGACATCGTCTTTACGGGCAAAATAATTAAAGAACGTGCCTTTGGCAATGCCGCAGGCGTCGGTGATTTGCTGTACCGTCACGGCCTCAAAGCCGTGGGCAACAAACAAAGCCATTGCTTGTTCGTAAATCTGATTTTTCACTGCCGCACGCTGCTGCGCTCGTAACATATTCGCTCCATAATGACTGTGGTCATAAATTGACCGCGGTCATTATGAAGTATTTTATAACTTATGTCAGTATTTATTTATCACTCCTGATCGACAGCCGTCATGCGTGGCGCAAGCTCGTGATATGATGGATCATCATCGACGCCATCAGCCCCTAAAGCAGCCTCAACGGCCGCCATCGTGGCGTTTACTGTCGATTCAGCATCGTGTCCCGCTACGGCGAAAGACGATTCTTTATGTTTACGGATGCCTTAATCATGCCTGACCCAAACGCCTCTTTCATCGAAGCACGCAAGCTCATTCTCGCCAGCTACCTATTGGCTGCGCTGGCACTGTTTGGCATTTTAAAATTCCACCTTTTGTCCGCCCTCTTTGCCGGCCTCTTGGTGTATGAATTAGTGGTATTAATCGCCACGCGCTCTATCGTGGCCAAACTCGGTCGCCCTGGCGCGCGCTTTGCTTCGGTGTCGATTCTGGCCATGCTCATCGTCGCCGCCATCGTCGGCATAGGCGCGGGCATTGCCTCCATTTTTTATGGTGAACACAACGCCATTCCTTCGGTGATGCAAAAAACAGCCGAAGTGGCCGGCGTGATTCATGGCTATCTGCCGATCTGGCTCAGCAACCTGCTGCCGCAAACGGCGCAAGAATGGCAGGCGTCTGTTTTAGACTATTTAAAAGAACACGGTGATCAGCTGCAACTCTTTGGCGGGCGGGCTGGCCGCAGCCTGCTGCATATTTTATTTGGCATGGTCATCGGCGCCCTGGTGGCCCTCTACAGCCTAACCCAACCAACCAGACTAGGCCTCTTACCGCGGGTATTGCGTTCGCGCCTGCACAAGCTTGCGGATGCGTTTCACGAAATTATTTTTTCCCAAATCAAAATTTCGGCCATTAACGCCCTCTTAACCTGGCTCTATCTGGACGGCATTTTAGCCCTAACCGGCTATCACCTACCGCTGACCAAAACCTTGGTGGTGCTGACCTTTTTCTTTGGCCTCTTGCCCATTATTGGCAATTTGATCACCAACACCCTCATCGTCATCATCAGCATGACCCACTCGGTTGAGTTAGGGATTGTGTCGCTGCTGTTCTTAATGGTGATCCACAAGCTGGAATACTTTCTCAACGCTAAAATCATTGGCTCACGCATTCACGCGCGCACCTGGGAGCTGTTAATTGCCATGGTGGTGATGGAGGCTTTGTTTGGCCTGCCAGGCGTGATTGCGGCGCCCATTTATTATGCTTATTTGAAAAATGAGTTGAAAGCGGCCAAGCTGTTGTAGAGAGAGAAGTGAGACTGAGGCGGCCAGGGGTGAAAGCGGTGTCTTGAACAGGTGAGCTGAGGAAATACTCGCTACGCCGTGGTTTTTTAGCCATCCGTAGGGTGGGCAAAGCGCAGCGTGCCCACCATTTTTAGCGTATCCCCCTGCCTACATTTAAAACCCGCGTGGGTCACGACCCACCCTACGCTTAAGGGCCTACAGTGTAGACGTAGGAAAGAGCATAGGTAACGATACAACAAACCATAGTTTAACCACCCGCCAAAATATAATATGATTTACCCCATACGGCCGCTCTGTGCCCCCGCTTAAACCCTAAAAAAGACCGACCCATCATGAACGTCAAACACCAGGCCCTCACCCTTCTTTGTGGCCTCATCTTAGCCGCCCCCGCCCTCGCAGCCCCACCGGCCAGCCTCCTCAACTCACCCGTTGAGGCCAGCTATTTAGTCAATCAGTTTAAAACCTCAGACCTTTATGGCGCTTGGGGGATCACTGCGCTTGAGGACGACGAGGAGCCTTATGCATTCACCCTGATCCAGATTTTATTGCCGAATCAAAAAGGCCTGTTTGTCACCCGCATCCAAGATCGAAAAACCAAACAAGAAGAAGGCAGCAGCCAATATTTCACTTGGGATTTTAATCAACAAACCCAGATGTTCACCGTACACACCCACCAAATCGTCAGCACCAAAACGGGGCAGCCCACACAGATTGAGGCCGTGGATCTAGTCGAAGATGGCCCGATCTCCTTATATAAAGATGGCAAAAAACCCATCGCCATTAAGCTGCAAGATACTGACCCTAAAATTGTTTTATTGAAAATTGACGACCAGACTGTGCCTGAGTTATTTAAACAGGCTGAGCAAGGCCGTCAGAGATAAGGCTATCGGGCTGAACCGCCCAGCGTGGCCATCATCGCCAAATGGCCTACTCAAGAACACACCAGCAAATCCTCGAAACGGGTCGTAAAACAAGGACTTAAATGAGCCTGCTGCATGAACCAATCATCGCTTAGCAGCTCACTGCCGAGGCGTATGCTGGTCTTGCCATAGCTTTGTCGCAGCTGATCCAATACGCCCATCACTGCCGTGCTTTTTTGGTCGCCAGCGTCCGTCCATAAATCGCCCTGAATTCCGGCCTGAGCGGAGCTAAAACCAGCCAAGGCCACACCACATTTCTTATACCGCCGCCCCTGACAATAGGCACGCTTCAATAGGGTTTGTGCATGTTGATGCAGCACCATGGTGTCGGCACTGGGCTGCACCAAAGCCATGCTTTCATAAGCCTGATGCCGCGCCTCGGCATAACGATTACTGGACAAAAACACATGCAGCAGCTGGGCCTGGCTGCCTTGCGCCCGCAATAACTCGGCGGCCTCACTGATGTGGTGGCTAATGGCGGCCTGTAGCGGTGGCAGCTCGATTAAGTCGTGAGCAAAGCTGCGGCTACGCAAAATCTGCTGGCGCGCTTCATCTGTCACCATCCCCTCACACGCCACGCCCTGTAGCTCGCGCTGAACCCGCTCCACCACTACGCCATAGCGTTGGCGTAAAGTAGCCGTATTGGCCTGCTGTAAGTCCCAAGCACTGTTGATGCCTTCTGCCGACAACTGCGCGCCGAGGCGCCGACCAATGCCCCAAATGGCCGTTATCGGTTCGCTCTTTAAGGCGCGCGCCTGCACCGCAGCCGACCAGTCTGACCACACCACCACGCCTTCGAAATAAGCCCCGTGCTTTTTGGCCAAATGGTTGCAAAACTTGGCCAAGGTTTTAGTCGGCGCAATGCCCACGCAGCTGGGCAGCCCCAGCCACTGCGCCACCCGCTGCCGAATGGCCACGCCCTGAGCACGCAGATCGCTCAGGCCGCTCACGTCGGCGAAGCATTCATCTATGCTGTATACCTCAATGCTGGGCACCAGCGATTCAATCGCCGCCATCATCCGCCGCGACATGTCGGCATACAGCTCATAATTACTGGAAAACACCGTTAGCTGACCAGAACGCACCCAATGAGCCACTTTAAAATACGGCACCGCCATCTGCACGCCTAAGGCCTTGGCCTCGGCACTACGCGCCACCACGCAGCCATCGTTATTCGACAGCACCACCACCGGCCGATGTTTTAAATCAGGCCGAAACACACGCTCGCAGGAGGCATAAAAACTATTGCCATCGACTAGGGCATACATCAGCGTTTGCCGTGCCGAACGTCTTTAATCACAAACGTCACCACGCCGACAATGTGCCATACGTCTTCGGGGCCGGGACGAAATACGGGATAATCCTCGGCTTCATTTTCAGCGTGCAGCTCGATCAGATCAGGCCCTTGATGTAGCCGCTTAATGGTGAATTCACTGCCCATATCCGCCATCACAATGTCTTTATGCTTAGGCGTCTTGGCGCGATCAATGACCAATAAATCATTCACATCAATGCCGGCGTCCAGCATCGACACGCCGCCTGCGCGCACGGCGAAAGTAGCGGTTGGGTTGCTGATTAAATACTGGTTAAAGTCTAAATAATCCGCAATATACGGCTCGGCCGGTGACGGAAAACCTGCCGGTACCTTATTCAAGGCCATAGGGATTAAAGCCTCATTGGCAGCAGGCGTGATCAACCGTGCGTCAGCCGGCAAGCGCTGCGGCCGTGGTGCGGCGATCAAGGCATCCACCGCGGCCACCAAATCTTGCGGCACCCGCTTCACCACCGTGGCGCGCCCACTGCCGAATTTGGGCTTACGGCCTGCGCCCTGTCGTTTACCGCCATGCTGTGGTTGGTCCATATCAACACCCATCTTGATTAAGTTACACAATCAAGATTATACTCTGGTTATCCTTCATTAAACCAGCCCTTCTTTACGATGACGCTAGACCTTTTCGCCCCCAGCGACGGCCTCGAGAACCTGCTGCCCTACGATGGTTGCTTACACAATCACGGCTTAGTCTTGAACCTAACCGAAGCACAGCAGGCCTATGCCGAACTGCTTCGGCACATCGACTGGCGGCCGGATCAGCTCCAGATGTTTGGCCGCACCATCACCACCCGCCGACGGGTTGCTTGGTACTCCGATGCCGGCGCCCACTATCGCTACAGCGGCAGCAACAAAACACCGCAGCCATGGACGCCCTACTTGCTTGAACTCAAAGCACGGGTGGAATCTCATGTGGGCGAGCGCTTTAACGCCTGCCTGCTCAACCACTATTGGGATGGACAGGACGGTATGGGCTGGCACAGCGACGACGAAGCCGAGCTGGGCGATCAACCCAGTATTGCCTCACTCAGCCTTGGTGCCGAACGGGTGTTTGCCTTACGCCACAAACGCACGCAGGACGAGCGGCGCCTGCCTCTGGCCAGCGGTCAACTCATCGTGATGCGCGGCGACACCCAGCACCATTGGCGCCACAGCCTACTGAAGAGCCGCCGCATCGATGCGGGCCGCATCAACCTCACCTTTCGCACCATTTTAAGGCCTTAGCCTTATCTCGAACGCCCACAAAAAAGGCCAGCAAACGCTGGCCTTGGTAATCACACCATCAATCAACGGCGTTTTTTACGCCCAAAGAACTTACGCAGCACCCACACCAACAGCAGTAGGCCAACAATGCCAGCCGCAGCAATCCCGCCCACTACGGCCATGGCGCTAATGGGCTTCGGCCCAGTACGGATTTTAGCCACTTCGCTGGCCTCAATCACCGGTGCGGCATTGCCCCAAGACGTGCCGATGTAGTTGGCCACAGACGCCACCTCTTCATCGCTTAACAGCTTGCCATAGCCAGGCATGTGATAGGCCGTCTGCCCGCTGGTGATCGGCGTTTTGGCGCCGTGTAAAATCACCTGCACCGCATTGGTTAAGGTCACGTTCATGCGCCCATTATTGGCCAACTCCGGCACCACATAGTCAAATCCTTTGCCGTTGACGCCGTGGCAGCTGCTGCAATACATCATATATGTGCCCTGGCCTTGGCGCTTCACCGCCTCAGGCAAAGTAGCAGGCTTATTAGCCTTCACAGGCTCAGACGAGAGGCTGTTTAAATACGCCACCATGCTGTTGACGTCGTCGGTGTTTAAATACTGTAGGCTTTCGCTCACCACTTCCGCCATTGGGCCAGAAAACGAGGTTTTACGGGCGTGTCCGTCCTGCAGCAAACGCACCAAATCGGCCTGATCAAAATCCATGCCACGCAGGCTCGGTGCCCACCAGCCATCTAAATAGGCACCCGCTAAATACTGAGTGTCCTTACCCGTTAAGCCCTTTTCCTGCATGGCTACGTTGCGCGGCGTATGGCAGGTGCCGCAGTGGCCTAAGCCTTGCACCAGATAAGCGCCACGGTTGACCTCGTCGCTGGCGGCTGGATCAGGCTTAAAGACGCTGCTGTCGTGGAACAGCTTGCCCCAAATGGCCAACGGCCAGCGCTGATTCATCGGGGCCTCAATCGCTGTGGGCTGATTGGCCTTGGCCACCGGCTGAACCTCGTTCATAAAGTAGTCGTATAAAGCCTTCAGGTCATCGTCGGTGACCTTAGCATAGGCGGTAAACGGCATGGCGGGATACAAATGATGGCCGGCCTTAGCCTGACCGTGGCGCACGGCTCGATCAAAATCGGCTAGGCTATATTGACCAATGCCGTGGGTGGGGTCAGGCGTGATGTTGGTTGAGTAAATCACGCCAACGGGTGAACTCATGGCCAGGCCACCCGCAAACGGCTCACCGTCTTTGGCTGTATGGCAGGCAATACAGTCGCCCGCACGGGCCAAATATTCACCGCGGCTAGGCGCTTTATCGGCGTCGGTATTGGCCCAAGCGTTGACGCTCAGCCCCAAGCCAGCGCTCAAGGCCAGCATCAAGGTTAATATGCGCTTATTCATGCCACACCTCCTTGCGTCAACACCAGCTTCTCGGCCACCTCAGCAATCGCACGGTGAGCCGCATCCATCGCCTCATGGGCATACGGGCCCCAATTGGCGTCCGAGTTAGCAATGTGAATATTGCCAAACGGCTGGCGCGCCGTTTCAATAATTTTCTCGGCTTCGTCCTCATCGTCAAACAACGTGTTCACGGTATAAGAATAACCGTGCGACCAGCGGTTCACGGTGATGCCCAAAATGTCGGTTTCGTGGTTAAACCCTTCTTCGCCCAACATGGCCTGCAATTGATCACGAATCATTTGTTCATGCTCTTCAAACGAGGTGGCCAGCAAATTGGCGCGGCCCATACGCGACTGTTCTCGCGCAGGCAAACCGCTGCCCGCCATGATCGGCACATACACCATGTGCAAACACATAGGCTGATCGGGCGATTTAGAATGCTCGTAGCCCCCCATAGACACGGGATAGTCTAGTTTGACTAAGCTATAAGGCGCCGTGGGCGAATACACGCTGTGCACGCCTAGCTTCTTAAAGGCCTGCCAGTTTTTAATCACCACTTTGGAATACACCAGCGGTGCCTTCACGTTTTGGTGTAGCGCATCTTGCTGCACCTGCGGCATAGTGGGCACGATGGACGGAATCATCATATTGTAGCCTGCCATAATGGCGTATTTAGCTTTGACGCGATGCACTTTATCGCCCCGCGCATAGGCCAGCACCACGGTGTTGTCAGACGCATTATCGGCGCGCACCACGGTTGCGTTCAGGCGCAGCCGCGTGGGTGACTTAGGCTGATCCAGCTTGCTGTAGTCAAATTTAGCCAACACCACGTCTTCCATCGTGTCGCCTGGGGCCACGGCAGGAATCAGCCGACGCACCAAAAGGCGCGCAATGGTGGCGTTACCGTCTGGAAAGTGATGGATGTAAAGATCATCCAACTCGGCCTGGGATTCTTCATCTAAAGGAGGCAGGTTCATGGCTTCAAAGCCAGGCAAGGCGCACAGCCGTGCGTCTGAACATGCCGTGGCGTCTATGCCTACACCTTGGAAGTCACTGGTTTGCTGTTGAAAATACAGAATGGCGCGTTTAGAAAGTTTCACTTTGTCGCGTAAAAACTGGGTATAGCTGTGACGATCCAGATAGTCGACTTTCTCTTCGGTGCTCATGCCCGCCAAATAGTCTACCGTCTCTTCGTGCAGCTTAATCAAATCTTCTCTATCCTGCTTGGGCAGCGGAAAATCGGAGATAAACTCACGGTAGCTGCGGCCATTGAGCCGATTGATGGGGATGTCGTCGGCCACGCCGTGGCCAGGATCGCCAGACACGATTTTATTAACCCCGAAGTGGGCCTTGTCAAAGAACACCCCCTTACTCAAGCCCAGATCGGGATAAAAATTCACGTCAAAATGACTTTCTAAACGGGTCAAATCAATGCCCAAATCTTCAATGAGCTTAGTGGCAATGGGGCTGTAGATCGAGCGCGGCGACTGTAGGGATTCGCTGCCGCCATAGCCCAACACCATGCCCTCATCGGTGCTGAATTCATTGCGCTTGGCGTGGCCGCCAAAGTCATCATGGTTGTCGAGAATCAACACTTTTTTGTCGGGCCCAAACTGCTGGCGATAAAAGAACGCTGCAGCAAGGCCGCTGATGCCAGCGCCGACCACCACCAAATCATAGGTTTCTTCGATCGGGCCAGTGGTGTCAAAGCGCACGCCAGCGCGGGCCAAGGCATGAGCCGGCTCAAACGAGCCAGGATGGTTGCCGCGCATGCCCATTAAGGCTGGCGGATAATAGTCTTGACCAGATTCCAAGGTGGCGGTGGCCAAAGAAGAAGCTTGTAACAGCTGCTGAATAGGGGTTAACCCTGCGGCGATGGTCAATGCCACGCCATTCAAGAAATCGCGACGGGTAATGTTCATAGCGGAGCCTTAGGTAGTGGTTTAAACGTTTTTTATTCAAGAACCCAGCACCCGATAGGATTTGATATCCTATTTTAAATAAAACCTAATAAACAAAAACGGGGCTGAGCCGGTTGCGCCATCAGGGTTTGCATAGGGCACAACAACCTGCCAACATTACGTCTTCATTATCTATCAAGAATTTAAAAATAACAATATATTCAATCAATTTTCAAAAAGTTCAGAAAATGCAAAAATAATATCGTGATATAAAAATTCAATTATCCGATAATAAGCTAAATATCCTGCCTTGACGCCTTGATCAAATTGGCCGACGCCCAAACAAAAAAAACCCACGCCAAAGCGTGGGTAACATACAGCAAGGGTATAACCCGTTCACACGTTAATACAGCTTCTTCTGCGGTGGCCCAGCAAAATTCAGCGGCCCAACGCCATCCATCATCACCTCAATCAGGCTGGGGCCTTGATGGGCGACGGCCTCCTTAATCGCCGCTGCATAGCTGGCCACCGAATCCACGCGCCAGCTCTTGACCCCCATCGCCTCACCAAGGGCCTTAAAGTTAGGGGTGTGTAACTCATTGTAGTATTGGCGCCCTTCAAAGTAATTGTTTTGAATGCCGCGCATGACGCCATAACCACCGTCGTTCATCACCATCAACACCATATTGGTTTGTTCTTGCACCATGGTCGCGATCTCCCCAACGCCCAAAGCCAAACCGCCATCGCCCACCAGCGTCACCACTTTTTTGTCACGATTAGCGATCGCCGCGCCAATACCAGTGGCTAAGCCCAGACCAATTGCGCCCGCCAAAGAATGAATGTTGCCGTTTGGCCCATAGGCTGGGAACAGCCTGCTGCCCCAGGTACTGCCAGACATGGTGATGTCGCGCACCAAGATGCCGTCGCGCGGCAGGGCTTCACGCAGGGCATCGCAAATAAGGGCATAGTTGTCGATTTGCTTGCGTAGCGCCGCCACCGCCACTGCTTTAGCGGCGCCAATGGCCTCATCATAAGCACTGTCTACTTTGCTGTGGCCAGCCAATGCGGCCACTAGCTGGCCCAAAATCGTCTTGGCATCGGCACAGATAAACCGCTTCACCCGATAATTGCGCTGCTGAGCGCCGGGGTGGGCGTCAATTTGGTATAGGTTTTCAGGAAACACCACACTATACGTTTTGGTTTCATTGCTGCGTAAACGCGAGCCCACAACGATGGCCAGATCGCTTTCGGCCAGCAGTTTTTCAACCGCGGCGGCGTTATGAAACGCACCCAAGCTACGCGGATGCTCATCCGACAAGACGCCGCGCGCATGGGTGGACGATACGACAGGCACGCCTAAATCGGCCAAGGCCTGCACTTCGGCCGCGGCATTGAGGCAGCCGCCACCAATCCACACCATTGGCCGCTTCGCCGCCTTCAGCGCCGCAGCCAAATCAGCCACATCGCCAGCGTTTGCCGCCGGCAGCTGCAAGGCGCCGACAGGCCCTAAATCGTGCGGCAGCTCAATCAAGCTGGCCTGTACGTCGATGGGGATTTCCACGCTCACCGGCCCCATCGGCACGGTCGTGGCCACTCGAATCGCCTCGCGGATAATGCCAACCGCCTGCTCTGGGCTGTTGATGCGATAGGCCGCTTTGCTGCTGGCCTTTAAGAACGTCAGCTGATCTTTGGCTTCATGAATGAAGCTGGCGTCGCGGTCTAGGTATTCACGCTCGACCTGACCGGTCAAGTGCAATAAGGGGCTGGCCGCATTGGTGGCCTCAATCAGCGAACCAATGGCGTTGCCGGCGCCAGCGCCGGTACTGGTCAGCGACACGCCTAAGCCTTTAAAACGCGCGTGGGCGTCCGACATGGTGACGGCACCTGCCTCACCGCGTGCGCACACAAAGTGCATCTGCTTGCGTCTGCCCACGGCGTCGGCAATGGGTAAATTATGGATGGAAATCACGCCATACATGCTGTCGACACCGTGCGCTTCCAAAACGCGTACGATTGCTTCACCTACATTGATTTTTTCTGACATGGTTGCAGTCCTTTATGTTCTCTTTGTTGACGCGGTATGATTTAGTCACACCAAGGGTTGGGCACGCTGCTCAACCCCAAATAAATGCTTTTTTGCTGCATATAGGACAAAATGCCGGCGCGGCCTTTTTCCCGACCAATGCCGCTTTCCTTAAAGCCACCAAACGGCGTGCTGATGGAAAATTTCTTATAGGTATTGATCCAAATCGTGCCCGCTTCAAGGCATCTGGCCAAGCGCCACGCGTCACGATAGTTTTCCGTCCAGATACCGGCGGCTAGGCCAAATACATTGTCGTTGGCCTGCGCCAGCAGCTCGGCCTCATCGGTATAAGGCAGCACCACCAAAACCGGCCCAAAAATCTCTTCCTGACACACGCGGGCACTGTTGGCCAAACCGGTGATGATGGTGGGCGCATAATAGCTGCCTTGGGCCAAATCCCCTTCCAGTAAACGCTTGCCGCCACAGGCAATGTGGCCGCCTTCGCTTTTGGCCAGCTGCACGTAATCGTCTACGGTTTTTAAATGCGCTTCGCTGATGAGCGGCCCCATCTGGGTGTCGGCGGCTTCTGGATGCCCCACCCTAAGCTTGGTCGTGAGGGCAATGATTTTAGCCAGCAGAGTCTCATAAATAGACGTATGAATGAATAAACGAGAGCCGGCAATACAGGCCTGGCCTGACGAGCTAAAAATACCGTACACGATGCCCTGAGCCGCCAAATCTAAATCAGCATCGGGCAACACCACCACCGGCGATTTACCGCCCAGCTCTAAAGACGTGGTGATCAATTTTTCTGCTGCCACGTGCGCCAAGTGACGCCCCGTGCTGGTGCCGCCGGTAAAGGACAGCTTACGCACTAAGGGGTGCTGAATAATCGCCTCACCCACCACCGAGCCTCGGCCAGGTAAAACGCTGAGTAAGCCCTTAGGCAGGCCCGCTTCTTCAAACAGCTTCGCCAACTCTAACGCCAACAGCGGCGTGGCATCGGCCGGCTTTAACAGCACGGCATTACCGCCCGCCAAGGCCGGCGCCAGCTTTTGCATTTCGCTGGCAATGGGCGAATTCCAAGGCGTGATGCAGCCCACAATCCCCACCGGCTCATGCACGCTCATGGTCATAAAGTCGTGAGCCCGCTGCGGCGTTAGCTCATCGCTGAGGGTTTCACAAGCCGCGGCCACATAACGCGCCGTCGCCGCCGCACTCAATACCAAGCCGCGGGTTTCGGCTAAAGGCTTACCGTTGTCGCGGGTTTGCAGCTTAGACAGCGAATCCACCCGCGCGTCAATCAAGTCAGCAACGCGGTGTAAAATCGCCGCCCGCTCATGCGGCAAACTGCCGCGCCAGTCGCGCCAAGCCTGTTCGGCCAAGGCGATCGCCTCATGCACGTCCTCAGCGCTGGCCGTGCTGACGGTGGCGTTAAGGCTGCCATCGGCAGGAAACAGGCTGTCGCTGACGCCGCCGCGGCCTTGCTGCCAGCGTCCGGCTAAAAATAGGGGTAATGGGGTCGCCATCATGGCCTCCTTATACTTTGATGCCACTGAGGCATAATCGACACGCCCGCACCACGCTCAGCGCGGCCAGGGTCGAGGTTTTAGGGTTGCTGGGCAGGGGCACGCCCGCCAGCTCAATGCTCATCTGGCCAAAGCGGCCTGAAGCCTCAATCCGGTGCTGATTTTTGTGGCTGTCTGGGTCGACGGTGAGCTCAACCTGGGTTTCATCCATGCCCAGACCCGCCAAGGCAATGGTTGCCGCCACGTTGGCGTTGGCCGGAAACAGCGTCGCCGCTTCGCGGGCGCTGCCTGTGAAAAACACCGTTTTTTCCGTCACGTTGGCCAAATCAATCAGCGTTTCCGCATGCGACCCTTGCCAACTACTGGGGCTTTTACACCCCTGATACACCACGCGATCAAGGCCGCCCTCTTTGGCTGCCGCCAAGCCGTCCATGCCGGCTACGGCACCGGCCAAAACGGTCAAGGTGCCGCCGCCTTCTGTCGCTGCGGTCGCTAAGCTTTGGGCCAGCTCGGCGTCGGCCAAAGCCCCCACCGAAATCAAGGCCATGTTCCAACCACGGCGCAGCACCGCCGCCGCATGTGCCCGCACGCCAGCTTGACCCGCGACTTCAATCACCAAATCCGGCTGCTCAGCACACTCGGCCACGTCGGCCATCACCGCCACGTCGGCGCCCACCAAAGCGCTGACTTTGGCGATGCTGCGCTCTGGCACCACCACCCAAGCCAAGCTCAAGCCTTCAGGCAGATGCGCCAACACCGTTTGGCCCATGGCACCAAAACCAATCATCATTAATTTTTTCATCGCCACGCCTTCTCTTAAAGGTGTTTATTAAAGCCACCCGATACGTCCAAAGCCGCACCACTGGTGTAAGACGCCAACGGTGAAGCCAAAAACACTAAGGCTCGAGCCGGCTCTTCTGGTTTGCCTAAACGTCCCATCGGAATGCCACGCTTGGCCGCCACCTCACCAATCCAGGCCTCCCAGCTGACGCTGCTGTCGCTGCGCCGCTCGTAGCGTCGCTGCCATTGGTTGGATTCCACCATGCCCAACAAAATAGAGTTCACCCGAATGCCCTTGGCGCAAAACTCATGCGCCAATGAATGAGTCAGATTCAGCAAGGCCGCCCGCGCAGACGAAGTCGCGATCATGTGTGGCTCTGGCTGTAACGACAGCAGCGAATTCACGTTGGTGATCGACGCCACGTCTGAGCGCTCTAAGGCAGGCAAAAACGCCTTCACTGGATTGATGACGCTAAACAGCTTGAGCTTGGTTTCATTCAGCCAGTCTTCGTCTTCCGTGTCGGCAAAGTGCGCCACATGGCCTTGACCAGCATTGTTGATTAAAAAATCCACCTGCCCAAAATGGGCCACGACTGCCGCCGCAAACGCGTCCACGTCGGCACGATTCAACACGTCGCAGCTGCGAGTAAAGCAGGCTGCATCAGGAAACTCAGCCTGGATGCTGGCCAAAGATTCGGCCAAACGCTCAGCGTCTCGACCACACCAAGCCACTTTAGCGCCGGCCTCAATCAACAGGCGCACCGTCGCCAACCCTATGCCTGATGACCCACCGGTCACCACGGCTACTCTATTTTCAATTTGGAAACCCATCGTTTTATGATTCCTCTTTTATTCTGTTAATGAGCTGCGCATAGGCCAACACCGCTTGATTAAACGCTGCTGGCTCATCAATGTAGCTGGCGTGTCCTGCCGCTTCTAGCGGATAGGCCACAACGTTTGGGTCCAACCGCTGGATCAAGGCATCCACGCCTGCGGGCGGGGTAATGCCATCCTCAAGACCATAAATCACCCCGATGTTTGCCCCCGTCACTGCGGGTAAAGCCTGCCAAATATCATCATGGGCCAATACCTGTGACGCTTGTTCAAACCCTTGTTGCTGTAGCTGTAACATGCTGTACGCCACCAAGGCCACCTTGCTGGCCTCGGCCTGTGGCGCCAATAAATACGGCGCCCGTTCTGTGGCCATGCCTGCGTGGCCTAAAGTCCGTAAGAGCTGTGGCCGCTGCTGAGCCACCTGTGCTTGCATTTTGGCATCGGCAGCGCCATAGCCTTGAGCGGGATTGGCCAATATTAAACCCGCATAGTTTTGAGGAAATGCTTGCGCGTAAGCGCTGACCATCATGGCGCCTAAAGAATGGCCCAATAACAGCGGTTGGTTCACCCCCAATACCTGTAAAAAGGCATGCAGGGCTTGCGCATAATCCAGCGCCCTAGGCTCAGGATTCGCCAAGCATTCACTCGAGCCATAACCAGGCGCATCCCAGGCGATCACCCGAAAATAAGGGCTTAGGGCGGCCAATTGATTCACCCAAGCGCCCGATCCAGAGCTGATGCCATGCAGCAACACCAGCGCTGGGCCTTGCCCCGCCTCGCGATAGGCCTGTACCCGCCCCGCCACCGAAACGGTGCGCAGCGGATAATGGCTTAACTCTTCAACTAAAGCGTTCATCGTCGTCCTTAACGCTTGATTTTGGATAAGGGATGGTCATCCGGATAGGTCGGAATGGTGGGTTTGGCCGTGCCCAACATCACGCACATCAAGGCATCCTCTTGCGTGTGGTTATACAAGCCGCGGTAAACATTCGGTGGAATCGAGATCAAATCACGCTCGTTCAAACGAGTTGTATAGGTTTCTCCATTATGCTCAATAAATAGATCAATGGAGCCACGCAGCATGAAAAAAACTTCCTCGACGTCACGGTGAACGTGTAGCGGGCCTTCACACTGTGCCGGCAACAGCATGGTTGAAAAGGTGAAGTTCTCCGCTGGCACCACGTTGGTGTCGCTGGTCACGCCTGCTGCACCTGTGCCCATATAGCGCATTTGCGCGCGTTTGTATTTCGGATCAAAATCGGCCTGAAATTTCAGGGCATCAAAATCGTAGGTTCGGGTTTCCAAGCGCGCAACGCGAGATTCTACCCACTGAGCCAAGGTTTTATCGGCTGGCTGTTGCCAAGTTTCTATGGTTTGAGACATCTTATTTCTCCTTCAAAGTTAATCGCTGCGGGCGGATCAGGCAGCCTGCCGCCCCACGGCGCACATCAAACGACACGCTTAATATTTACGTAGCCACGGCAGCAGGATGAACGATCCCACCAACGCCACTGCGGCCAAGAAAATGATGCCGTAATCAAAGTGACCGCTCATGGTCACCATATAGCCAATCAACACAGGCGCCGCCGCACTGGCAAAGTTGCCCAAGCCATTGAAAATCCCACCGGCGGTGGCCGCCACATTGGCCGCCGACACCCGTGACAGCAAAGCAAACACGGCACAGGCACTCATGCCCCAAGAAAATGCGCTGAACGCCATCAGGCCAATCACCGCCATCGCACTGTCTACGTACACCATCAGCCACAGGCCGGCGCCAGCAAAGAACAAACCCAACATCACCTGTCTGGTGCGGCGTAGCGGCTGACGATCGGATAAAAAAGCCCCAAACACTTCGCCCACCAGCATGGCAATAAACGGCAGCGAAGACAGTTGGCCAAACGCTTTTAAATCAAAATGCTTGGCTTCCATTAAATAGCTCGGCAGCCAGCTGTTCAGGCCCCACAAATAGGTCAGCAAGGCCACGTTAAACAAGCACACGCCCCAAAATGCGGCACTCGACAACAAAATCTTGCTGTTGCGGGCGTGATCCTTAAAGCTTGGCCGCGTCGCGCCCTGAACCAAAGACGATTGCTTGGCCAGCTTGGTGCCCTTTAAACCAAAGTAAATCACCACCAGCACCAACAGCGTCAGCGCGGCCAATACGTAAAACGTGGTCTGCCAATCATGACTTTGCAATACATAGGCAGTAATCGGAAACCCTAGCGCGGCGCCAATCGGCGTACCCAAGAGAAACATGGTCGATGCCCGTGCCTGCTGACCGGCGCCAAACGTTTGTTTGACGATGGTGTAGGCCAGGGCAAACAGCGGCCCTTCTGCCAAGCCCAACAGCACTCGGTAAAACAGCATTTCTTCGTAGCTGTTGGCAAAGCCCATCATGCCCATCAACACGCCCCAAGAGGCCACCGTCACCATAAGCAAATACTTAGGGTTAAATAAATCACCAATAAAGCTTAAAAACACCGATGAAAAGCCATAGGCCAATAGGAAACTGGTCATCAACCAGCCCAGCTTGGATTTATCGGTATGGGCAATGCCCATTACGTCTTGAAAATGCGGATCGGCAAACAGCACCGAAATACTGATTTTGTCAAAGAAGGCCAAGGTGACGCACACCATCAGCACCACGGCCACCATCCATTGCCGCATGCCGGCCTTTACGTCTTGCTCTGTTTGCATGATGTTTCCTCTATTCTCCATCTTTACGATGATTGATTATTGATGGTTCTGGTTAGGGTCTAGCGCCCACTTATGGTTTTAAACTCATAGGGTTGAAATCAGGATCGGCCAGCTGCGCCAGCGGCAACACCATGCCCGCCTGCATCCAGCGTTTACCCAGCTTAATCAAACGTGATTCATTCACCGCCACCATCGCCTGTAAACGCTGCTCGGCATCGACGTAGATGAAGGTTTTCTTGTGCTCACCGCTGTCGCGCACCACCAGCTGTAAACCTTCGGCGCCGGGATTGCCTAAAATTTGAATATTGCAGCCCAGCTGGTCCGACCACAGCCAAGGAATCTCGGCGTAATCGCAGGCTTGGCCCAGCATATTCTTGGCGGCGCAAATGGCTTGATTTTGCGCATTCGCCCACGACTGGATGCAAAAACCCAGCTCGGGGTGAATCGCCACGTCGCCCGCGGCAAAAATCTTGGGGTCAGACGTTCGACCCGCCTGATCCACCACCACGCCATCGCGCACCGTTAAGCCCGCAGCCTCAGCCAGCTCGGTCGCAATTTCGGCGCCAGCGCCCACCACCACGACATCGGCCTCCAACAGCTGCGCCGCGCCGCCCATAATCTGTACCGTGCCTAAATCCGTTGGCTGTAAGGCCAGACCACCGCTATTGAGTACGATCTCTGTACCTGAGGCCTCATGCAGCGCCTGTAAAAATTCAGACACCTCCGCGCTGACGCTGCGTTTACACAGGCGGCTGCCGTGTTCAAACACCGTGACCGCCAAGCCTTTTTGGCGCGCCGTGGCCGCCACCTCTAAACCGATCCAACCTCCGCCAATCACCGCCATGCGCTTGCCTGGCTGCAAGGCCGCCCCCAAGCGCTCGGCGTCGGCGATCGTGCGCACCGAAAATACATTGGGCATCTGCGCCCAAGCCGGTACCGGCCAACGCGCACGACTGCCCGTGGCCAACAGCAGCTGGTCATAGGCCAAACGTTCGCCGCTGGCCAAGGTCACGCTTTGCGCCGCGCGATCGATGGCCGTCACCGTATTTGGCTTATGCCAGTCGATGGCCATGGCCGCGATGGCCGCGTCGTCAAACAACTGTAGGCCCGCTGCCGCCATCTCACCGGCCAGCACCTGCTTGGATAAGGGTGGGCGCTCATAAAAAACCGCCTCTTCGTTAGACACCACCGCTAAAGCGCCGCTGTATCCTTCGGCTCTGAGGGTATGCGCCGCCCATGCGGCGGCCTGGCCTGCGCCAATAATGATGATACGACTCATGAAAAAAACTCCTAGGAAGGGACTACTTCAGCTGTCTGCGGGTGTCGTCGTCGATGCCGCCCTCAATCGCCCATTCGGTGAATAAAGACACTTGATAATCGTAAAACCGTGGCGTCCACGCCTCGGTTAAATAATCATCGTTGGTGTAATACTCAAAGGCGCCGCCAAAGGGGCTATTGACATACCAAAAATAGGCCGAAGAAATGGGGTGACGGCCTGGCCCAATGAAGGTTGACCATTTTTTACGGTTCATGGCGATGCCGCCGCCAATGACTTCGTGAATGTCGCGCACCACAAAAGCCACATGATTTAAGCCAACCGGCTTATTGGGCAGCTTAAGTAAGAATAAATCGTGATGATGGCCCTCAGCCTTACAGCGCAAGAAGGCGCCACGATCGTTGTAGGCGTCAGACAAATGAAAGCCTAATTTGTCGATGTAAAATGCCTGTACCGTGGCCAAGTCCGGCGTAAAAAACACCACATGGCCGACGCGCACTGGCTCTGCCTGCTCGTACACTGGGCTGGCTTCGTTGACGCGCTGAATGTCGCCGTATTGATTGATGCCGCTGACGGGTAAGGTCACGGGCTGCACCTGGCTGGGCACAAAGCGAATGCTCAAACCATTGGGGTCTAGGCATTGCACAAAATCGGTGCCTTGGGTAAAGCCCGGCTGATCGGCCAAACGTAAGGCCAACTCGCTCAGGCTGGCCGAATCGGCTACGCCCCACACCACCTCACGCAAGGTTGAACCTTCTTCAATCGCCGCCGGCAACGAGGCATCTTGAGCGTCGTATACGTATAGGCGGCTTTGGTCTTGGGTTACATACAGCGCCGCCCCCGCCACATCGCTGCGGCCTTCGCGCAGTCCAAAATCATTTAAAAAACGGGCGGCCTCTTGGGTGTCGGTGACGCCAAAGCTCAGCGCCTCTATGCCTACTATGTTCATGGATTCATCCTCTGCGTTCTTTATTATTATTTAGTTAAATACAAAGCCACCGTTCACCGGCAGGGTTTGGCCCGTCACAAACGACGACAGCGACGACAGCAAATACAGCACCGATCCAGTCACGTCTTCCGGCATTTGCTGACGATTGATGGCGCGACCATTCACATAAAGATCATGACGCTCCTGCGGCACATATTCGGTCGCCTCCACCAACACCAGGCCGGGACAAATGGTGTTGACGCAAATATTGTCCGGCCCAAGCTCTCGTGCCATAGAGCGCGTCATCGAAATGATGGCGCCCTTACTGGCCACATAGGCCATTAGCTTAGGCGCGCCCCACAGCGCCGTATCCGACGCGATGTTGACGATTTTGCCGCTGCCGCTGGCACGCAAATGCGGCACCGCCGCCTGACTCATGAGCCACGTACCGCGCACGTTGACGCTCATCACCTTGTCCCATAGCGCCACGTCGTAAGCCATCATGTCCACGCCGCCGACGCCCGTAGCCAAAGCGCCGCAATTCACCAACCCATCCAAGCCCCCCAGCCAGACAATGGCTTCATCCATACAGCGGCTGATGGCTTCAGGATCGGCCAAATCCAAGGCCACGGCGTGGGCTGCTAGCCCTGCCCCCGTCAGTTTTTCTGCCGCCGCCTGGGCCTCTGGATAAAGAATGTCGGCCAACACCACTTTGGCACCGGCGCGGGCCGCCGCCTCGGCAAAGGCAAAGCCTAAGCCGCGCGCAGCGCCAGTAATCAACACCTTTTGGTTTGCTAAGAGCCCGCTCATACCACATAGCCTTGGTTGTCTTGCTTTTGCTCGGCCAGAGCCGCCAGCTGAGCCAGCTGCTGTTGGGCTTCTTTTTTCATGATCCGGCGTAGGCGCGACAGGCCCACATCATGCTGATACAGAAATTCTTTTTCACGCGCATCAGGCGGCATCAGCTCCAAAATCACCCGATCCTGCTCCAGCACATCCCAGTGCAGCTTTTCCAAATGGGTACGGTAGAGGAAGCGCCACGCATCACGCTGCCAGCCTTTTACTTCACGACAGCGCCAGAAAAAGACGCGCGTATTGTGCGCATCGATGGGCGTCGCAAAGCCGACAATCCAGAACACGCCGCCTGGGCCAAACTGTTTTTGATACGGAATCGACAGACGCAGCCAAGACGCGCCGCTTTGGCCCCACTCCACCCAGTCAAAGTTCACCCCGGTCTGGCCTTCTTTTTCAAAGACAAAACCATGATCCGTTGGGCGATGGCGCATATTGGCGGTTTTGTCACCGGCGTACATCGAATGCGACGCACCATGCAAATAGCTGCCGTGCATGGGGTCCATCACGTTGTCGACGGCATAGCGATAATTCACCTGCCAATCAGCCTGGCACAAAAACGAGCTCCATTCGGCGTCATCGCTGAGCTGCTCAGGCAACACCAGTTCATCCGGCGCCGCATCGGCATCAATGCCAAACCATAGGAAAATCGCATCATTGCGCTCGATCACAGGATAGGCGCGCAGGCATTTTTTGTTCGTCATCGGGCAGGCATCCACCGCGGGTACGTCAGCCACCACACCTTCACCGTTCACCTCAACGCCGTGATACCAACAGGCGATGCGATCGCCCAAGTTCCAACCCAAAGACAGGCGTGCGCCACGATGTGGGCAACGGTCTTCAATCGCGTGCACTTGGCCCGCTTCGTCGCGCCACAGCGCAATATTTTCACCCAAGCGGGTAATGCCCACCGGATTATTGCCCACTTCATAGCTGGCCAAAACGGGATACCAAAGATTGCGTAAGCCTAAGTCTAGATATTGTTCTACTTGATCTACCGTGTTCATTGCCCTATCTCCCTAATAACCTAAACGGGCCATTTCGGCCTCAAAATTAGCGCTGTCCCACTCATCACCGCTTTCGTGACGGAAACCGACTTGATTCAGATACGCGGCCATGTCGGCAGACGTCACCTGATCGGCTTTAAAGCCAGCAATTAAATGTTGGCAAAGCGCCAACTCATAGGCATTGGGTTCACGAGGACGGGTTTGCCACACCACGTTGCGCGGCTGTCCAGGCATTTGAATATTGTTGATGCCCGCCTCTTTCGAGGGCGTAGGCTTAAGCCAAAGGGCCAATTGGGGATTATGATTCATACCGTGGTTTCTCCTATATTACTGCTTTTTTTATTTATTTCATTTGCACCAGAACGTTGTCACCTTCCACCTTAATGGGATACGTACACAAATCGCGACAGCCTGGACCGCTTTCCAACTTGCCGGTTGGAATGTCAAAAATGGCTTCATGTAAGGGACACTCAACCGTACGCCCTTCGACAAAACCCTCGCTCAACAAGGCATAGGCGTGTGGACACACGTCCTCAATGCCGTAATACCGACCATCAACCTCAAACACCCCGATCTCCACCTCACCCACCTTTACGGCTTTGGGCATGTCGGCACTGATGTCTTGACGTTTACAAATGGGCAACCAGCTCATAACTTCTCCTAATATTGTTTCATATGCAAAACACTATTTGATATTCAAAACATTCACCCAAAGAATAGAATAAATGATCTGAACCTGTCAACAGTGAAAAAAGAAAGTGTGCGATTTTAACGGCAGCGTGATCGCACCCACACGCAAAAAACCCCAGCATACCCTTGGTAGGCTGGGGTTTTTAATGAAATTATTTTATAGGAAGTTGTGGCGGGTCAGCTGTTGCGATAAACGCTCAGCCGCATCAATGACCTTGGGCTTGACCTCATCATTAAACGCCGCTTCGCTAAACATCCCTAAAGGACAGCTGGCCGAAATCACCGCCACCATTTTACCGTCGTCGCGGCGAAACACTGGCGAAGCACAGGTGGCCATATTGTGATTAAAATGGCCCCAGCTGACCAATGCCCGTTCACCGCGCACTTCATCCAAACGCGTCAACAGCTGCGCCATATCTTGCGGCGTGCGCTCAGAAAAGCTGATCCATTCAGACTCATTTGCATAGAGCGCCGCGACGTCCTCTGGCGCTTGATCCGACAGCAGCAGCTGGCCAATCACGGTTGCATAAGCTGGCCAGCGCGTGCCCACGCGCACGCGGCTGGTAAACGAGCCCTGCGCCTGGCATTGATCGATATAGACAATGTCTTTATCCTGCAAAATCACCAAATGGCAAGCCAGCGAGGTATCGTCGCGCAGCTGGCTGAGTATCGGCCGCGCCGCTTCGATCAAATCCAAGCCCGACAAATACTTAAAGCCCAAACCCATAACCTTAGCGTCTAGGGTATAGCGTTTGCTGTCTGGACTTTTACGAATATAACCACAGGATTCAAGGGTGTAGGCCAAACGAAAAGCGCTAGAACGGTTGACCCCAAGTCGCTCGGCCAACTCTGAGATGGTCAATGCCTGCTGCTCTTGCCCAAACAACTCTAAAATTGCCAAACCACGCATCAAACCAGGCACTAAGTACCGTTCTTCCATTTCCATATGTGTCACCCTTTGAGATTTAATCGGCATTGCACCATAGCCGTTTCTAGCCTGTCAACCAAAACCCCGACCAAAGCCGCAACAGGCAAGCATCGAAAGTTTGATTAAGCGCAAATTGTCACGCACATTGGTTTAAATGACTACTCAGCAATAACGGGTTATTATAAACTACAGGGTTGTCAGTAGCGACAATGCCCCTCCTCACCCATAGCCAATAAGCCTTAAGCCCATGAAAAATATTCTTTCCATCCAGTCTCACGTTGTGTTTGGCCATGCCGGCAACGCCGCCGCCGTTTTTCCAATGCAGCGCATGGGCATGAACGTGTGGCCATTGAATACCGTCCAGTTTTCTAACCACACCCAATACCCTGAAAAATGGACCGGCGTCACCATGCCCGCAGCCCACCTAGGTGACATTGCCACCGGCCTAAATAATATTGGCGTCTTGGCCAAATGTGATGCCGTATTGAGTGGCTATATTGGTGCGGCCGATCAGGGTGAACACATTTTAAACATTGTTAAAGAAGTGAAAGCGCAAAACCCCAATGCGCTGTATGCCTGCGACCCCGTCATGGGCCATTCAGAAAAGGGCTGCGTGGTCGCCCCCGGCGTGGCCGAATTTATCTGCCAACAGCTGTTGCCCCACAGCGACATCATTTCACCCAATCTTTTGGAGCTGGAAACCTTAACCCTACGCCCCATTGGCAGCGTCCATGAGGCCGTTGAGGCCGCCCGCCTATTATGCACCATGGGCACGAACATGGTTTTGATCAAGCATTTAAACCGCGCCGCCTTTCATGAAGACTGCTACGAAACCATGCTGGTCACCAAAGATCAGGCTTGGCACATCAGCCGCCCCTTGGTGAACTTTTCTGGCAAACAGCCCGTTGGCGTAGGCGACCTAACCAGCGGCCTATTTTTAAGCTGTATTTTAGCCGGCAAGCGTCCCGTTGAAGCGCTGGAACACGTCACTGCCGCAGTATACGACGTGGTGTACGAAACGCAGCAGCGCGGTGAATACGAGCTCCAGCTGATCGCAGCGCAAGACGCCTTTGTGCAGCCTAAGCATCATTTTAAGGCCATTAACCTATAGAGGTTAGCGCCCGACCACACCAGCACTCATTATTGAGTGCTTTTTTTCTGCGTAGGGTAGGTAAAGCGCAGCCTGCCCACCATTTCGGCCCATCAGACAAGCCTAAATAAAAAACCACGTGGGTCACGACCCACCCTACCAACACCGCACGGCCTGCGTAGGATGGGTAAAGCGCAGCCTACCCACCATTTCAGCCCATCAGACAAGCCAAAAAAAAAACCGCGTGGGTCGCGACCCACCCTACCAACACCGCACAGCCCGCGTAGGGTGGGTAAAGCGCAGCCTACCCACCATTTCGGCCCATCAGACAAGCCTAAATAAAAAACCACGTGGGTCACGACCCACGCCACGCCTAAAGCCTTGTTTATTTAAGATTTTCAAGCCCTACCACTGTCCCATCCCAATCAAATAATGCTAGACTGAACCCAAATACTTGCCAAAGCAGCAAGCGCACCGCCGCCAACCATTGCAAAGGAGACCTGTTTATGGACACTTGGCAAACCCTCAGTGCTCAACTGATGGCCTTAAAAGCCACATTGGGCGACAGCGTCGATTGGAAGCAAATCTTCTTAATGGGCATGACGCCCTTGTTCTTACTGGCTTTTTTGAGCGAATGGTGGGTGATGCGACAGCGACAACAACTACAGCAGTTTCACCTCAAAGACATCATGGCCAATTTTGCCCTTGGCGGCAGCTACCAGCTATTCGAGCTACTGGTGTACGGCCTATTCGTTGGCCCGGCCATCTTTTGGTTTTGGTCACACCGCTTCTTTACCGTCCCGATTAATTTTTGGACTATTGTGCCGATTTTCATCGGCGTTGAATTCTGCTATTACTGGTTTCACCGCACCAGCCACAGAGTACGCTGGTTTTGGAGCGCCCACGTGGTGCACCACAGCAGTGAACACATGAATATGAGCACGGCCATGCGCCAGTCTATGCTCTACCCTTTAACCGGCTGGTGGCTGTTTTTCATGCCGCTGGTGCTGCTGGGCGTGCACCCCGTAGCCGTATTCTTATTATATGCAGTCAACCTGGCCTTTCAGTTTTTCATCCATACCGAAGCCGTCGGCAAGCTACACCCCGCATTGGAATACCTCTTCGACACGCCCAGCAACCACCGCGCCCACCACGGCCGCAACGCTGAATACATCGACAAAAACTATGGTGGCGTCCTCATCGTATTCGATCGCTGGTTTGGCACCTATGTTGAAGAAGAGGCCCAAGTCGATTACGGCATCGTCGGCCAAGTGCACAGCCACAATCCGCTGGTGCTGAACCTACACGAGTTCATCGCCATGTGGCGCGATGTCTTTACCCCCGGCAGCCTCAGGCAGCGCCTGAAACACCTATGGGCGCCGCCCGAGTATCAGCGTACGCGTGATGATGCTGAGGCCGAAGCCAGCTCGCCACCGCAGCTAGAGTCTCGCCCCAAATAAGGTCCGCGTGGGTCACGCCCCACCACCCTCAACCCATCACGCCCATAAAAAACGCCCATCTTCTTAAAGATGGGCGTTTCACCAATAGTTCTCTATTCTTTGGCGTCGGCCGCTTGGGTCTCTTTATCTTCGTCACCGTAATACAGCACGCCCAGCTTAATCGGGGGGCGGCCTTGGCTACGGCGATGAGCATTGGAATCGCGCAGAGAATACACGCAACCACAGTATTCTTGCTGATAAAAGTGTTCACGCTTGCTGATTTCAATCATGCGTGCGGAACCGCCTTGCTTACGCCAATTGTATTCCCAGTACTGAATGCCTGGATAGTGCGCTGCGGCCTGAACCCCACAACCATTAATCTGCTTAAGGTCTTTCCAGCGCGAAATCCCCAAAGAGCTAGTGATCACGGGGAAGCCGTTTTCATAGGCGTAAAGCGCCGTACGCTCAAAGCGCATGTCAAAACACATGGTGCAGCGAATGCCCCGCTCGGGCTCGTCTTCCATGCCTTTGGCACGCTCAAACCAGTTATCCATGTCGTAATCGGCATCGATAAACGGAATGTTGTGCTTTTCGGCAAACGCGATGTTTTCGTCTTTTCGCAACAAATATTCTTTTTCTGGATGAATATTTGGGTTGTAAAAGAAAATCGAAAAATCAATGCCAGAAGCCAACATGGCTTCCATCACTTCGCCAGAACAAGGCGCGCAACAAGAATGCAGCAACACTTTCTTGTGGCCGTCAGGTGGGACTAAGGGGCTTCTTTTAAAATCTTCGCTCATGCTGTACTCGTGCCGCTAGGGCTATCAAACCGTTAAAATATGGGTAAATTGTACCATGAGCCGCAGCCCGTGGCATCTACTGAGCGTGACTATTGTGTTTTGCAGCATCGATTTGTGTTGGTCAGCCACAGACCAAAGTGCTAGAATCGACACTCTATACCTTTATAACGTACACACAAAAAAACAATGGTCTGAACATGAGCACAGAAGAAAAAACCACCCTACTCGAGTTTCCTTGCGCCTTCCCCCTTAAAATCATGGGCGCGACTCACCCAGAATTTGCCAGCACCGTTTTGGCCGTCGTGAAAGAACACGCGCCAGAAGTGACTGAAGAACACCTTGTGCTACGCGACAGCGCCAAGGGCAACTACACCAGCGCCACCATTACCGTGAACGCCACCAGCCAATTGCAGCTAGACACCATCTACCTTGCTTTGACCAGCCATGAAATGGTGAAAGTGGTTCTATAAGATGAACGTCAAGCTGCTGGGCCTAGCCGACTACGCCACCACATTTGAGGCCATGAAAACCTTTACCGATACCCGTACCGAAGCGACCAGTGATGAGCTTTGGGTAGTGGAACATCCACAGGTATTCACTCAGGGCATGGCCGGTAAACCAGAACACATTCTGATTCCATCCGACATTCCCGTGGTTCAGGTGGATCGTGGCGGCCAGGTGACATTTCACGGGCCTGGCCAAATCGTGGTCTACACCTTAATCGACTTCAAACGTCGCAAGGTCAGCGTACGCGATTTGGTTCACCAAATTGAAAACAGCATCATCGCCACCCTCGCCGATTACGGTATTGAAGCGCGTGGCGACGACAAAGCCCCTGGCGTTTACGTTGGGGCTAAAAAAATTGCTTCATTAGGTTTACGCATTAAAAACGGCGCGGTTTACCACGGTTTAAGCCTTAACTTAAACATGGACCTCACCCCTTTTCATTACATTAATCCTTGCGGCTACAGCGGCTTGGAAATGGCGCAGATCGCAGACTATGTTGCGCCGTGCCCAATGTTTAATGAGGTTGCAGAGCGCTTAACTGCCCATCTTTGCCAATATTTAAATCAGAAAGCATCATCATGAGCACACAGAACGACAACAGCCAAGGCGTTAAACACAAGGGCGCAGCCAAAACGGCCCGCATCCCGATTAAAATCGTGCCTTTGCAAGAAAAACTGAAAAAACCAGAATGGATTCGCGCCAAGCTGCCTTCTGGTGGTCAGTTCCAAGAGATTAAACGTATTTTACGCGACCAAAAGCTGCACACCGTCTGTGAAGAGGCGACTTGCCCGAACATCGGCGAGTGTTTCAGCAAAGGCACGGCGACGTTTATGATCATGGGCGACATCTGTACCCGCCGCTGTCCGTTCTGTGACGTCGGTCACGGCCGACCTAACCCACTAGATCCAATGGAGCCCATCCATTTGGCCGAAACCGTGGCGGCCTTGAAGCTGCGCTATGTGGTGATCACCTCCGTTGACCGCGACGACTTGCGCGACGGTGGCGCTGGCCACTTTGCTGACTGCATTAAAGAAATCCGCAAAACCAGCCCCAATACCCAAATTGAAATTTTGGTGCCTGACTTCCGTGGCCGCCTAGACATTGCCTTGGATATCCTGACCGAAACCCCACCAGACGTGATGAACCACAACTTGGAAACCTCACCTCGTCTGTATAAACAGGCCCGTCCAGGCTCTGACTATCAGCACTCGCTTGACCTGTTAAAACGCTATAAAGCCATGAACCCGAACGTCGCCACTAAGTCTGGCATCATGGTTGGCCTAGGTGAAGACGACGATGAAGTTCGTGCCGTGATGCGTGACATGCGTGCCCACGACGTTGAAATGATCACTGTCGGCCAATACCTACAGCCTACCGACAGCCATTTGCCCGTGCTGCGCTACGTGACCCCCACCATGTTCAAACAATTTGAATCAGAAGCCTATGATCTGGGCTTTAAGCATGCCGCCATTGGCGCCATGGTGCGCTCGAGCTATCATGCCGACCATCAAGCAGAATCAGCTGGCGTGGTTGAAAAGTAAGCTTCGCAATTGATTAAAGCCCATCGTGCCTTTGGCGCGATGGGCTTTTTATTGAACAAAAACAATCTATACCACCCCAGCGGCATTGCCATTCCCGCCCAATCAAGGCATATTAACGTCTTTACCGACTCGAACCTCTTCGCCCTCATGAAACGAATCTTGCTGTTGCTGCCTTTATTGCTGATCATTGCCGATCTAGGGTTTAACCTCACCCTAACCGCTCAAGCCGGCTGGGCGGCCGCCAGCAGCCCGAATTCGGGCCAAACCATCCTCGGCCTGCCCGATTGGTTCTTTGACTGGCTACCCACAACGGCCAACGTGTTGATGTTTGCCTACATGCTGTGGGCCATGCTCAAGCTGATGTCGTTTAATCGCCACGTCAGCATCGGCAAGCCCTACGTCATGAATCCTGGTCGTGTGGTGGCCTTAGCCAGCATGGTGGTTTTAAGCGCCACCGCCGTATGGGGCTGGCTGTGGCAGCTGATTCACCTCGTGACCGAGCAGCGGCACAGCATTTCTTTTGACAATGTGCGCTATTTATTGATCGCCATCTTGCTGCCTTATCCCGGCCTATTGTGCCTATACCGCCTCGGCGGCTGGTGGCGCCAACGCAAAGGCATGCCGCCAGTCAATATCGACAACCGTAGCCACGTCGGGCCCAATGGTCGCGTCAGCCTAGAAGTCCCGACACAGGACGCAAACGATGAGCGCTAAGCTATTCACCCCCATCGCCAGCCTAGATGAGGCCTTAGTCCTCATCAACAGCCTGCCTGCGGTATTTGTCTACATTGGTAGCCCACACTGCGGCGTTTGCCATGCGCTCAAACCACAGCTCGCCGCCCGGCTGGCCCACCATGATCAGGTACGCTTCATCGAACTAGACGCCAGCGCTCTGCCGGCTGTGGCCAGCACCTTCCATGCCCTAACCCTACCGGTGCTGCTGCTGTTCATCGAAGGCCAAGAACGGCTTCGAGCCGCGCGCTTCGTCAATACCCCCCAGTTTCAGGCTGATTTTGAGCGCGCGTTAAGCCTCAATTAAAGCGCCTGCTGCTCGATTACATGCGCAATCCAACGCCGAATCACCGCCGCCTCTTCTGCGCTAAAGCCCGCCGACAGGCTCGCCTCTAAAGCCGCCACTTTAACCGCACACTGATCCAACACACGCAAGCCCTGCGCCGTGATGGTCAATACCTGTACCCGCTTATAAATCGGATGCCCCTGCTTTTCAATCAAACCCAAATCAACCAGCTTGGCCACAATGAGGCTCACCGTCTGTGGCGTCAATAGGGCCAAACGCGCCACATCTGCATTCGAACACCCTGGTGACTCGGCAATAATCGTCAAAATCGTGAATTGTGGGCCTGTCACGTCCATTTCCTGTAGCGCCGACTCCATTCTGGTGCGGTACACATTAGCAGCCTGACGCAGTAAATAACCCAAGGGCCCACGGGCGATCGAAAAAAACTCATCTTCTTTCATTGCATTTTCAGTCATTTTAATCCATTATAAATTATCAGCACACTGATAACTTATCAGCGTACGATCATTAGCCATTGTGGCATGAGCCAAACTTTTCGGCCACGCATCTCGATCAAGCTTTGCCGCCCCATGCCCAATCGGCCTAGTGTTTCCCAATCGACTCCGCCCCGCTGCCACAGTAGGTGTAGAGCCCTAACAACACTCACGAACAAGGAGCATCATCATGATTAAACCCTATGGCGTCGTTGGCCTTATTCCCACCACTTGGGGCATTCATCGGCGCGCCGACATCATGCGCAATTTAGACCATATTGAAGAATTGGCAGAGGGCGCCATCTGGCTGTCTTCTTTAGACCTACCGGTACGCCTTTTACTGCTGCCTGAAGGCGCACTGCAAGGCTTTACCGACGAAGCCTTAGACACGCCCGTCGCCGAGTTCTTGGCCGATGGCGCCATCGACATCCCGGGCCCAGAAACCGACCGCCTCGCGCTTTTCGCTCAAAAGCACCAAATTTACATCATGGCTCAGGCCAAAGTCAGAGAGGCCGACTGGCCCGGCATCATGTTCAACGTGGGTTTCATCATCAACCCTAACGGCGAAATCATCCTGCAACATCACAAAATGTCTGCCCTGTTACCGTGCGAACGCTCAGCCTCTCCCCACGATTTATTTGACCAATGGATTGAACGCTACGGCTACCAACTCGATGCTTTCTGGCCCGTTGCCCACACTGAAATCGGTAACCTTGGCGTGATGATGGCGATGGAAGGTAATTTCCCCGAAAACGGGCGCGGCCTCGCCGTGAATGGTGCTGAAGTAGTTTATCGCGCCTCCATGCCCACACCGTTTACCCAAAACGATATTTTCGACATTTCCAACCGCGCTCGCGCCTTAGAAAACAATTTCTACGTATTGGCGCCCAACCTTGGACCGGTTTATCTACAACCAAACAGCCAGGCGCCAGTGGATTGCTCCGGCAGCCTCTCATCCATCATCGACTACAAAGGCCGCGTCATTGGTAAGCAACACGACACCAACGGCTCTTCCTACGTCTACGGCGTGGTCGACATTGAGGCCTTACGCCATCATCGCACCCACGCCGCCACAACCAATTGGCTTAAAGACGTCAGAACCGAATGCGCCAAGCTTATATATGAACGCCCCCTTTATCCTAAAAACCTCTACGCCTCTGAACCCCAAGGTTCGCATCAAACCTATAAGGATACGGTATTGACGCCACAAATTCAGTACATGATCGATCAAGGCATTTGGCAAAAAAGCGGCTACGACCAGTAGCCTTACCCGCGCCCAACCTCACCAACATGGTCCAGCACCTGTAGGTGAGGTTTTGCTATTAATCCATCACTCATCGCCCTCTCGGGCTTCATGTTCAGAAATCGCCCGCACGGGCACATACTGTATGCTGGCAATATCGCAGCCAAAGGCCGCACGAAAACTTTCTTGGAAGGCGGGCTTGGCGTAAAACACCTCGGCCTCTTCACGACTATTCCATAAATACACGCTGGTGCCGGTATTATTGTCGACATCGTAGCCAAAATATTTGCGCACCAAGCCGCGAACCCGCGCAAATTTCGGCACCACCGCAGCGTATAAAGCCTCTAATTCAGCCACGCTTTGGCCTTTATTGGGGTGATAGGTCACGATGGTAAAGTAATTCATGGCTGCTTCTCCTTTGATTTTTATGATGGTTTACGTCACGCGCCTCAGGCGCTGAGGCACCTGCTTCATTATAACCACAAACTCAACCGCTTAACGGCATTTTCAGCGCTCATGCCTGAGCAGATCGACTTAAGGAAACTTTTCTTTAAAAACCGACTCTTAACTTAAAATCGGCGCCATCAACCCACGTCCACAGCGTGGGTTCATAGCGAAAATATTAAAACTTTTCATTATTAATATATTTTATTTCATACATAAATATTATTTATTGCGATAAAATGTCGACAATTTATAAATAATGGCCAACCAGAGAAAAAAGCCACCATGACACACACTTCATCAACATCAGCCTATCAACCGCACGCCCTTGGCCTACTGCGCATCGTTTTGGGCTACTGCATTATGCTGTATGGCCTAGCCAAAACCTTTGCCATTCCCTATACCGAGCAGTTTGCCAACGTGCCTTTGAGCTCTATTTACGGCATTGCCGGCGTGGTCGAACTTGTCGGTGGCCTGATGCTGCTCTTGGGCTTTAAAACCCGATTCGCCGCCTTGATTTTGTCAGGCCAAATGGCGTTTGCCTACTTTATTGGCCACGTCAGCGCCAGCAGCCTCTTATTCCCCGTGATGAACGGCGGTTCTTTGGCCGTGGTGTTGAGCTTCAGTTTTCTATATTTCGTTTTCTCTGGGCCAGGCAAGTGGGCTTTGGATAACAAGCAATAAGCAGTCAGCAACAAACCGCACCTCATAACAACAAGCACACACATCACCAAAACGCCAAGCAGCTGCTTGGCGTTTTCCGTTGTGACGCCGCCTAGGCCCACAGATGTAGACACACCCCCAGCATGCCCATGCCGACACACCACCAGTGTAGGCCAAAGCGTGCCCGACCATCGGCCCAGGCGCCAATGGCCACGCTGCCGATCGCCAGTAGCGCCACCCAGGCGCCCTGCTGCCACCACAGCCAGCTAAACTGCCAGGCAATATAGTACAAAACCAGGCCAAACAGCGCCACGCTCATGGTGAGCACTGCCGGCCCACTCGGCATTTCGCTCGGCGCTGTCGCCAACTCTTGGCGCCAGCGTGCCAGCCAAGCGTGATTGGCCTTCAGTGGGTTTTGGCTGGTCAAACTCCCCTTTACCCCAAACTCGGGCGGCTGCTGTGATAACAGCGGCTGATAGGTGCCAAACAGCCTATCCCACACGCTAAACGTGCCGCCGTAGTTTTTATTGATGTAGGGTGCAGCATTGCCGTGATGCACGCGATGCAGATTCGGGCTCACCAGCAGCCACTCCAGCGGCCCATAGCCACGCAAGAAGCTATTGTGGTTAAACAGCTGAATGGCGTAATGCACGGTAGACACCACCACAAACTGTAGCGGCGTCGCGCCCAGCAGCGCCAGCGGCAAAAAGAACGGCACCGACGTTAAGGACGAATACCACGCATTGCGTACGCCCAAGGAAAGATTAAACTGTTGACCGGTGTGGTGTACCTCATGCACCCACCACAGGGCACGCACATGATGATGGCTGCGGTGCAATAAATAAAAACCTAAATCCCAGACGATGAACACCCACAGCCAGCTGGCCCAAGTTGGCAGCGCCGCCAGCCCCTGCCATGCAAAAGCCTCATACACCCACACAAACACCGCAATCTCAAGCGTACGGCCTAGCCACAAAATAATCTGGCCCACGTTAAAATTAAAGCCCACGTCACGCCAATCCACCGTGCGGCCGCGCCAATAATTGAAGCCACTCTCGGCCAATACCGACACCACCATCAGCAGCAGCGGCCACACCATTAAATTGAATCCCGACGACCCCATAGGCCTCCTCCTTTTGCCGCCACCAGCGCTAATGCTAAGCCCGAAGCAACGTCTAGCCACAGATGCCGCTTCAGCAGCAATACCGAGACAATCACCAGCGCCACCCACAGTAGCTCAATCAAGCGACGCTTGCCTTGATGGCTTTGCCCCAAGGCCAAGCCACACAGCGTTGCCAACACCACGTGTAGCGATGGCAAACAATTTCCCGTAGTGTCCCATTCATGTAGCCAGAGCCACAGCCGCTGGTTCAGCGTCTCGCCCACCACCTCAGGATAAACCATGCTGCTGGGCCACAATAAATACATGACCAAGGCAGCCAGAGCAGCATACTGCATGCTGAGCCGCAGCGGCCGAATCCAACGGCTGGCGCTGCTGAAAAACGCATACGGCACCAGCACAAAAAACGACGCGTACACCAGCCAACCATCGACCCAAAAAGGCGTGGCATCGTCTAGCCAGGTTTGATACACCTGCACCGTCACGCCGGCGCGCTCAGCCCAGAGCGCACCTATGCTGTAGCACAGGCCCACAAACCCCCAGGCGCTGAATAAGGCCCAAGCACGAAAGGCCCGACTCATGCGGCCACCACCTGAATGCGGCGGCGCTTTTGGCCTGACTGCGCCTGCGGCAGCGCCACGACATGCCAGTCTACGGCCTCTGTAGCCACGCCTTGCTGCTCAAAATAGGCAGTTAAAGCTGTTCGTGCACTCGCCCAATCGGCTTCGCTGCCCTCTATCGCCAAGTTCAACGCGGTTGCGCTGATTTGAGTCAGCTGATAATCGGCCTGCCGCGGCAGCGCTTGAGCAAACACGCGGCTCAGCGCATCGGCAAACAGCGCCACAAGCTGGCCGTTTCTCCCTGGCAGATGCACTACATCACCCAAACGACCTTCAATCGCCGCCAGCACGCGCGTAGCCGAACCACAAGGGCATGGCCGTGGGTCTAGCTGCAGCACATCGTCTAGGCGATAGCGCACCATGGGCTGGGTTTGGCGGGTAAAGTCGGTGATGATGGGCACAAAACGCTGCTCGTCCAGCCACTCTTCTTCAAACAAAACGTATTCTTCGTTAAGATGCAAGCGCCCATGCGCACAGGTCGCCGCCAAAAACCCTTCTGTCGCCTGATACACTTCATGCACTTCGGCAAACACCGACTCCAGCAAGCGTCGATCCGCTGCCGACAGCACCTCGGCGGCCGAAATCACCCGCCGCGGCGCCAGCGCTAGCTCACCAGACTGAACTTGCCTGGCCAAGGCGCACAATACCTGCGCGGGCGCCACGATGATGCTGGGCTGATAGCCAGCCAAATCAGCGCATAAAGGCGTAAATGCCTGCATCATATCAAAAAAACGAAACTGTAAGCGGCGGCTACGGCCCACGCCTTCGTATAAATTATTATTCGCCCTTAAGATCAAGGCCACCCGCTCGCGCTGCAACAGCCCGCGCGGCAACAGCTTGGCCAAAATCACCCCCGCCCACTGCGCTCGCTCCGCCTGGCTCACCACAAAAACCCCGCGCTGAGCCGAGGTCCCCGACGACAGGCCAACTTCATAGCCGGACAAAGCGCTGGAAAAATCACGGCTGTGTTCGGCCGCCTGCGCCGTTTGCCACACATCCTCTAAGGCTAAGCCAGCCGTATTGAGGGCATTAAAGTCCCGCATCATCGAGGCTTTATCCATGATCGGCCATTGCGCCAAGGGCTGGCCACAATAAGGCTTAAAATAAGGGCTACGAGACAAAACCCTGCGCTCAAACTGGCGCCACTGCCGCTGCTGGTGCGCCAACAGCGCCGAGCGCTGGCTAAAGCGCCAACGCTTGCTGCGCCAATAATGCCAAACAATCGCCACTAGCCCCATCACACGCCTCCATCATGGCTTAAATGAATCTGCACCTGACCGCCTGCATCCAGTAGGCGCAGCTGCCCTAAGGTGGCGACATATTGGCCATGATCGGCCATAATCAAGCGGGTTAAAGGAGAAGGCAACCGCCCCTCCCGAAAATTAGCCACGTCCCAAGCTGCATCGGCGGCCAATAGATGCCACCCGTCATCGGTGTAAACAAATGCACCGATGTGGCCGGCCGCATGCCCAGGTAAGTCCACCAAGATGAGCTCTTTATTGCTGCCCGGCACGGCGTAACCCGTGGTGAAGGGATACAGCTCTGGCGGTAAGGCCACTACCCCGCCCAACTCCATCGGCCACAGCCGCTGCGCCGCATCACTGGGCATAAGCTCGGGCACAAAGCCCTTTTGTAAGGCGCGCCAGCCGCGTAAGTGCTGCGTCTGCGCCCACCCCTGGCCGCTGGCGATCAAGGGCACATCGGGAAAATCCTTCAGGCCAGCAATGTGGTCGCCGTGAAAATGCGACAAAATCACCCCCGACAAATCACGCGCCTGAATGCCGCGCTGGCGCAGCTGAGCCACGATGGCCTGGCTGGATTCGAAGTAAACCGGCGTCACCCGCCGATACAGCGCAAACAGCCCACTGGCGGTGGCGTCCATAAAGTGTTGGGCGTAGCCCGTATCCCACAGCCAATGGCGCTGGTTGGCGCTCAACAAATAGGTTTTGGCCGGAAAGGCACAGCTTTGCAAGCCGGCACCACGCACTGCCATGCAGGCCGCATGAGTGCAGTGGCCGGCAATGAATTCAGTCATCGTAGCCATGTTCGCCTAACCAAAAGGCCGTGTGCGCAATCGCTTCGGCCATGTTCACCTGAGGCACATACCCCAGCTGTTGCTGCGCCCGCAGTGGGCACAACGTCATGTCGTAATTCAATGTCCCTGCGCCATAGCGCGTCAGCGCCGGCGCCCGACCCGTGGCCCAGGCTCCTAACTCTGACAGCTGGGCCACGGTTTTAACCACGCCATACGGCACGGCGCGCACGCCATAGGGCTCGGCCAGCTGGCCGAACAAAGCGCCCAACACCTCAGCCAATGTCCACGGCTCTTGATTACTGATGTTGAACACGCTGCCAGAAGCGATATTTGGCTGGGTGCTGGCCAAACTCAAGGCCTGCACCACATTGGCCACATAGGTAAAGTCCATCAGCGTCGCGCCGCCGCGCGGCAAGCGCAGCAGGCCTTGCTGCTGGCGTAGGCGCGCCCACACCCGCGGCAGCAATACCCGATCATGTGGCCCAAAGATGGCGCGCGGGCGCAAAATAACGTAGCGGGTATCAGGATAAGCCTGAGCCGCACGCTGTATCGCCCCTTCCGCCAGCCATTTAGTCTGGGCGTAATGATTGGGCAAGCGCTGAGCGCAAAATGTCTCTTTGATCTGGTGACGATGCTGATAGTCAAAATACACCGACGGCGTCGACACGTGCACGAATCTCGCCACGCCTTGCCGCCCAGCGGCTTCGGCGAGGCGCTCGGTGGCGCTGAAGTTGATGGCGTAAAAATCTTGGTATCGCCCCCACGGCGACGACAGCGCCGCACAGTGCCATACCGTGTCGCACCCCGCCAGCAGCGGTGCATAATCAGCAGGTGCCAGCTGGGTTAAATCCACCGCCATTGGCGCGATCAGCTGGCCTGGCAGCTGGGTCAAAGCATCGGCACTGCGGCCCACGCCACGATAGGCCACGCCCTCTTCAGCCAGAAATGTCGCCGCATTGCGGCCCAAGCCATGACTGGCACCGGTTAACAAGACTTGCTTCATGTGTACAACACCATGCCGGCCATGCCAAACCCGGCCGCCGTTCCGATGAGCAATACTTTCTGCCCTGGCCCCATCCGCCCTTGGCGCATGGCTTCATGCAAGGCCGTGGGGATGGAGGCCGCCACCTGATTGCCATGCTCGGCATAAATGTCCACCACCTGTGCCTCGGTATAGCCCAAGCGCGTACGCAGATGGTGTAAAGACAAGTGGCTGGCCTGATGCGGCACCACCAAGTCAACTTGAGTGGGCGCATAGCCCAAAGGCGCGAATAAATCCGTCAAGAATTCAGGCATCAACTGTGACGCCAGCTTAAACACGCGCTTACCCGCCATTTGAAACACCTGGTCCTCTGCTGCCAAGCCGACGCTGGGGTTGCGGCGCGTGCCGCCGGCGCGAATCTCGCAATGGCTCACGCCTTCTGGATACACCGCCAAACGATAGGCGGCGCAGCCTTCTGCCCCCTCGCCCGACTCAACAATCACCGCCGCAGCCCCGTCGCCAAAAATCAGCGCCGTTTCATGATCGCGCCAGTCTATGCCGCGCGACGCTAGCTCCGACGACACAATGGCAATGCGCTGATAGGCGCCGCTGTTGAGTAAGCACGCTGCTTGATGCAGCGCCGTCACAAAGCTGACGCAGCTGGCGTTAACGTCAAAAGCGGCGATGCCGGCGCGCAAATCAGCACAGGCCAAGGTACGGCTGGCCGTACTGGGCAGGGCCTGTTCTGGTACGCCGTTGGCGCACAACAATAGGTCAATGCTGTGCGGGTCTAGCCCATATTGACGGCAGGCATCGCTTAGCGCGGCGGCGCCTAAAGCTGATTGCAATAAGCCCGCATCGGCAAAATAGCGATGGGTCACGCCTGATTTTTTAGCCACATAGCCATTAGGCAAACCCAACTTTTGGTCGAGCTGTGCCGAGGTGACGGGTTCAGCAGGCAGCGCCTTACCGGTGGCAATGATTTTTAGGGGCAGCATGGTGAGCAGATGTCCTTATGTGGGCCGAAGCCTATTGATGGTGCCTTCAGTAGCCATCTTAGCGAGGATGACCGGCCGCCACCACTGCAAATTAAACAGTACTAAAAAACGATACTTAAATTTCGATCAAAACATACTTTTAAATAGTTTTAGAAGCGTGCCACGCTGAATGCACGGCATTAACCTTGGTAACGACCAAAAAAATACCGGGCAAGCCCGGTATGATTCCTTAAGACGCAGGCCTACTTCGCCAGCGTTAAGGCTAGATTTTTCAGGCCCAGCCATGCATCGCCCGCCTCAGCCCCTTTGATCTGTCTATCAATTTGGGCACAGGTTTGCAAGGCATTCAAAAGCTGCCCCGTGCCTAGACGGTTCAAAGCCTTAGGCGCCAGATGCTGCTTTTCGCCCCACAGCCGCAGCGAACGGCTCATGCTTTGGATGGTCTGGTTTTGAGCCAGGCCGGCCTTCAGGCGCAGCAAAAGGCGAATGTCTTCGCTCAGCGCCCACAAAAGCAGTACCGGCTCGCCACCCTCTTGCGCTAAACCATCCAATAGCTTGACCACGCGAGTGGCGTCGCCGCGCATCCACGCCGCTGCCAGCTGAAACACGTCAAAGCGTGCTACGTGGGCAATGGCCTCTTGCACGTCGTCCCAGCTGAGCTCAGTGCCTTCAGGGAAAATCAACGCCAGCTTGTCTAGCTCTTGCTTGGCCGCCAATAAATTACCCTCTACTCGCTCCGCGAATAGGGCCAGCGCCTCCGTCGTCATGGAGAGGTTTTGGTCGGCCAGGCGGCCGCTTAACCAAGCGGGCAAGCCTTCTAGACCAATCGCCTTGGCTTCTAGTACCTGTGCGGCCTGGGCCAAAGCAGTAAACCATTTGCTTTGTAGCTGCACCCGCTCCAGCTTGGGCAGTAAAATCACCACCACCGTGTCCTGCGGTAGCCTCTGTACCAGCTGCTGTAAAGCGTCGCCACCTTCTTTGCCAGGCTTACCCGTAGGAATGTGCAATTCCAACAGCTTTTGCTCTGAGAACAGGCTCACGCTGTCGTTGTCTTGCAGCCACGACGACCAGTCAAAATGATTTTCTACCATAGACTGTTCGCGGCTCAAATAGCCTTGCGCCTTGGCCGCCGCACGCAGCGCATCCAAGGCTTCAAGGCTTAACAGCGCTTCTTCACCGTGAATCACGTACAACGGCGCCAGCGGCCCCTTGAGGTGAGAGGCCAGTTGATTAAAGCTTAAGGCCGCCATTACTTACGAATCAAACCAACAGGGTGTTCTTCTGTGGTTTTCACCGCATCAGGCTTGATGTAGGCTAAACGACGCACCAGCTGCTCAGCAGCATCCATGCGCATTTCTTGCCATAGCTGGCCTTCTTCATCTTCTTTACCCAATACGTCGCGGTCGGTGTAGTCCATGGTGCGGCGAACGGTCACGTTCATCGGTTCACCATAAGGCGCACCATTTTTGTGTAACTGTGCCGTAGCGGTAAAGCGGTATAGGTATTCATTCACCGAACCACCGCGGTTAATCGTCAACACTTCACGCTTAGCGCTTTCGTTCAGCACTTCTAAAGAAGCTTCTGCCTGTCCAGCGCCAACCACTTTAATCGTTTCATTACGCTTCAACACCACATTCAGCGGGCCGACTAAGGTGCCGTCGCCGCTCACGTGTACGGTGGTAAACGGCATGGGGCGAACGGTGCCGCCCATGCCACGCAAATGAAAACCACAGGCGCTCAGGCCCAACACGGCCACCAGCAACATTAATTTTGACCACTGTTTCATCACTGTCCTTTGTTGTCAGTGGCCCAAGGCGTACGCTGCACGCCCTGAGCCGTTGGCTTGCTTACTCGGCTAGTTTTTGCTTCATTAACTCTTGTACCTGAGTTGGATTGGCTTTGCCGCGTGAGGCTTTCATCACTTGGCCCACCAGGGCGTTCAGGGCTTTTTCCTTACCGGCCTTGAATTCTTCTACCGATTTAGGGTTGGCCGCCAAAACGTCGGCAATCATGCCCTCGATGGCGCCGGTGTCGGTAATCTGTTTCAAACCGTCGCGTTCGATGATGGCGTCGGCGTCTAAGTCGCTCTCCCACATCGCTTCGAATACTTGTTTGGCCAGCTTGTTCGACAAGGTATTGTCGTGGATGCGGGCAATCAAACCCACCAAACGCTCAGGTTGAATCGGCGATTCGGCAATGCTCAAGTTAGCCTTATTCAAGCTAGCGGCCAACTCACCGTTAAGCCAGTTGGCGGCCAATTTACCCTGGCCCGATGCGCTCGCCACGGTTTCAAAGTACAGCGCCACCGCACGCTCAGCGGTCAATACGCTGGCGTCGTAATCAGACACGTCAAAGTCGGCCACAAAGCGCGCCGCCATTTGGGCGGGCAACTCTGGCATTTCCTGACGCGCCGCTTCGATTTGAGCATCCGAAATAATGATGGGCAATAAGTCTGGATCAGGGAAGTAACGATAGTCGTGAGCATCTTCTTTCGAACGCATGGCACGGGTTTCGCCGCTGTCTGGATCAAATAAACGGGTTTGCTGAATCACTTTACCACCGTCTTCAATCAGCTCAATTTGGCGGCCGATCTCGTAATTGATGGCGGCTTCCAAAAAGCGGAATGAGTTCAGGTTTTTAATTTCGCAGCGGGTGCCAAATTCGGCTTGCCCAAACGGGCGTACCGACACGTTGGCGTCGACACGGAACGAGCCTTCGGCCATATTGCCGTCGCACACGCCCAACCAGGTCACCAAGGTATGCAGTGCCTTCGCATAGGCCACCGCATCGGCGGCGCTACGCATTTCGGGCTCAGACACCACTTCCAATAAAGGCGTACCGGCACGGTTTAAGTCGATGCCGGTCACGCCAGCCATACCTTCATGAACCGATTTACCCGCATCTTCTTCTAAGTGGGCGCGGGTCACGTTAATGGTTTTCTTGGTGTCGCCAACGATGATGTCTAGCTTACCGAATTCCACAATCGGCTTGTCCATTTGGCTGATTTGGTAGCCTTTAGGCAAGTCTGGGTAAAAGTAGTTTTTACGGTCAAAAATGTTTTTTTGGTTGATGGTGGCATTCAGCGCCAAGCCCAGCTTAATCGCTTTTTCCACCGCAGCCTTGTTCATCACCGGCAAGACGCCAGGCAAGGCCAGCTCCACCACGCTGGCGTGAGCGTTCGGCTCAGCACCAAAGGCAGTTGAAGCGCCCGAAAAGATTTTGGATACTGTGTTGAGCTGCACGTGCACCTCTAAACCAATCACAACTTCCCAATTCATAAGATTCTTTCTTTATCGCTGCTGCGGGCGCGCCATCAGCGCCACCTCGCAGGCTATTAACGTTGTCTGTATTTATACGCTCGGCGCTTGTTGGTGCCAATCGCTGTGCTGCTGAATTTGATGCGCCACGTTCAATAACTTGGCCTCAGCAAAGTGCGGTCCAATCAGCTGTACGCCAATCGGCATGCCCGCGCTGGTAAAGCCAGCCGGTACGCTCATGCCCGGCAAGCCGGCCAGATTCACCGACAAGGTGTAAATGTCGCTCAAATACATGGCTACTGGATCGTTGCCCAAAGCGCCCTGCTTGCCTGCGGCAGTCGGAGCAACTGGGCCAAGGATTACGTCACATTGGCTAAAGGCATGGCCAAAATCTTCAGCGATCAGGCGGCGGATTTTTTGCGCCTTGAGGTAATACGCATCGTAGTAGCCGTGTGACAACACGTAGGCACCCATCATGATGCGACGCTTCACTTCTTCGCCAAAGCCTTCTGAACGCGAACGCTCATACATTTCTTGCAGGTCTTTGTATTCTGCCGCACGGTGGCCGTAGCGCACGCCATCAAAGCGCGACAGGTTGGTTGAAGCTTCAGCAGACGCAATCACGTAATAGGCTGGAATGCTCAATTCGGTTTGTGGTAAAGACACGTCAACGATTTCGGCGCCCTGCGCTTTTAATAAGGCCACGGTTTGATCTACGGCTTTCGCCACTTCTGCGTCTAGTCCGTCGGCAAAGTATTCTTTAGGTAGGCCAACTTTCAAGCCCGTTAAAGGCTTGTTTAAATCGCGGGCGTAGTCTTCTTTGGCGCGATCTAGGCTCGTGGAATCGCGCTCGTCAAAGCTGGCCATGCTATTGAGCAATAAGGCACAGTCTTCAGCCGTTTGCGCCATCGGGCCGGCCTGGTCCAAGCTCGAAGCGTAGGCCACCATGCCAAAACGGCTGACGATGCCATAGGTCGGTTTAAGGCCGGTAATGCCGCAATGGCTGGCTGGCTGACGAATCGAGCCGCCGGTGTCGCTGCCCAAGGCCGCAGGCGCCAAACGCGCCGCCACCACGGCCGCCGAGCCACCAGAAGAGCCGCCAGGGACAGAGTTCACGTCCCAAGGATTATTGGTTTTACCGTAGAACGAACGCTCGTTGGTCGAGCCCATGGCGAATTCGTCCATATTGGTACGACCCAAGGTCACCATGCCGGCATTGTGTAGATTTTGTACCACGGTTGCGGTGTAAGGCGACACAAAATTATCCAACATTTTGGACGACGCAGCCGTACGCCAGCCGCTGTCGCAGAATAAATCTTTGTAGGCAATCGGCACGCCCGCCAATTGCGGGGCATTACCGCTGGCCAACAGCGCATCGGCGGCCTGCGCCTGCGCCAAAGTGATGTCTTTATTTAAAGTAATGTAACCATTGATGGCCGCATTGTGCGCCTCAATCTGGCTTAAATAGTCTTGGGCCAATTCAGTGGCCGACACTTGCTTGCTTTGTAGGGCCTCTACGCACGCTTTAAGGGTTAATGTGTTCATGTGATGACTTTATACTTTCGAACGTTCGAATAGGTGATAAATGCGCTTGCCCCTTGATTCGGTGGCCAAAACGCTTCACTCGCGTAGTGCAACCGCTAAAACGGCCGCACAACGATATGATTATTCAATGACTTTTGGCACCAAATACAAACTATTTTGGACTTGAGGGGCAATTTCTTGATATGCTTTGTGATTGTCGACTTCTGTAACCACGTCGTCACGCAAGCGCAAAGGGATTTCATGCGGGTGACTCATTGGTTCTACCCCATCGGTATTTACCGCCTGCATTTTTTCAATCATTTGAAAAATACTGTCCAGCTCGAGTTGCATCGCGCGACTTTCTGCCTCGGTCAGAGATAAACGAGACAGTTGGGCGATTTTTTCAACGTCGCTTTGATTGAAAGCCATAAAAAATCCTCAAATACAGTTAGCAAATAAAAGAATCTAGGGTATCATAGCAAGCTATTTTGAGCTAGCCTTAGTGACGATATTTCGCCCATGATTAACGCATTGATCTGTCATTTAAGCCGTTTGAAAACTCAGGCTGGCCACCGACCGATTAAGCACCCGACCCATACACAGGATAACCGCATGTTTCGCTTCTTAACCTCATATTTTTCCAACGATTTAGCCATCGACCTGGGTACAGCCAACACCTTGATTTTCATTAAGGGTCAAGACATTGTGCTAGACGAGCCCTCTGTTGTCGCCATTCAGAACGACGGCATGAGCAACAAACTGGTGACTTTAGCCGTGGGTCTAGAAGCCAAAAAAATGTTGGGCCGCACCCCCGGCAGCATTCAAGCCATTCGCCCGATGAAAGATGGCGTGATCGCCGACTTCGTGGTCACCGAACAAATGTTGAAGCAGTTCATTAAAAAAGTGAACACCAGCCGTTTTTCTGCTAGCCCACGCGTGGTGATCTGCGTGCCTTGCGGCTCGACCCCAGTAGAACGCCGCGCGATTCGCGACTCTGCCCTAGCCGCAGGCGCTTCTCGTGTAGAAATGATTGAAGAGCCTATGGCCGCCGCCATCGGCGCGGGCCTACCGATTGAAGAACCCACCGGCTCAATGGTGGTAGACATCGGCGGCGGCACCACCGAAGTAGGCGTGATTTCCCTCAGCGGCGTGGTGTATTCTCATTCAGTACGCGTAGGCGGCGACGCCTTCGACGAAAGCATCATCAACTACATTCGCCGTCACTACGGCATGTTGATCGGTGAAGCCACTGCTGAAGAAATCAAGAAAAAAATTGGCTCGGCCTTCCCAGGCTCTGAAGTGCTGGAACTAGAAGTCAAAGGCCGCAACCTAGCTGAAGGCATTCCACGCGCCTTCACCGTGACCTCAAACGAAATTCTAGAAGCGCTGACCGAACCGCTGAACCAAATCGTTCAAGCGGTGAAAAACGCCCTAGAACAAACCCCACCAGAATTGGGCGCCGACATTGCCGACCGCGGCCTAGTGCTCACCGGCGGTGGTGCCTTATTGAAAGACATCGACCGTCTATTGGCGGAAGAAACTGGCCTACCGGTGATGATCGCCGAAGACCCACTGACCTGCGTGGTGCGTGGTTCAGGCCGTGCCTTAGACATGATGGGCAAATTGACGTCTGTATTTGTCAGCAACCCATAACAGCACGTCAAGATGGCTTTTTTCTTGTCTCGTGCCATTAAGCCCACCACCAAGATGGTCGTCCTTGTGACGGCCAGCTTGGGCTTATTATTTGGCAGCAACCAATACCCCATGACGCAAACGGTTAGAAACGCGGTTTTATCCGTGCTTTACCCCATTCAATGGCTAGCCAATGTCCCCCTCAACAGCTACCGCAGCGCCGAAATTTTCTTGACCAAGCAAAATCAGCTGCATCAAGAAGTCGTGACGCTCAAGGCAGACAACATCGCCTTACACATTCAAATGACTCAGCTCAAAACGCTACAGCGCGAATTAGCTGAGCTTAAGTCATTACAACAGCTGGTAGATACCCCCCTAACCGTTGTGACCAGCGCCCAAGTGGCGTCCAATGGTCGTGACCCTATCGCCAGCAAGCTCGTCTTAGATAAAGGCAGCAAACACCAGATCCAGGCAGGCCAAGTAGTGGTTGATAAAAATGGCCTCTTAGGCCAAGTCACCAATATTCAGCCGTTTAGCGCCGAAGTCAGCATGGTCACCGACAATAAGCAGGTCGTGCCCATCATGGTGGAACGCACCGGCGAACGGGCATTGTTGTACGGCAACGGCCAAAACGTTGACCTACGCTATTTCCCAATCGACGGCGACCTACAAGAGGGCGATCTACTGGTAACATCCGGCCTTGACGACACCTACCCCGCAGGCATTCCTGTGGCCACGGTCAAGAGCGCCGAGAAAAACCTCGCCACGCCTTACTACCGCACCAAGGTCAAACCATTAGCCGGCATTCATCGTGCCCGTTACGTGTTGATTTTGCCCCGTAATCAAGAAGCCAAAACCGCCGCAGCGCCCGCCGCTGCACCGACAACGCCCCCCGTTCAAGAGTAGTCAAGCATGGAACACTTAAGCGATTACCGCAAACACATTCCGCTGCGTTGGATTTACTGTAGCTTCTTGGTCGCTATTTTTGTCGACCTAATTCCAACCGCGCAAACCGGCAGCATTCAGTTGATGCCGGACATCATGGCCATGCTGATTTTGTATTGGAGCATCAACCGCCCCCATCAATTCAGCATCGGCTCTGCCTTTGTGCTCGGCCTCATCTCCGACATCGCCACCGGCAGCCCCCTAGGCCAACACGCCCTCGCCTACACCATCACCACTTACATCGTGATGAACCAGCAGCGCTACATTATTTTGTATCATTACGGTATTCAATCCATTGTGGCTCTGGGCACCCTCATGGGCAACCAAGTCATCATGTCGTTGATCCGCCTGATTTTTGACAATAAATATTCTGGCTGGGGTTCTTTTTTACCCCCCATTATTGGCGCCCTATTATGGCCGCTATTGAACAAAATCATGATCACCCTCTACCGACCGCGTAAGAATTAGCCATGCACACGCCTCGCCACCACACCAAAAAATCGGCCAAGCAAGGCAATAAAGGCGAACGTCAGTTCATCATTCGTTTGATGCTGGCGTTTGCGCTGATTGTGATGCTGTTCATCACCCTCGGCGTGCGCTTTTTTTATCTGCAAGTGGTCAAATACGACGACTACAGTACCCGCGCCCAAAACAACCGTATTTCTTTGATTCCCACCGCTCCAACCCGCGGCCTCATCGTCGATCGCAACGGCGTAGTGTTGGCGCGCAACTACGCGGCCTATAGCCTCGAACTGATCCCCAATCAGCTGCCGGGCAAGATCGACGAAACCATTGAAGCGCTGCGGCCCTACGTTGACATCACCAACGCCGACATGAAGCGTTTTCAAAAATTTCGCGCCGATTCACGCTCTTTCGACAACATCCCCCTGAAGCTGAAGCTCACTCAGCTTGAGGCCGATCGCTTGGCGCCGCATCTTTACCGCTTCCAAGGGGTGGAGATCAACGCTCGCTCCTTCCGCGAATACCCTTACGCCGACCTCACTGCCCATGTTTTAGGCTATATTGGCCGCATCAGCCAAAAAGACCAAGACCGCCTGATCGAAGAAGACAAGCTGGCGCTGTACCGCGGCTCGACCCACATCGGTAAAATTGGCCTAGAAGAATTCTACGAAGCCGACCTCCACGGCGTGCCTGGCTTTGAAGAAGTCGAAAAAGACGCCTTTGGCCAAGTAGTGCGCGTGTTACGCACCACCGCCCCAGAAAGCGGCAATATGCTGCAGCTGTCGCTCGACATCAAGCTACAGAAAAAAGCCGACGACCTTCTTGGCGATCGCCGCGGCGCCATCGTCGCCATCGACCCACAAACCGGCGGCGTCTTAGCCTTGGTGTCTAAGCCCTCGTTCGACCCCAACCTCTTCATCGATGGCATCGACACCGAAAGCTGGAAAGGCCTGAACGAAAACCCCAATAAGCCGATGATTAACCGCGCCATCCGCGGCCTCTACCCACCTGGCTCAACGTTTAAGCCCTTCTTTGCCATGGCTGCACTTGAAAGTGGCTCGGTCAGCCAAACCGAAGTGCGCGCCGCACCAGGCAGCTACAGCCTCCCGGGCTCAACCCACCAGTTCCGCGACTCGGTACGCAGCGGCCACGGTTCAGCCAACCTATCCAAAGCCATCACCGTGTCTTCTGATACCTTCTTTTACAAGCTTGGCTTTGAGATGGGCATCGACAAGATCCACCCCTACTTGGCCGAATTTGGCCTAGGCCAATACACCGGCATTGACATCCACAACGAGTCGCGCGGTATTTTGCCTTCGAAAGAATGGAAAGAAGAACGCTTTGCCAAGTCTAAGCCCAGCGTCCGCAACTGGACCTCGGCCGACACGGTAAACATCAGTATTGGTCAGGGCTATAACGCCTATACCCCACTGCAAATGGCCAACGCCACAGCCATTTTGGCCAACGGCGGTAAAGCCTTTAAACCACATTTGGTGCAGTCGATTTTGGACAGCAAAACCAATCAAAGAACCGTGATCGAAGCCACACCGTCAAAGATTCTGCCCTATAAGCAGAACAACTTTGAATACGTGCGCAACGCCATGGTCAACGTGATGAAGGCCGGTACCGGTCGACGCATTGGCGCAGGCTTGCAATACGAAATGGGCGGCAAAACCGGTACCGCCCAAGTGGTGCAGATTAAGCAAGGCGCGCGCTATAACGCCAGCGCTCTGGCCGAAATTCACCGCGACCACTCTTGGTTCATCGCTTTTGCGCCGGCCAATACGCCGCGCATCGCCATTGCCGTCATCGTGGAAAACGGCGGTTTTGGCGCCCGCGCCGCAGCGCCCATCGTACGCGCCCTGACAGACTTCTACATGCTGTCTAGCCAATACGATGCCGCGCCGGTACCGACGCCGCTGATGACATCTTTGGCCGAAGACGTGCCGGTAGGCCCAACCAAGTCAGGCCAATCCGTAGCGCAGGCCTTTCAAGCGCTAAGAGGCCCGAGCACACCGAATACCATTAGCCCTGCCCCAGCGGGCAGCACGCCCGTGAACACCAGCCCGACCAGCACCGCCGCACCGAAGAAGGAAACGCCATGAACGACCGCACCCATCACGCCCCTTGGCAACGCTTTTGGCACAGCTTCGTGGCGCCCTTCGACTGGTGGTTAATGAGCAGCGTGGTGATCATTTTAATCGTCAGTTTTTTCCTGCTGTTTTCGGCCGACGGCCAAACCTTTGGCCAAATCGCCAATAAGGGCATCCACACCGTGATGGGCTTCATCGTCATGTGGGTGCTGGCCAAAACGCGGCCACAGTTTTTAAGTAACTTTGCCCTGCCGCTGTACGCCATCGGCGTCGTATTGCTGGTGGGGGTAGAGCTATTCGGCATCACCGTCAACGGCTCCACCCGCTGGCTGAACCTCGGCATCGCCCGTATTCAGCCCTCAGAAATCATGAAAATCGGCGTGCCCATGATGGTGGCGTGGTACTTCCAGCGTAAAGAACTGGAGCTTAATTGGCGCCATTATCTGGTGGCCTTACTCATCATCATGGTACCGGGCGCCTTAATTTTGAAGCAGCCCGACCTAGGCACCGCCATGCTCATCATGTCGGCCGGTATTTTTGTGATTTTCTTTGCTGGCCTACCGTGGAAGGTCATCATTGCCGCCGTGGTATCCGCCATTTTCGCCCTGCCTTTGGTCTGGCTATACGGCATGCACAGCTATCAAAAAACCCGCGTGCTGACCTTACTAGACCCTACTAAGGATTCGCTCGGCGCCGGCTACCACATCATCCAGTCCACCATCGCCATTGGCTCGGGCGGCGTGTTTGGCAAGGGCTGGCTCAACGGCACCCAAACCCATTTAAGCTACATCCCCGAACGCACCACCGACTTTATTTTTGCGGTGTACAGCGAAGAATTCGGCTTAATTGGCAACATTTTGTTGTTAATCGCCTATTTGGTCATTCTCGGACGTGGCTTAGTGATCGCCGCCAAAGCCCCCACGCTCTACGGCAAACTGCTGGCCAGCGCCCTAACCATGACCTTCTTCTGCTACGCCTTTGTGAATATGGGCATGGTGAGTGGTATTTTACCCGTTGTGGGTGTACCCTTACCCTTAATGAGCTACGGCGGTACATCAACCCTATCCATCACCGTGATCATCGGCCTATTAATGGGCATTGGTAACCAACGCTTATCACACTAACCGGATACGAAAGGCGGCGTCTATGAGTTTGGAAATCATCAAAATTCTGGTGGCATTAATCGTGCTCATGAATCCTCTGGGCGCCATTCCGCTGTTTTTAAACCTTACCGCCGACAACAGCGCCGAAGAGCGCCGAGCCATCGCCAAAGTAGCGGCCATCGCCGTCGCCGTTGGCATTTTGATCTTCGCCCTCTTTGGCAATGGCCTACTCAAGGTGTTAAACATCAGCATTGGCTCGTTCCAAATTGGCGGCGGTATTTTGGTGCTCCTCATCGCCATCGGCATGATGAACCCCAAATCTTCTAACACCACCGAAGCCACCAAAGAAGAGCACAAAGAAGCCAAGGACAAAGAGAACATCTCCGTCGTGCCCATGGCCATCCCGCTCTTGTTCGGCCCCGGCGCCATCTCCACCGTCATCATTTATTCTTCCACCGCCAACGGCTTTTGGGAAATGGCCCAGCTGTGTCTGGCCGGCATCATCGCCGCCCTAGTCTGCTACTTAGCCATGGTCTCCGCCACGCCGCTACGCAGCCTGCTGGGCAAAACCGGCATCAACATCATCGGCCGCGTCATGGGCCTCATCCTCGCCGCCGTGTCGATCGAGATCATCGTTAATGGCATTAAAAACGTATTTCCACAGCTGATGTAGCCCCAGCATAAAAACCGCGTGGGTCTCGACCCACCCCACCAAACACCGCACAACAGCTCGCGTAGGGTGGGTAAAGCGCAGCCTACCCACCATCTCAGCCCTTCAGAAAAACCCAAACACAAAACCGCGTGGGTCACGACCCACCCTACAAACACCGCCCCCTACCCATCCCCCTTGCTCTGTGTCAAAATAAACCCAATCACATAACCTAACCGCAAGGCTTTTCATGGACATCTATTTGGTCGGTGGCGCCGTACGCGACCAGCTCCTCAACCGCAAGGTATTCGATCGCGACTGGGTTGTGGTCGGCGCCAGCGTAAACGACATGCTCACGCAAGGCTATTTACCCGTGGGTAAAGACTTTCCCGTCTTTCTACACCCGAAAACCCACGAGGAGTACGCCCTCGCCCGCACCGAGCGCAAAACCAGCGCCGGCTACACCGGCTTTACCGTCCATGCCGACCCCAGCGTCACCCTGGAAGAAGACCTCGCCCGACGCGACCTCACCATCAACGCCATGGCACAGGCTCAAGACGGCAGCCTCATCGACCCCTATGGCGGCCAGGCAGATCTGCAACAAGGCCTGTTACGCCACGTCAGCGACGCCTTTGTCGAAGACCCCGTGCGCATCCTGCGCATCGCCCGCTTTGCCGCCCGCTACGGCTTCAGCGTCGCCCCAGAAACGCAAGCCTTAATGCAGGCCATGGTGCACAGCGGCGAAGTCAACGCCCTCGTGGCTGAGCGAGTGTGGCAAGAACTGGCCAAAGCCTTGATGGAGCCTAAGCCCGAACTGTTTTTTGAGACCCTGCGCCAATGCGGTGCCCTCGCCGTACTCATGCCCGAAGTCGACGCCCTTTGGGGCGTGCCGCAGCGCGCCGATTATCATCCTGAAGTCGATACCGGCATCCACACCATGATGGTGTTGCAGCAGGCCGTGCAGCAAGGCCTAGACCTACCGCAGCGCTTCGCCGCCCTGACCCACGACTTAGGCAAGGCCAAAACGCCGGCCCACATCCTGCCGCGCCACCACGGTCACGACCACGGCGGCCTAGCACCACTGGCCGAGCTGGCCAAACGCCTACGCGTGCCCAACGACTGTTATGAATTAGCACAAATGACGGTGCGCGAACACATCTTGATTCACAGCGTCAACGAGCTCAAAGCCAAAACCGTGCTGACCTTACTCATGCGCTGCGACGTCGTTCGCCGCCCCGAGCGCTTTAAAGCCATGCTGGCCGTGTGCCAAGCCGACGCCCAAGGCCGCCTCGGCCTAGAACAACAACCCTATCCGCAGCGCGCCCAATGGACAAGCTACGTTGACGCCATCCTGGCCGTAGACGCAGGCGCCATTGCCCAAGCCTGCCCCGACAAAAGCCTCATTCCCGAGCGTATTGCCGCCGCCCGCCTCAAGGCGCTGCAAGCCCTCCACAGCAAAGGTTAACCCCATGATGCTCCCCGACTTTGCCCAAGCCCCGGCCCAAGCCTTCCAGCAGCAAAAGGCCAAACTGATTGCCCAATACGAACGCACCCAGCAGCCTCTGGTGTTCTTACAGGCCCACACGCACAGCCTCGAGCAATTGTTGTGGGGGTTATGGCAACCACTGTTTCAGCAAGCACAGCTGGCCCTAATCGCCATCGGCGGCTTTGGCCGCGCTGAAACCTACCCCCAGTCCGACCTCGACCTTGCCATCGTCGCCCCTGCGCCGCTGAACGAGACCGAGCAGGCTCAGGTTGCCCAATTCGTCCAAGTCTTGTGGGACATGGGCCTGATGCCGGCAATTAAGGTCGGCTCCCTCGCCCAGCTGGCGCAAAGCGCCGAAGCAGACCTCACCAGCGACACCGCCTTTCTAGAAGGCCGCTTTCTGTGCGGCAGCAAGCCCCTCGCCGAGGCGCTGCTGACCCAAATCACCAACCAGCGCAACGTGGTCAACTTCATTGAAAGTAAGCTCCTAGAGCAGGAGCAGCGCCAGATCACCTCGCAAGCCTCTGGCAGCTTGCTCGAGCCCAATATCAAAACCGCCCCCGGCGGCCTGCGCGATCTGCACGTCATCCTGTGGCTGGCCAAGGCGCAAGGGCTCAAGCCCCACTTCAGCAGCCTGGTTCATTCCAAGCTGCTGTCTTGGACCGAAGCGCGGCTCCTTACTTTTGCCCACAAGCAGCTGGCCAAGATCCGCATCCAGCTCCACCTCAGCGCCGGCCGCCCAGAAGAGCGCATCATTTTTGATCTGCAAACCAAAATCGCCGACGCCATGGGCTATCAAGACGACGAGCAGCAAATCAAAAGCGAAAAGCTGATGAAGCAGTTTTTTCGTGCCACCAAAGTCGTCAAGCAGCTCAACGGCATCCTCAAGCCCACCTTGGTCAGCCGCGTCTACCAGCCGTGGCCGCGCATCACCAAAGACCTCTCCGAACATTTTTACCAGGTGGGCACCTTGGTGGGCGCCAAAGACCTCGGCGTATTCAAAAAACAGCCCGAAACCATCTTTGCCCTATTTAACCTCGTGCAAACCAATCCCGAACTCACCGGCATCGCCCCACGCGCCCTACGCGCCGTCTGGCTGGCCAGCCTCAACATCGATCAGGCCTTTTACGACAACCCCGAAAACCGCCGCCAGTTCGTGCAGTTTTTTAAAAACGGCCGCGGCCTTACCCACCTTTTACGCGCCTTAAACCTATACGGCCTATTAGGCCGCTATCTGCCCGCCTTCGGTAAAATCGTCGGCCACATGCAGCACGACCTGTTTCACGTTTACCCTGTCGACGAACACATCTTAATGGTGGTGCGCAATATGCGCCGCCTCGCCATCGACGCCCACAGCCACGAGCTGCCGTTTGCCTCCGACCTGATGCAGCACTTCGACAAAAAGCATGTGCTGTACTTAGCCGCCTTTTTCCATGACATCGCCAAAGGCCGCGGCGGCGACCACGCCCAGCTCGGCATTGCCGATGCCCAAACCTTCGCAGAAGACCACTTCCTCAGCGCAGACGAAACCCAGCTATTAACCTGGCTGGTGGAAGACCATTTGGTGATGTCCATCACCGCCCAAAAAGAAGACATCCAAAACCCAGAAGTCATCCAGCGCTTTTGCGACCGCGTGCAGAACAAAGAACGGCTAGTCGCGCTCTACCTACTGACCGTGGCCGACATCCGCGGCACCAACCCCAAAATTTGGAACAACTGGAAAGCCAGCCTACTGCAAGGCCTATTCCAAGCCGCCATCAAACACTTCAATGGCGATCAGCAGTCAGAGCAAGACCTCAACCACAGCCGCCAGCAAAAAGCCTTATTCAACCTCATGCAGCAAGACGTGACCCTCAAGCAGCAGCGCGCCCTGTGGCAAGCGCTAGGCGAAGCCTATTTCGCCCGCCACCGTAGTAAAGAGATCGAATGGCACACTTCTCTTCTCGCCGGCAAACTCGACCAAAGCCAGGTCGCCATCCGCCGCCTGCCCGAGCAAGAGGCCATACAGGTGATGGTGTACATGCCCACTCAGCCCAAGCTGTTTGCCCAGCTGTGCCTCATTTTCACCCAGCAGCAGCTGCCGATTCTGGCCGCTAAAGTCTTCACCACCGCCAACGACTACGCCCTCGACAGCTTCATCCTGCACACGCCCTATGAAAACGAAGCCGAAACCATGGCCTACATCGAGGCGACGCTCATAGAGGCCCTACAAGCGTTTATTCGCGGCGAACTATGCCCGATCTACAATATGACCCTAAAGAGCCCCAGCCGCCGCGCTAGGCACTTCCCCATCGCCCCACGCATCACCTTCACCCCCGAGGACACGCCTAATGCCTACACCCTCGACGTGATCACCGGCGATAAGGTCGGCCTACTCGCCGGCATCGCCCACGTGCTGAGCCAGTTCAACGTCAGCATCTGGCACGCCAAGATCAGCACCCTCGACGCTCGCGCCGAAGACAGCTTCTTAATCAAAGGCGACGGCCTCGACGACGCCAAGCAGCGACTGGCCTTAAAACAGGCCTTAATCAACATTATTGACAGCTAAAGGGCTTTTTTTCAGGAAAGACCAAGCCATAGCAAACCCCGCGCCAGCCCTTATTCGATCAAGATCGAGCCACAGCGAGAAAACCGGGGTTTTAAATTAAGTGTAAAAGCAGCGACTTATACTTTTTTGGAATTATTTTGCACAAAAGGCTTGCCAAGAAGGCGGTTTTTCGACATAATTCGTCTCCATCGCCGGTGTAGCTCAGTTGGTAGAGCAGCTGACTTGTAATCAGAAGGTCCCGAGTTCGACTCTTGGTACCGGCACCAAATTTAAATAGCCTAGACAATCGTCTAGGCTATTTTCATGTCTAGCCCCTTTTCTTGGTGTGCCCAATTTGTGTCCATCTTCTGGACTCAATATATTAGCGATCTGATCTGCGTGCTGATGTAAATGCTCTGGCGCCAGATGCGCATAACGCTGCACCATCGCAATCGACTCCCAACCACCCATCTCCTGCAAGGCGTAAATGGGCACTCCCTTTTGTACTAACCAACTGGCCCAGGTGTGCCTCAAGTCATGCCACCGGAAATTCTGTATACCGGCCTCTATTAAGGCATTCTTCCAAATGCGACTACTCACACCACTAACTGGGCGACCCTTAGTGTTAACAAACACCCGAATAGGATGCTTGCCCATCTGCTTATCCAAGACCGCCATAGCCACATCATTAAGTGCAACACCCAATGCAGCACCAGACTTAGTTTCATCAGCGTAATACCATGCAACACGACGCTGAAGATCAATCTGGCTCCAGGATAGCTCTAGCACATTACTTTTTCGCAGCCCAGTACATAAACTAAAAACCACCAAATCTGCCATATAATCTGGCAAGACTTTTAACAGTCGTTGTACCTCATGTGGATGTAGCCACCTCACCCGCTTTTTTGCCTCTTTATACAACTTAAGCTTAGGCGCGCTTTCCAGCCACTCCCACTCGTCAACGCATTTATTCAACACTGAACGAATAAACGCCAGATAACGATTTTTCGTACTTTTAGACACATCCAACTTATCAATTTCAGACAAAATAAATTGTTTGGATAAGTCCTTAAGACAAAGCCCTCGAAAGCTCTCAAGCTTCCTGACCTTGGTTAAATCATCTCGGATACTCTTCTTGTGATCCATTTCCTTTAACCAACGTAGTGCTGCCGTATCCCACAAAACATTAGGCTTTTCATCCAAATGGTCTTTGCGCCATAACTCATGCTTTAACTTGTCATGTAGCTCCTGGGCTTTTTGCTTGTCTTCGGTACCAGTAGATCGTCTAATTCTTTTACCGCTTGCCGCTCTAATGTCCAAATACCATATTCCATTGCGCTTAATGATTGGCATTGTTGCTCACTCCTTTTCTGAAGTGATGCTTGCACCAATTGATTATGCAAATATTCAAGCAATCCTTCAAGATCTTCTTCCTTAATACAATAACTACGACCAGGCTTGCTTGCCTTTAGCCGGCCTTCTCTTATGTGAATACGAATGGTTTCAGCGTGACACTTACAGACCAAAGCGGCCTCTTGAACTGTATAGGTTTTCATGTAACACCTCCTTCAGGCTTCAAAGACTGGATACTGAGCAGTCTCCATGTACTGTCTTAAAAGATTAACTGCCTTATAGCGCTTAATCTTAGGGCTCAATAAAAGGTAGCTTTCAGCAGTACAACAAAAAATCAGACGGTAATCGCCTGATTCATTTATTGCAGCTAACTGATAACAAGGATAGGCCTCGTCACCCAAACTCGAGCGGCTAACCTTTTTAATGGTTACCGATGTCTTTTGGTCAATGAGCATAGTCATGTCCAGAATTGGTTTGCAATCACAATAATGACTAAAACAGCCATTACAAGCAGTAGTAGCCAAGGATAAAGCCTTACTTGCTTCATCTTGAGGCTCTGATCTAGCTTAGTTCTCACCCCAACGTATACCTGATCTGTCAGTTCCTCTATCGAATGCTTATTCTCTTGAACCAACTCGGTTAAGACTTGAGTCCGATACGCCTTCAACTCAGCTACAGCCTTTAGAATGTCGGTCTTTTCAGCCTGAAGCATACTTAAAAAAAGGTCATTCTTCTCAGCCCCCTCAGCCAAGGCTTTATTAAAAAAGCGGCTCTGCGCCAGCAGAACCGCTACTATCGGATCATCAGGACTAAGCCTGACACCGGTATCTTTAAAAACATCAGTAATGATGACCTGCACCTCTTCACTCATTGGCATCACCCTTGGCGAATATCGCTTGCTTATCAAGCTGTTCAAAGATATCACGCTTAAAGGTCTTTAAGCGCTGACGGGGCATCAAGGTAAACTCTGATGAAGTCATGACCTCTTCGAATGTTAAATTCAATGACGTCATTGTCTGGATGTCCTTGCCAAAGGTATCAGGGTTACGGCTAGCTATTCGAACCACCCCACTGAAGCGGCTGGCGTTATCTTTGTACAGCTTGATGGATTGAAAACGCTGACCATCCAATACGATACCGTTATAGTCATTTAACCAAACAAAGATTTCAGCCTGGATACCGGATAATGTCTGTACCAAGCCGGTGAGACAATCATTAAATGCCCGGCCGCCTTGCATGGGCACATGTACCACCATGCGAACACCTGCCTCACTTAGAAGCTCAGGCACCCCGTTTTCAGCCAGGTAAGACATCAACGGTACAAAGGTTGCCGCACCATTATCAATCACGCCGATGCCATCCAACTCAACAAGTTTTTCAATCAGACCGTCAAAGTTACGTGAGTCAATATTGTTATTGGCTGTAAGAATCTTAACCACTTCAACGTCTAAGGCCTTGTATCGGCTAAATGTTGGGTTAACTGGGTCAGTATCAAAGCAGTGAACTTGTGCCTCACCTTGCTGCTTTAAATACTGGGCAATGAGGCTTGCAATAAATGACTTACCTACGCCGCCTTTGCCTTGAGCGATAAAATGTACTTCTTTCATAGAACACCTTTCTATTATGTGAAAATAAAAAAGCCAACTTTTAATCAAGCTGGCTTTTTTATTTCTCTTTGCCTCTACTTCGGCTCCAGGCCATCAAGCCAAGGATCACCCAGCAAGCCAATGCCGCATGCCAATAGTATTTATCATAAAAATTAATTGCCATACTAAATAGTTCGGAAATACTCATTACATTGCCCTCACTTTTTTAGGTTATTATTTTTTTCACTTTTTGATAAGGCGCTCCCAAGGCAACAAAATAATAATAGCTACAGGGACAAATCCAACGATGACTTGCCAAGGTACTAGTTTCTGATAGCGTTCAAGATAATTTTTAATAAAATGGTAATCCATTACCACAACTAGACTGACGATAAGTATTCTACAAAGAATATCCAAAAATAATTTCATTTAACACCTCCTTATGAAAATAGGCTAACCCCTGTATCCACCTGGTTAGCCCATTCCATCTCTTTTAGTTATCCACCCAACGTCCATCATTTTTTGGGATTGATGCTGCGCCTTTACGGGGAAACTTATATCCATCAGGATATGGCCACAAATTACCTTGATACTTGGCCTTCAGCACACCGTCAGTCCATTCATGCCCACTATAGGCAGCACAATAGCTAGGCACATTGTTTCCGTAAGTCACCAGGCTGCGGCTTACATAGCCATCACCCATGTCTTTGTGACGACGCCAAACCTGATAGGTAATAGTTTTACGGTTAAGCCGGTTAAGCTCTGCTGCATCACAGCGCCCTGCGCCATTAGCAATAGCATTAACAAGCTCAGGCATGCCTGGATCACTTGATGCCGGACATAGCCCTAGAAAGCCTTTACGCCAATCGAGGACTTTATAAAACTTCACATTGGTGTAACTGAAATACTTCTTGATGCTTGGGCTACACTCGCTGGGCCGGCTACCTGTTGAGAGGCATAGAATCGCCTCACAAGCGAGTTTTACGTCACCGGTTAGCTCTTCTGCTTGAGCCACCGGCGCAAGCCCCACCGCCATCAAGAGTGCAAGGATCGTGTGCTTCATTTGACTTACCTCTTAGGTTGATTAATAATTGATGCCAAGCCGCTGTAACGGCTTATGCAATGAACCCACATTCAAGCATTAAAAAGGCCGCTTCTTTGAGCGGCTTTTTTACGTCCTGAAAATAAACGTTTAAAAATGGGTGGCTTCGGTTTTTCTACCACCGGGGTTAACAGATAACCCTGATCGGTCAGCATTACATTTACGCTGACGCTTTTATTTTTGCGGATCAGCTCATCAATCCACTGATTTGTGCTTGCCGGCGTTTTAAAAGACTGTGGCTGAGTTTGATTAATCATTTTCGTACTCCTTCAATAGACATAAAAAAAGCCGCTTAGAGAAGCGGCTACATATAAGTTAAATTTTAGAACATTCGACGTTGGTTAATCTGGTCAATGGCTTTACGTCCGCCCCAGATGTCTTTAATCACGATCACATCCCCATATTTACTTTTAAGATAGATAGTATGTGAGTTGCACAGCCAATTAAGCATGCCAGTTTTATAGAGCGCCTGGTCAAAGTTAGACCAAAGTACACCTCTGTTGCCTCTATTCCAAGGGAACAGCCCACTATAAAACCAAACGCCTTCATGATCTGTATACAATTGAGCATGGCGAGCATTACTACAAATACCAATAACAATAAGAAACGAAATAGCTAAAATAATTGGTTGTATGTATTCATACTGGGCGATACCAGGAGCAACCTTTACTAGGACGAACAATACAGCTGCGGTTAACAGCATACTTGCAAAAAAACCCACTAAAGCCAATTTCACATAAGCGACCCATGACAGTCGAGCATTCATATTAACGCTCCCTTTAAGATATTAAAAAAACATTATAACTTAAATATCATATTATGTTTTTCGGTTGAAAAATGAATAAAAAATAATAGGGTTTAGACCACTATTTTTTAAACACTTCAATTCAACAGTCTTAATGTCAACAAACCTGATTGCAGCCTATTTAGGGCTGGTTGTGGGCGTCGGAGTCGAACCGACTAGGCAATATCAAGAGGGCGGTTAAAACCCTCTCTACACACGGGGTGTCCTCTTGGCGCTGCCTTCCTTTTAGCCCACAATCGTACTGCCGTTACTTTTACCGCCACGCCGGCTTGTCGTTAAGACAAATCCATTTCGCAGTTCAGCGGCCTTGATTCCCCGTAACAGGTTTTTGCCTGAAACTAAGGGCCATTCTCTATGTGGTAACGCGACTATCAAGGCGTCGCGCCGCATGTTGCTTACCATGCTGTTTCCCCTTGTTACCGACACGCACCATCACTGATGCGCCTCTTGGTAAATCCCAAGATCGGAGTTATTCGGGCTGAATTGTTAAAGAACACCCGTATGTTAGCCATAGGTAACAATAAAAGCAAGTAAAATGTTTCTTGTGGCTTACTTTTGTTTCATGCAGGTGTTCTTTGTTTAAACTGTAGTTAATATTTGTTAATTTAAGGTGCAATAAAAATACCAGGCATTTGCCTGGCATTGTAATCCGATTAAAACCTTTGAAATATCTGAGATTGCCCCAATAAAACTTTGCCTACTACTATAAAATTCGCCTTATCCTTAAGCCCTATTTCCCAGCTCCGATACTGCCTATTATCAGAAATAACCAATAGATTAGTACCTACCATCTGAAGCCTTTTTAAATGAAGATGATTACTGAAAACAAACAAGTAGATACCGTCACCATCATATTTATTAATAGATACATCAACAAAAACTAAATCACCTGGAGATAGAGTTCCCTCCATATTATCTGCTTTTAAGTTAGTAATTCTTATAATTTTCCTACTCTTAGCTGCAAATATTTTCTTATACTGGGCTTCGGTGTATTCAATATGAGATATGGTAGCCTCAATATCTGATGTATTAATTATTAAATCAGACAAGGTCGACTCATCAAACGCATCAATCTGAAAGGATGTCTTATCTTGACTCTTCACATCTTCCAGCATTTTATTTTGATGCTTTGACCAAAACCCTTTTCCATCAGCTAGCCAATCTGGGTCACACTCCAAGAACTCTGCGGCCCTTAGTAAATTTTGACCTTGTAATGTTTTAGTGCTTCCACTCAGCCATTTAGATACAGATGGTCTTCTGACCTTACAATATTTAGCTAAGTCAGCTTGGGTTTTTCCTAATGCATCAAGACGATACCGAATTCTATCAGATAATGTTTTCATGCCATCTATTATCCATCCATCCCGTTTAGCTATGGGAAACTTACGGTTTGTTTTATTTGACCTAGTTGTTAGCTATGGGTAACATGTGGAATTCTACTTCTAAAAAACTTAAAAATGAGTACCTTCACAATGAAAAACTTAACATTACGTCAATGGCTTGATCTGGAACGTGGTCGAGTAACAACCCTCTCAAATGAACTCCAAAAACATCATTCTTGGATTTCCAATATTGCTAATGGTCGTAAAAAAGCCCCTTTAGCAACTGCGTTACAAATTTCTAAGCTCACAAAAAATCAAGTTTCCATTGAAGCCATTTCTAATGCATATAAGAAATAAATCATAACCGATGCAGATTTCACTATTAAGAGAGCTACTCGAGACCAGGCATGTAGTCTATCGCGAGCTTCAGCAAATATGTCAGTTTGACCCACAGTCGACCGCAATGCTTAGCGAATTCTTCTATTGGGCGGGTACGCCTACGGCTGAAAAACGTGATGGGTGGTTTTACAAAACTGCCAGTGAACTCAAACGAGACATTGGCCTTACCCGCCGTGGTTATGAAAAAGCCCGTAAATTCTTAATGAACCTAGGTATATTAGATTACAAGCGAGCCGGTGTGTTCGCTAAAATGCATTACAAAATTAATACCAATAAACTAACCCAGCTTATCTGCCAGGTTAAAGGCATTCCCATGCCAGATCCAAACATCACACAAGTCATAGATCGTGAGGGCTTTCGGTTACCTAATTGGGTAGATCTACAGCTATGGCATGAGTTTCTAAATACTCGAGCGGCTAAAGGCAAAAAGCTATCACACCACAGCAAGCGCCAGCACCTTGAAGAATTAAAAAAGATTAAAAATCTTGATCAGGATATAAAACAACGAATGGCGGCCACAATTAAAAATGGCTGGAAAGGCTTTTACCCCCTTGATGACAAGAAGGCTGCAAGCGGCCCTAATGAGAGCCTAGAAGACATTTTGAAGCAAGTGCACGCCGAGCGTGTGAAGCTGGCTTCAGAGTCTACTACAGGCTCTGTAAATGGCCCTCAGCGCGCCAGGGACATTCTGCTCAGTAAATTCAAATAGCCTGCAAAGGCACTCTTGCGCCTACTCTGTACTCATTCTGAGTAAATCATCAGTAAAACACTCATATATCGCCTATATAGGCGATTTTTTACGTCCTCTACAGCCAATCCTAAGGATTTGTTATATTTTCCTTACTTTTATCAAAGTGAATCATTAATTCAACAGTGTACAACCTTATCCCTAATTTACAATTAAATCATTAGTTTGTACATATTGAACAATTTACTCCGTACTACAGGGGGGCATTAGATTGTCCTCGCTTATGACTCGCTATACAGAGATAACAATCAGAGGTTACTTATTCATACATATAAGGTGCTATGCACTTAGTTATTTTATTTTAACAAATCGACACCACATCATTAGTAACAAGCCTGTTTGCCTCAGAAGCATTCTAGCGCTATGATAAAAACATTTTAAATAATACTAGGATAAAATTTTTGTTATGAAAAAACTAATCACAGGGCTAATATGCGTGGGGGCGCTTAGCGGATGCGCTGAATTGAACACTACTCTAGACGGTATTAACTCTACATTAGGCCAAGTCAATAGCGCTTTAGGAGGAGGTGGATCTTTAGGTAATAAAACCTATAATGTTGGCAACAGATCAACCGGACAATACGAAATACAAAATTTAAAACTAACGGTAGAAGAGTTTGTCGGTGGGTACGGTATTCGTTATACGGGTAGGGTAGTAAATAAAACAAATAAAACTATCCGTATTTTTATTACCGCTCCTATAAATGAACCCGATGGCGATCATTATGCCGTGACAAATACAGAGATTTTAGGAGTACCACCAAAAGGTTCTATGAAAATAGATAATTTAGAACCATATGCTATTAAATGGGATAAAGGGCACAAAGTAGACATCCAAAAATTAAAAATTACGACCACAACTTATTAAATTTAAAAATTTCTTTTTGTTTGCTATTGTTTAAATCACTCAGTGCTGCCAGGCTAGCCTTGGACCGCTGGTTTCAATTCTATAACCATGAGTGACCGCATCAGGCTTTAAAGATGAAAACCCCTGCTGAAGCGTATGCTTTAGCAGCTTAAGTTGTGCAGAAACAGCTGGGTCATTACATGGACGGCCGCTTCCGACTCAAAGCGAACGCTGTTCAGCCGCATCCGAAGGTTTTTCTCCACTCGCTGGGACTTACTTGGTTTCTGCGTTTGAAATGCTGGCGTAGCGAGGTAGGGGTTTGAAATCCAACCAAGTCAGAGATGGTTTCCACAGGCAAAGAGGTGCCTTCCAGTAGCTCTCGTGTACGTTGCAGGCGTTCGTTGATTAACCAGTCTTTGAAGGACATGCCGGTCGCCTTGCTAAAGTGGCGCGTGAACGTGCGCCGGCTCATGGCGGCGCGTTGTGCCAGCGTATCGACGGAGTGAGCTTGGTTCAGATGCTCCCGCAAATAGTCCAACAGCGGATTGATCCTGGCGTCTTGCGTTGACTGGGCGACAGGCTGCTCGATAAATTGAGCTTGTCCACCTTCTCGGTGAGGCGGTACGACCATCATCCGCGCTATTTTGTTCGCCGTTTTTTGGCCGTAGAACTTGCGCACAATGTAAAGACAACAGTCCAGGCTAGCCCCTGTGCCGGCAGAGGTGATCAGGCCGTTATCATCGACATACAGCGCATTCATGTCTAGCTGCACTTGCGGAAAGCGAAGCTTGAAATCTTGCTCCGCCATCCAGTGTGTGGAAGCGCGTTTGCCATCAAGCAAACCGGCATAGGCCAGTGCATACGCGCCGTAGCATAAACCCACTATATGCGCTCCTCGCTGGCGTGCTTGGCGTAAGGCGACCATTAGCTTTGTTTCAGGGCTTTCGTCCAAATCATGCCAACCGGGAATCACTACGATGTCCGCCTGCGCAAGCAACTCCAGCCCGCCATCGGGTTGCACAAGCAATGCCCGCTCGGCAGGCAGTGCTGTGCCTTCTGGTGTGACGATCTTCAGGTCGAACAGCGCGTGCTCAGGCAAAGGAGTGCTGAAAATCAAGTAAGGCACGCTAAAGTGAAACGGACTGAAGTATGGGTAGGTAACGAGAGTGACAAGGGGAAGTGGCTTTGACATGGCGTTAAAGAGCGAAGTGGCCCAAACCTTTCGAAAATTGACTTGTAGGCCTATTTTACAAAAAAATTTGCAGTACTACAATCAACGCTTCTTTAAACTTAACTCTGGTGGTGATGTATGTACTCGATAAAAGCCTTTACTCCCTTGATAGTCTCGCTGTCACTTGGAGTCTTCGCGGTTCCCGCTTGGTCGGCCCCTGAAACGGCCACTGATACCTCGGTCGAGGTACAGCTGATCCGTAACGCAACGGTTAAGCTCGACTTTTCTGGTACCACTTTTTTAATAGATCCTATGTTGTCGGCTAAAGGGGAATGGCCAGGGTTTCCAGGTACTTACCGCAGCGAACTGAGAAATCCTTTGGTAGACCTACCTTTTTCAGCGAATGATGTGCTCAACAGCGTGGAGGCGGTGATCGTGACCCACACCCATACCGACCATTGGGATGAGGCCGCTCAAAAAACAATTCCCAAGAGCCTGCCTGTGTTCACGCAGAACGAAGCCGATGCAACTATGATTCGTAGTCAAGGCTTCAAAGATGTACGCGTACTCGAAGGCTCCACCACATTTATGGGTGTAAAGCTGAGCAAGACCGGCGGCCAGCATGGCAGTGATTTGTGGTTTGCAGACCCCGCACGTTCTGAGGCGATGGGCCCGGTCATGGGCGTCGTGTTTTCAGCTCCTCAGGCCAAAACGGTCTACGTCGCTGGTGACACCGTGTGGCGTCCGGAAGTGGATCAGGCGCTGGAGCAGTACAAGCCAGACGTGGTGATCCTCAACACTGGGAGCGCGATCATGAATGGTTTTGAAAAACATCCCATCATCATGGGAAAACAGGACGCACTACAAGCCACAAAGGCCGCACCCGATGCAACAATCGTGGCCGTGCATATGGATTCCGTGAACCACATGTCGCTCAGCCGTAAGGAATTGCGTGAATTTGTGCAAGAGACAAAAATTCAGGATCGGGTGATGATTCCTGAGGATGGCGAGTCCATGAAGTTCTGATGAAATAAAGCTGCCTAAATATTTAGGCAGCTTCTCTAACCCTACAAAAAGGAAATCCAATGAAAAAAGCACTTATCGTTATCGATATCCAGAATGATTACTTTACTGGCGGAGTATTTACACTGGAAAATGCCGACGAAGCTTGCAAAGGTGCCATTGAGGCCATTGAGCAAGCGAAGCGCGATGGCTGGCTGGTTGTTGGCGTGCAGCACGTTAATTCTTCCGATGCCTCCTTTTTCAAGCCCGACACCGAAGGCGTGAAAATCCACAGCACCATTGCGGCCGCATTGGGTGATGCGCCCATCGTTGTAAAAAGTGAAGCCGACAGCTTTTTCAAAACCAATTTGGAGCAAATTGTCCGCGACGCTGGCATCACCGACCTTTATCTCACCGGCATGATGACTCAGCACTGTGTGACCCATACCGCGCTGTCTGCGCAAGTGCGAGACATGAAAGTCCACATCATCGCGAAAGGCTGTGCCGCACCCGCCAAAGCCTTGAGTGATTTGGCCCTGCACGGCCTGAGCGCTCGATGCGACGTTGTATAGAATTAAGTTCGAGCAGGCCCTATGCAATGGCCCCAGCGTAGGGCAATCTTTCAGAAAGCAGCCTTGAAAGTCGAAGTCAAATTGATGTAAATAGATATATTAAATATACGTATGATATAAAAAAATTTGTCGTCCCCACAGTCCGCTTTTGGTGATACTGCAGGTCAGTCAGGAAGATCCGTTTATGGCCGTAACCAGAAGTACCAGACAGGCTGATAACAATAGGTGTTGAGCTGTCCAGATTAAATCAGCACACTGCACGAGAAACATTGGAATGGGCGGCCACCTAAAGTGGAATACGCAACTCTTGGTTTACAACTATTTTGTCCGTTTCTCAACTTAATTGTCTGCCCACAGTTATTAAAAAGATAGCTTTCCATGTGATTTCAAATCTACATTGAAAGCTATCTTTATTTTGTGCTGCCTAAATTACTTTAAAGATAATCTGTTGGGTTAACTTCCGCCTGCCAATCAAATCGGCCGGAAGGTATAATTACAGCCCCAAGCTTTTCATTTAATGCATCTTCTTTTACCTGTTCATTTGGCAGCTTCTCTACATGCTTTATCTCGGGTGGAATTTCCATATTTTTCAAGTTATTCCGAATAAACTTATTTAAAGCCGGTTGAGATACCACGACACCTTTAACCTCAGCTAAGAATTTCAGTATTGTTTTTTCCGTATATCCATTCTTTTTTAAAACCTTTATTTCTTGTATAAATGGCTCTAATTTAGAAGTTCGGCCATCCGGCTTGTTATTCTTCATAAATTCCTCTAGATCGCCCATAAATCACCCATATTCTATAAGATTCTAACAGATAGCCATATAATACATAAACTTCCAAATATATTCTATATTATTCTTAAATATAACCTATATATTCCTAAATATAACCATATTTATTTTGCAAAGTCGTTTCTTTTTGAAAAACGTAAATTCCCTTATAAAACTATATATTTTAACTAAACGCAGGATAGGCTATTGCCGGCAAAACACCGCTAAAGCGGATTTTTGTTCTGCTTCGCAGAAACGCCAGATCCTGGCTAAATTAAAAAATACTTTAATACTCAAAGAAAAATAATTGGAAATAACAGAAAAACCAAGGTTAAGGCTGCCCAACGATGCTGGTCACCACACCAAACTCGAGCAATGTCGGTTGACCAGCGTTCATTAGGCGTGAATGCCTCAGATACGCTGCTGGGCACTCTAGTTCTAAAGCCTATTTGGCGCTGCCGATACTGCCAGTATTTTAGCTTCATGATCCGCTGTACTGTATTCTTATTTTCACCCAACAAGAAGGCAACAGTACGATAGCCGACATAAGGCAATGCCTCAATGGTCTGCTTGATTCTCGCAGCCAGCCACTGATTGATGTTAGGCTGCTTCTTGACCTTTTCGTAGTAGAAACTACGTCTGGGTAAGCCAGACCATAGACAGACTTGCGAAACCGTCACCTTAAAGCCTTCAGAGGCCATCTCGTGGATAGATGTGTGGATTAATCTTCGGCGTGGTTGAGATGGCTCCGTAACTCTTTTAAGAATCGAATCTGTAGCATTGCTTCGCCATAGGCGGCATGCATTTTATCCAGTTTCTTTTCATACAGTTCAGTAATGTCTTTAGAATTAGCCTTAAGGGCATTTTCCATGCCTTGCATGCCATCATCGACCCAACGTTCTACTTCTGCTGGCGTGAGGTCATAAGTACGTGCGGCCTCGGTTGTTGGTCTTTCCCTTGATGATGTCTTTGACGAGTTCAGCTTTATATTTGGCGGCCCAACGTTGGATTTCTGGTTCGTTGTTCATAATGACTCCTTAATAATTAAATACACAACATCATGTGCAGCTATTCTCTGGATCATTACATTTATTATAAATATAAGCATTTAATGCTGTTGCGATTTAGATTTAGATTTAGATTTAGATTTAGATTTAGATTTAGATTTAGATTTAAATTTAAATTACAATCAAAAAAAGCCAGGCTTTGCATCTTTACGGATGCAAAGCCTGGCTTTTAAAGATCAGATTAAAATTCAAAAGAAGTAAAGAGTTCTTTCAAAATCAAGAATCACTAAAACACTGAGTGCCTAAATGTTTAAAATTCCCAAAAATAACAATATATTTTTGATTTTGTCCTCGTAAAAGCTCATGCTGTATAGAGTCATTGGGTAATAAATCAAATATAACTGCTTGATCATCGTCATCTGCTTGGCAGCCACGGTTAATCAATACTCGAAAAAAAGTATTACCGGTGTTTTTTAAGGTACCGGCATGCTCATCATAAGCGTACTCAAATTTTTGCTGCCTAGGCCGGACCACGGCATAAGTATCCAATGCCACAATGGTGGACACCATAGAATCCTTAACCGCAGCCTCGTCCTTAATGGCGCTCAACGGCACCTCACGGATTACCATCCGATAATAGCGTTCTTGGTCATCACTGGGGCCGCGATAAAAAATCTTAAAATACTCAAATTGACCAGCATTCACCAACATTTGTAACGGGCTATACATCACTTCCCCGTCGGGGATGGGTCTGGCCGTCTCTGTTTTACCTGGGCGATCAATTTGATACATATTGATCAAGTACATATTGGTTGATTTACTGTCGTTATAAAACTGACGGGATAAATAAGGTTTATCCGCTTCAACCACAAATACATCATCGCTCACGTACAGTGCTTGGGCTAGGCTACTATATGAGCCTAAAACCATCAGCATTAAGCGCCCGAGCCAAGTTTTCATCATGTCATTTCCTTCACCATCAACAGCTTTTTCGCGTCAGACGCTCAGGCTTTAGGTTATTAAGGTAATACATCGTTGCCGCGCCAAATGGCTTTTACCCTCACCTCACCTTGCGCCCTAACCACACCAATCCAATCTTCACCGGAAAGACTAAACAGGGAACTGCTTTCATTCATCGGAAAGGTCAGCTTTAAATGAGTTCTAAAAAAGCTACCCTCTTGCGGTGCATTACTCCAAGGCGTTTCTTCCCAACGTGCAGGTAAGATGTCCATTGGCTCATCACCGCAGCTATTGCGCTCCTTAATGGTTCGGCCTGTGGCGTCTACATAGCTTAAGAATGCTGAAAAAGGCACTTGAATCTTATTGTCAGGCGATGAAAACAGGCAGTAGTTCACCCCCCTATTCGAACGGTGAACGGGGCCGGTCACCTGAGCCGTAATTTCATTGGCCTGACGTGGGCCGCTGGTGCTGACGATGTATTCAAATTCAATTGGTGGTTCTGTATTGCCTACTTTACCAGTACGGGTTGGGTTAAGAACCAAATCCTTATCCACAATACTGATGCCATAGTCACGAGGCCGAAGTAAAATGGTATTCGATGGCGAAAACTCATAGAACCCCGATTGAGGGTTAACACTACTGTCAAAGCTAAATGTAAAAAAGTCCTTACTGTTGGTTAAATCCACCCCTCGAGTAATAAGGTCTTTCAAAAATACATTAGAGAAGAAAACATACACCCCATCGCCGCCAGGCTTGATAATATTTCTGGCATCTGTTGTTGTGGTACTGTAGTTATACCAGGCATCACCACTTTGGCCACCACTAATTCTGATACTCGATGCCGAAGGTGTAAAACCAATAATAGGATTTACTTTCATGTACATATCAACTTGAGGAATAATCTCATTGCCAGTCAACTTATAGCTGACCAACTTACAAATAGCACCATTCACATTACTCACCATACCAACGGTGCAGAGTTGAGAACCAAGGCCAATAGTTGGATTACCATTACTGTCAATAAAAAGTTCTTGCAAGGCATTAGTTGATTCTAAATTAACGTGTGTCGTTTTAGAGATCGTAAACTGATCCTCTCGAACCGTCCCCCCTACAGAGGCACATGTTTGCCCAAGGCTAGGGTTATATTCATTACGCGTACGACAAGCATTATATTGCAGCGTCACAGGGGCATTGATGCTTAACCCCCTTAAGTACTCATAAAAATTATCTGACCAAATCGCCCGCGTATTACCACTCTCACCCACGGTGCTGGTTTGTCTGATTTTAAAAGCGCCCTTACTATTAATATGATCGGCAACCCAGACCCCTGAACTAGGACAATTAGTAGAACCATTTCGACATCGATTACCCACAAAAGGGGCATTTATAGGAGAGTTCTCTAACCATAAATCCAGATATTGCGCCGTTGTCATACCGTTTAAAGATTGCTGCATATAGCCTAAGCTATCCTGCCTCGATGGATATTTGGTAAACACGTTGGCGCCAGAAAACCGAGGATCTAGCTTTCTAGGCGCAACCCAATATTCATTATCTACCTGGTTCTCAACAAACATAAAACTATTTTCTGACACTGCAGCCACGGCGAGGCTGGTCATGAAGTTGCTCACACCCAACATGAGAGCCAATAACATTGTTCTTTTCATCACTGATCCACTTTTTACCAACATACGTTTATCTTAAAAACCGACTATTTATGGAACGGCTCGCTCACTGTAGATAAAGCAAGCTGCAAATCACTGCTACAGCTTACGTTAGCCATAGTTGCAGACCCATCATCTACTAGCAAGCGGTCACAAGTACTAGATGGGTTTACAAAAATATCACTGAATACCATGGTTAAATGTGACACACTATCAGACTGAGACTTAACCACATTATAAGGTTTAGCTGCGTGCATTTGTGTCTGTTCCCACTCATAATAATGAGTGTTATTTGCAGCAGCTTTTGTTGCTGCAACGACCTTCGCCTGTAAGGCAAGGCTTGCTTCCGCAGGCATTTTGCTTAATGATTTTAACGCTATAGGCTGTTCAACCACGGCAGCAGGCGCAAGCGCTTTGGGTACATAGCGTCTAACATCCTCATGATTTAACCGTGACAATGGCTGCGACATGAGGTTCACTTCAGGCGCCTTCCAGGCTAGGCTTTGAGGTTGCTCTGGTGCCATTGTACTAGCAGGCTCTGGCGCCACCATGCGTGGTGGCTGCGCTAGCCGCTGACGCGTCTCAACATCCAAAACAGGCAAGGCAGCGCGGCGCTGAAGCTGCATGGGCTGGAAGCTATTTTCACCTTTGCTTACGTCAAACGCGCGACTAAGCGACGGGGATTGATGCTGTGGCGACAGCTGACTCACGGCAACCGGCTGAGCCACAGGCACCACCGTCTGCTCACTAACGGCAACCGGTTTTACCAGCGGCGCAACCGGTAGCTTAGGTGCATGCGCAGGCTGAGCCGCCGCCATCACCTGAACGGGAACGTTGTCAACGGACACGGGTGCCGATGGCGCCGACGGCTTGCTTTTAGCCAGCTGCGTGGCCGTACCGCAACCTAAATCCCCCACCCATAACACGCCTTTGGCTTGACGTAGATCCAGCTCAACATCACATTTCTGGCTCTCGTCCACCAGACTAATGGTTGGGTAGCGCTTGTCGACGTCCATCGAGAAGGCACCGCTGCTGTCGGTCACAGTTTTGCCAATGTGGTTCTTAATCTGGGCATTGGCCAAGGCCTCACCCTGCTCGGTGGTCAGCCGACCAAATACCGTCACCAGCTGCTTCACCTCAGGGCGATACACTGCCACGTTGCCCGGATAGAGCGTCACGTTTTGGATTTTACCCTTCACAATATTGACGCTATCCATGCTGTTTTTATCGTTCATCAGCTCAACTTTATATTCGGCATACGGCGCCAAAGGAATAAAGTTGTTCTTGCCGGTGAGCTTATAGTTTCGACCATTCACTTGGGCCGACAGCGAGGCGCCACCGGTCATATTGGTTTGAATGATCACCCCAGATTCTTCACGTTTGCCGCTGGGCACCACTTTGCCGCCACCAAAGGCGATCGAGCCGCCGGCGGTTAAGTTGCCGCTGAGGCGTCTACTGTCTGGGCGCGACAATGACACCGTACCTGCACTGTACTTAGTGTCAAACATAGCGTAGGCGTTGGTCGAGAAATCACTGTTACGCCCAGTTTTGTCACGCAGCTGTTTCGAGGTATTGAGGCCAATCGAGCTAATCGGGCCATCATCAAACGTTTTGCTGGCGCTCAAATCGAGGCTCACATCACCGTTATCCGATGACAAACCAGCGTTAATCCAATTAGAGAGCGGAATCGAGAAGCCTAGAGAAATGTATTTTCGATTGTCTGCCGGTGTGTCGTTGCCGTATTGATAGCGCTGGACTCCAGCACGCAAGCTCATGGTGCCGCGGCGCCCTGAATACAAAGAAGTGGCGTATTCAAAGTTGTTGGAACGTGTATTCACCCGACGATCAACGGTACGGCTAAACGTCAGCGAGCCACCATTGTTCATGAGTTTATTAAAATTCAGGGTACCGCCAAACGAATAGGTGTCGCTGTCGTAAATGCCCAGGTCACCTTTAATATTGCTTTTTTCTTTACTCACCCAAACCGAACCATAGCCATTGGGCAGGGAGGCAGTAGCATTAGCGATGTAACGCCAGCGTGCCTTCTCAGAAATCAAGCTTTGCAAGCCTACCGTGCCATAATCCAGTACAGCTAGATTGGCCGAGGTTTCATTGACAAAATGTTTGTCAAACGCGTAGTTAGACGTTTGTAATGACAAGCCTGACAGCACGGGTAAACTCACCGCCGCCGACACGCCCGCCAAATAGGTTTCTTTGGTACCACCGGTTAAGCGTTCGACGTTGCTGTCGTAATCAACATAGCCGCCATACACTTCCCAGCTGACCTCATTCATGTCGGCATTGCTGCTCGAGAAGGCCTTATTGATGCGGTGGGTAGTTTTTGAGCGCACTTCTCCGTCAATTATCACATCGATGTCGACGTCGTAAATACCAAACGGCAGTCGTCCGGTATCAATTTCAAAGCTCCCCATCGGGAAGTTTTCAATGCTCAGTAAGCGACCATTACGGTAGACGTGCACTTCACCCGCTGCCGGCATAAAAATCGTGATGGGGGTTAAAGAGTATTGGTTTTTTTGTAGCTTAGTGGACGACTTATTCCCAAACGTGGCACCATACACTTTACTGGCGTTAAGTGCGGACAAGCTGGCGATGGACTGCAAATTCCAGGTATCAAACATCCCCAGTGCCAAACGATTACCGTTGACGTCGCGCTCATACATGGCGCGATAGATCTCACTACTTTGTTCGTCACCCTTGCCCACGCCATAAACCGAACCGTCTAAAGAAAAATGGTGCTCTTTATAGCCAATGGTGTTACGGATATTAAAATAGTTATTGTCGTTATTAACACCATTTTTAACACGGGTTTGATACACCCCCATGTCGTAGGTGGTGACGGCAGAAACGCTGTCTACGGAAGACTCTCCCAGCATAAACTGACGGGGAATCACTGCTGTAGACAACGCTTCTGCTGTGACGTCTAGCGTCAGCACAAAAGATTGAATATTGAGGTTTAGTGCCGCATCATCAGATAGGTGAATACGGGTGCTGTTGTCAAAAAACCGCTCTTCCAGATTCAAAATCATGGCCTGGGTTTCGGCCGACAGCGTAGCGCCTTTCGGATCCTGGCTCAGCACCACCTCTTGAATGAAGAGCTTGCCATCTTTTAACGCAATGGCGGCATCAGCCACTTTTTGACGCTCTTCGGGGTCTCCCTCCACAAAGCGCAAATACACGGGTACAGTCAAACCCTGCTGTAAGGCTTGCCCAAACATCCCAGGGATGATGTATTCACCCAAACGCACGTCACCCATCGCTTGGGCCGAAGCCACACCCGCCGATGAAAACGCGATGATGACCGAACTAGCTATCACCTTCACATTAAAAATAAACTGTTTTTCCATGACCCAAACCTAAACCTTCAAAAGTGATTAATCACAACCAAGCAGGATGACAAAGCCGGGCACTGTCTCCTGGCATTTTGATTTGCGTTGGGCCGTTAACGGACAACGTTACGAGGCTTGCCTTCGTTCACCGTAATAAAATTATCGCGGTGCCAAATACCAACGTGGGCTTTCTTGTCGGTTAAATTACCAAACTTTAGCTTCACGCCTACGCCAGGCATGACGTAATAACGCTCATGACAAGTTTTTTGACCACTGGGGTTGGGGGTCTTGCAGGGGCCAAAAGCCACCACGCGAAAAGTCACGTTGCCGCGGTTATAAACGGCACCGTTTTGGTATTCGTAATCAAAGGTTTCTTGCCGAGGCGCCACCACTAAAATGGTGCCAATGCTGGCAGAAGTCGTGGCGGTGGCGGCTTTAGCCGATTTAGACAGTCCATCTTCCTGTACGGGATTGTCTTGCCAGTTCAGACGGTAATACCGCTCTTGATCGTCTTTAGGCCCATCATAAAAAATACGGAACACATCTTTGCCCTTACCAGGCAAGATGAGGTTGGCAGGCGTCGATAAAATCTCGCTGGCCGAAGACAAGGGCAAGGCTTCCCCACCCTCCATGGGTGAGCTAATGCGCTCAATGCTCAAGCTCACCAAACGCGCGCCATCCACGGTGTTTTCAATTTCTTTAGCCAACATGGTCTGGTCGGTGTGAATCAATGCGGTGATTTCGCCCACGCTGATCGCCTGAGCCAAAGCGCTGACGGCCCATACCGAAGACGCAAAACCATATTTGAAAATATGCTTCATAAATCTTCTCCTAAAACTGAGGGGGCCTAGCCCCCTCAACTCAAGCACACACTAAAAACTAGAAAACTTTTTAGATAAAGTCGCCAGTCCAAGTCGCAACGAATTGAACGTTCACGTTACCGTCCCACAAACCGTCGGTTAGGTCTTTATAAGTTGTAGGAGCACCAGCAACAGAAGCAGAAGCAATGCTAAAGTTGAATTGACCCAAAGCGCTTACGCGATCAGATTTACCGAATGCATCACCAGCAGTTAAGGCAGTCAAGCCAGAGTTCACGCCATTGGCGGTATCAATCATCACCACTTCGCTGTCTTTAGATAGTTTTTCGCCGTTCCATTTAACGCCCACTTCTAAAGTAGAATCGTCAGAAGAGCGAGCCAAAGTAGAAGAAATCACTTTAGAAGCCAATTTAAAGTCAGTCGCGCCAGATTGGCCAGCGATGGTCACGTCAAACGCGCCATCTAGCGTGTTAAATGATTGTTGACCTTCAGCATAGTTAAAAGTCAAAGATTTCAACGGGGTAACCACTAACATGCTTTTTGTGTCTTTAATGGCTTTTGCATCCCAAGAAGCGATGGCTGAAGCAGTACGTTCTGCAGCTTGTGCAACAGAAACAGTCCCCAAAGAAGCAGCCAACAATACAGCCAAAGTTAATTTTTTCATAACATTTCCTTTATATTACTTTTTAAAAAAACATACAAGACGAAATATCTTGCATATGTAAAAACAAAAGCTCATTTAAATATCGGAGCCCTTGTAAACCTAGATACTTTCCTTCAAAAGACTGATAGCATTTTTCAATTCAAACATTGACTTATCGCCAAGACCTATAATGCTCATCACATCACTCTCATCCAAGTCCAGTAGATCCCCAATAGTATCAACATCATGTTTCTTCAGAGCATTAAGGACGCGATTAGAAACTCCCAAGTTATCAATCAGCAATTTCCGCTTCTCTTCTAAAACCTGATCTCTATTTAATATACGTCTACACTTAGACCAAAACTTCAACTGAGTATTAAACTCCCAGAGTTCCCCATCCTCAGTCAAAGCAAATATACTTTTATCTAGACCAACTATTTGAGCAATTTTCATTTTCGACACCTTTAATACTATGAGTTTCAAATTAAGAGCATCACTAGCTAAATAATTCATCTAAAAACGCGCTTACTTGATATGCGAGTATTATATGCACTCAAAATGTAAAGATACGTCTTGTAATTGTTAAGTTTTGAAAGTAATGTGTTAAATATAGATAAGAAAACATGCTAATAAAATCTAATAGCCAATATAAAAAGCCAGGCTTTGGACCCGTAAAGGTACAAAGCCTGGCTTCGTTTTAGATCAGATTAAAGTTTAAAAAAATCAAAGCTAACCTTTGTTGCGGGTTTAGACCTTTGATTTCATCCACCACCTACTAACCCTACCAAGCTTCTGACAATCAAAACCTGAAACATAGCTTATGCCTAGTGCCTTTTCTATACGACCATCGCAAGTGGCCATTCCGACCCCACCAGCCTATTGATTAGGCCCTTACTGAGGCATGCGTATTTGCATCGTTATAGCAGCGGTAATTCCCTGTGAGACATTTTCAAGATTACGGTTAACTTTGTCATTTAGCTTAGATACACAACCTCTAATGGGTTAAAACGACCATTATCAGGACCGAGTCCGGCAAAATACAGAATTCAGCCCTTTAAAGCCGCTTCATGACGATCCAGCTTTACGGGGTCAATTCAACATCGCTGTAAGGGGTTAAACGGGAGGAACAGTTTAACGTTCCCAAATAGAGTCAGGGCCAATGTCTTGGCCTTGACTTTGGGATTGTGTTAAGTGCTGTTGTGCGGCTTCAAATTGATCTTGTGCCTTGGTTTTAAAACCAGCCTGAGTAGTTTCTTTGGCCAGGTTACTGATGATTCTGGCCTCAGTCTTATGGCCAAGCTTATAAAGCTCCTTGGCGATTTTGCCGTACTCTGAAACAATAATGCCCCGCGTTTGCAGGGCATTATTAATAAATGGATGTTTGGGTTCGGTATTGTTTTTGAGCGCTTCTATCAGCTCTCTAGCCTCCTGTCTGGCGACGATGCCCACTTCACCACGGCCGCGGATTTGCCGCTGAATGCCAGGCTCACCTTTCTGAGTCTTGCCACGATGCACTCGCTTGGTGGCCGCACACAGTACCCCTTCATCCCGAAGCTTTTCGGCAAAGCGCACACGCCATTCAAACAGGTCGTTTTTACGGGGGTTCATGCGTTGGCCAAACTCATCACGCATCAACACACAAACGTGGACATGAGGGTGCTTTTCGTCCAAGTGCTGCACAAACATATACTGATGGCCATCAAACTGCTCTTTGGCAAACTCGCGTGCGGCATTCTTAACTGCCTCGGGATTGGTGCCTGGTGGCATCGACAGCACCACGTTTAAAGCCTCCCGATACTTGCTTTCGTCAGGAATGTTTAAGCGCTGCCATTCTTTCGTGATGGCCTCAATGGCTTTTTTACCGTTAATGACTTCACCGTCTTGGGTTTCCAAAGCCAGCTTACCGTTTCGGCTGATGTAACTTAAGTGCCCTCGTACACCGTTCATGCCATTAGAAGCGCCTTTACGCTTAGGGATTTTGACCATCACTTCCGGGTGTTTCTGTGCGGCCGCACGCAAATTGGTTAGGCCGCTATTGGGCTTGAGTGGCTTACCTCCTCGTGAGCCTCTATTGCCTTTACCACTAAGAGGCAGGCCATCAGCTTTTTTCCCGACAGCACGAGTCTGGTAGCCTAGAAACCAATGGTCAATATTCTTACTCAGCGCATCCATTAGCCAAACCTCCTTCGATTGGCCAACAATACATCGCCAACCTTTTTAGTATGTTCATCAATAACCGTATGTAGCTGGGCGATGTGGTCACTGGTAAGGTTTACGCCCTCCATTGCATTAAGCTGTCGGGCGATCTGATTAATGTTGCGACCGATCCGCAAGAGCTGACTATTGGATTGATACAGCACCTCAATCTCTTTGGCCGATAGATTGGGATGCTTACTTATGTAGCTACGTAAAATAGACCTAGCAGCCATATTGGCAGTTGAGCCAAACTTAAGGGCTAACTCATCTAAATAAGCCCGGTCGGTTTCAATCAACTGAATTTCCAAACGTGTGTGATTGGGTACGTCAGAAACCACCTGCTCAGTATTGCCTTTTTCTTTTAAAGCTTCTTTTAGTAAATGCTTGGCCAGTAATGAAACACTGGCCTTACCAAACCTTTCTAAGGCCAATTCCTTTAAACGCTGTTGCTCTGTTTGAGTGAGCCCATAAACATCTATTTTCTTATTCATGACCATACCTCATCGCTCAATAAATAAATCATCTTGGCCCTCAATAAGGTTGTCGTTACCCTTAACCTGTCCTAAAACAGCCTCATGCTTAGCGACCTCTGACTCATAAAAATTAGCCCATGCGATCACCCTGTAATCCTCTTGTAAACCTTGAACAATCCGCTCAATGTTGTACTCAAGTACATTACGGCTGCGCTGCTCAGCAGCAGATAAAAACACACTCTGTTTTAAGTAGTTCTCCTTAGCTTCAGCCAATCGGGCCTCTTCTGGCGTCGGCAGTGGTTCCGGCGCACGGGATTGTTCTAGGTTCAGTACATAATTCTGAATTTTTTGGGCATCACGAGTGGCATGGATAATTTCCATCGAATCATTCTCTAAGGCCTTAATCCAACTTTGAACGTAGGCTAGGTGTTGGCTAGGATCATGCTCTAGGCCCAACTCACGATTGAGGATCATGGATGCAATCTCGGCCCTCAGTTCTTCTTTGGCGTAGCTGTCTGAGCCAAAGCCACCGCTCATGTCTCGGTCTAGACGTTCAGGGTGGCCCGTCCAGTGCCCCAGCTCATGCAAGGCCGTTGCGTAATAAAGGCCGGCGTTTTGAAACTGCTTTTGTTCAGGCAATACAATGTGATCTTTAGCTAGACTGTAATAAGCTTGATCGCCCGCTTCGTGCTTTATCTCTGCACCCGATGCCTTTAGGAGCGCCTCAGCCCGATCATCCGGTACCCAATCCATCGTTAAGGGGGTACGCTCCCAACGAGGTAGGCCGTCTATCTGCTCGCCGTTGAACACAGTAAAACCCTTAATGAAAGGCCGTTCCAACTTGGCAAACACCTTTATAGGCTTCCCTTGCTCATCCATAATTGGCTTTCCTTGGGCATCAGTCTTGGTGATTTCCCTATGGGTAATCAGCTTAATAAGGCCCACCCCTTTTTCACCTTTACGCACCTGGCAATCAATCGACTTAGCCTGCTTATAAGTCATCCAACGAGGGTCTTCACGCATTTGCACCGACAACATGAGGCTATTTGTGCCAGAGTAGCGATTGCCAGTCGTATGGTTGTAAGGCAAGTCCTGGCCATCAGCTGGAGACCAGAGCTTAAGCCAGGGCGCAGTGCCCTGACGTAGTTGTTCAATGATTTTCTGTGCCAACTGATCGGCATAGTCTTGTTGTGTGTTTTTAACTTCAGCCATTGCCTTCCTTTCAGCCATAAAAAAGCCCCTAGCTAAGCCAGGGGCGTTTAACGTTTAAAAGTCATGCCTATGATGTTGGCTGATGCTCGGCCCATCCATCTAAGGTTAAGAAGTCTTTAACCACAGAAGGAGTTTCTGGGTCGTCTAAATAAGCCTTCATTTCTTCATAAGAAGTATTGGCACGCCAATAAGCCTCAATCTGTTCTTCAGTCATCTGCTCAAAAGCCCGCGCTTCATCAGCGGTTAAATCATCTTCATACGCGGCATCACCTGGCATTAAAAAATCATGTTCGGTTTGTTTGGTCATAACGGAATTCCTTATCGTTCAATGTCGGCATCGCCGACATTCGGGTTAAGATCATTTAAAGATGGCTCTTGGTCAACGCTTGGACTGCTGGAAATGGCTTGCTCTTGTGGAATATACATGGGTGCCGGTAAATCTAAGCGGCCCCCTTTCATATGCGTCACAGTGCTTTCATAAAAGTTTTGGATGGCCTGAGCCCTGTCTGGCCCATTCAAACCTTCAATCGACTGCATAGTAGCGCGTTCATAAAAGGCCAGCTTTTCACGCTGAGGCTGGCTCAATTTTTCAGCCTTAGCCATATAGGCATGCTTGGCCACCATAAAGTCAACGTCTTGGCCTTGGCTTGGTGCCACTTCGGCCGTGGAACTATTGCCAAGCTCATGCGGCAAGTCCTCAAAAGGCACATCATAAAAGGCCGTGTCATCATACGGTGGCAAGTCATCCATTTCCGGCATCGATGGGGCTGCGTCGGCGGTTGCAGGCTCAGGCTCCACCTTCACTGCCGGCTCCTTTTCAAGCGGTGGCTCCGGCGGCGCATTCCGTTTATCCTGGTCAACAGTTTGTGACCGTTCGGCTTCTGATTCGATCTGATTTAAGGACTGCTCCGAACGTAACTGCGCCACCAAATCTAGGTCATCCTTGGTCGGCTTATAGCCCTTGGTTTTGATGCCCTGACTCTCAGCCGCGATGTACATCATCCGCTTGAAATCAGGGGTACCCTTGATCTTAATACTTTCCCAACCCTTAGCCTTGGCTACTTCCAGCATGTCTTTAGTGGTTTGCATGTCGGTTTTAGCCGTCACCAGCTTTTTACCATTGTCGGTAAACAAGACAGTCATATTGTTATCAGATGACAGATATTTACCGTTGTTAAAAATATACCGTGCGGCCAATCCATCGGGTGGGGTCTTATAACGGAAATCCAAGATAGGCTTGCCTGGTGCATCTTTGTCAGCCTGCTGGCCTGGTTCTGTATCAACAATGTCTGAAGTAGGTTTGCCGGCAATGGGTTCAGCCTTGGCTTCAAAGCCATCCTGGCCCAAATTTAAAGACTGTTGCCGTTCAGCAAACTCAATTTCATTCTGTTGGTCTTGGTTTTCTTCTTTCACTGGCACTTCCTTTACTTGGTCTGGACGTAAAAAAACCGCCTCTTGGGCGGTGGGTTGGATCGGTTCTTTAATCGGCGGACTGCTGCCTATTTCTGGGCCGGCTTCTTTATGTTGAAGCGAGGCGTCGGATATAGTTTCTCCATGATTCCTAGAGAGTCCTTCGTTTCTTGCCGCAAAGATTCTAGTTCTGAGGGCGTCAACATTCGGGGCTGCTCGGAGGTGCCCAGCTTCGCCTTGTGTGAGTTTGTCAATGCCATAACCAAAAGTCCTTTTAAAAAATTCGTCCATGCCTGTGCCGTGTTTACGGCCTATGGCATCTATCATAGGTTGTTTGACCACAATATTCAATGCGCCTTCGTGTGCGGTCATCACCGCGGCCCCAACCACTTTACCGCCTTGGCTTTCAATATAACCCTTTAGTGAAGCCAGCGTACCACCTACTGACAATGAGTCATCAATCAATAGGTAATCTTTGCCAGGGGTGACGTCACCCGTAAAGTTTGGGCTGAAGGCAAAACGGTAATCAATACCTTTACCCGTCCTGGCCACTTTATTTGCTTGCAAAATATCAGGAGCAATAGGCAAGCTAAGCTCCGCAGATAAAGCCCTAGCCATGCCCATCGGAATCTTATTCTTACCAGCCGCTTCCACCGCAGTAACCGGCACTAAGTAAGGCTGTTTATCACCAATTAAGTTCTGTACCTCTTGCACAGTTTCCTCTGTAATCAGCTTACTAACCAAAGCCATAGCCGCTTCAGGATCACCACCTTTAGCCGCCAAGTATTCAGGTTCATTCTTCAAAGCCCCTAAATCACTATTGCGGATCACCGGTGGAAAATCCCCCCAAGGCGTGCGCTCAGGGTTTGGCCAAACCTGCCGATCACCTACCAAAGGCGTGTTCATTTGCTGCAATACGGCATCATGGCCAGCCAGTTGGTGCAGGTCATTAAAATCACTGGGCAGCTTATCTTGGCCAAAACTGTTTTGATACTGTTCAATCTGAGCCCGCGTAAACGTGGGCATGGCCACACTGGCACGTTCACCCAATTGCGCGGCCGCTTCCTTTGCCTTATTCAAGCCAGTCTGAGACAGGTCATTATCAGCCGCAATCATCACCTTAACGTCTGCCGGTAAACTCTTGGCCAAGCGCTCGGCCACCGTCACCAAGTTGCCAGCATTGAATGCCACCAAAACCGGCTTGCCAGTAGCCTCATGAATACTGGCCGCCGTAGCGTAGCCTTCCGTCAATACCAAGCCTTCCTTAAAACCTTTGCCATCACCCACAAGGGTATAGCTGCCTTTCACCTGGCCATTACTTAAGAAGTTTTTATCGCCCAATTGATTGATGAACTGAAGCGACACGATCTCACGGTTTTGGTAAATCGGGATGATGAGGTTTTGATTACCTTTGTACTGGCTTTGTTTTAGTTGAGAGATAATCTTGTGGTTAGTAATGCCTTTGGACACAAGATATGGGTGATTAGCTTTAGCCTGGCCATTGTTACGCCAAATGGCGTTGGCTGATCGCTTGGCTTTTCCCTGAGCTACTTGGTGCTTTTGTAATTCAGCGGCACGCCTGGCTTCAGCTTCAGCAGCACGTCTGGCTTTTTCTTCTGGCGACGGCGGCGTATAGGGCTTACTAGGTGTATAGCCTTTTTGCTTGGCTTCATAAAATAGGGTGTTGATGGTCACAAAGCCAGGCTTCAAGCTTTTCCAAACCGCGCCAGCATCACGAGGCTTATATGAATCAGCTTGCTGCGACCACTGATCCCAAATCTGGTGGCCTTCTTCACCCAACTCATCTTTAAGTGCAGCCCCCATGTTCACCCACGTATCCCGATCACTAGGATCAACGTGGCTGAGGGCATTCTGAATTTCATCTATATCCTGCATATTCATGTACTCCAAATAAAATTGCCGCCCATAAAGGCGGCATCATAAAATTTGCCATCAGCATTTATCCCATATATCATATGATGATTATGATTATGATTTAATAAATAAGGGAAATGATGCGGCAATCAGACTCAACAGGAATGATCGTTATATGTTTAACTCTCCTCCTACTTGTAGTAGTTGTTTGGTTTTCCCAAACACTCGGCTTAAATTTCACAATAGCGATGGAAATTATTTGTAAACTATTTATTTCAACAATAGTTTTTCTATTCTTTGCTTACTTTTTAAACCAAAATAGCATTAATATCAAATGGCCATTTTCATTATATTTGGCTGCTATTTTTTATAGCTTCATCCCCGCTTTGAATAAATGGGCTGGCAAATCAGAAGATGGATTTTCATTCATTGAAATTAAATGGTATGGGGAAAGTTGGATACAAACTCTGGTTTTTTTTGCAATCATAGGGATTGGCCTTTTTCTCACGTATCGCTCAGAACGATAAAACAAAAAAATCAGGATATTTATTTAGTCCTGATTTTTTTTGACTTATTACTTAGATTAACCAATAACGCCGTCAATAAGGCCAAAATTGCAGAACCGCATAAATAAAAAATAGCCCCATCAATGATATTGTTTAATGGATTTTCAATATTAATTAATCTATGAATTAGAAATAGGCATCCTATAAAAAAAACATATTTAGCCACATAGGAAAACATTCTTTTATTATAAAAACTTACCACCTCGGCCTTACCTAATAGCGATATATTTTCAATATTCATTGCATACCAATATTTCCTCTGTTCAATACTCAAAATATTAGGCCAATAAAGAAAATCTCTTAGACACTGTATTGTCCAAAATAGAGGCGCAAATAAAATTGTAGCGCCTATTTTTAAGGCTAAGTAAAAGAATGCATGTTGAAAAGCCTCATCATAAATAGCCCTATCTTGTAAAAAAACAACCTGCGTAAAAAGCATCACAGCAACACAAAATGCAGCTAGTTTGAAATGCCACCAATAATTAAGTTTAAAACTATTATCCATATATTTTATCCTTTAAGTCCTTTAGCATTGCCTAGTAAGCGGCTAATGGTGGGCATGGAATCAATGCCCACGTCGGCCAAATTAGCCTGCACGGTCTCACTGATGGCTTGCACATAGTCAGGGTGGCTATCTGCCGGAATAAGGCTATTAAGCACAGCCTCAAGCAGCTCGCCCTGGTTACAGGTGTCAGCCAAGCCGGTAGTGGCCAACTGATCGGCCGGCACGTATTGAGCCACGATGTTTTGATGCGCCACCGGAATGTGGCGTAATTGAATGTCTAGAACAGGGATTTCAGGCACGGCCCAGCTCACCCGTTTCATAAAGACCGGATCGGTAAAGTAACGAATCTTTTGAGCGTAGATGGGTCGGCTGCTGTTTAAGCTGATGATGCAGTCTTCCTTGGGCATCAGCTTCAGCTCATCCGGCAACATCACCGCACGCTTTTGTTCACTGTCACTGTAGCTGCGGCCACTGCCTCGGCCTTGAGAGCGTGAAATGGATCGGGCTTTAAAAGTCTCATAGCCGATCAGTTCACTATACTCATTGGCATCACTCTGATCCCGAGGTGGGAATACGATCTGGCAGCCGAAGTTGGTGAAGAAGGTACGAGTGCCTTCTTTGGTATACAGCCTGGTAATCTGGGATGGACTCTGAAAAATAATCAGCAACCGAAGCTCGTAGCCGGCAATAAAGGACACGCCACGTTCAATCGCCGGCACTACACCAAGAGCGGTAAATTCATCAATCATCATGAGGCACTGATACTTCAAAGCCGGATTATTCTCTGGCAAGCCCTGAGCCACGTTGATGTCGATGAGCTGACTAAAAAATAGGTTCGTTAATCGACTGAAGGTGCCCGTCTCTGTAGGCAGCACGCCCAGATAAACCGTCATGCGCTGCTTGCGTAGCTCATCAAGATAAAAGTCATCGTCAGACGTTGCCGCCTCAACAACCGGATCAAGAAAGATAGACAGCGGTGCCGTCAACGTAGCCAGTACATCAGAGCCGGTTTTGGCATTACCGTTGGCAAAGCCAAGCAGCAAGGTTTCACAACGATCACTAAGCCGCGTACCTGGCTGCTGTTGGCGTTTGGTCACCTCCTCTTTAACCCACTCATGAAACGCCTGGCCGGTACTGGGTGACGTTAACCGAAACAGATTGGCCAAGGTCACACTGCCTTTGGGATTGCCTCGCCGCTCCTCTTCCGTCTCCACCAGGTAAAGCACCAAACCCACAAAGAGCTTTTGGGCTGACTCGGTAAAGAACATTGAGCTGCCGCTGTCATTGGCTCCCTTGGTATAAAAGATATTGGCCATGTTCATGGCGTCTTTATAGGTGTAAATCGGGTTGCGCCGAATATAAGTCATGGGGTTCCAGCGATGGCTGACCAAAGGGGCATTGGGCCGTGTCTCATGCTCGGGTGTGCGGCCGCTGGGATTAAATAAGAACACCTTTTGACCATGCTTGGCTCTATAACCGGCGGTCAGTAGGAAGTTCTCAAGCTTGGGGTCAAAAACCACCATGCTGTCACGGTAATGAAGGCAATTCGGGATCACAAAACCCACCCCCTTACCTGAACGGGTCGGTGCGGCCAGGTAAGCAAACTCATTGCCGCCCCATCGTAAATACTTGCCCTTATATTTACCCAGAAGAATATCTGGCCGCTCAAACTTAACCTTGGTTAAACTGGCCATATTGATCTCTGCCGCATTGGCAAAACGGGTGCTACCGTGTAGTTCGCGCTTAGGCTTCATGAACACGCCCATCAGCACCATTGGGATTGGCAACAACGACAACACCGTCGCCCCTACCAATGTGGCTCGATAAGGTAAAGCTGAAGCTGCCGGCACCTGATCCCAACCCCAAACTTGAAAGGCGTTGTACAGTAGGGTTAGAGAAGGCTGGGCCTTTAAGCCCAGCCACTCAATCAGCACGATACTGGCCACAAACTGAACAGCCCCACCCACCATGAGCACCATCAGCGGAATCAAGATCAAAACTGCGATCATTTTTTGTTTCATCGTGTCTCCTGAAATAAAAAAGACCTGAACAAGTCAGGCCTTTATAGGTGTTGGTGAATGCTGTCAGGGTCATTAACGTCTGTGCTGCCCGTACCTTTGGGTTTGGTGTAAATCATTTGAAACTCACTCACCAAAATTTCAACGGTGGTTCTGGGTCGATTTTGCTGGTCAACATACTGCCGAGTGCGAAGCTTACCGTGTACCTGAATACAGTCACCTTTATGCATGTAGCGATGCACTGCTTCAGCAGCGCCGCCATAAAATAAAGCAATGAACCATTCAATGCTTTCCTTTACTTCCCCCGTTTGTTTATCCGTACGTTTTTCTGAGTACGCAATGGGTACATTTACGGTGGCGGTTGAGTCGGGTAGATAGCGTAATTCAGGGTCTTTACCTAAATTACCCATGACTGTGATTTTATTTAAATAAGGCATTAAAAAATCCTTTATTGATTAAGATTTGAGTAAGGGCCAGTCATGACTTTTGCAACCCACCAAGATAGCCGATCAACTCATCAAGCAAAGCCCCAAGGTTTTCAGTCATGATGATTTGGCTGGCCGTTGTCAGGCTTGCCAGGTCTTCGCCCTGCTCGCTGGCCTCGTCCTGAAGCACGTCTAAATATTGGATACGCTTAAGGCTTAGCTGATCGGTTAAGATGAAGCGAATACGTTCCTGCCACACAAGGCCCAACTGGGTGACTACTTTGCCCGTCTTAACGTGGTTGGTGACTTCTTCTTCGGTTAAGTCTTGCTTGGCAATCCGAACAGTCGCTGCCACGTAACCGGTGCCACGCTGAACGCAATCACTGTCTAATTCAAAATGACCTTCTGCCTGACCAGCCAACAGCCAATTGGTCATCAAGGTTGAGGGCGAAATCTCGGTATGAGGCAGAGTGGCTTCTAGGCCACCTAACGCCTGGCGAATCTTGCTGAGCATGCCTTCCGCCTTGTTAGCTGAGGCACTGTCTACAATCAAATAGCCACGGTCATAGTCAAACAGAGCATTCGTGCGACTACTTTTAGTAAAGGCACGGGGCAACAAGTCATCGGTAATGGCCTCTTTAAGCGCCATCTTTTCTTTACGGCCTACGGTGCGGGCTTCTTCTTTTTCAATTAGGCTAACCTTTTCATTGAGCGCATCTTTAATGACTGAGCTAGGCAACACTTTGGCTTCCTTCTTTAGCGCGATCAAATGACTCTGGCCTGTACTGAAGGCCAGGCGCTCATCGAACACAACCGCTGGAGCAAACCCTTCAGTAAACCAATCTAACCCCATACAAGGGCCAAACTGGGCTTCGCTCAGCTTGGCCACAATGGTTTCAATTTCAGGCAAGTTAGCCTTATTCAGTGGGTAAAAAGATAATTGCTTAAAAAACATAACGATTCCTTGTATTCATTTCATGATGATGCGTAAGCATAAAAAGCCCTCAGTGCTTTACTGAGGGCAGCTAGGTCGGCTGATTAACCGGCCAGCAAGGCCAGCTCAGCCTCTTGATTAACCGGCATGTACAAATCTACGGATGAGCCAGCAGCACGGCCCTTAATAAAATCGCTGTCATCACTTTTAAGGCCGCTGGTTTTAGGTTTTGCCACTAACGCTTTGCCCGTCGATAACTGCAAGCGCTTCTCTTTATAGTCATCGAGCACCTGCGCTTCGTCAGGGCTAAACCCTAGTTGATCGATCTTACGGCGCACTGTAGACACCCACCCCTTACAGAACTGATCTGCTCGATAGGTCTTATTCGCTCGCACCCGTACCCGTTTTAACTCAGTGGCCATGTACTCACGCCTAGCCTTTTTTAAACGAGGCATCAACGCTTCAAAGGCATAGCTGGCAAACAAAGCATTGTTGGCCAAGCCATAGAATTTGATACAGCGGGCACCGTTGTGCCAGCCCTGGTACATCTTGCTGTTAAACGCGTCAGCAATCAGATGAGCAAATGACCACTGCCAATCAGGCATGGCTTCAGCCACTTTACTGGTTTCTGCTTCGGCCACCTTGGCCACGGCAATATCGATGTAGTCCACGTTATGCTCTTGCATAAGCTTACGCGCTTGGCCCAATGCCACTGCTGCCTCATGCTCATTTGAACTCTTGGCCAAAGCCAGACACTTCTCAATCTTGCTGATGATTTTCTTTAAATATTCGTCCATGCTTACCTCAAATAAAAATGGCCCACATGGGCCATTAATGTTGTTTCATTCGTTTCGCTTGCCGTCTAAACTCACTCGGATAAATAGGTTTAGGATCACGCCACAAGCCCAGCTTGGCCTTTTGGGCATTCCGCTGTGCCAAGTAATATTTAGGGTTCTTTGAGTACTCCTTATAAACCCAAGCCATACCCGATCGCACCATGACGTAATTTACGTCTTGGCCATTCAAATACAGCGTGCCAACCAAGCGGCCATACTGGTCTTTGCCGCTGGTTTTGACGGCGATCTGCTGACCATGCACCATCTTGGCCAAGAACTGCTTGGACTGGTTACCAAAGGCTTGTTTGCTTTCTGGTGCATCAATGTCGGCCAGCCGAATACGTTCTTTTTTCTTGTTGGCCAACAAACACGTCACTGTGTCACCATCAGCCACATGAATCACTTTGCATCCCAATGTAGCTGCCTGAGCGCTGCCAATGAATAAGATGCCTACAAGCACTAACCAATGCTTCATGCTTTTTCCTTTTTAGCTTCTACATACTCTGGCAACCAACATTCACCTAAAACCGATAAACGTGGCCGGATGTACGGTGAACAACGTTTAGGATCGTGCTGCTTCATGAGTGCTTCCCACTCAGCATCATTCTTGTGATCAGGATAGAACCCATAGGCCTCATAAAACAGGCGCATTAAGAAATCATCCTGCGTGGCTAAGTGGCCAACCAAATGAGGGTGTTTTTTAAACAACGGTGCACCATGTTCTGCATCATTAAAAATCAGCTCTACGTCCTCGCGGAACTCATCAAGCCGTTTGCACATACTGCGTGCAAAGTGCAGCTTTTCAACGGCAATGTATTTAGTGGGCACGCCACTCTGATGACTGCCTGCTTTATGATTGACATAAGCAGTGAAGAGTACCCAGCCCAGACCCGAAACCAGAGCCATCAGCAGCATCGTTAAAATGATGTTTTCAATCGCAAGCAGCTTCCAAAGCAGCCCACCAAATAAAATCAGAACACTAAAGTAAAACAGGATTCTTTTAAGCTTCTTAAACATTAGGCCCTCCCACTCATGGCATAGAATTTTTCAACAGGATCAAAGTAAAGCTCGGTCATGTGTGTCTTTTCAAAGAAACACACAATGTCGATGGTGGCTTTAACGGAATTTAAAATGTAGTCGTAGTCCATCGTCTGACCGGTGGACGACTCTTTGGCCAACTGGGCAATGCGGTAATGAACCGATAAGGCATCATTGGCGTGAACCGAAGTTAAGCCACCAGGGTGGCCTGTATTAAGTGCCGACAGATAATCCCAAGCTTCATCTCCTCGTAGCTCTGTCAGAAAGATGCGATCAGGCTTTAACCGCATACAGGATGCAATCACCGCTTTGGCCGTGATGTGTTCTTTAAAGAATAGATGCAAATGATTAGGATGATTTGGTAAGTCCAGCTCATGAGTGTCTTCAATGGTGATGATGCGTACTGAAGCCGGCACCATATCTGCCACGGCTTTGGTAAACGTGGTTTTACCGGAGCCGGTACCGCCGACCATGCAAATGTTTAGCTTATGTTTAACCGCCAATTCAAAAAAAGCATTCAAGTCACGATTGGCTTTATGCTCAAGCATTTCAAGCTGCCATGCCTGCAACGGCACATCATGAGGCAGCTTCATCTTGTCGGCCAAATCACGGAACTGCTGGCCGTTGATCTCAATTTCGGATGGCTTGTTTTGATTACCATAGGTGGCCACATCTTTAAAATTCAGCACTCGCTTACTGTCAATGTAGTCATCTAACGTAAAGCGACTGTTGGACGGCTTACGAAAGCCAAAGACCAAGGTGCCATCTTCACAAGAAGGCGGCATCATAATGTGGCCACGCTCTCCATCCGGCAGCGTCACCGAATGCATAGGGCTTTTAATGGTGATGTGCTTGCCGTTAAAAATGGTCAGCGCATTGGCAAAATTGGTTAGGCTGCTTAAGGTCAGTCGTGAGTCTTCAAGCCTCACAATGCCGTCACTGCCTTCAATAAAGACTTCTCCAGGTCGGTTAATCATGACCTCAGTCACGCCAGGCCGATTGAGGTAATCATCTAGGCCCAGGTTCGCCATCATGTTTCTCACCGTGGCGTCCGGCTTGTATTCAGTCATTGCTTACTCCTTTGTTGTGAGATGTAAATCAAAAGCCACTTGTTGAAATGGGTTTTAATTTAAAAAGCCCACCATAAAATGGTGGGCTTAGTGAGTTTCAATCTAAAATTAATATGGCGAGGTTAATAAGGCGTCACACGTTCATACACACTGCTAAAATCAACGTCACGCGCCACCATCACGTTAATCAATGAACCGTGATTTACGTAACCGGTGGGCGGAATGTTGATGCTATTTTTTAGTGCTTCCGTGGCCATGTCTTGGGCGGCATCGGTAGAATTAGAGAAGGTGATTTCACCACCATTACGCTGACGGTTATTGATGTTGTCGGCCACATCGCCAATCAAGCTAATCAAGATCGCCCCACCAAAACGTTGCCAGAAGTGATTATTCACTCGGGCCGAATGACCAGCGGCACCCAACTGGCCTGCACCAGGAGAGTTAATGGCCACACGTACACCATTTGGTGTTTCAACCTCATTCCACAGCACAAATACGCGCGCCTGACCTTGAACTAAGGCCGAGGTCTGCTCGCCATTAATGCTGCTGCCACGTTCCAGCAACAACACTTTACCGTTGGCAGAGTAAACGTCTTTATTCACTACACAACGGGTTAAGCCTGGATGTGTGGTGATGATTTGCGTTTCCAACGTACAAGCAATGTTCGTGCCTTTACGCATCACATAAGTCATGTCGCCACGCTTCATGGCGTTGGTGCTCATGGTTACGGTGGGTTTAAGCCGATCTTGTAAGGGTGAATTACCACTTTGGGACGCCTGTTGGAAATTAGGGTCTACTTGCTCCCCATCACCGGTGTAGGCTTCAGCAACATTACCCAGTGACACAAGGACACCGCCTTGCAACTTTCTGTCTTTGGGCGTTTGTTCCGGCTCATTAGAACCTGAAGAGGCTGGCGCGGACTGATAAACCACTTCACCTTGTTCCTGCGCACCAACAACATGCTCAGGCTGATCCGTTTCAGCCTGCTCAGTACTAAACAGCTCAGCTTCAAGCTGTGCCTGCTCTTCATCCTGCATGGCCAGCTTTAACTTATCTTGCTCAAAGTTTTTAGGCTGGCTGTTTTGAATGCTGGCATTAAGCTGGTCAGGCTGTTTTTCTTCTGGTGCCGAAGAGCCACCGGTGAAGCCAATCGCACCGGCCACAATCACCCCGACGGCCACCAGAGCCACCGCTAGGAACATTACTTTGCCGATGCTGTTCTTTTTCTTAGAAGAGAGGTCTTGTGGCAAGCCTTTCTCAACTTCATTGTCACCAATCTTTTCAGCCAAAGAAGGCTGCTCTTCAGTGATTTGATTTAGCTCTGCCAAGTCATCCTTGGGCTTACGGTTAAACAATCCCATGTTGTACCCCTTTCTTATTTGATGATCCGAACGCTGTTGCCATCGTCGGTACCAGTACGGTTAAAGCGGCCTTGTTCATCGTAGCCACGGTTTTCTAAACCCAAAGCAGAGTCACCCAACCGCAAAATAAATTGCTTGGCCACTTCATGAACCACAACGGTGTCACCTTCCATGTGAGTATTCAGCAGCGCCTCTGACCCATCCGGCAGCTCTTTATAGATGGCCGGCAAATCTTTGCCATTATCAAAGCTGAAGTAGGTAAAACGGCCATTGTCGTAAACGGCAGTCGGTGCTAGGCCCTTAACGCCTTTGCCCCAGTAGTTTGAATTCACCACATCACCAGGTACTTTTTGCAAACGATCCAATAAGGCATTAGCCTGGGCACGCTTGCTGGCTTCAGCTGCGCGCGCTTCGCTAATCGAGTCAGGGTAAGAGAATCGTAAAACGTAGGTAGGCGTTTGAGCGGCCTTACCCTTGCCGCCCACTAATGACAGCGCAAATACATAGGTGCGTTTATTGGTCGTCACGATCATGTTGGTGGCTGGGCTTTGAGCCGTCGGCTTAAAAATGATGTTGTTGCCTTTAACCGCCAGATTCCAAGCGTCGGCATCGCCCATACCTAAGGCGGCGGTGTCGCCAGTCATGCGTTCATCAGCTTCAAGCTGAATCAAAACTGCTTTGCCGACCTGGGCCCGAACGTTAAACACCTGGTTGGCGCTATACGCTGCCGTTTGAATACGCGCATCTTCACCAAGACTGTAAGGCGTCGCAGCGGCCATAACCGCCGGCGCCATTAAAGAAGCCAGCACGAGGCTGGCTAGGTTTTGTTTCAATGTCATCACAACGTCCTTTAAATGGCTGCGTTTTCTGGGTCAACGCGGTAGCTGGTTACTTGGAAGCCCAGAGGATTTACCAAGCGGTCTTTCTCTTGAGTCGGTTCGTTCTTGTATTCAAAAGAGATCGTCGCGATCATCTTTTGTACGGGAATCTGTTTATCCAAATCCCCCTTCACAGGCACCACTCGTTTTTCAAAACGTACTTGCGCCATGTCGCCCACAAAGCTGATCGCATTCACCTTAGCGATGACCTTGTAGTTGTCTTTGAGGATCAGATGAGGGGCATTGGTTGAGCCGTTATAGAGTTTAGAGAACTCAGCTTGCACCTGACTGGCACTCAACAGCTGCGTCGCATCATAGGTGTTCTGAACCGTTTGCCAGTCATAGCCTTCACGGTTTTGGATGTACTGGGCCAACCAAAATTTGTCTGTGACTTCACCATAGCTTTTTTCTGAATGCTTCAGCGTGGTCACAATGTCTGTGGCACCGGTGTTGTTGTCCACGCGAATCACAAACGGTGTGGTGGTTTTAAGAGGCGTAAGACCGGCGACAGCACCAATGGCCACGCCGGCTAAAACCAAACAACCAGCAGCCAACCGCCAGGCAATTTTGCTGTTGCGGCGCACACGATCAATTTCAGAGGACTCAAATGCTTTGGCCGCTTGGATAAACTCATTGCCGGCCTTAATAGGGTGTTTCTTTTTTGGGTTTGTTACTTTTTTACTCATTTCACCAACTCCTGAGCAGTCACGTTGATTGGAAAGGATTGCCCATAAGGCTTACCTGGTTGATGGGCGCAGCCAGCTAACACAGCAGCAAGCCCCAAGCACAATAAAAGATGTTTCATAAAACGGTTCCCTGTGTTTTAAAAAGACATAAAAAAACCGCCGGATGGCGGTCTATGAATGATGATTTTAACCCTTGCCAATACTGCCCCCGCCACCCTTACTTCCGCCACCACCAGGCGGTAACGGCGGCATGCCTTTAGACATTCGTGCCACATTTGCCAAAGTTCGACTGAAACCATTGGCACCGGCGCCACCCGTTAATGCAGAGGCAATCCCTGGAATGTTCCAGGTCACCACCACAAAGATAACGGTTGATAATATAAATGCAGGCATCGCCGTCGCAATAATGGAGAAAAGCGCAACCCCGTTTTGCCCAAAAACACCGTTTAAGCTGCTCTCGATATGATTGATGTAAAAATCATTTACTAAAGATGCCAAAATGGTGAAGAACATAATGGTGATTGAATAGTTCATGACCTGGCCAATCCAATTCATGCCCCATTGCCGAGTAGCGGGAAAGAGCATCGCACCAATAAAGATCGGCCCGATGACAATGACCATCGCCAACGACAATTTTGCCACCAAATAAAACGCCGTAATAATGGCAAACAAAATACCAAAGCAAATGGTCATGACTGTAATTGAAATAGAAATAGCTAGCTTATCTGCCATACGCCTAAGGGGTAGTGCCTCACTTTGTTTGGAGATTTCAACAATCGTTTTCATAAAGTTAGTAAAAATATCATCCAATGCACTGGCACTAAAATTAGTCGTACTGAGCAAACCACTCATGGCCTCAGGTAGCCCCCAGGCAAAATTAGCGATACGGGCATATTGGCCAGCATTAAACGCACAGGCGATCACAATTAGCCAACCGGCCGCATTTTTAGACAAGTCTACAATGCTGGTATCTACGCCCTTGTTATAGTAATTAAAAGCGACTAACAAGATGTAAATCCCAAAACCAATCTGAAAAATAGGGGCTACGCCTGCAATGATATTGCTGGACTGATGGAATAAATTTGACCCCATTCCGTTCAGCAATAAGTCGGTGACGTCCTTAAAAAAATGCTTTTCCATAATTCTGTCCTTTGAGTATCACTACTCTTCAAATTTCATTTCTTTCAATACGTATGAATCCTGGTACTCATAACCAAATTTGGCTTTAAAGTCTGTTTCGCATTGATTGAAATTTTTATCTAAAGTGTGACTGGCAATACAGCTGGCCATATAGCGATATTCTTCATCTTTAATTTCTTCAATTTCAGCCTTGGTTGGGCCACCACAAGCTGACAGCATAGCCAGAGTGATTGAAACAAGAACGAAGGGGGTATACATTTCTTTCATGATAAATACTCCGCAATGGGCACCCACGGTGCCCATTGATTTAAGGGTTAATGACAAGCACTGAAATTACGATCTTCTAGATGAGAGGCAATGCACTTAGCCCGTTCGTTATAGCGTTCATCTTCAATTTCCTGCTGAAGCTGATAGGTGCGGGCCATCATGTCCAGTTTGATCTGCTGTTGCTGAATCACCCCCCGCTCGATGGCAATGCGGTTTTGTAAGTCGGCAGCCGCCTTCATGTCTTGAGCCAGATCAATTTGACGCATCAACCCATCGATATTATCTAAGCGTTGTTTAGTATCTTTAAAAGTCTTTTGAGAGAGGTCAAAAACCTTTAATAGGTTGTCTTGACTGGCATTTGGGTTGTACTTATTGCTGGCCACGCTATTTTTCTGCGTTAAGGTTACGCCACTGTTGTAGATGCTGGCCCACTCATCCGGCACCTGATCCTTCACCGTATTTTTAAGGATATTGCCAAGGTTACGACTACCGGTCATGGCCTTAACTTGGCTTTTAAGCTGATTGATTTGGTTGATCTGGTTGTCAATCTGCTCCTTCATGTGAACAACTTGCTGCATCGCTTGAGCAACGCCGGCCCCATCAAAAACAGGGATGCCTGCGGCCTGAACAGGCCCATAAAAAAAGCTGCCCGATAGTACGAGGGCAGCCACGATTTTTAATACCTTACTTTTTTGCTTCATGTCTTACTCCTTGCAAGGATAAAAAAACCACTTCTTGTGAAGTGGCACTAACGATACTGACGAAACTTGTTAAATAGAATTAATAATATGCAAATATCCATTACAATATTTAGTAACATGACATAGAACGTATTAACTAAGACATCCATAAACCCACCTAAAAATTAGATATAAATGAATATTCTGACAATCATGACCAGCATAGCTGGCGTAATCACACTATTTGTATTACTACTAAAAGAATTTAAAAGAGCCACTCCTCCAATCTCATATCATCTTCACAACGACAACCAATCAATAACTCTTTTCATAGAATTCGGTCGACTAGATTCACGCCCATATAAAATAACTAAGCTTGCTTGTAGAGGCTCTCAAGCACCTAAAATTATTGGGTATAAGATTGATGGCATAGATACCCTTGTTCAAAATAAAAAGATTAAATTAAATTTGACAATCAACCCTAAATTTAGCAATAGCATAGGCGTTCCAATATTCAAACTACGGTTAGAAAAAACCAAAGCTCCTTTTGTTATTTACATAAAATATAAAAACATTGCTTGGCCTAGATCCCCTATCCTTGAAATCCCAATCAACCCAGCCAACGAAAATATGTATTAATTTACAACCTAGATATAATTACAAAAATGATAATGACTAAAATTACATGTATTATTTGAAGAGCACTATTTATCTGAATAAAATCAAAATATAAAGTCATATTAATTTACTCTTTATAACGTGCCACCAAATAAAATCTGGTGGCACAAAAAAACCATTCGTTTTACTGAATAGGCTTAACACTGACTGCTCGACTATTCCGGATGGCCTGTTGAAACGGCTGATACCACTGTTCCGGTGTATCTCCATATTCAGCCATGACCTTATGCAGCAGCTCGATGTTCTCTGAAGAGCCTGACAGCACCGCAATCTCATCACTGAATCCGTACAGGTCTAGCTTCGCAAAAGCAGATTGCCGGCTTTGCTTCACTAAGAAGGTACGGCTTTCTAAGGTCAGCTTGGCCAGCTCCTCATACTCTTTCAGCGTCAAACCACAACGCTGATAACTGCCTTCAAACTCAGCATCAGGATTGGGTAAGAAGATTTTAGTCGGCGTCTGCTGAATGATGGCGGGGAAGATCGGGCAGTTGATGGCGTCCTCCGGTGATTGAGAAACAAGAATAAGCCAACCACCGCGCTTACGATCCGTCTTCAAGATTTTAAGGATCAAATCCTGAGTCACCTGGTAACGTGCGGCATACCAGAACTCCTCAACAATCGAAGCCAAGATGCCGCCCTTCTTAGCCACCTCATCCATCATGATGTCACGAAGGTGGAACATGTACGCCAGCACCGGCTCAGTGGGCGCATAGTTGTCCTTCAGCACATCGGTTAAATCAAACCCAACGCGGAAGAAGGCTTTAGGATCGAAGGCGTTTTCATCGTTATCCAAGCACCAGGCATAACGACCGCCAGCAGATCGGCACCAACGGTTTAAGCGTACCCGCAAGGCGTCATCATCAGCAGAGATGGGGATGCTTTCGAGTAGCCGGCTAAAGTTACGATTACCAAAATCCAAACTTAACGTGGCATCAACCGCCTGTTCAATTTGTTTTTCTTCTTCAGCCGTCAGCTTACCTTCACTGTTCTTGCCGCAAATGCCCACCAAGGTATACAGGAAGTCACGATTAGTCGGCGTATCTTCTAACTGGAACGGATTCAAACCAGAAGGCTTACCGGCTTCTAATGAGAAGTAGCTGCCACCAATGGCCCTAATAAAAATCTCCATCCCTCGATCCAGGTCTAGGGCGAAGATGTAAGGGTCAAAGCGTTCATTAAAGGCCAGCAGTGCCGTTTGCAACGTGGTCTTGCCCGTACCGGTGGCACCCAAAATCAACGTGTGGCCAGCAATCTTATCGCCCACGTTGTCTTCTTTAGGGTTGCTGAAATGGAAGTTAAAGTCGTACACCGTTTTAGATACGGTTTGCAGCGGCATCACTGCACTACCATCGCCAATTGGGTTTCCATACTTCTTACCATGAGAGTAATTGTGAATGCCAAACGTCGTGGCCAGATTGGCCGTGGTTTTAGGGAAAGAGCGCGGCTTCTCTTTACTGCCTGGCAATTGGCTAAAGAATGTGGCCGGTGCTGATAGACCACCTTTAGTAAAGCGAAAACCGCCCGCATTCAAGAAGGCCGCATAGGCACGAGAGCCATTATAGGAAGCCTCTTTGGCTGTTTTACCATACACCACCAGGGCAGCGTGATAATCACCAAACATCAGCTCACCGGCTGTCAGCTGGCCTAGACCATACGCCAACTCATTCTGCTGTTCCGCGGCTTGGTCACCGACTGACTTCAGGTTGTTGAGCTGCTTCTTAATGTCTTCTTGCATCGTATGTGAATTCACATAGACTAAGCTTTGCGTCAGGGTGAACTCACAGGGTAAAGACAAAACACCGGTCAGAATTTTAGGCTTACTTAACCCAAAGTCTTTGAGGTCGTACATCACCGCATACTTTTGGGCTCCACTGGGCGTCCGAATCTCGCAGACTTCAGAGCCAAAGTGTAAGTCAGCGCTAGGGATGACCTGGTAAGCATCGAGCGTTGATAAAGGAATTTGCTCTTTCTCGCCGTTGATCAGGCCACCAAAGAATTCGTACACCTCAGAAAACAAGGTGCCTTCATCGTTCTGGTAGGCCGTCAGCAAGTAAGGCTCGTAGGGCTGTAAAGAACGCATCATGATGTTGATTTGCTCTTCGGCTTCCTTAATGCCATCATCCAGGTCATCACTTTTAATCAGCACCGTGATGTAGAACACATTCTCAAAATAATCTTCCTCCTGAAAACGTGCCAGGTACTTATTGGCAAACTGCTGACAAAACTCGGTGGTGAATGAATAGCGTCGATCAAAATTAATCTTCTTACGCTGCAATGTTGTCCAGACCGCTAGGTTATTACCCAGCGACTTACCCATACCGGCAAATAGATTGCTAAGGTTCACGTACTGGTTGAAAAGATGCTTGTCGTCCGATCCATCAAAAGGAATGCCTTCTAATCGAATGGTGAAGCCGACGTGCCCCGTTTTAAAATTCACAATATTACTTGTGACGTGTTGGCAGATTTTCGGCAGAAAGTCTGATTGAGCTGGCTGACCCTTCAGGGCCTTGCTCAAAAAATCGCTGATAATCACTTCGCTGTCTCCCATACTTGGTCGCCAAGACCGTATTAGTACCGTTAAACAATTTCCCATTCGCCTTACGCAAGAACCATTTCAGCTCTAAAGACACAATGCGAAAAGCACTGTCGTCCGTTGCTGAAATCGTTCGTAAGAACAAAATAAAGGGGATGGGGAGTAAGAGGATGAACAATGCCCTTCCCTCCAGGAAGGGCATGGCCAACAACGTACCCAGAACACCGACAAACCCACAGACCGCTAAAGCTAAGATCGGCACACCAAAAAACATGGCCGAACGGCCTAAAGCGTTATAGGTGGGTTGCTCAGTATTGATGTCTTCCTTCTCTTTCATGTTGGCCACCTTTCTTAGAACGACATGCCACCACCTTTAGTGAATAGCCAGGTTGCTAAGGCAATACCAGCACCGGCACCCACAATCCAACCACAGGTTTCAAAGATTTCGCCCCAGCTCTTACGCCCCATCCAGCCTTGGGCAAACTGCCAGACGAGACCAATCGTTGCAGCCACACCGACAATCGCATAAATACCAGTACGAATATTGGTCATCATGGAAGTGGCTTCACCCTCAAAGCCTGCGGCCATCGCAGCTTGAGAAACCAACAAACCCAATGCCATGATCAAAAACTGACCAGATAGAGCAGACTTAGATAGTGTTTTTTGAACGTTCATACATATTTCCTTAAATAAAAGACATAAAAAAACCGGCTCAAAGGCCGGAAATAGACACAAAAAAACCGACATTAGTCGGCAGTAAAAAACTTAAACTAAAAACTTAATTAAAACTGGGCAAACACATCCCAACTGTTCGCCGCCTTTTTAGGTGGCTCACTGGCAGGCTGTTGATCCACAATCATGGCTTGAGCTGGCTGAGCCGTCACTGTTTGACTTGGTTGTGGTTTAGGAGCTGCTTTCTTTTTCGGTGCCTGATAGGCCACTGGTTTAATCATCGTTTGACTAGAATTCACCGCAGGCACTTTAACGGAAGCTGTCGGACTATTAAGGGCGGCACTGTTTAATACTTTCTGAACATAAGAAGGTTGGCCTTTAAAGTCTTGGGTAAAGCCGAAGCGAAAGTTACCGCTGTAGTAGCAGCTAAAGGCCTTTTGTAAGGCTGACTGGGTAGCCTTACCGCCTTCTGCCCGACTAAAGCACTCGGCCAAAATCTTGGCCCCTGCATTAAGATTCTTACAGGGATCAAAAACCGTTTCATAAGTAAGACCGTAATGCTTCAAGTTGTGCCGGTTAATCTGAGCCAGCCCCATGCTGAAGTTACGCTTTTGAGCATGCAACATATTGGCTGCGGCGACCGCTTCAGCGTGAGTACGAGGCTGGCGCTTCAATGCACCGGCGACAACCCCAATAGCGTAGGGATTAAACTTGCTTTCGACCCGAACAATGGCCTGCATAGTTTCAGGATGAACACCTTTAGCACACTGACTGGCCAGCGCATTGAAGTTAACCGTTGTAGCCGCTGGCCTAGTTTGTTGCTGAACAGCATGAGAGAAACCGCCTGTGGCGGCTTGTAAGGTCATGGGCACAAGGCATAGCCCAAGTATTGTTAAACGTTTATTAAACATATTCGATTACCCATAAAAAACCAACGCATTAACGTTGGCCAAATAAATACCTAAAAATAAACACCTGAAATTAGCGTGATAAATAAGCTAACAAGCACAAAAGTGAGGTACCAAAAACAGGCCACCAAATCAAACCTGGCACATAGCGTTTAATACTCAAAAAAAAGATGCTTGATGTCACAAAGTAAATTGCCATTTGAGTGCTCCCTTTTATAATAACTACTGAGTCCAAAGTGTGACCGTTCATAGCTAAATTGAGTTGATAGTAATGGTATGTGCAAGCATCACTATTATTTATAATCAAGTACTTAAAAAATCACATCCACACTTGTAATCAGAAGGTCCCGAGTTCGACTCTTGGTACCGGCACCAAATTTAAATAGCCCAGACAATGTCTGGGCTATTTTTATGTCTAGCCCCTTTTTCGGGCGCGCCCAATTTTTGTCCATCTTCTGGACTCAATATATTAGTGATCTGATCAGCGTGTTGATGTAAATGCTTATGAGCACTTTGGTTTTGAGGCTATTTCAGAGGTACAAGAGCAAGCTGGTCTACGCTATATAATGATGAAAAAAACAGGTAGATTGGATTGCATCCTAATGTTTTGAAGTATGGATGCTTGTGTCAATTACGCGATAACTCCAGGTTTAGCTGCGATTATTTGAATGAGGGAATGTAATGACCCAGAGAATCGCTGCGCATGACTAAACCGTATGAACAGAATCTAGACAAAGTGCATGCTGCCTATGGTTTGGCTTGTCTAAGTGCAGCTTCTATTACAACGTGGTTATGAAGCAACCTGAATCAAGAAAATCCTATAAGTTTGGTCTTATACTACTTACCGTATCGCTACCTTTTATTTTTGATTTAATCCCCCCGAAAACATCTATCACTTACACAAAGAATTACAAATAGCCTACAATTCAAAAACCAATAAATTTAAACGAGGCATCGATGAAAAAAATTTTAATCTTCATCATCATATCGTGTGGCGCCGCCAATTTACAGGCGAAAGGCCCAACAAAAGTAATCTTATTAAATCACAATGAGACCCAAGCAATTTATACAGCACTAAACGATTTTCATAGCACGAACAAAATAGATGACCTTAACCTTTTTTCAGTAACCGTCCATAGCGCCGACAATAACATTCGAATTCAGATATCAGAAGAACTAGAAAGTAATGATAGTGTTTTTAAAAAAGGCGGAGGGGCACCCGTTTTTGTCTATGAGCTGTCCAAACATGGTAACAAAATCATCAATACAAAAAAATTGCTTCAACGCTAATCATCATTGTGATCACAGTGATTAATTCGCTAAAATGCATTACAAAATCAATATCAATAAACTTACCCAGCTTATCTGCCAGGTTAAAGGCATTCCTATGCCAGATCCAAATATCACACACGTCATAGATCGTAGTGGCTTTAAGTTACCTAGTTGTGCAGAAACAGCTGGGTCATTACACGCCATACAATGGCTAAATTAAGAAATACTTTTATACTCAAGAAAATATAATTGAAAGTAATAAAAAAGCCAGGCTCTATACCAAGAATGGTATAGAGCCTGGCTTTTCGGATTTAGTCGCCTTCCTATAGAATTCCTTTTTCATAACAAGATCAAAAAATTCTATCTTAGAATACATTTTTTTTAGGGGAGATTACCCTCATGATTGTAAATATATAACCACACCGTACACTATCGACTATTGAATCCATATTTGTTTAGCGATATAACAGAAATACAAAACTTTGCCATGACATGGTTATGGTTTTATAATCATGCACGACCACACACGGCCAACGGCGGTAAACCGCCACTGATGGTCAATTAATTCGACTGCATACTCCTATTAAAAATGGGAGGATTACCGCCATTTTGGCTTAGAAAATAAAGTGTGCTTTAAAATATAGGAACAAAGAACAATATGATCACTAAAAATTTAGGATATAAGTGTTTAGTTTTTGGCCTTGCATTTTCTTTTGTAAATTGTGCTTATGCGCAAAGTAGCCTAGATAAATTGAAACAAAAAAATGCAAAAGCAAGCGAACGAAATGAGTTAATCGAAGAAAGTCAAAACAACACTGCTTCTAACCCTAATGCTTGGGAGCCGATTCCGAGTATGGGTACTCAGAATCGCCCAGGCTACGTCAGTGTTTATACGGAAGCCCGTAATAAAAAATTAACTGAAGAACTTAAAGGGACGCATATTGATACTTATGTTGAGAAGTATTCTGCTCCTTGGGGAACGTATAAGAAGGAAGACGGCGGTAAAATCTTGACTTGGAAAGAATCGGTTCTCACCTATTATAGTATTTGGGGAAATGATCGCAGATATGAAGTTTGCGAAACAAAAGTTATTACAAACGCCAAAGGACTGATTCAAAAGCTAGAGCAGAACTCTGAGTGCAATGCTTATTATGCAGGACGGGTATGGGATGAAGCTTATAAGAAACATCAAGAAAACAAGAAACGACAAAACAGCTCGTGGTTTTAATTAACTTAATTAATCGATTCTAAATATAGTTGAGCGTCAGCATTGAATATGCATTTGACCAATAGATAATAAAGGAGTTTTTATGCTTAGTAAAAAAAGAAATTTATTTATCAAACCATTATCAATTCTAATGGGAGCGCTGTTAATGACGGGTTCTGGAGCGGTTCATTCCCTTCCTTTCCTATTTAATGATGATAAAGATGCCGCTTTATATAAAGATGTGCCAAGTGTTGCTTTATCCCAGGTTTACAATGAGCTGAAGAAAAATGAGGCCACGGCTAAAAAAAAATGGAGCGGTCAAGTAATCGCCATTACAGGTACAGTCGTTAAAGTTGAGGATTTAAAAGAAATAAGAGGTTACCGTTCATTAACGGCTGAAGAAGTAGGTTCTGATTGCACGGCAATGGTAGCCACAAAGGAAAGTACAATCAAAAAACAAATGAAGCAATTCCCTAAAGGGTCAAAAGTGCGCATTTATGGCATTATTAATGATATGTACTTGAGTAAAAGCTTATTTGCGCCAAGCTGTATCTATAATTTAGAAGTTGGCCGTATTGAGGCTGCTCAATAATAATGCAGTTGTGAACATTTTAAGATGATTCAAAAATGGGTGTAGCTGTTCATTTTGACTTATTGCTGATAAAAATTTGAATGAGTTGAATACTATTCTTTGTGCTGAATTTCATGCAGCAATTTCAAATCATCTTGATACAATCCAAGCGTCTTAATTTTTATTAGCGTAAAAGGGGGAGAGGTTATGCTCCCCTTTTCTGATGTCTTTTTGAAAACAAGGTAATAGACAGAAAATGTCATGAACCAGAGAATAACTGCACATGAAATTGTGTATTAATTTATTCAGAAATCATTAATAGCAACAAACCAGAAGTTCAACGCTGGACCGCCAAACGCCAAACTGAACTCGTCAAAAAATCATCACAGGTAAAACCAATAACTGAGGCTGCATAGATCAACCAGTGGCTGGCTGCAAGAGTAAAGCAAATTATTAAGGCATTGTCTTATGTTGGCTATTACACTGCTGCCCTCTTACTTGGGTGAAAATAAAAATACGCCTATCAATATAGCCTGCCCCACGAGCGATTACGCCCACATACGCCGCCGCAAAACGGCAGGATTTAACGGCTCATTAGAACGGTCAAAGAGCAATGCTTATGGTTACATAACTTTGAATCACTCAGTGCCGTTAGGCTAGCTCTGGGTCGCTGGTTGCAACTCTATAATCATGAGCGGCCGCATCAAGCTTTAAAGATGAAAATCCCTCCTAAAGTGTATGCCTTAGCTGCTTAAGTTGCGCAAAAATCGCTGAGTCATTACATTTTAACCAAGGATCATGACCAAAAATAACAAAAATTTATCAATAACACTGCCACTCTTATTACTCTAGCCAACTGGCCTATAAACATAGGCTTTACTCATAAACACTTGCTAATTCCAAGAGCAAAAAATCTTGTCATGGCCGCACTTCAAGGCATAACCTTTACAAAGTTTAGATGCCGAAGCCGAAGCTCAGGGTCAAAGAACCGTCAATGTCGGTGTCTTCAGTTACTGGACCATTCATGGTTGCGGTACTGCCCAACACAGGGGATACAACGATGTCACCTGAGAATAGCTTACCGCTTTGTAATTGTTTACCATCAGACCAACCTGTCCGTGCATCACTTGCAAGGTTGGCAGTTGCTGCACCACCAATCGCACCAATAGAAGTAACAAACACTTTACTAGATACTCCATCTACTTGACCATTAGTGATGGCCGCAGAAAAGTAGCCTATTTTCCCCTCACCATTCACATGGCCCAAACCAAAGTATGTGAAACCAGCTTTGCTTGAACTATCAGCCCGATTGTCAATTGGTGTAAACACCAAATAAGTATCGGCATCACACTGAACCAACCAATTTTGCGATATGGTAGCTAATTGGGTTTCCGCAGCTGGTTTAACCAAAGTAGCAGATTGCTTGCCTATATCATATACACCGTCTGCGGCAGGGGTGATCGTACAGGTAGGCACTTTCAAAGAACCAGAAACGATCAGTTCACTATTAGGGGCTCCTGCCGCGTAAGCATTAACGGATAACGATCCTATAAACAATATTGCAAGCGCCAATAAAGATTTTTTCATTGTGTTTCCTATCATTAAGCGCAAAGATGTATGCATTTTCATTTTGGGCCCTCTGTTTTGTTGCGATCATTCATATAATCCTGAATCCTATCTAAAAATATGTTATACAGAAGGTATGCTAATCAGCCTGTTACAATATAGCAAATACAAAACTTTACATTTAAAAATCAATTGTCATTTTTTATTTTAAACTCAAATTTCATTTTTATAACCCATAGAAAATTAAAACTCATAGTGCCAATCAGCACAAACGGCACTATATGATCATCTACTGTCTTAGTGAGTTTTTAGCCTCTCGTTTTTCTAGCCCCACCTTCGAATGATCGCCCTTTCATAATTAATGACGAACGATTTTCGTGCTAACAAAACATTACTTTAATTAACATATTTTAATATTATGAGTGTGCTTATTAAGCCACCTACTTGCTTTCATCAGCAAACTTGCAAGGGCTGGTTCAACGCCCCTTGATCTTAAAATAAGATTCCAAAACCATAAAAAACCAAAAAAATCTCCTTAAATCACTTAAGGAGATTTTTGGGGACGAGCGTCAAAATAATGTGTTCGTCCCTTGACCTCTCCCCCGATCCGCCCCAAAATATCCTCATTGAGTTAAATCACTCAATCAGCTTTGGAAGGCTGAATAAACTGAGCAGGCCAAATCATCGGCCTGAGCAAAACACCACGCTGCACCCTCTTCGGTGGCTGCCCGTATTGTGTGTCGACGCTATTCAGCTTTATATCGCTCAGTCATCCTCGCTACGGTTCGCCATCGCCACTAACGTTGTTTGACGCTTGATGCGTTCAACCAAACCGAAAGGTCACACCATGGCAACCTCACAGCAATCCACCCTCCGTAGCCATTACAACCCTCTTGCTACCCTCCTCGCCAACCCCGAAGCCCTAGCCGCGCCCAAAGCGCTCAGCGATGCCGATCTTGGCCTCATGCTCTCTCACGTTCAGGCCAGCCACTACAACTTTGGCCGGATATTAACCGTTATGGCCGGGCTGGTTCAGGCCAATACTGTGGCCGAGCCCTCGTTGCGTGTGCCGGTAGACGAAATCAACGATGCGGCGGCCGAGCTATTGTATCTCGCCGGCGGCGTGATGATGGAGTTAGGCGACATGGGCCAGGTTTTGGCCGATGAAGAATATATGCGCATGCTGCGCCGGCATGAGCCTCAGCCAGATCCAGCTGGTTCTGCCGACCAAAATCAGGCGGCGTAAGCGCCAAAAAAGCTGCCTCCTAAATGGGGCAGCTTTTTAATGGGCGGTAGCCGATCAGATCATAGCTGAGGGCGCTAAATTAGGCCACTCACGCCCTGCACCACGTTCCAGCACAGCAGCAGAGCCAAGACGCACAGGACTAAGCCACATACTCGATTTAAACCCGTGGCGTTTAGCCACTGCTGGCGCCGAAACAGAGCCGCATAGCCAAGCATAACCAGCCAGTCCACCACGGTCCAGGTGGCCAAGAGGATTAACAGCGCGCTTAGCCAGCCTTGGCCGTTGTCGGGCAAGAAAATACTTAAAAACGACGCAAAAAAGATGATGTCTTTGGGGTTGCTGATGCCCACCAGCAAGCCTTTTATCCAGGCCTCTTTGGCTGTGTCTTCGGCGCGACCACGGCGCATCAGCGTGTGCGAGCGCAGCATAGAAAAGCCTAGATATAAGAGATATAAAGTGCCCAATAGCTGTAGGATCAGCAAGACGCCTTCGTGCTGTATCAGGCTCAGCCCTACGGCGGCCAACACCAGCAACACCATAGAGGCAAGATTGCCGCCTAAGATGGCGGCGAGGTAGACGCTGTGCGGCTGCTTGCTGTATTGAATGACCAGCGTCGCCGATGGGCCAGGGCTAACGATTAAGAGGCTGATCGCCAATACAAATTGGCTCCATAATAAAAAACTCATGCCTGCTGCTTTCTGATTAAAAGAGGCGCGCATGATTAGGCGCGCCTCGCGTTGATGCGATGGGTGTAGATGGGCTATGGCACTGATGAATACGCCCATTTGCGAGCATTTTAGGCAACTTGTTGCCCGATGGGAAATGTCCTATACTCACCCTCAGTATGAATTTTACTCATACCCTGACCCATAACTTAAAGTGTGCACTATAGCTTATGAACAGCCTGCCCTCTCTGTACGCTCTTAAAGCCTTTGTGACGGCAGCGCAAACGCTGTCTTTTTCTGCGGCGGCCATCCAGCTGTTCCTCACCCAAAGCGCCGTCAGCCACCACGTTAAAAACCTAGAACATCATTTCGGGCAAAAGCTGTTTCTGCGTCGCGGCAGCCGCTTAACCCTTACCCCTTTTGGCGCTACGCTCTATCAAGACTTAGCGCCGCTGTATGCAGGCATTGCCGCTGCCTGCCTCAAGCACGCGCCTACGGCGCAGTCGTTTAAGCTCAAGGCCGCCAACACCATCGCCCTACACTGGCTAATCGAACCGCTCAACCGTTTTAATCAGCAGCCAGACACGCCTCAGATCGTGCTGCATAGCCCGTTCATGCAGCACGACCACGTTAATTTTCAGCAAGAGCCTTTTGATGCCGCTCTGCTGTGCTTGACCGAGCTATCGGCCGACTGGCACGCCGTGCATTTATTTGATGAGCGGCTGACGCCGATTTGCACCCCTGCTTTTTGGGACGGACTAGCCAACACCCAGACCCTAGCCGAACACGCCCTGCTGCACGCCAGCAGCGACCATGCCGATTGGCTGCTGTGGCAGCGCACCCATCCCCAGATATTCCGCATCGACCAGCCACGCACGGGCAAAGTCTTTGAGACTTTAGGCCTCGCCATGTCGGCCGCCGCCCAAGGCTTGGGCATGGCCTTGGCCGATCTGGCCTTCATTCAACCCTTATTGGCCAGCGGCCAAATCATTGCGCCGGTGGCGGCCAGCATGCCGACCGGCAGCGCCTATTATTTAGTCTGGCCCAAAAGCCATCCACAGCAGGCTTTATGGCAAGCGTTTGCGAAGGCATTACAGCAGGCTGCGCCTAAGGCTTATCAATAGGCGTTCGGCTGCGCCTTAGATAGGCGCCCGATAGAGCATGAATCAGCATCAATCTGATTGCTGGGCCATGGCCATTTGGGTATGCTGATGGGCTTCACCTCAATTGACTTGAACACGACATGAATCCCTACACCTTAGCTTTAAGCCTAGCCCTGCTCACGCCATCACTTTCGTACGCAACAACGAAAGACCAGCGCTATATGAAGGATGTACGCGCGCCCGTGTCCTACCATCAAGAAACGCAGACTTATACATTAAGCTGTGACTTATCCGGCTTTGATGGAAACCTTATGTCTTATGATGCCAGTCATTATTGTTTAGAATATAAAAAGTACCAAGCAGATATGATTACAGAAGAATATGTAGAGGCCGTCAAAAAAATTATCAAGACCGTCCAGATTTATTGAATCTGTTTAATGAAGAGCTGAGTGCTTGGTATGACTATGAAGAAAGAGTCGCAATCAATACGCAGAAATTTTATGCAGATGCCAGCGGCCCAGGCCAAATAACCGCACTAAGAAGCAGCTCACTGGCCTTAAAAAAAGTCCTGATCCACAATATATGGTTGTTTTGGCTGGCACCACAACTCATGCCCGAACCCATCATTCAAGAAGCGCCTCATCAAGCGTCAACCACCTCATTAGGCCGTAGGCCAAAGGTTTCGGTAAACACTTTGGCAAAATGTCTGGCATCTCGATAGCCGACATAATAAGCGGTTTCTTTTAGGCTTCGCCCCTGATGCAAGAGCATGTCCATGGCCTGCTGCATGCGCAGGTCGCGAACGTATTGGCCGATGGTGAGGCCGGTGGTTTCTTTAAACTGTTTTTTCAAATAACACTCATTCAAACCCACGGCTCTGGCTAAAATGTTGATGGTTAAGTCGGATTGATAGTGCTGCCGTATCCAATCAATCGCGTCATCAACTTTATTGCGCCCAGCCTGCACGCTCTGCTCTGGCAGTCGACACAAGGTGGCGCACAGGGTCAGCGCCATGCCTTCTAGAGCCAAACGATCGGCCAAGGTATCGGCGCGTTGATGGAGCAGCTGAGCGGCACTCGCCATTAAAACTTTATGCTGGCCTAGATGATGCAGCTCGCTCAAGCCTTCTTGTTGCTGATCGGTCAGCAGCCAACTCGGCACGTCAAAATCTTCATGCCAGCGGGCGATCAGGTCGGGCGAAAAGTCTAATTTGACCACTTTCGTCTTGCCCGTGCCGTGGCCAAACACATCGCTTACGCTGCCCAAATCTCCTTGGCGACGCCACACCTGCGCCTGAGCGATGTCTATGGGCTGCGCTAAGCCGGTGCTGTGTAAGGTATAGCCGGCCTCCAACACAATGTGTAAGCCCACGTGGCAGGTAAACGGGGTGGGGTCTTCACTGTGCGCACCTTGATGTTCAAAACAGCCACGGCCGATCGTTAAGCCGTTGTCTAAGCCATATTGATCGGCATAGCCTTGCCAGCCTTTTTTGATGGGCACGAGGCGGCGATAGCGGTGGGTATTTTTTTCCAGGCGCCAGGCCTGACTTTGAGGCGCGTTTAGAGGATCCGGTGTGTTCAGCATGACGATTAATCGATAATGATTCCCATTAAGTTTATATTATCTATTATAGAGACAACGGCTTATGTTTTACAACTCATTCAATCACCTTTACACACCTCCATAAAACAGCAGGCGCTTTTCGTTCCTGATGCCGCCTGGCTGGCTCACCCATAAAACCCTCAACCTCCTTCAGTATAGTCGATCCATTCCGGCCAACCTTTGCCTAGGCGAGAATTTCCGCCTGCCCCTCCATTTTCCCAAAAACAGCATGAACGATAATGATAATCTATCGCAACTAAATACAACACAGCATCATTTCACATGAGGGATTCATCATGCCGACAATCAAACGGCCACCATTAATGAAACACTCCGCCATGGCTTGTGCCCTAGCCTTAATCGCCATGCCGTCTGCCCATGCGCAAGCATCAGCCGATGAGGCGGAGCTAGAAGCCGTCGTGGTCAGCGGCCAACGCAGCCAGCCCACGGGCCCAATTAATGGCTACGTGGGCTATCAAAGCAGTACGGCCAGCAAAACAGGGGCGTCCATTTTGGCCACGCCTCAATCGGTCAACCTTATTGGCGCTAAAGAGTTAACCGATCGCAATGCACAGTCCATCAGCCAAGCCATTGGCTATACCCCAGGCGTGTTCGTCAGCACTTCTCCTGTCTCTACCCGCCATGATTTTTTTAGCATTCGCGGCTTTAACGGCACCAATAGCGGCACGGCGCTGGACGGCTTACGCTCGACGACGGCCCAATCATACGATCGCTTACAACCCTATGGTATGGAACGCATAGAGGTATTAAGTGGACCGAGCGGTGCCCTATATGGGTCTGGCTCACCCGGCGGCCTAGTCAATATGATCAGTAAGCGCCCGACTCAGGTTGCCCAGCATGAAATCGGCTTTCAATACGGCAGCCATCGACGCCTCCAAACCCAGGTTGACCTGTCCGGCCCGCTGAATGAAGACAAAACCATGCTGTATCGGCTTGTCGGCGTCGCCCGTAATGCCGATGCTCAAGTCCCGCACGTGCCAGACGACACGCGCTACATTGCGCCTTCGCTGACTTGGCAACCCGATGACCGCACCGCTTTGACGCTGCTCGCCTCTGCCAGCCGCGATCGTTTTGGCCCGCCACGGCCCTTTTTACCGATCCAGGGGAGTTTATTGCCCAACCCCAATGGCGACATTCCGCGCCACCAATACCTAGACGGCAAAGGCTTGGACAATCACCTTGACCAAAGCAATATTGGCTACCAGCTTGACCATGAGCTCAATGAACGCTGGGGCATCCATTCTTCCGCTCGCTTCTCTCACAAAGATTTGCTGACCCAAACCTTCTCCGGCATGGGTTTGGAAGATGACATGCGTACCGTTAGTCGCGCCGCTTATGAGTTTCGCATCAAAAGCAACGTGTTTTCTATGGACAATCATGTTAAAGGCAAATGGGCGACAGACAGCCTAAAAGGCACGGCTGTCATGGGCTTGGCCTATCGCCATACCGATGAGGACTATTATTTAAATTATGGTCAGGCCAGCAGCATTGATCTGTATCACCCCGATCATGGTGGCGATTTTTCAGCGCCGGTGGCGTTTGCCAAAACGCGCCAAAAAGCCCATGAAATCGGTGTGTATACGGCCCATACGGTGACGCTAAACAATCAATGGGTTTTAGATGTGTCTGCCCGCCAAGACTGGGTGTCTACCGATACCGACAACCTCATGAAACACAGCGACACGCGCCAACGCGACAGGGCGTTTACCTACCGTACTGGCTTAACCTATCAGACTGAATTTGGCCTGGCGCCCTATCTGGGCTACACCACGTCGTTTAGTCCGGTTTTGGGCACCAATTTCTATGGTGATGCTTATCAGCCTACCAAGGGTAAGCAATGGGAGGCCGGCCTTAAATATGCACCGGTCGACATGGATGCGCTCTTCACCATCGCGGCCTATCACCTACGCCAAAGCAATGTCTTAACCAGCGACCCAGACAACCGCCTCAATTCGCTGCAAACGGGTGAAGTGACGTCTCAAGGCTTAGAGCTGTCGGCCAAAGCCAATTTAACGCCAGCATTCAATGTATTGGCCAGCTACGCTTATAACGATTTAGAGAACACTCAAACCAATAACGCCGCGGATTTAGGCCATCGCCCTACGGGCAAACCGAAGCACACCGCCACCCTCTGGGGTGACTACACGGTTCAGCAAGGGCCTTGGGTCGGCTTTGGCCTAGGCGCTGGCGTACGCTATGTGGGCACTACTTATGCCGATGCGCAAAACACCTTAAAAGTACCCCACTACACCTTGGTCGACGCGGCGCTGCACTATGATTTTAGCCATTTAAGCCAAAAACTTAAGGGGTTAAACCTTGCGCTCAACATCAATAATCTATTTAACAAACACCATTACACCACTTGCTCAAGCACATCTTGTGATGAAGGCTATGACCGTTCGGTTATGGCCACGCTTAACTACCGTTGGTAAGGAGAATTCAGATGCCCTTCACGCCTACTTTTAAACGCTTTAGCCAAGCCACGCTGATGATCATGCTGTGGACAGGCTTGGCCGCCTGCCAGCCGCAAACGGCGACCGAGACCACCCAAAACCATGCGCCAACAGCAGCCAGCCAGCCTCAAGAGGCAGCCGTCACGGTGACCGACATGCTTGATCGCACCGTCACCCTAGCCGCCCCGGCCAAACACATTGTGCTGTCGGAAGGCCGCCACATCATGACCTTAGGCCTACTCGACCAAAACCCCCTATCTTTAGTCGCGGCATGGGGCAATGATTTAAAGCGCTACTCACCCGCCGCTTTTGACGCCCTCGTGGCGAAGTTTCCAGAGGCCAGCAAAATGCCTGAAGTCGGCGGTACTTCCGACGGCACTTTTTCGATGGAAGCCACCATTGCCGCTAAGCCCGATCTGGTGATTTTCACTTTATATGGGCCTCCGCCAGAAGGTCTAGATAAGCTAGACAGTGCCGGTATTCCTTATGTGTTCGTGGATTTTTTCCGTGAACCAATTAAGAACACCGTGCCCAGCATGCGTATGCTGGGACAGCTACTGAATCGCGAAGCCGAAGCCGAAGCGTTTATTGCCTACTACGAACAGCACGTAAACAGCATGACCGAGCGGGTTCAATCCAGCAACCACACCCCAACGGTTTTCTTTCACTTAAATCCCGATGGGCAAGACTGCTGCTTCTCCAACGGCAAGGGCAATATGAGCGATTTTATTGCGGCAGCGGGTGGCCACAATATTGGCCTAGATAAAATTCCAGGCGCTTTTGGCAAATTGAATTTGGAATACATTCTTGACCGTAACCCTGATTTTTATTTAGCCGGCGGCGGCTCAAGCGTGACCTTAAATGGCCTACACATTGGCCCCAATGTGGCGCCAGCAGAAGCCAAGCAAACGCTAGACAACATCTTGCAAGGCGCGGGCATTCGTGAGTTAAAAGCCGTCCAAAAAGGACAGGCCAGCGGCATTTGGTTATTTTTCTTCGACACGCCTTTATGGTTTGTGGGCAGTGAAGCTTTGGCACAGATGCTGCATCCCGACTTATTTCCTGCCAATCAGGCTGACGCCACCATGACGGAATTAAACCAAAACTTTATGGCCTTCCCCTTACAAGGCACTTTCTGGATGAACGCAACTAAAAATGAACGATAACGCCACTGCCTACACCGCGCAACATCAGGCCATTCTGACCCAACACGCACAGTCTTTGCGTCGGCGTCGGGGCCTGTTGGCCCTGCTGATGGTCTTACTCGTGTTGGCCGTTGGCCTAGATTTGATGACGGGGCCTGCCGGCCTTTCGTGGCAAGAGATCTTAACCGGGCTACGGGGCCAAGGCGATGCGCGGCTGAACGTCATCATGTGGCAGGTGCGGGTACCCACCGCTATTTTAGCCGTTTTAGTGGGCGCGGCTTTAAGCCTTGCCGGGGCTGAAATGCAAACCATTTTAGGCAATCCGCTGGCCAGCCCCTTCACCTTAGGCGTGTCCTCTGCGGCGGCTTTTGGCGCTGCCTTGGCCATTATTTTAGGCGTGACGCTGCCCTTTGTGCCGCTGAGTATGGCGGTGCCGATCAATGCCTTCATTATGGCCTTTGGCGCGGTGATGTTGATCCAGCTCTTTGCCGCCAGCCAGCGCGGGCCAGCGGCACTGGTCTTATTTGGCATTGCCTTGGTGTTTGGCTTTAATGCTTTGGTGGCTATTGTTCAGTTTCTGGCCCCAGCCGACTCCTTACAGCAGCTGGTTTTTTGGACCATGGGCAGCCTGAACCGAGCCAATGTTAGCGCCATTACGGCGCTGTTCCTGACCTTAGCGATCGTGGTGCCTTTTGCGTTTCGCGCGGCCAATGCCTTAACGCTGTTATCGCTAGGCCAAGAACGGGCACAAAGCCTAGGCATTCATATAGAACGCCTACGCTTTGGCTGCCTACTGCGGGCCAGCCTATTGGCGGCCGTCGCGGTTTCGTTTACCGGCACCATTGGCTTCATTGGCCTGGTGGGGCCGCACATCGCCAAAATGCTGCTGGGCGAAGACCATCATTATTTCTTACCTGGCGCCTTATTGTCGGGTGCCTTATTGATGTCTCTGGCCAGCATTGCGTCCAAAACCCTTTTGCCCGGCATTTTGCTGCCCATCGGCATTGTGGCCTCATTGATTGGCCTGCCCTGTTTCATTATTTTGCTCCTGCTCAGAAAGGTTGATTGATGATGGACTGCCTCAGCATCCACAATGTTTGGGTGGCCTATGGCGCCACCGAGATCCTATGCGGCGTCGACACGGCCCCCATTCGGTCTGGCCAAATCACGGCTTTGGCAGGCCCTAACGGTACGGGTAAGTCTACGCTGCTGCACGCCATAGCCGGCCTGCACGCCGCCCGCGGCGAAGTGCTGTATCAGGGCCAAAATTTATTGGCTTTAAACCGACAGACACGCACCGCCTTCATGAGCTTCATGCCGCAAACGGTGGCCTCAACTCATGGCTTGAATGCGCTAGAAAGCGTCACGATTTCCCTGAAGGTTTTTAACCCAACCTTGGCGGCTAAAGCCTGCCAACAAAGGGCTTTAGACAGTCTCGAGCAAGTGGGCATGCTGCCCTTCGCGCTCCAGCCATTGGCCTGCTTATCCGGCGGCCAGCGACAGCTGATTAATCTGGCTCAATCACTGGTGCGCCAGCCCAAAATTCTGTTGCTGGACGAACCAACCAGCGCTTTAGACCTGCATCATCAAATTGAAGTGATGTCGGTGTTAAAACGCGTGGCCCATTCAGGCTGTATCGTTCTGGTTGTCTTACATGATTTGTCATTGGCGGCTAACTGGGCCGACCAATTGATCTTTTTAAACCAAGGCCAGGTGGTGGCCCAAGGCCAACCAGCCGACATTCTGACGCCGGAACTACTGCGCCAAGTCTATCAAGTACAGGCCAGTACCGGCCTAACCGAACGAGGCAAAACCTATATTGTCGTGAATGATTTGGCCTGACCTTAACGCCATCCTTGCCCCTATTTACCACCACTGCCGAACACAATAACCCTATGATCAACGCCACTTTACGCCGCCTCATGGCGCCCTATCGCACTCGCCTGATTTGGGCCATCGGCCTACAAGCCGTGGCCGGCGCTTGCTCTTTACTTCCTTGGGTTCTGCTGGCGCAACTGGCAGAACCTCACGCCAGCGCCTCGCCGCCCATGCTTTGGGCTACCTTATTCAGCCTAATGGCCTGGCTGACTTGCCAGGCCCTTGCCCTGCATCTAACCCATCTGATCGATATTGACCTTAGTGCCAGCCTACGCCAACGTTTGGTCGACCATCTGCAGGCACTGCCTTTGGTCTGGTTTCACCAGCACAGCCAAGATGAAGTGGCGCGCTTGGTAGAGCACGACGTGACCGCCTTACACCAGCTGGTCGCCCACGCGCCCGCCAACCTCACCAACCTCATCGTGGTACCGCTGCTGGTAGCTCTGTATTTAGCTTGGCTCAATATATGGCTTTTTTTATTGGGGCTCATCCCCCTGTTGCTGGCCCTCGTGTGCTATCGACTCATCCGCGGCGCACCTTATCGAGACATCATGGCCCAACGCGATCAAGCCCTCGCCACCTTGTCCAGCCAGTATGGTGCCTTCGCCCAAAACCTATTGCTGGTGCGCCAATATCCTAATGCCGGCATCCAACAACAGCTTAGCCAAAGTGCCCAGGCCTTTGAGCAGGCTTTTATCGGCTGGGTCAAAAAAGTCGGCCGCCCCGCAGCCATCGCCGAAACCCTCTTGTCTAGCCCTTGGCTGGTGGCCTGGCTGTTACTGGCCGTTTGGCTCATTCAGAGCAGCAGCGCCCACACTCTGCCGGCCGCGGTTTTTTGTGCCTTCGTCCTTTTATTGCGCGCCATGGCAGCCCCCATTCACACCATGGGCCACAGTGGCGATGCCTTAGCCCACGCTCAGGCGGCGGCCGATCGCATCGAGGCGCTCCTCGCACAACCTGCCTTAGCCGAAGGGCAATCGCCCCGGCGCCCTATAGACGCCTCTATTCAAGTACGCCACCTCAGCTTTGACCACCGCTCAAACCAAATCTTGGCCGACGTTAACTTTAGTCTCGCACCCGGTCGCTTTACCGCCCTAGTTGGGCCTTCAGGCTGCGGCAAAACCACCTTACTTCATCTGCTGGCGCGTTTTATGGACCCAAGCTGCGGCCAGATCACTCTGGGGGGCGTGGCCTTAGCCGATCTGCCCACCTCTGTGCGCCACCAAACCATCGCCATTGCGCTACAGCAGGCAGCGGCCTTAGACCTATCCATGGCCGACAATATTGCCCTACTAGCCCCCAACACCACGCTGGCCGACATTAAACACGCGGCGCAAGATGCCCGTCTAGACGCCACGATTAGCGCATGGCCCAATGGCTATCAAAGTATTGCCAACCAAGACGTCATCCTATCGGGCGGTGAGCGCCAACGCTTGGCTTTGGCCCGTCTATTTTTAAGTACAGCGCCTATTGTGCTGCTAGATGAGCCCACCAGCGCACTAGACGCTCAAACCGCACACTGGCTACACCACAAGATGCGGCAAAGATTCCAAGACAAAACCGTCCTGATCAGCAGCCACAGACTGCAAGAGGTTTGCCATGCCGACCATATTTTAGTCTTAGACCAAGGACGCCTCATTGAACAAGGCCGCCATCAAGACTTACTGGCGCACAAAGGCCTGTACTTTAAATTATGGCAAGAACAACAAGAACCCTCCGAGGATGCTGTATGAAAGCGCTGCTCACCCGACTCCAAGCATTACCCTCAGACTGCCGACCGCTGCTGCGCCGCATGATGCTGTGGGCCACGTTTGCCGCCATCATGGATGGTTTATGCAGCCTATTATTGCTGCCGCTCATCATGGCTTGGATGGCTCAGGATACAGCGGCCCTACTTTATTGGGCCCAAGCCTTGGTATTGCTTACCCTCATCCAAGCCTTGGTTTTTTATTGGGCCTTGGTAAACGGATTCGCCTGCGGCGGTGGCCTCGCAGGTGGCCTGATCCGCCAACTGATCCAACACCTACCCAAAGTGTCCCCACACCAGCTCCATCAACGGGCCAGGCCTGAACATTTACTGCGCCATCAAGTGATGTACAGCATGGGCGTGCCCGCTCATTTAATTGGGCCCGTTATCCGTGCGCTGGTCACGCCGGCGACCGTTATTGTCGGCCTAGCGCTGGTTGATGCACGCTTAGCCGCCTTGCTCGGCTTCGCCGCCCTTGGGTTGGTTTGGCTGCTCCAAAAAATTAATCACCGCAGCCATAGGCTGGAAAGCTTAAGGCACCAAGCCGAGCAGCAGGTCGCCACGCAGATCAGCCATTTTTCGGCCCAGCAGGCACTCCTACGCAGCAGCGGCCGCAACAATCAGGCCTCGGAACGGCTGAATCACGCCTTAAGCCAGCTACATCAACAAACCAAACGGCTACTGATTCAAGGGTTACCGGATAGTTTAGGCGTTGGGCTATACGTTCAGGGTATTTGGGTGGCCTTACTGTGGCTGGGCATCTGGGCCACGCGGCAGCACCTCATCAGCCTAGGCTTACTCGTGGCCACTGGGGTGTTATTGGTTCGCTTTATTGAGCCGCTTAGCCAGCTGAGCCACCTAGGACAAGCGCTACGTCAATCGAAACAGGCTATTTCAACCCTCAGCGCCGTCTTCACCTTGCCGCCCTTGCCTAGCCCCGATCACAGCGCACTGCCGCCCACTCACGACCTCACCGTCACCCAGCTCAACCACCAGACGGAACAAGGCACACCGCTGTTGCAAGACATCCATTTTAAGGTCAAAAGTGGCGCACTCGTCGCGATCGTGGGCGCCTCGGGTTCAGGAAAAAGCACGCTGCTGTCTCTTTTAGGTCGACTGATGGACCCCACTACCGGCACCATTGACTACGGTGGCACAAACATCCAGTTATTGAGTGAGTCCAGCCTCAGCCAAAGCCGGCATTTTGTGTTTCAACAAAATGGTGTGTTTCCAGACACCGTCGAATGGAACCTACGCATGGCGGCCCCCGAAGCCCCTACGGCGCATTTATTAGCCGCCTTAGCCGCCGCCGCTTGGCCCCTATCGGCACCGCAATTACAGACTCCGGTCGGCTCTGCTGGGTCTGCCTTATCCGGCGGTGAGCGACAGCGATTGTGCCTAGCCCGAGCATTCTTGAGCTCGGCCCCTATTTTGCTGTTAGATGAGCCAACCGCCAGTTTGGACGCCCTCAGCAGCCGTCACGTCCAGCGGACTTTGGTTCAGCTCAAGCAACGGCGCACCACCCTTGTCGTCACCCATGATGCCGCTTTGGCCGAGCTGGCGGACTGGGTGCTCATCATGGATCAAGGCACCATCATTGCTCAGGGCACACCGCAAGACTTGGCCCTCAAGCCCGAATGGCAAACCCTGTTTTGCACCCACTAAGAAACAGCGGAACGGATGGCTTTAGGGGGCCTGCACCGATGGCCCCTCAAGCTCAGGCCAACTTGGCGCGCTGCATCAAAGTCTTTTCCATAATATGATACAATCATGGTACATCTTTCAAGCCCCAATTTCCGACGCTAAACATACTGGGCTGGCCTTCACACAGACACACCCTATTCACTAAGACCCTTACACATGGACAAGCAGATCAATTTTGAAAAACTCCAGTCTATTTTAAAAGACTTGGAGCATGATTCGCCCGACATCATCAGCATCATTACCGGCATCCAAAACCGTTTGCAGATGCTGGAAGCCAAGCCGGCTAAGCTGCTAGAATTTACCCAGCACCTGCAAGACACTCAGTCTGAGCTCATCACCGACAGCCTGTTTGAGGCCACGGTACAGCAGTACATTGCCACCAAGCCGCATGAAATGCATTTACTGGAGTTTGCCAGCTACACGCCTTTTCAGGATTTATTCATGCGTTTGGTTGAAGGCTGCGCCTTTTGTGACCCGAAGCGGCAGCCGATTTTTAAAGAAATTTTGGCGCTGTATCGACAGCAGTATTTTGCAGGCAGCATTTGCTTACTGTATGGGCAAATCGAAGGTTTAATCACAGATTTACTGCTGTATGAAGGCAAGATTTATCGCCGCTGGGGCCTGCTGTTTGCCAAACAGCAGGGCAAGAAGCCGCGCAAAATAATCGGCTTAAAGTTAAAAATTGACGTCGCCAATGCCCACCCCGAAACCCAATGGATCACTCGGCTGGGCGCCTATAGCGAGTTTAAAACCCTGGGCGGTAACCAACGCCTCACTCTCAGCCGCAACCTGGTCTTACACGGCGATGAGCTCAATAACCTCAATCAAGAACACGCCTTCATCCTCATCATGTGGAGCTATTATTTGTTTGCCCAAGCAGACCACCGCCAGAAGATAAAACAGCGCTCGAAAGCCAAGCGTACCAGACCGGTTGCGCCCACAGCCTCATAAAAAAACCTGCGCTCATCGGCGCAGGTTTTAACTTTACAACCTCAATCGGCCTTAAAAGGCATAGCGATAGCCGGCATTGAGCTGGCGCTGATTAAACCGCTGACCATGATTCAGCTCAAAATCAACGTAGACATGGTGTTGCTGTTTGATTTGGCTGGTCACGCCCACGCCAAACTGCCACCAATTGCCTTTAAACGAATGGCTTTCACGGCTGTCGTTTAAGGTGTATTCAGCATTGCTGGAAAACTCACGTAAGAACGACGCTTTGCCGTATACGCTGGTGGGCTGAGCGACTTCTTTAAACTGATAGCCAATTTCGGTGCCCACACGGGCCAATACCGAATGGCGGCTGTCTACGCTGACGCTTAAGCCGTTTGAAGCACGATGAGTCATGCCGCCAAGGCGCGATAGCGTGAGCTGGGCCTGAGGCGTCCAATACAGCTGATCATCAGTCTGCCCCAAAGCAAATCGTTGGCCGACCTCTGCCGACAAGGACACCCCATTCGCATGTTCTCGCCCCTCTACACGCTGATCGGCGCTATCCTGCACGTCAAACTTATCTTTCATGCGGGCGTATTTCAACATCACGTCGGTGTAAAAATGCTGATCGGTCAAATAAGTCCCATACAGCGCGGCGCTGTAGCTTTTTAAGGAGCCTGAACCACGGCGGTAGTTTTGGTCTGAATCCAATAGGCCCAGCGCCCCACCCACATAGAGGCGACCTTCTTCAGTGTGTAAGACTTGGCGGTCTAAACCAAACTGTAGGCCTTTATAATCCATATCAAAACCACGCAGCAGGCCCGAACCAAAGGCATTCATATTACCGCCGTAGACGCGGGCCCAAACATCTTGCGTGGGCGCGCCAGAACGTAGATCACCCATGCGTTTTAACAGGCTTTGGTTTTCAGCAAAGTTGGCCAGATAAGCCGCCACCAAAGCATTGGCCGCGGCTTCGGCGGTGGTGGTCACCTCGGGTTGTTCTGCCGCCAACGACCAGTCAGTTTGATTCTCGTCTTGGCGCAGGCGGTACACATAGCCCCCTAGCTCCACGTCGTTGTTTAAATGAAATTGAGCCTCGCCGTCTGGCGTGGTGATCAGGGTCACTACCTCATCGCCCGTGGTCTGAGCACTCCCCTGGTTCACCACGCTGACTTGATGCTCGCCGGCAGAAGATTCGGTGACATTGAGCCGATCGCCTTCGCCTGCGGCGATCGCCACGCGCAGATTAAACTGGCCGTTGCCATCCAGCTTGGCTACAGACAACGTGCCAAAGCCTTGCTCGACAGGCGTAGCAAAGCTGACCTGGCTGTCTTTTAGCTGTAACGCATTGACAACGGAATCCTTGGTCATGTCCCAACGGCTGTTTTGGCCACTGAAGTCTAAGCGGCCTTCAGCACCCTGTAAAAAACCACCGCGAAACTCAGAGCCAGCGTCGGCCACAATCGTCACCGCACCTTGTTTGCTGGCCATGATGTCGCCTGCTACTATCAGTACGCCACGGGCGTTAATTAAAGCGTCCTTCCCAGTGCTGTCCATAGCCACGCCTTGGGTTTCAATCTCATTACGCCCACTCAAATTCACTCTAGAGCCACTGTTGACCTTAATCCCCAAACCACCCGCAGCAGCCTCTAGACGGGCGTTGTGCATATTGATGGTGCCGCCCCCTAGCGCCCACAAACCATAGTCTAATGCACCGTAACGATCCACCTTGATCAAGGTCTGATCCAAATGGATGGTCGCCTTGTCATGTTGCGCATAGACCGCACTGTCACCACCCGACTGAATGCTGCCGCCATGCAGGTAAATCACTGCTTCACTACCCGGCATAAAGCTTTGGGCCACCACACCATTGCCCTTTTCCGCCACAATTTGGGCATCATACAGATGCGCCACGCCATTTTGCGCATTCAGGCCATGGGCTTGATTGCCGCTGGTGTGAATGCTTAAAGACTTCGCCGTCAGGCTTGAATCGTGATCACTGGCAATCACAATCGCATCAGCATAGTTGCCGGTCGTCACCACGCGACTATTGCTACCTAAGTCGGCGGTAATATCGCCTACGTTCATGTTTAGGCCGGAAGCTAGGTTTGCGTGCGTCGTCAGGCTGAGGCCATCGGCCTGAAACTGCCCAACCGTACTGCTTCTTAAATGGATTGCGCCAAGGACAGACTCAATCTGGCTGCCCTTGCCCAAATCAACCTTAAAATTATCGCCACTGACCACCAAACCGCTACCCTGCTCACTGACCACTAGCTTCAGCCGATCGGCCTTAAACTCTGTGTCCGCACCACTCATATTGATGCCGGAATTTTGGCTATTGCTGCCTTGCACTCGGATCTCTGAGCCCGAGCCCAAATCAACCGTGCTTTTTTTATTGGCCTTGATGCCATGGGCTGCTGACTTGCCCGCCTTCACCTCTAAGGTAAGGCGCTCGGCCTTCATCTGCGCCTCGTTCTCTAAGATAATGCCTTCGGCTTTTTTCGTGCCTTGGCTCATGTCGACCGTGATCGACGAGCCGCTACCTAAATGATGAACGGCATTATTCTGTAGCTTCACGCCCAAGGCGGCCGCATTGAGGTTGCTCGGCGTCAGCTCTATCGTGAGCGCGCCCGTACCCAAATCCAAGGCTTGAGTACCGCGCCCAGAATCCAAACCGATTGAATCGGCAGTGTGAATGCGATCCCCCGCCACGACATTTTCTACTTCTAAATTCACCGTTTGGCTAAACGTTTGCGCCCAAGCCGACTGCCCCGTCATACCCATGCTCATGATGGCCATGGCCATATAGGTTTTTCTTACGCCCATTATCTGATCTCCTAAATAAACGTTGTGCTCATCCACCCCAAGGCGGTCTATTGAACGCAATCGACATAAAAATAGCGCCTTTGTCTTGACGCTTCTTTTATTGATTCAGAATCAGTCTAGCATCAAATAATGAACTGACATGCTGAGAAAGCAGGCTTTTTTATAATATAATAAATAGAAATGACATCATGCAACATTCATGCAGCCAAACACCAAACTTTTCTTCTTGTCACCACAAAAAACAGGCAAAATAAGGCGAAGATGATTAGGTTAACCACTCTATTACAGCGTATGATATGACCGCTAGCCCCCTCAACGGCATGCTGATGCCACCCACTTTCATTAATAGGAGCCCGTATGAATTTACGCCTCGTACCTGCAACGCTACTCACTACACTTTTAATCACCGGCTGTAGCTCAACTGGCGGCGCCTTCGATCAGTTTGCCAACCTGCTCAATAAAGCCATGCCGTTTGTACAAGAATCAGAAGAGTGGGAAGCCTACAGCATTCAAATGACGCAGCAAGGCGTCAGCTACGGCACAGCCACCGCCGCCGATAAACAGTTCGTCAGCAAAAAAATCGAGGCCGAATATCCGGCAGCCATTGATCGACTTTCCAGACCGTTTGCGGCCAATGCCAAAATGGAACAAGAGCTCACCCAAAACAATCAAAACTATCGCTTTAAATACAACCAGGTAATGCCGGTAAAAAGCAAAAAATCGGGCAGCATCATCGGTTATTGCGTCAACTACGACGTCAATCGACTAGAAAATGGCAAACCCACGGCACCCGATGCGGCGGGCAACGTCACCCAACACTTTATTTACGCCGCTAAAGACAAGCCTTTATCTGTAGCAACGTCTAGCCATGAGTTCACCAAGCGCATGTGTGGTGAAACCTTTTTTAAAAAATACAAAAACCCCAATACTTAAATCCATGAAGCTAAAGCATTAAAAATCAGGTCGCCCAAACGAAACGTCGGCGACCTGATTTTTATGCCTATACAAACAGCCCTCGCTTCACTAAGCCACAGCCTTCAATCTCAATACTCCTTAAAGAAAATGTCCACTTCATTCAACCTCATTTCCATTTCAAAAAAGGTTTTGGAACCCACACCAGGAATGCTCAACATTTCTTCTTTGGTTAAGCTGGTTAATTCATGAATGCTGTTAATACCGTACTCCTGAATCCTGTCGACAAGCCGATCAGGTAAAATTTTACGCAGCTCTTTTAGCTGAGTCGGTTTCTCTGGGATGGTCACCAGACGATTCCATTTAGACGTACCGTAGACTAACTGCCACAGGCTGCCGTCTTCGCATAAAGCCATCAAAGCATTCCTGCCATCAATAATATTAATAATTTTTCTCATTGTATTGTTCTTTAAATTAGTTGATTCATTCAGCGACCGGTTAATCGGTAATCTATTTAGAGTCTATGGGTCGCCCTTTGATACATTAATATGGCTCATTGCCCGCACCAGATAATCCTGTGATTCACTGGGCGAGCCATTATGAAGCCGCTAGATCCCTCATTAAGATAAGGCCTCTTTATTGCTGCAAGAGCGCATGAAACTCATCCAAAATACCCAAATCATTCACAAACACCCCCACTACTTCATCCCCTACCTGAGCTGGCACCTCAAACGAGTGCGTGGCGTAAGGCGCCACCATTTCACCCTCCATCTCACGGCCATTAATCTTGAATCGGGCCAAAGAAACATGATAGGGCGTCAGATTACTGACCTGAAGGCCGCCATTGACGACCTGCCACACCAGCGCCTGAGCCGCCTCATGCGGGCGATTTGTCAGTCCGATTGGGCGATAAAAAATTTTAATCCGAATCCGTAGCGCTATTTGCAAACGATTCGCTTCGGCCTTAAGGGGCACCTCCAGCACATTCAACCAAAAGACGGACTCCCTATCCTGCGGTAAGCCTGAGCCGATATAACGCAACTTCAACACCTGGCTTTTCTGCCCCCCTATTTTCACGATGGGTGGCGTCAGAATAAAGGGCACCTTAACGTAGTCAGGAATCGCATCGGCATCACCATCATCCATCCACGTTTGGATGAGTGTGGGGCGCTCACCCACATTAGTCAGCTTCACGCTGACCACGCTGGCATCCGACAGATAAATAATGCGGGTGCTGCCCAGCACAATGCTGGCCACAGCCTGGCTACTCCAAAAACCTAGGCCTAACGTCAGCAATAGCCCTGCCGCAACGCTGGCCATTCTCGGCCCAAGCATTATTTATAACCCATCGTGAAGATGGCCGCGCCGTTGGCAGAACCGCCGGTAATCTGTGCCTCTGTTTGGATGTAGCGTGCCGTCAAGGGAATGGTAAAGCGACCATTACCGGTCGTACCGGCCAACCACTGATTCGCCGTGCCAATGGTGCTGGAGGCCGGCCCGTATGACACAGGCTGTGCTTTATTGAGTACCTGAATGCCCACGCCCTTAGCGGTGGATTCTGGGCTTAACGTCAATCTATTGGTTCGATTGGCAGCGTTGTGCTTATCGGTTAACACCGTATACACACTGGTGGTGATGCCCGCCTCCCCACCAGCGCAGTCTAAGCCCAGCTCAAACGGCTGCGCAGCTGAGAACGAATTAATCCCGTTAAATTCATTAATGCTGACCGTTCCCATAGGCACATCCACATCAGGCGTGGCCACAGTGCAGGTTGGTCGTGTTGGATCAATGATCACGGCTTGTTCAAATCGAAGAGAGCCAAATTGAAATCCATGCGCAGGAACAAACCACTCAGCCACTTCACCTTGTATCATCCCCCCCGTTTTAATTGGGCCCGTCTTCACTAACTCGACGACAATATTAACCTGTTGGGCTAAAGCAGTTGTCGTAACGGTAAACAGATCCTGTTGGGGCCAATAGTCATCCTTATGGGCACCATGAAATTTAAAACGAATGCCAATGCCCGGAATACCCGTTGTATACGTTTTATAGGTTCCGGTAGTGGTTACGCCTCGATACAACACGTCTCCAATATTGCTGTTACACGTTATCCGGTATACCCGACCAGAAACAACGGGGACGATTTTAGTAAACAAAACCGTTCCTGTCGCCACGTTTGGATTCAGTTGCCCGGGGTCAAACCCTTCAATGTTATAAACCACTGCCCCTTGACCAGGATAGTCCGAGGAACATCGAGCTTGCGCCGCCCACGGCATCCCTAGCAGCAGCATCGTGGCAGCCACCAAGAGGTATTTATTCAACCATACGGTGAGTAGGCCACCGGTTCTTTTCATACTATTTATCATGATTCAGATACTCCACCTTAATATGCTTACTGTTCGCCTAAACACGCTTGGCCTATGTGGTCGGTCAGCGTCGGCCGCCGAGCACGGCAACCCTTACTGACAGAGGGCCTCAAGTTGCGTCATGGCTCTGGTTTTAAGTTTGGTCTCAGCCTGATCTAGCGCATAGGCCAACACGCACTGACTGCCTTCTGCCTCACCCCATTTAACCGTGAGCAGCCCTTCGGCCTCACTCACACGGGCGTATAGCTGCCCGCCTTGACCTACATAGCCAACGGCCTGGTTGTGCGCGTCGAAAATGCTGGCGCCAAACGGTACGGGTTGGTCTCGATAAGTCGCATTAATCAACACTGGGAAGCCTTGCTTCACGTCATACTTAAGCTTCACTACTGCGCCAAAATAAGGCGCTACTTTTTGGCTCGTGCTTTCCAACTCGACGTCCGTATCAGCGCCGCTCGGATCAAGATGAATGTCGTTCATCTGATAAGGGTTTAAGTTGGGCACAATGGCGTAGCCGCGCGAGTCAATCTGCACCCCAGGATATGCCGAAACCCGAGCGCCTTTAGCCCCTTTGGCTTCCACAATGGCAATGGTGTCTGCGTTATAAGGGCTAAACGTCACGCTGTTTACATGGCCCACCACCATCCCCGTCATCCCAACAGAAGCACTGCGGTAGCCGCTGCCCGTGCTGTACGATGCGTTCAATGACGTGCCGCCGGTACGGTAATTGCCGCTGACCGAACCACTGCTGCTGCCACGGTTGGTGTTCATACCCGACACGGCGTAGCTGTACTGATTATGTGCGCCTGCGGCACCCGAAACCGTCGCCTGTTGTCCATATCGGCCTGAATCATCATGCGACAAATTCAAACGCAGCTGCGGCGTACGCACCTGATCTCGGCGCCCTAATGGAATACTGAGGCTGGCCAACACGCTGGTTTGGGCAGCATGCTCGCGCGAAAAACTACGGCTGACGTTAACGCCATAGGAGAAGGTCTTGTAATGGTTGCTGTAGCCAAGCTGGAATTGCTTTTCCGAGCCTTCTTGATGCCAATAGCTTTGTATCGAGCCACTGGCATACAGCTGGCCCCAGTTGCCTGGTAAACCTTGTCCTGCCGTTAAGGTCAGACGATTTTTCGCCCGCCACACTGATTGCGACGACAAGCCTTTATCCATAGCCTCTTGCGTTTGCAAAGCCGTCATCAAATCCATAAAACCGCGCGAAGAAAATCGATAAGCGGCCAAGGAAATATTGCTGTTGGTTTCACTGATTAACTTGCTGTAACTCAGCTGATAGCTTTGCCCAGTATGGGTTTCGCTGCGGCTTTTAAGCCCTGAACCAAATAGACGTGCATGCGATTGAGTCACGTCAAACGCGATTGAACCTATGGGCGTGCCCACCGCGGCGCCTAACTGTAGAGCGTAATAGTCTTGGCTGGCCTGTACGCCGGTATAGCCCGTCAGCGCATTGGTGAGACCACGGTGATAAGTGAGCTGATACAGATCGGCCTGTTTACGTAGCGAATCAATGCGCAGCTCACCCGCGGTGATTGCATAGCGAGACACCCCCCAGGGCGCAGCTGCTGGGCAATCGACGCATACGGCACTTTAAAATTCTGTTCCGCGCCATCAGACTCTTGTACCGTCACGTCAAGGTCGCCACCATAGCCCGTGGGGTATAAATCATTAATTAAAAACTCACCTGCCATCACCGTGGTTTCATAGATCACTTGGCTGCTTTGGCGCACGATCACGCGCGCCGTGGTGCGCGCAATGCCGCGGATTTCTGGTGCATAGCCACGCTGTGACTCAGGCAGCATGCGCTCATCTGTCGCTAGCTGTACCCCAGTAAAAGGCAAGGTATCAAAAAGCTGGCCCGTGGTGTTTGAGCGTCCGACCAAAACGCGCGCGCCGAGCTTAGGAATGTCTTTTTGCACATAGCTGTTGATGCTGGTGTAGCGATTGACGCCGTTGTCGCGGTTAAATGAACCATCGTGGCGCAGATACCAACCACCGCCAATGTTTAGGCCCATATTCAAGCCGGCATAGAGGGAATCATAGTTCTTACCCCCTGACTCACGATGATAGCCATTCACGTTATAGCCAATCATGACCGCCGGAATACCGGCATCCCACAGCTCAGGGCTGACGCTGCCCCGCGGCGTTTTTTGCATGTAAATTTGCGGAATGATGATGTCTAAGCGCTGCTCGTTACTGTCATATTCAATTTTGGCCTCTGGGATGTTGCCCATGAAGCTGCCGCACTGATCGGCTTCGCTGGGTACGCTTATGCCGCTTTCGGCTAAACGCACATGGTCAAACGCAACGAGCTTAATCAGCTCTGGGGTTAAACAAGGATAAACGGTGTTGTCTTCAGCCGTTTTAAACTCAATATCACCGTTACTGATCCACTGCTCATTCACATACAGTGCCGTTTTATGGACCCCTGCTACCGCCGCAGAGCCGGTGGCAAATCGGCTTAAATCAACAGACTCATGATGCTTAACATTCAAAAATGAAGCGTCGAACTCACGGTACTGGCCGCGTTCATCCTCTGTTTGGACACGCTCCTCCGCTCTGGCAGACTCTTGAGCAAACATCAATAAAATGCTTGCCGTCAAAAAAGACACCTGCCAAATAGATTTTTGTTTCATGCACTTTGACATGCTTCAGCCCTCGAATCACACTCGTTTAAATAAATATTACTTAAATCACTATTAATAATTATTTAATAATTGTTTCAAATTGATTGATCGCACCATAATCATCCACAAAGCTAACCGACAATTGATGGCCTTGTCGCCCAGGCGCATTAAATAATCGAGAACCGTAGGGCTCAACCATATCGCCATCAACGACCTTGCCATTCATCGTCAAAGAGACCAGGTTCACGTAATAAGGCGTGGGATTGACTGCTGCGAGTTTTTGACCTTGACGTTGCCATTGCAGCGCTTTGGCCGCATCATTGGCATGCCCCACTAAACCCACGGGGCGATAGAACAATTTAATCCGCGTGCGAAACGCCATTTGAAGCTGATTCTCACCCGCTAGCTGCGTGGCTTTGGCTGGAATTTCCAAGACGTTAAGCCAAAAAACAGACTCTCTATCCATGGGTAAAGACGAACCAAGGCGACTAATCCGTAAGGTTTGACCCTTGTTTGCCTCCACCCGATTAATCGGTGGGGTCAGCACAAAAGGCACGTTTAAATCCGCAGGCTTGGCCTCACGGTTGCCCTCATCAATCCAGCTTTGCAACAATACTGGCGACTGGCCACCATTGGTGATGCGCACGCTGACTTCTTTAGCGTCAGAGGCGTAAATCACGCGGGTGCTGCCGATCACCACGCTGGCCGATGCCTGCACGCCCGACAGCAACAACACTGCCAACATACCCAGACGGCTAGCTAATAGTAAAAAAAACTTCATCATGACCTCTTGCCAAGGATTTATATTCAGTAATGGGAGAGGAGCCCTCTCCCACTGCTTATTCATTCATGCTCAAGACTTATTTATACTGGATCGAGTACACCACATTACTCACCACGGTACCGGCAGTCGTTGGGGCTTCTGCGTAGTAACGTACGGCGTATGGCAAGTTGGCGCTGCCGCCGCTGATGTCAACATAAGTCGTGTTGTTGATTTGGCTTTGGTCACCCGCTTTGATCACCGCATTTGAAGCGCTTGAAGAGTCAATCAGCTGTAGGCTAACGTTACCCGCGGTACCGGTCATGTTTTGTAAACGGCCGGTTGCTGCTTCCACTGACGCACCTGATTCAAAAAAGGCAGAAGCCGTTTGTAAAGTACCGGTACAGTTGCTCAATGCCATAGAGAAAGTGGTTTGGCCCGCCGTTTTAGCAGCTGCATCCAGCGCGCTCACGCTCACGGTAGGCAATACAATAGTGGCGTCACTTGCTTGACCATCAACCACAACGTCACAGGTTGAAGCCGTTAATTCACCATTAAAAGTGATGTTGCCGTCAGAAGCCTGAGCTTGACCCACCAAACCCAAAGCCGCCAATAATGATGAAACCATAATTAATTTTTTCATACGAATTTCCTTAAATTTATGTACAAATAATAAACATTCTCGGGTGATTCACGTCGAATCAAGACCCCATTTCATGTAGCTAAATAAATACACACATGTCATTTATTTCACAGCGGGAGTAAATTTATCATGTAATAAAATCGATTACCAACGGCTTAACTTTATATTGCAATAGGAAACGTTGCTTAACGAAATACCCAATAAAATTAACAAAAAATAACTGTAATCACGGGGGTTTCAGAGGACAAATGACAGAATACTTTTGTCATAATAAAATATGATAAGCTTATGAAAATAATTAGATTCCACAAAAACAAAAAGAAAATGCGCACTAATGGGAACGTTCAGAGTGTGACCGAGCTGAGTAGATCAATGCCTAAAACACTCGGTGATTATTGAGTAAAGATGAATATAAACATAGGGTAAGACCAACCAACAACGCAACGTGAGGCAGTCACAGCATGGACACCACAGAGGCGACGCCCCCCTCAATCCACTTTACTTAAAGCGAGCTTGAAGCGGTATCATCGACACTTTAACCATTCACCCAAAAGGTTTGCCCATGATCGCCATCAGCGCCTGCTTAATCGGCCAGCCCGTTCGCTATGATGGACAACATAAACGAGTGTCCGAACTCAAGCGCCTAGTCGATCAAGGTTTGGCCATCAGCATTTGTCCTGAGGTTTTGGGCGGCCTCCCCATTCCGAGACCGGCGGCAGAGATTGTGGGCGGCGATGGCCACGCTGTTTTAGCCGGTACCGCCATCGTTCAAGACACCAGCGGCGCCGACGTCAGCGCGCTGTTTATAGAAGGGGCGCATACGGCGTTGCGCCTGCTGCAACAGCATGGCGTCACCCACCTAGTATTAAAAGCCAATAGCCCCTCGTGCAGCAGCCACCGCATTTATCAAGGCGACTTCAGCGGTGGCCTACGCCCTGGTGTTGGCGTGGCCACGGCGCTGTTTCAACAAAACCATCTGATGGTGTGGGATGAAAGCCACCCCGACCTAAGTACGCTTTTACAGCAGGCTCAGGCTTCATCCCTGACTCAAGAGATGGGCAAATCTTAGCTTAAAATTTACCCTGTACGCCCAACCGCCAAGTTCGTCCCGGTGCAGGCATGAACGAACGCGTTAAGGGATCAATATAGTATCGATTGGTCAAGTTGTTGCCCGTCAGCTCAACGCTTAGGTTTTTAGCCAATTGGTACTTCAAAAAGGCGTCTACCAAGACCACCGGCTGCCACCGAATAGGGTTGTTATTGTTGCCGTCTAACAGCCCTTTTTCAGCCATGTCTTGCTCTTGCTTATTGTTGGCACGGCTGTGATAAAACACACGGGTACCCAGCTCTAAGCGATTCTGATCAAAGCGCCCGCCCAAGGTAAGGTTGGCGCTATAGCGTGGGGTTAAGTTGGTGCGTAAATAGCCCACCGGGAAGCCCCCGTCGACACAGCTAGGAAACAGCCCAGTCACGCCCATGCGCATCGATAAAGACTCGTCGCAGATTTTATTTTCCAAATTGTAATTAACCCCCACGCTGCCAAAAAACCGCGTGCCGTCATAGCGCGCTTGTAGCTCTAGCCCCCGATTTTTTTGCTTGTCTAGCTGAGCAAAATTCATGTCAACGTCTCGTTCAATCACGTTTTTAATGGTCATATCGTAATAGGTTAGCTTAAGGTCGCTGGCCTGTGCCGTCGGCAGCCACTGGGTTAAATCATGCACGTAGCCGACTTCAAAGTTTCTCGAGTGTTCAGGCTTGATGTCGACCAAGGCGCGCGGCATAGTGGAAAAGCCCATCGTGCTTTCAAACATGCTGGGGAAGCGTTTGGCTTCGGCGTAACGCACATACACTCTGGCGTCTTCGCTCAGCTTGAGGCTGGCCGATAGAATGGGCGACCAAGCATGGCCAGATTTTTTCTGTAAGGCTTTTTGCGTTTCTTCATCGGTAATGGGCTGGCTATGTATGGTGTTGCCTACGTAGCGATAGCGATCTTCTTTTTCTCCGGTATAAGGGTTGATCACCTGCTCATCCGCAATTACGCCATTAAGGTAGGGGTTGTCTACCCGATGGTAGCGCCCATCATCACGCTGATGGTATTGATACTGTTCTTCTAGGTATTTACTTTGTCCCTTCGTGCGCATCGCGCCATTCATGCTTTGATAGCGAGCCGCTAGCTCTGGCTCGGTTTTTAACCATTGAGAGAACTGCCTAAAGCCCATGCTTTTTCTTTTGTCCTGCATGCCCTCATAAAAATCATGCTCTTCTTGGTTCAGGGTACGGTTCACGCTCAGGTTCATATACTGCTTACCCACAATCCAGTTTTCCTGCTGCGCCATTTTTTCTGCGAGCAGCGTATCTTTAGCCCAATAAGCCTCACGCTTTGCACCAGCATTGATGTGTAGCCAATCGGTCGGGCGCCAATCAAAATTAAAGGAAAGGTTGTATTCTTGGCGCTTACCTTCTCGGGTTTTCGTGTCTGACTTCAGGCTTTCGCGCTGAAAATCTGCACCCAAGCGCCAATCTAGCTGCGGTAAAAGCTGGATTGAGTTGCTGGCGGTCACGCCCCAGCGGTTATTTTGGGCGTGTACAAAGGCGTGATCCTCAAAGGGGAAAAAGCCATCCAATCGCGGGCACTGTTTAGGATCGCCGCCGCCGTACTTCACGCAGCTGTTCCACTCATGATCCATTTTTGGCATTTCAAAAACGCTCATACCCGATGTATACGTTCGGCTATTGGTTTGGGTTTGCCATAGGTTGATGCGCGCGTTGACCCATGGATTATCCTTAGGGTTCCAGGCGTATTCTAGGTTATAGGCCTTTTGTTCGACCTTACCAATGGGCCACTGCTGCTGGCCACCATCTTTTGACCAAATCAGGCGCGAAGGCATGATTTCACCGTGTTGAATGTCGCTCCAGCGCGCGCCAAACTGGAGGGTTTGCCCTTGGGGTAAATACCAGGTATTTTTTAATAATGCCGACTTCATGGTGCTCGACGTATTCAATACTTCAGAGCCGGCTGGATACAGCGCCGCCACATAAGGCATAAACCCCTCACCCAAGCTTTCATGTTCTTGGCCTAGCGGCGCCTGATATTTTGCCACCCCACCCTTACCTGCGAAATAATTACCTTGCTGACGATAAGACACTGCCGCCATTAAATCGAACCGCTCTTGCCGCGTCCCTACCGCCACGCGAATCGACTGATCTTGACCATTTAACCATTGGTTCGAGCCGCCTTGCGCTTTAGGGCTTTTCACTAGGTTGGGATGGGTCATATAGTCAAACTGTTTGTATAGCTCAGGATAGTCACGATAATCTTTGCCGATGATCGACGTATCCGGCATCCTGGGCTTAGTCGTATTGCTGCTGCCGTCCACCATAATATCGGCGCCATAGCGCTCGCCCTGCGGCACGACATCATCAATACTTAAGGTCTTAATCGCCACACCGCCACCCACCGACGTCTTAACCCCTTCGGTTAACGAGCCGCCTTTTTCAACCACCATACTGCTGACCAGGCTCGGGTCGATGTAGTTACGGTTGCTCGCGCCATAATAGCCTCGGTAAACGGTCACGCCCTGCTCTGTTCCATCAATCGTCACCGGCACCCGACCTGGTCCTTGAATACCCCGAATATTCACGTCTAGCGAGCCACTATTGCGTGCGTCGCCGCTAAATACGCCCGGCATGCCTTTAATTAAATCCGCCACCGACTTGCCTTTATTGCGGTTCAGCTCAGCCTTACCCAAGTAAGCACTCGACAAATCCTTGTCGTACACCTTGGCATGGCCGCTACGGTCCTGAACGTCTACTTTACGCCCGATCACCACCACATCATCTAACGTCTGTACGTCGTCTTGAGCATTAGCCCTCGCCGCATCGATTGATAAAGAACAAGACAGCCCTGCTAAAAGCTCTAATACTATTTTTTTACGTTTGCCCATACTGCACCCTGATAGAAATGATAATTATTAGCGTTCGTATTTTAATCAAATAGACCGATTAGTCAATCTATTTATTTAATCCCCGTGCTGCATCATGCTGGTCCGCACACGTTCTCTTGATACAAGCCGTCAAAGCGCCCCACCGCCAATATGGTGGGACTCACAAATAACGTATATGATGAACTATCGCGGTGGCCGATAGCCGTCTTAGCCCACGGTCACGTTTCACCCTCATTTTGCGCAAAGGTCTTGCCCATGCCCACCACTTATGATATTACTGAAGTTGTACGCCGAACCGGCATCAGCAGCGCCACGCTGCGCTATTACGAACGCGAACGCTTAATCAAACCCGTTGGCCGTCACGGCCTAAAACGCGTGTATCAAACCGACATCATCACGCGGCTAGCTTTGATCCTTCTGGCCAAGCAAAGCCACTTTTCGCTGGCAGAAATCTCGGACTTGCTAGACAACCTCGACAATGGTTTAGATCGTGCCTTTATCGGCCTTAAAATAGACGAAATCGAGCTCAGCATGATCGAGTTACAAAAGCTAAAGGACAGCCTGATGCACATCAAAAACTGTCCTGAAATCAATCATTTTAACTGTCCAAACTTCCAAACAATCTTAACCCACACCCTCTCTGAAAATCAGACCAAAACCCCTTGACTTGAAGTTAACTTCAAGATGTAAGCTAGGCCATGATCACATTTTGAGAGATGGTTTATGCCTTATTCAGTTTATGGTTTTGCTCTGGCCATGGCCTTATTTACCACCGGTAATGCCCTGGTTTTATCCAGTTCAGTCTTGGTGGGCACACAGCTAGCCAGCCAGCCCAGCCTCGCCACCTTACCACTCGTCGCCCAATATATTGGCCTCATGTTGGCCACCTTACCCATGGCCCACTTCATGGCCAAGCGCACCCGCCGTTTGGGTTTTTTATTGGGTACGCTAGCAGGCCTAGGCGGCGCTTTATTGGCCGTTTATGGCATTTATCAAGGCCAATTCCTGTATTTTGTCATCGGGGTATTTGGCACGGGGCTGGCCATTGGCACCGCCCAACAGTATCGCTTTGCCGCCATTGAAGAAGCGCCAGAAGCACTACACAGTCAAGCCATTGCCTGGGTTATCAGCGGCGGCATTGTAGCGGCCTTAGTGGGCCCTCGCCTAGCCGTCGCCAGCCGTGACTTATGGGCACAATGGCCTTTTTTAGGCACCTTCACTGTGCTTGCCGGCGTGTACATCCTGGCCCTAGTCGCCTGGCGCTATCTGCCGATTAAGCCTTTGCCAGTTTTAACCCATGTCGATCAGCCGCGTGACTATCGCCGCCTTTATCAACAGCCACCGCTACGCCTGATTGCGCTCACCACCGGCTTGGCCTATGGCCTGCTGGTCTTTACCGTGGGCGCTCTGCCCTTGGCCATGCAGCAAGTTGGCTTTAGCTTTAGCGACTTAGCTTGGGTGATGCAGGCGCATATTTTGGCGATGTTCGCGCCTTCTTTACTCATGGGTAAGCTGCTGGACAGAATCGGCATTCGCGCCATGTTCCTCTTGGGCACCCTCAGCCTCATCGGCACCTTTGCGGTGCACTTACTGGGCCAAAGCTTCGGCCACTTTCTCGTCGCCATGACGCTTTTAGGCTTGGCGTGGAATATTTTATTCCTAGCCAGCACGCGTCTACTGCCACAGACCTATCGTCCGGTCGAAAAGGCCAAGGTGCAAGGCGCAACCGATCTGTTGATTTTCGCCAGCGCCGCCATCGCCAGCCTATTGGCGGCACCCGCCCTCATTGGCCTAGGCTGGCCTTTGTTTAATGGCCTGGCGCTGATTTTGGCCGGTGGTTTGCTCAGCGCTCTCATCCTGTATCGACGCACCTTACCCGCCAGACCAGCTGGCCTGCGTTAAACCTAAACCCAGCCCATCAACGCACCAGACACACCCATACACCCAGCAAGAGGGCCTTAACCCCAAAGACGCTCACCCGTCTACAGATTCACTTTTTTCTAACTAAGAGAGAGCATGATTATGATCAGCACATTACGCACTGCAAATTTTGACCTTGGCGTCACCAATGTACCGGGCACCCACATCATTCGGTTCTGGGCTGAATGGTGCGGACCTTGCCGTATGGTGGCCCCCGTTTTTGAACAAATCGCCACCGAGATGACAGACAAGGCCTCATTCGCCGAAATCGACATTGATCTGTCCCCTGAAATCGCCACCCGCTTTAAGGTGCAAAGCATTCCCACTCTATTAATCGTGAAAGAAGGAGAAGAAGTGGCCCGCTTTGTCGGCGCCGCTGGCCACGGGCAAATCACCCAGTTCATTCAGCAAAACGTTTAGGCCTCGTGCCCCAAACCGTTTCAACCACGGCAGCTTAGCTCGCGTCACCTAGCCAAGCTGCCGTGGCATCTTGTTACTGGCCATCCATGATTTATTGACCGTTTGTCGTCGCCGAGGGCGGGGAAAGCGGCGCCTACCCACCGTTTTGAATCATTAAATCATTTATTTCGTACTGCTTTGCTTATGCCCTTCCTGAAAATCGCCATCATTTGGGGGTAAAATATAGCCCGTCAGGCCATTGTCACACGTGATCTTGCGATAAGCGTATATCTTGGCCACTCGAAGCCATTCCCCTAAACGACACTGGTCGCCCGGCTGAATGGTACCGATGCTTGGCACTAGATCCTTAACCTCGGCCTGAACACTGATTTCTACTTGTGCTGTGACCGGCACTGATGGTTCGGCACATCCCGTCATGACGGCAAACGTCAATAAAAATAAAGCGGTGCGCATGATTGGAGCCCTTATGCGTGGTTTAAATCATATAATGGAGGCCACCGCAACGCATGAAACAATGAAGCCAGCCGCTCTTAGCTGAGCGCTTGAGTCGCCACACGCGCTTTGTCTTGACCACGGACCGAATCCCCCCCAAAATACCCGCATTGAGTTCAATCACTCAATCAGCTTTGGAAGGCTGTTTTCAACTTGGCAGATCAGTGTCCATCATTCATCGTGGCCGCTTCATCTGCACCAGACCCTGTCTGTACCGCTTCAATGGTGGCAGATGGTGGAGAGTGCGTGCGCTCGCTGGGCTTAAGTTGACCCAGTCTTCCAATCCATCATTTGCCGCCACCCTTACCTGCTTTTAGAAGCGTTGTAAGTGAGGGCGACTCAACTAAAAAGGTTACATCATGGCAACCTCACAGAAATCTACCCTCCGTACCCATTACAACCCCCTGGCCACCCTCCTCGCCAATCCCGAAGCCTTAGCCGCGCCCAAGGCGCTCAACAACGCCGACTTAACCTTCCTGCTGTCAAACGTTCAGTCCGCCCACTATGGCTTTGGCCGTATTCTAACCACCGTAGCGGGCCTGATTCAGGCCAATACCGTGGCCGATCCTTCATTACAGCTGCCCGTAGACGAAATCAACGATGCGGCGGCCGAACTTTTACACATGGCCGGCGGCCTGATGCTGGAGTTAGGCGACATGGGCCAAATATTGGCCGATGAAGAATACATGCGCTTAGCGCGTCAGCACGAGCCTGATGATCCAGGCTCGCAGGACTAAAATCCTGAAGGTAAAGATCGTGGGTCCGCTGCGCTTTACCCACCCTACGCAGGTTGGTTCAGCTCACCACGGGGGCAGCGGCAAGCAGTGGTTCTCGTAGGATGGGTCGTGACCCACGTTGTCTGTGTTTTTAGCTGAGATGATGCTTTAAGGCCGTGGGTAGGCTGCGCTTTACCCACCCTACGCAGGTTGAATCAGTTGATCATGGGTACAGCGACGAGCAGCGGTTCTCGTAGGGTGGGTCGTGACCCACGTTGTCTGTGTTTTTAGGTGAGGTAATGCCTTAAAGCCGTGGCTCCGCTGCGCTTTATCCACCCTACGCAGGTTGGATAAGTTGATCATGGGCACAGCGACGAGCGGTGGTTCTCGTAGGGTGGGTCGTGACCCACGTTGTCTGTGTTTTTAGCTGAGGTGAGGCCTTAAAGCCATGGGTAGGCTGCGCTTTACCCACCCTCCGCAGGCTGGATCAGTTGATCATGGGCGCAGCGACGAGCAGTGGTTCTCGTAGGGTGGGTCGTGACCCACGTTGTCTGTGTTTTTAGCTGAGGTGAGGCCTTAAGGCCGTGAGTAGGCGGTGCTTTATCCACCCTACGCGGAACGTTGATTAATTAATCGAGGAAAGTTAATGCGCTTATTAAATCTATTGATTGCCCTTGGCCTATGCCTGTTTTTGATCTTTGTGTTTTCTGGCGCCAGCGCTTTTAGCTTGGCCGCGTTCAACCCTTTAGAAGCGATTTATGGCGTGGCGTTTACCTTTGCGTTTGGCTTTGGCGTGCCTGAATGGCTGGCGTTTGCCTTAGCGGTGGGGCTTATTTTTGGGCTGCCGCTGGCGCTCTGGTTGGGCCTCAATCGCTGGTTTGGCCGCGGCTAAAAAACACGGGCCACACCAAAAAAGGCTTGCTGCGTGCTTTAACAGCATGCAGCAAGCCTTTTATTTTAAGCCTTAATCCCTTATTTTCGATCTTGCCAGTTTTTCAACTTAGACGTGTGGCCAATGCCTGGGTTAAAGGTATTGGTTGGATCGAGCGCACGATAATGCTGTTTTAAGCTAGGCTTGGCCACGTACAGGTGGCCAACGTTATGCTCGGCTGGGTATTCAGCGCCTCTATCGTCTAGCAAAGCCCACATTTGATGTTCCATGGCCAAGGGGTCAACGCCTTTTTTGACGATGTAGTCTTGGTGAAACACGTGGCAAAAAAAGTGGCCGTAATACAGCTTGTGCACGATGACGTCGTCCATAGCCTTGGGTAAGGTTTCCACCCACTCTTGGTCGTTACGCCGTAAGGCAATATCGAGGGCCACGATGTCTTCCACTTCGCTGCGGTGGGTGTTGCGATAGCGAATGGCGGCGCCGGCCACGGCAAAGCGATGCAAAAAGGCTTTTCGCCCCTCTTCTTCGGTACACAAGAAGAAATCACCGCTCTGACGCGAGGAAAAATAATCCGCCAAGATTTGGCTGACCTGGTCCACGTCTTGCTCTTCGATGCGAATCACCAAATGGTGTTCATACAAATCCCTAAACTGATTCATCCGCGCCGGCAGATGGTTGGGCAGGCATTTGGTGAATAGCTGCAAGACTTTATCCGTCAGCCCGCGCACGCCAAATTTTTCCAGCCAGCCGTCGACCTTGTCTTTGGCCGCAAATGCTTTAGGCACGTTAACCGTGCCGTATTTTTCGATGAACCAAAACGTGTCTTTACCGTATTTGGCACCGATGTCGTAGGCAACACGATGAATGTATTCGCCCGCAATCGGCAGCCGTGGCAGTTCGGTGAGTAAGGCTCGGCGAATCGCGGTTAGGTCTTCTTGCGCGTTGCTGCCGATGTAGAGCACCTGACTGGGCACCTTACTGAAGGTGTCTAAACGCACGGCGAACACGCACACTTTGCCAGCGGAGCCTGAAGCTTCAAACAGGCGCGTAGGGTCGGCGTTAAAACGTGCCGGCGTATCGGCGTCAACTTGCGCCACGTCGTGGCTGTAATGTTGATCCGAGGCGCAGCGGTGTGCAGGCGCCTCAACGTCGCTGGGCGCGTATTGCTGTTCAGCCAAGCGGGTCAAGATTTCTTCAGGGCTGTCGCCCAAATCCACGCCCAGATGATTCACCAGGGCGAGGCTACCGTCATCGTTGACGCGTGCATACAGCGCCAGCTCGGTATAGGCAGGACCGCGGCGCACCAAGGCGCCGCCGGAGTTATTGCACACGCCGCCTAAAACCGAAGCGCCGATGCAGGATGAGCCGATCACCGAATGCGGTTCACGACCATAGGGTGCAAGGGTTCTTTCTAAGGCATCGAGGGTGGCACCAGGCAGGCAGATCACCTGTGCACCGTCTTGGATGACTTGAATACCGGCCAAGCGACGGGTGCTGATCAACACCACGGGGCGATCGTAGTCGGCGCCAAACGGGGTAGAGCCACCGGTTAGCCCGGTATTGGCGGCCTGCATGATGACCACGCAGTTGGCCGCGACCGCGGCTTGCAAAACACGCCACTGCTCTAATAATGTTCCCGGCACCACCACGGCCAACACCTCACCGCCGCCATAGCGGTGGCCTTGGCGGTAATGGCGCGTTTGGGTATCGCTCTGTAACACATGGGCTGAGCCCACAATTTCAATCAACTGCTGGACGACGTTCATCGTCTCGGTGTGAGCATGCATTGCCCTCTCCTTTAAGCACTCAGCCTTAGGTACATCACAGTACCTAAGGCTGGGCGGGTTCATGGCCGCCTAGCGGCAGGCTAACTGTTTAGTTCGGAATCATCCACGGTAATAGATAAGCCTGCACCGTCACGATGACGCCAATCATCACCGTAAACGCAAGGCTGTGCTTTAAGGTAAAGCGGAATAAATCGCTTTCACGCCCCACCAAACCCACGGCAGCACACGCAATGGCAATAGACTGCGGCGAAATCATTTTACCGGTCACGCCACCTGAGGTGTTCGCCGCCACCAGCAACACTTCTGGGATGCCGATTTGCTGCGCCGTCGTCGCCTGTAAGGCTGAGAACAAGGCATTGGCCGAGGTATCTGAACCGGTTAGGAACACGCCCAACCAGCCAAGGAACGGCGAGAAGAAGGTAAAGGCTTTACCTGTGTGCGCCAAGGCCAAGGCCAAGGTAGCCGACAGGCCTGAGTAGTTGGCAATAAATGCAAAAGCCAACACCATGCCAATAGAGTAAATCGACACTTTCAATTCATTCAGCGTTTCCACAAAGGTTTGCACCGCGGCCTTAGGACGCATTTTCAACACCACAATGGTGATTAAGCCTGCAAAGAAAATGGCCGTACCGGTGGCCGAAAACCAATCAAACTTATACACGGCCCCGTAGTTCACGACTTCACTCACGATAGGCGGCATTTTTTGCACCGCATTGTGTAAAAACGGCACGGGCACAGACAACACCCAATTGCTTAAGGCGCCGCCAGAAGCAAACAACACTTTGAACGGCTGAATGCTCCAAATCGTCACCATCAAGGTTAAGATCGCAAACGGTGACCACGCCACCATCACTTGTTTGGTTGAATACTTAGGTGTATTGGCGAGGTCAATGGAGGCTTGGGCGCCATCTTCTTGCTCAAAGCGGAAGATGTGCTTCGGTTTCCAGACTTTTAAGAATAGGGTTAAAGAAATCAGCGTCGCAATGGCGGCGGTAATGTCCGGCAGTTCTGGGCCAACGAAGTTAGACGTGGCGTATTGCGCCAGAGCAAACGACAAGCTGCTGACCAAAACGGCGGGCCAGGTTTCTTTGATGCCGCGCACGCCATCCATAATACCCATGATCCAAAACAGCACGATCGGCACCATAAACGGCAGCTGACGGCCCACCATTTGGCTGACGGCCATGACTTCTACGCCCGATACTTCACCCGCCACAATGATGGGGATGCCCATGGCGCCAAACGCTACGGGGGCGGTGTTGACGATCAAACACAGGCCGGCGGCGTATAAGGGCTTAAACCCAAGGCCAACCAACAGCGCAGCGGTAATTGCCACCGGTGCACCAAAGCCCGCAGCGCCCTCTAAGAAGGTACCAAAAGCAAAGCCCACCAACAGCATTTGTAAGCGCTGGTCTTCCGTAATCGACAAAATACTGGCGCGGATGATGTCAAAATGCCCGGTTTTTACCGAGATTTTATATAAGAATACGGCGCCAATGATGATCCAGGCAATCGGCCACAGCCCATAGAAAAAGCCATAAACAATCGATGATAAAGCCAAAAGCACCGGCATTTTATAGGCGACAATGGCCACCAAAAACGCCAACAGCACGGTGATGGAGCCAGCAACGCTGCCTTTTAAGCGCAGCACGGTTAAAGCCAAAAAGAAAAAGATGATGGGGATTAACGCCACCAGGCTGGATAGCCAAATATTCCCCAGCGGGTCATAAATTTGTTGCCATGTATCAATCATGTGTTTCTCCTGTGTTTCTTATTTAGACGTAAAAAATCAGCCAACGCCTGAACTTCAGCGTCGGCGTGTTATAAATTAAAGCTTTAGGTATTGTTTTTTTCTTTGACCATTTGGTGCAGCGTTTTGGCAGCAGGGCGCAGCGGCACATGGTTTTGAGTCCAGCCAAGCTGGCGTTTGGGCGTGAGCGCACGCAGGCGCGTGGCCATTTGCGTGGCCAAGCGATAGCCAAAAGCATGGCTACTGACGCCGGCAAATAAACGCCAGGCCATTTGCTCACTCACCGAATGAGCCGCGCCCTGCCCCCGAATCGGGTGTGGCACCACTTCATTGGGCGAACGTTGCGCTTCGGTGCGCAGCCGAATCAACAGATCGGGAATGGGAATGCGCACCGGACACACTTCGGCGCAGGCGCCACATAGGCTCGACGCAGTCGGCAAATCATGAGTGTCGTCCAAGCCCATCAAATGCGGCGAAATGATTTCGCCAATGGGGCCTGGGTAAGTCGTTCCATAAGCCGCACCGCCTACGCGGGTGTACACCGGGCAATGATTCATGCAGGCACCACAGCGAATACACTGCAAGGTTTGGCGCATTTGTTCGTCGGCATAGGCTTGGGTACGACCGTTGTCCAACAGCACCAAATGCATTTCCTGCGGGCCATCTAATTCTTGATGACGACGGGGGCCGGTGATCATATTGAAATACGTGGTGATGTTTTGGCCAATGGCGCTACGGGTCAGCAGGCTATACAGCGGCACCACGTCGCTGAGCTGGGCGACCACTTTTTCAATCCCCGTAATGGCGATGTGCACCGGCGGCACCGTAGTCGATAGGCGGCCGTTGCCTTCATTTTCCACCAGACACAGCGTGCCGGTTTCGGCTACAGCGAAGTTCACCCCAGACAGGCCAAGATCGGCCTGTCGATACACGTCGCGTAAAGCGCTGCGGCCCACGCGAATGAGCTCATCCACGTCGTCGGTAAGCGGCGAGCCTAGATGTTCATGAAACAGCTCGCTGACTTGATCCTTGGTTTTGTGAATTGCCGGCATCACGATGTGGGTCGGTTTTTCATGGGCCAGCTGCAAAATATACTCGCCCATGTCGCTTTCTACGGCTTCTACGCCCTGCTCAGCCAAGAATTCATTCAGATGGATTTCTTCACTCACCATAGACTTGCCCTTCACCATCAGCTTAGCCTCATGAGCTTGGGCGATTTGGTGAATGATGGTGCAAGCCTCTTGCTTATCTTCGGCGTAATGCACGTGTACGCCTAGCTCGGTGAGCTTGTCTTCTAACTGCTCCAATAGCTCAGGCAGGCGCGACAGCGCATGTTGGCGAATGCCTTCACATACGGTGCGTAAGCGCTGTAATTCCTCTTCATTGGCCAAAGTGGCACGACGCTTACTCATTAAACCATCCATGGCGCCGCGTAGGCTGTGACGAAGATGGTTGTCGTCTAGTGCTTTAACGGCTTCAATTTTAAAGTAGCGGCTGGCCGCTTCAGTAGGCTTCATGGCTGCGCTCCCAGTAAGGTCGGATCAATGTCGTCGGGCAAAAGCGCCAACACGATTAAGTCTTTAGGTCCGTGGGCGCCGTAGGCCAAGGTTAATTGAATGTCGGCGGTTTTCGACGGCCCCGACACCAGCACCACGTTACTGGGCATACCGGCCGGCATGGCCAAGGCCTGCATGGCGCTGTAAAAATCGTTGTAGAGCGTTTGGGTGTCGAAAAGCGCAATGTGTAGCGGTGGAATCAGGCTGAGCGCCCGCGGCTCTTGAGCACTGGTCCACAGCAGCAAGGTGCCGGTATGGGCAATGCCGCAGCGCACTTCGGTAAAGCCTGCATCGACGTCATTAAACCATTCGGTTTTACACGCTTCTAGCGCTTGGTTGGCCACCACGCATTGGGTCTTGGGCGCGTCAACAGCTAGCGCGGCCTGAATCTTCTGGCTGGCCATCGTTTGGTTGGGTACGGCCAAGGTTTTGATTTCGTGATCGGCCAAGATTTGGGTCAGTTGCGCCAGCCAATTGGCCTCGGTCACCCACACAATCTGGGTATTGACCGCGCGCATGGTGTCGGCCCAATGGCGTAGTCGCTCAAGGTCGCTGCCCCACTGGGCGCCCATGTCTTGGTAATACGCGCCCACGTCAGGGTGAGCCACGCTGTGTGCCTGCGCTTGGCGCAGCTTGGTTAAAATACGCTCTTTTGCCTGACTCATGCCTGCTGCTCCTGTGTCCGAGCCAATAAAAAGCTGGCTAAGTGTTTGGGTTTAGGCGCATCAACCTGATCTTTAGCCATTTTGCCGCCAATATTCAATAAGCAGCCGGCGTCGGCAGTCACCACTTCATCTACTTGGGCTTGAGCCAAGGCGGCTACCTTATCGGTCACCATCGCGCCAGCAATGTGTGGGTGCTTGAGCGAAAAGGTCCCGCCAAAGCCACAGCACTCACTTTCGTGATCATGCACCACCCGCTCGACCTGACCGAGCCGATCAATCAAGGCCCAGCTGGATTCGTGAACGTTCATTTCGCGCCGAGCTGCGCAGCTGGTGTGAACCGCGACCTTAGTGGGCGGGCCTAAGTCTTGCGGCTGATAGTCTAAATCGGTGTATAAAAATTGGCTGAACTCCACCACGCGCGCGGCAATCGCCGTGGCCGTCGCAGCGTGTTCAGTCTGAGCAAACAGCTTAGGCCAATGATGCTTCATCATGCCGCCGCATGAACCAGAAGGCACCACGATGGGCCAGTTTTCGGGGAACAGGCCTAGCTGAGCAGTCGCCACGGTTAAGGCTTCCTTGGGATGACCTGAAGAATAAGCCGGTTGCCCACAGCAGCTTTGCGCCTGCGGGTAATGCACTTTAATGCCCAGCTGGTTCAATAAAGTCATGGCGTCCATGCCCGCTTCAGGCAGGAACACGTCCAGCAGGCAGGTACCAAAAAAGTAGACGTCGGTGGGTTGCTTCCGTTCATCTTGGCGCAGATGAGGCATTGTGGTATTCTCCTTGTGGTAAATTGGTCTGACCAATTTTTTATATATATTCTTTACGTTACAACAGCTTAAGAATAATCGTCAAACTTAAAGACCAATCAAAAATTAAATCCTTGTTTATTGAGCCATTTTTAAATCGATGCCCTCAGTAAAAGGCCAAATTATGGGTTTACCATTAACGTCATTAACATCTTGGAACGCCGTCTATGATTAAGAATAAAAAAATTTATGAACAAGTGGCTGATTTAATTGAAGACCGTATTTTTCAGAGTATTTATCAGGCTGGCTTTAAACTTCCGCCTGAGCGGGCATTGGCCGAAGAACTCGGCGTTTCTCGTCCCTCGGTACGCGACGCGATCAGCATGTTGGCCGCGCGGGGCATGATCGACAGCCGCCATGGCGATGGGCATTATGTGTCCCAGCAGGTACAGCAAGACTTTATGGTCGGTTGGCAAAACCTACTGAATCGCCACAATTATCTAGAAACCGACATTTTGGACTTTCGGCGCCACCTAGAGGCCACCTTAGCCGGCATGGCCGCCGAGCGGCGCACAGACGCCGACCTGAAACGCATGCAGTATTGGCTCGCGCAAATTGATGCGGCCCATGAGGCCGGCGATGTGGCCAAGCGTTCGGAGTCTGACGTGGGGTTCCATCAATCCATTGCCGAGGCATCGCACAATATTTTATTTGCCCAGTTTTCCAACAGCCTGTTGCGGGTTTTGCACACACACACCAAAACCAATCTGGGCAATATGTTTGCCGTAGCCGACATCAAGCAAGAGCTGTCGACGCAGCACCACGACATTTACTTAGCAATCAAGCGTAAACAGCCGAGCAAGGCGCGGCAAATGGCGCAAAGACACATTGATTTTATTGAAGTATCACTCCAAGCCTATCGAGACTTGCAGCAGCGAGAATCCATTTCGCAAGCCATTGCCGATAATGAGCAGCAGCACCGAAAGCACGGCTAGCCAGAGTGGGTAGGCAAAACCAAGCCTACCCACTGCATTAAGCCCTTCTAAAGAGGCAAACGCCTACCCCTCCTGGGTTGTACACCCTATGCTTTAGTCAACGCCCACTACCTAAATCAGTCAATCAGCATGGCGTAAAACGCCACCTTATTCATGCGTGCGCCTATTCCAGCTTGCTTATTCGTCAAAGCAAATAGCCAAAAAAAGGCTATTCAAATAAAATAAACTAGATTATGCTAAACAAATAAAACTCTGTCTATACTTTTGCCCACCATCACAGCAAACCTAAGGAGCCGCCATGTTTTCCAGCCAAGACATCGACACCGCAGTGCACATTCGCCGCGACCTCCATCAGCACCCAGAATTAAAATACGAAGAGCACCGCACTGCGGCGCTGGTGGCCGAACGCTTAAACCAGCTGGGCTTTCAGGTAAGCACCGGCATCGCCCACACGGGTGTGGTCGGCCTATTAATGACGCAGCGCCCAGGGCCTGTCATCGCATTTCGCGCCGACATGGATGCCCTCCCCATAGAAGAGGCCACGGGCAAACCTTATCAGTCTGTTTACGCAGGTAAAATGCACGCCTGCGGCCACGATGGCCACACCGCTAGCCTGCTGTTGGCGGCAGCTTGGTTAGCGGCTAACCGCGACCAGCTATGCGGCACGATTAAGCTGGTGTTTCAGCCCGCGGAAGAAGGCGGCAACGGTGCGGCCCAAATGGTGGCCGAAGGCGTCTTACAACACCCCACCGTCGACGCTATTTTTGGCTACCATAATCGCCCAGGCCATCCCGCTGGCCGGCTATTATTGCGCTCAGGCGCAACCATGGGCGGCAGCGACACCTACCACGTCTGCCTTCACGGTACGTCTGGACACGCAGCCATGCCCCATTTAGCCAAAGACCCCATCTACATGGCGGCCAATCTGATTCAACAAACTCAGGGGGTGGTTGGCCGCTTGAAGTCCCCACTTCAAGCTGGTCTCATCACCGTCAGCGCCATTCATGCAGGCTTAGCCGACAACGCCATTCCTGATCACGTTAACTTAACCCTCAATATTCGCAGCGATTCACCCACCACACGCAGCCAGCTCCTCGACCAGCTAGACTTATTACTTCACGGCTGCTGCGCGCCTTTTGGCGGGCGCTACACCAAAACCTTAGTCAACAGTATGCCCCCTCTGATTAACCCTGCGCCAAGCGTGGCGGCGGTGCAAGCGGCCGTACAGCAGCACCTACCCACAGTAGAGATTGACCAGCTAGAGGCGATGCCCACCATGGGTAGCGAAGACTTTGCCTTTTATTTGGCTCAGACCGCTGGCTGCTATTTTTTCATCGGCAACGGCACCGACGGCCCCTACGTTCACAACCAAGGCTACGACTTTAATGACGACATTCTGCCTACCGCCGCTGGCGTCTTCGTGGCCATTGCCCAGCACTATTGCGCCCGCTAGCGGAGATGACTATGGAGCGCTTACTCAACCATATTGAACGCATCGGCAACAAACTGCCGCATCCGTTCATCTTATTCCTGTTCTTAGCGCTGCTGGTGGTCCTCCTCAGTGCCTGCCTCTCCCTGCTTGGGGTCAGCGCCACCAATCCCAAAACCGAACAGCTCATCCAAGTCAACAGCCTACTGTCTACGGCAGGCATCCGCTTTATGCTGGAGAGTATGGTCGATAACTATATGCGCTTTCCCCCATTGGGCATGATTATCGTGTCCTTACTCGGCATTGGCTTAGCCGACCGCGTGGGCCTGCTGTCGGCGCTGATTCGCCGCAGCGTCACCAAGGCGCCAAAGAGCATTGTCACCTTCGTCGTCTTTGTGGTGGCCATTAGCGGCAGTATTGCCTCTGACGCAGTTTTTATTATCTTACCGCCCCTAGTGGCGATGATTTATCATTCCTTGGGCCGCCACCCCATCGCTGGTGCCGCTGCGGCCTATGCTGGTGCCAGCGCCGGCTACGATGCCAGCCTATTCGTCACCCCAACCGATGCCATCTTGTCGGGCATCACCACCGAAGCGGCGCGCTTTCTTGATCCAGACGCCTACGTTAGCCCCTTAGATAATTATTTTTTCACTTTAAGTTCTGTGCTGATCTTGGCCACCGTGGGCAGCCTACTCATAGACAAAGTGATTGAGCCGCGCCTGAACCGCACCTTAAAAATTGACGCCGACGTGGCCACGCCAACAGCTTTAGACACCCTTACCCCCCTAGAACTTAAAGCCATGCGCGCCACTGGGTGGGTGGCGCTCGCCTATTTCACCTTCTGGGTTCTAGCCTTGTTACCGACGGCCTCACCGCTACGTAATGATGATGGCGGCCTCATTCCCTCAACGTTTTCTCGCGCCTTTATTCCCATTCTTTTTGGTTTTTTTGTGGCCATCGGCCTGACCTACGGCAAGCTAGTGGGCAACATCAAAACCTTGCGCGACATACCAGCCTATATGGCCGAGGCAATCAAAGCCTTGGCGCCCACCTTGGTGTTGTTCTTTGTCATCTCCCAGTTTCTGGCCTATTTTCGCTGGTCTAATCTGGGCCAGCTTATTGCCATCAATGGCTCCATCTTCTTAGAGCACACTGGTTTCCAGGGCTATCCATTGATTGTGTCGTTTATCTTGTTGGCCGCCAGCATGAATATTTTCATGACCTCCGGCTCGGCCCAATGGTCGTTGATGGCGCCTATTTTTGTGCCCATGCTGATGCTGCTCGACTACGATCCTGCTTTTGTGCTGGCCATGTATCGCATCGGCGACTCAACCACCAACATCATCTCACCCATGAGCGCCTACTTCGCCGTGGTGTTGGTATTCATGCAGCACTACAAAAAAGACATGGGCATCGGCAGCCTAATGTCCATCATGCTGCCGATCTCGCTAAGCTTCTTGTGCTTTTGGAGCTTGTTTTTATGCCTATGGGTGGTGCTAGGCCTACCTTTAGGCCCAGGGGTGTACATGATGGCGCCCTGATGATGACCTACTAAATCCGTGGGTAGGCTTACATCCTACAAACAACGGGTAAGTTGTGCGGCTTGGCCGCCCTAGCGTCATCTCGACTCGATAAAAGACACGACCCTAACTAGCACATTTTTTATGTTCAGTTTTAACAATATTTGCTAATATGGCGTGTCATCATTTACCCCTACAGACAGACTCAATGAATAAAACATTATTAGGCTTAGGCCTGACGGCCCTATTGGGCCTGGCCGCCTGCGGCGGTGAGGAAGCAAAGGACAAAGAGGCAGAAAGCCCGATTAGCTGTACCAATCCAGAGGCAACTCAATTCCTACTCGACAGCGTGGCTAAAAAAGCACAGCAGTCTACGCTGGCATTGAGCAACACAGAATGGACCACGTCCGACTCCTTGGTCAAATCCATTTGGGACCAGCTACAGGCCAAAATTGACAATATTCGTACCGACAGCCAGACCGAGACTAAGGTCAGCTGTGTCGCCAGCTATACGGTTGATGTGCCCATTGGCGTGCTCAAACAGGCAGAACAAGGCTACAGTTTCTGGATGGAAACCGATGCCACCTTATTGCCGCATCTGGCTGAGTTTGGCTGGAGTAAAGACAACAGCAGCTTGGTTAAAAGCATTCAGTACACGGTACAGCAAACCGATGACGGCAAAAAAATCATCACCGAACTGGATCAGCCTAGCCAAGTGACCGACGGCCTGTCTTATCTAATCGCCGGCCACATTGCCTTTGATTACTACATGAAAATATATGAAGCAGAAGACGCAAATGAGAAAGAGTACGCCGAGCACGAAGCCAAACTACAGGCCTTAGGCGATGAACGCACTCAGGCGCAAGTGAACGAAGCCAAAGAGCTGAATAAATTTGCCCACCAGCGCCTAAATGCTGCGTGGAATAGCCTACCAGAAGACGTGCGCCAAGAAATGAAGGCGGTGCAAAAGGCTTGGAACGAAAAACGCGCTAGCGAATGTCGCTACAACGCCAGCGCCAATGCTGAGCGTACCCCAGATCAAGCCTTAATCATGGTTCAATGCGACAGCGACATGGTCAACAGCCGCACCGAAGTGCTAGAAGACATGGCCAGCCGCTACAGCAACCACGCGCTGTCTTCGGCCGAAAAGCAGCTGTCTGGCTTGAAAACGCAAATGCAGCAAACCTGGTCGACCTTCCCGCGTGAAGTCAAAGACGCGCTGCAAAAAGAGCAGCAAGACTGGCAGACCGAAACCCAAACCATTTGCACTTCTAAACGCAGCCAAACCGAAGATCAAGAGGCGTCTCGCCTACTCTTCACCCAGTGCATGGTCGCTGAATACCAACAGCGTATTGCCGCTTTGAAGAAATTCCAAGTTTAAGCTGATACCGTACACACCAGAGCCTCCGCTAGGAGGCTCTTTTTTTATGCGTGCCCGTTATTCAAAACATCTGGCTCAGCAGCATAAGCCTCCCAAAAAGGCAACCACCACCAAATAAAAACCCTTTATTGTATTAAAAACTAGAACAATGATTCCTATTTAAACCCATTATCAACGCAGAAAAGCGGGCGTAAAATAGCCGAAAGTTAAGCAGCATCGAGAAAAGACCGATATTTACGGCATTCCCCTCATGCTCATCTTCCCAAACACAGAACAATGAAAGAGGTCATTCATGAAGCCAGTCCGCACACATAAATTAACCCTTACCCTCAGCGCCCTCGCTCTGGCCGTCAGCCTTGGTAGCGCTCAGGCGGCTGCTTATCAGGCCAGCAATGCAGAGCAAGCGCTCAAAATCGTCAACCTTGACGCCCTAGAGGCTCAGGTTAAAGCCAATATGGACCCTGGCGCATTTGGCTACATCCGTGGCGGTGCCGAAAATGAACAGAACTTACGCAGCAACACCAGCAGCTTTGATAAAAAATACATCATGCCACGCATCATGCAGGGCATTGAGCTCACCGACATCAATTTGTCGACTACATTTTTAGGCATTAACTTAAAAAACCCTGTGATCCAGGCACCGATGGCGGCACAAGGGCTGGCGCACGAGACCGGCGAGATCGCCACCGCCAAAGGCATGGCGAAGGCTGGGTCGATTTTTTCGCTCAGCACCTACGGCAATAAAACCATTGAAGAAGTCGCGGCCGTATCGGGTCAAAACCCCTTCTTTTTTCAGCTCTATATGAGCAAAAACGAAAAGTTTAATGAATTCACCCTAACGCGCGCCAAAAACAGCGGCGCCAAAGCGATTATTTTAACCGTCGACTCGCCCGTAGGCGGCTATCGTGAAGACGACATTAAAAACAACTTCCAATTTCCTTTAGGCTTTGCCAACTTAGAACTATTTGCGGCGCAAAACAGCGATGGCTCGAAAACCGGCAAAGGTGCAGGCATCAGCGAAATTTATGCCCAAGCCAAGCAAGGCTTTACCCCTGCCGACATCGGCTACGTTAAAAAGCTGTCTGGCCTACCGGTAATTGTGAAAGGCGTACAGTCGCCAGAAGATGCCGACGTGGTGATTAAAGCCGGTGCAGACGCTATCTGGGTGTCTAACCACGGTGGACGTCAATTAGACAGTGGACCTTCTTCATTTGACGTGTTGCCGCTGATTGCCAAAAAGGTCAATAAACGCGTGCCCATCGTGTTTGACAGTGGCGTTCGCCGTGGCTCACACGTGTTTAAAGCCTTAGCCAGCGGCGCCGACGTTGTGGCCGTAGGCCGCCCTATTCTGTACGGCCTGAATCTGGGCGGTGCTGAGGGCGTGAACTCAGTGATTCAACAGTTAAATAAAGAATTGACCATCAACATGATGTTGGGCGGCGCTAAAGACATTGAAGCGGTGAAAAAAACCAAGCTCTACAGCGACCAAGACTTTTCTAAATAAGGCCTGACCTGACCACACCCTAGCGCCCATTCGCCGCTAGGGTGTTTTTTATGGTGGTTTGTTGGCATTATCCGGAGGTATCTAAACATGAAAACAACCGCTACTACTTCGGTTATTTTGCTCTTGATTGAAGGTTGCCTTTAGCTACCTTGTGTGACAACTCACCACGTCTTTCGTAGGTAAAGTGTTTTTTTTCTTTGCTTCGTTTCTTTTGGACATCCAAAAGTTGGACGTCGCCCAAGGGGCGAAACAAACGATTGAGCAACAGCGAAACAACCGGGGCATTGAAACAAATGATTTAATGATTCAAAAAGGTGGGCACGCTGCGCTTTGCCCACTCTACAAATAGTCAACAAATCGTGGTTTATCGTATCGCTCCCTACACTCTTGATTTACGTCCACAGCGTAGGCCCTTAAGCGTAGGGTGGGTCGTGACCCACGCGGATTTTAAATGTAGGCAGGGGGACGTTAAGAGCGGTGGGTAGGCTTCGCTTTACCCACCCTACGCGATGGTGAATAAACCATCCCAAGCCAAATACTCAAGCCAAGGGCTGATAGGATCATAAAACTCGGTGCTTGACACTAACGTTACGTTAGCCTTTATAGTGAGCCTATTGAACACCAGAAGGAACAGACATGCACTGGAAAGTGGGTGAATTAGCCAAGCTCGCTAACATCAGCGTCAGAACACTACATCATTACGAGCAAATTGGCCTCCTGAAGCCAGCAAGGCGCAGCGACGGTGGCTATCGGCTGTATGATACCCAAAACGTGCAGCGCTTAATGCAAATCGTGTGTTTGAGCCAAGTGGGCATGTCGCTAGATGAAGTCAAACAGGCCTTGGCCGACTATCCTGACGATATTTTGCCCCACCTCAAACAACATCTAGCGCTGCTAGATCAACGTTTATCCCAGCTGCAAACGGTGCACACTAGATTGCAGAGTGTGATCAGCAAAATAGCCAACAACCAACAGCCTTCCTGGATAGACTGGGCCCTTAACCCTGATTTGATCCGCCTCTCGGACCAATGGCACGCCACCGATGCTTTTGATGCGCTGGCCTTGTATGAATCCCACCTGAACCAAAGTGCACGCTGGCAACAGCTGCTGGCTCATGAGACACAAAACACGGCTTGGGACTTGGTTGCCAGCTTTGAGGCCTTAACCGATGCCAGCTTATTGTGCCATCACCATCTTTGGCACAATCCAAACCTCACCGCCTTTGCACAGCTGGATCGGCCTCATGCCGACACCATTCGCGCTCAATGGGCTCAGCAGCATCGGCTCTTATGGCAAGCACAGCTGACGCCAGCAGCCACAGCCTGCTTAAATCACACTCATGCTCAAGCCCTGTCTGCTTGGCCAAACATCTTGGCTGATTTACACCAGGTGACGCACCATCAGCTCGACCCTGCCAGCTGCCATCATGCATGGCGGCATTGGTGCCTCACCCTAGGTCAAGGCGATGAAGCATTGACTCGGCAAATCATGCACGGTTTTTTGGCTGAACCACGCTTACAACAGGGCTTATGCCTAAATCCAGCCCGCGCTGACACTTGGCAGTCCTGGCTAAACCAAACCTTTACCAACTCACCCTAAACACGCTCACCATGACTATTCACATCCAACCCGCCCTAGCGGCAAACTACACAGAACTGGCCACTATTTGGTCCACTTCAGTATTGGCCACCCATCATTTTTTAAAACCTGAAGACTATGCCGAAATCAAACAGCAGCTGATACCGGTGTATTTTCCAGCGGTGACGCTGTATCAAGCCGTTGACACAAAAACAGAACGCATCGTCGGCTTTGTCGGTGTCTTAGACGGCTGCGTGGAAATGCTGTTCATTGATGCGCAGGCACGCGGCCACGGCGTTGGCACCTTGCTGCTGGATTTTGCGGTGGCAAATTTAGCCGCCACCACGCTAGACGTCAACGAACAAAACGAGCAGGCCGTTGGCTTTTACCGACACTATGGCTGTCGCCAAATCAGCAGGCAAGCCCTCGATGGCGCCGGCAAACCCTATCCTACGCTCACCCTAGCCTTACCTCACCCCGACGCGAAACGATCAAACATGCCAAAATGATTCTGAAGCTTGGCACAAGGCTAAGCCATCATCAAATTGACACATCACTGTGCTAATCTGAGTCACTCACCCTTGCCTTGGAACCAGCATGTCGACCACGCCCACAACGCAGATGGATTTATCCGCCTGGCCTGAGGACGCCGCCACGCGCCTGTGCGCCTTGATCCAGCGCCACGCGCATCAAGGTGAATACGCCGTATTTGACGCCGACCAAACCTGCTATCAGCACGACTTAACCGAACCGCTGCTGGCCTATTTAGAACGACAAGGCCTGATCAGCCAAGACACGCTGGCAGCCGAATTAAAGCTACTGCCTTTTTTAAACTCAATAGGTGCTGAGCCAGAAAGCCTCTACAGCTATTACACTCGCTTGTGCGCCCTCGACGCCAATATTGGCTACGCTTGGATTGCCCAAAGCTTTGCCGGCCTCAGCCTAGGTCAGCTCAAGGCCAGCCTAGACGCTATGCTCGCTGCTGGCCAAGCCCTGCCGGTGCGCACCTGGCTAAACGGCAACGCCCAATCAGGCTTAAGCCACCCCCCACGCATGGTTTTGGGCATGCAGCAGCTCATTGCGGCGCTACAACAGCACGGCATCGCCGTCTACATTGTCAGCGCCGGCCTCGAAGAAGCCGTACGCATGTTACTGGCCGATCCTCAATATGGTTATCACGTCCCAGCAGAGCACGTCATCGGCGTCACCACTTTGTTACGCGATCCACATACTGGCGACGTCACCACTGCGCGGCAGCGCATGGCCGCCGGCAGCTATCGTACCGAAAACCTAGACCAGCATCACCTGACTACCCAGCTATTAGCGCCGCTGACCTGGGCCGAAGGCAAGGTCGCCGCCATTAAAACCCACATCGACGCCGTCCGTCAGCCCATCTTAGTCGCAGGCGATACCCCCGACAGCGATGGGCCGATGCTGTTCGACGCCACCGACCTCAAACGTGGCGGCCTGCGTTTATTCATCGATCGCAGCGCATGTGCCGTACAGCGTTTGCACATCATGCAGGCGCAACGAGCGGTCCAACAGGCCGCGGCCTACTTACCGGTGAGCGCTCATGATGGCTGGCTACTGATCGCTCACCAGCAATTAATGGGCGCGAACCACTGCATGGCCACCCTTTAAACAACTAATGAATAATAATGCTCGTCATCTTCGATTCGGCCATTGAATTCAAAGCCAAAAGAGGTATACAGACTTTTGGCAATGTGGTTTTCATCCTCTAGCATGATGTCGATGGTTTGGTACTGCGCCTCTTTTAAATAGGTCAAGATGGCCGCAAATGATGCCCGACCAAGGCCGCGGCCGATAAATTTATGGTCCAGCATAAACCGCCAAATTTCAGCATGCTCAGGCTTGTCCTCGGTACGCTCATACATAAAAAAGCCAATCAACTGCTCGTCTGCATAAAGGGCTTTAGGCACTAAACCAGGGAAATACTGAGCCTCCATGATGGACAGGGCGTTACAGCATACGTATTCCTCGAATACGGTCGCCACCCCATCTTTATTCCCCGTCAGCTCGGCTACGTCTAGACAATTGTCTTTGCTAATCTCTTTAATGTGAATCATGCTTCTGTCTCATTCTTGATTAAAACTAGACCGACTAGTCTAATGATTAGCATGCACAGTAGCAAAAACCGATCAAATAGTCTATATTTTTATGGTAAGCCTTGCCCAAACCCGAGATTCTGCTCGACGATGAGGCCAAGCAGCGGTGGCGCAGCCCTACTCGTACTGGCTTTGGCCTGCTCATCAATCTCGCCACACCCGCCCAAACCGCCTACGACTAACAGGATCACCTATGCCCAAAATATGGACCACGACAGAAAAACGCGACATTCAAACCTTTATCGCGTCAGCACCCGATGAAAACCCTTGGGTGCACGGGCAGCCTGAGCCTGAATGCATTGAAGTGGTGCCTTATGACGCTCACTGGCCGCATCTGTTTGCGACACAGGGCCAAAGAATTTCGGCAGCGTTGGGCGATATTGCCTTAACCATTGCCCACGTGGGTTCAACCGCCGTGCCCCACTTGGCCGCTAAACCCGTCATAGACATTGATTTAATCGTGCCCAATCCACATTTAGAAGTGCAATATGTCCCCGCCTTAACCGAATTAGGCTATGAGTTAACCGTCAGAGAACCTTCTTGGTATCAGCATCGAATGTTACGGCTAGCTCAGCCGAGGGTGAATCTGCATGTATTTGGGCCCCACTGTCCCGAACACTGGCGCCACCAACTGTTTAAACAATGGCTCATACAGCATCCTGAAGATTGTGCTCGCTATGCCGAGGCCAAAATGCAGTCACGGCACCATGTCGCCACCGTCGCCGCATACAATCAAAAAAAGCAGCAGATCGTGCGAGAAATTTATCAGAAGCTATTTGCCGCGCTCGATTAGGCCACGCCAGCGCTTAGCCACCACGAAGAAGCCGCTTTATCTTCATCTCGCGCCTCAGCATCAGGTCTTCATGCCGACACGCCGTGGGCAGACACCGAAAACGCTAGGTTAGCAGTTGCGCCTAGGTTCCGATCAAGCATAGACGCATAGCCCACTTTGGCTTAGACTTAAGCACCTATGCCAATACAGAATGAGCCCTATGCCGCAGACCAACGCCCAAGTAGCCCCCAAACGTCCTCGTACCAAGCCCGCCCATGTGCGCCTAGAAGAGCTCATGAACGCCGCCGAGAACCTCTTTCTGGCACAGGGCGTGGACGCCACCACGATTGACGACATTGTGACTGCGGCCGACGTAGCCAAGGGCACGTTCTATCACTATTTTTCGTCTAAAAACGACCTATTGGTGTCGTTAGGCCAGCGCTACACCGAACGCTTTATCGAACGTTTGGCCGCGGCCATGGCGCAATGCGACGATGATGATTGGGTCGGCAAGCTACGCCAGTGGGTCCACAGCAATGTGACCACCTACGCTGAGACCTACCACATCCACGACATCGTCTACATCAACCACCATCACCACGATCGTGCTAATCCAGCCAAGAACGCCATTCTCGATCAGCTCTTGGCCATCATTGAAGGCGGCAGCCAAGCGGGCGCGTGGGCGCCGCCACAGCCGCGGCTGGTGGCCCTCATGATTTACTCCGGCGTTCACGGCGCCACCGATGACTTAATCGCCACCCAAGACGCCGACGCCGACGCCTTTGCCGACAGCTTGGCGCAAAGCTGCTTGCGCATGCTGCTGCCCTAAGCCTTTAGCTGCGGCTATAGCCTACAGCAGGCGTGGCCAAACCAAGACGATCGCGAAACGTACGGCCTTCATAGTGGGTGCGCAGTAAACCACGACGCTGTAGCTCAGGCACCACTTGGGTCACAAACTCACTGGCGCCGCCGGGCAGATGTGAAAACATCACGTTAAAGCCATCGGCCGCGCCCTCCTCTAGCCACTGCGCCATCTCATCCGCCACTTGGGTGGCCGTGCCGACCATGGCCAACCCATGATAGCCGCCGACCCGTCGCGCTAATTCAATGATGCTTAAGCCTTCTGCCTTGGCCATGTCCACCAAACGATCACGCCCACTCTTGCTCGCATTACTCGGCGGCAGTGCTGGCAATGGCCCTTGCGGGTCATACTCTGACACATCATGGCCCAAGGCAATCGACAGCGTCGCCATACTGCTTTGGTCATCGACTAAATCATCTAACGCCCGTCGTTTGGCCTGAGCCTCCGCGGCTGTCGCGCCCAACACCACAAACACGGCAGGGATGATTTTAAGCGCGGGCCGCCCAACGGCAGCGGTTCGTGCTTGCATGTCTTGATAAAACGCCTGAGCCGACGGTAAATCGGTCTGATAAGTGAACACCACTTCAGCGGTTTCGGCCGCGATCTGACGCCCAGCCTCAGAGGCGCCTGCCTGCACCACCACGGGACGAGACTGCACCGGGCGCGCCACGTTTAATGGGCCTTTCACCTGAAAATAAGCGCCGCGATGGTTGAGCACCTGCATTTTGGTCGCATCAACATACACGCCGCTGGCCGCATCCTGACAAAATGCATCGGCCGCCCAGCTGTCCCACAATCCATCCATCACCGTCATAAACTCACGCGCACGCCGATAGCGTTCGGCATGGTCCATATGCGCGTCACGACCAAAGTTAGCCGCTTCATTGGCATTGCTGGACGTGACTAAATTCCAAGCGGCGCGCCCGCCACTGATGTGGTCTAAAGAGGCCAGCCGTCGAGCCAGCATATACGGCTCGTTATAGGTGGTACTGGCCGTGCCGATCAGGCCCAAATGTTCGGTGACGGCCGCTAAGGCCGGCAGCACGGTTAAAGGGTCTAGCGTGGCCACGCTGTGGCCGCGTACCAAGGCCTCTAACGGTGCGGCCCGCAGCGCCAAGGTATCCGGCAGAAACAGACCATCAAAACAGCCGCGTTCTAAGGTTTGCGCCAGCCATTTTAAGTGTTTAAAGTCGGCATGAAAGCCTGGCTCGGCTTCAGGGTGGCGCCAGGCGCCGGCGTGTAAGCTAGGCAAAGCCAGCAAAATCATTTTTTTGTCTACCTGCATCAGTGCCTCCTAGAGCAAGGGTTGAGGGGCCCGAATCGAACCATCTACGGCTAAATACGGCTGCCCTTGAGCGCAGGTTTCTAAGCGCGCATGCACGCCATATACCTGCGCCAATAAGCTCGGGGTTAATATCTGTTTGGGCGCACCTTCAGCAGCGACTAAGCCTTGGTGTAACACCACGGCATGGTCGGCAAAACGCAGGGCGTGATTGAGGTCGTGAATCGCCATCACCACGCACATTTGCTGCGACTGCGCCAAGCGCCGCAGCAACGCCAAAACTTCATATTGATTTTGTAAATCTAAGGCGCTGGTGGGCTCATCCAACAGCAGCACCCGCGGCTGCCGTATCAGCGCTTGCGCAATCGACACCAGCTGTCGCTGGCCGCCACTGAGGGTGGCCAGCATTCGGTCGGCCAAGGCCTCAATCGACAGCAGCGCCAACAGCTGCGTGACCTGATCCAGCTCTTCCTCGGCCACGCGCCAAGCACCGCCTTGCTTGCTGGCCAAAAGCACGGCCTCAAACACCCGCAGCGACGAGCCCATGGCTAGGTCTTGCGGCACATGGGCAGGACGATGCGGGTGATGGGCTGGCCAGCTGGCTAAAGGCTGGCCCAATACCGTCACCGCCCCCTCACCCTTCAGCTCGCCGGCTAAACGCCGCAACAGCGTCGACTTACCGGCCGCATTCGAACCCAACAAGGCGGTCACGCAGCCGCCAGGCAAGGGCCCAAAGCTGACGTCGCGCAAAATGGTTCGCTGCCCAAACGCCATCGACAAATGTGTGACTTCCAGCAGGCTCATGACGATCTCCTCGTGCGCAAGATCAGGGTAAAGAACAGCGGCACGCCCACTAAGGACGTGACGATGCCGATCGGCAAAGTCTGCCCCGCCAGCAGCGTCTTACTTAAAACGGAGGCGGCCGACAGCATGCAGGCACCGCACAAAGCCGACGCTGGCAATAAAAAGCGCTGGTCTTCGCCCACTAAAATGCGGGCGATGTGTGGGCCAACCAGCCCCACAAAGCCAATGGTGCCCACAAACGACACGCACACGGCCGCCAGCAGGCTGCCCAATAGAATGCCCTGTAGGCGCAGCCTCGCCACCGGAATGCCGAGGCTGGCGGCGCGGCCCTCGCCCAAACGCAGAGCGGTTAAAGCCCAGGCCTGGCGCGCAAACGCCCACAACACCGCCAGCAACACCACGCTCATCAACCCAAGCTTAGGCCAATTGGTGCGGGCCAGACTGCCCATGGTCCAAAACACCACCGCCGACAGCGCCTGATCCGGTGCAACATACTGTAACGCCTCCAGCATGGCGGTAAAGGTAAACACCAGCGTGGTGCCCAATAGCACCACCATTTCCGTTGTCACCCCCCGCCGGCGGCTCAAATAATGAATAAACAACGCCGCCAGCATCGACATTAAAAACGCGTTAACGGGAATCGCATACGCCACCCACGCAGCAGGCAAAATGCTCACGCCCAACACCAGGCCCAGCGCTGCGCCAAAGCTGGCCGCAGCAGACAGACCAAGGGTAAACGGACTGGCCAAGGGATTGCCCAACACCGTTTGCATCTCCACCCCCGCCACCGACAGGCTAGCGCCCACGATGAGGGCCGTGAGCGCCACCGGCAGACGAATGTCCCACAGCACGGCCTGTACCGTAGGGGCTGCATTGGCATCCCACAGCGCCGACAGCACCGTCCAAGGCTGATAACGGGCTTGACCTAGGCTTAAGTCCAAGCCAAAGCTGATCACGGTCAATAAACCAATCAGCGCCAACAGCCATAGTCGGCGCTGGGCCAAACGCTGATACAGCGTTCGGCCAGCCGTTAAAGAAGGCGTCGCCACCGTGGTTTCAGATTCACTCATACAGAGGCTCCATTCAAGCTCAGCCAATAGCCCGGTTGATAGGGAATCGGCAAAAAGCGTTGGTGTAATTCAATAAAGGTGGCTTCAGGGTCTAAGTCCTGAAATCGTTCTGGATGCAGCCATTTCGCCAGCTGCTGCAAGGCCACAAAATGATAGGGATTATCGTAAAACGGATGCCAAATGGCGTGTACCCGCCCGTTCTGAACCGCCTGTAGGGTTCGATAGGCTGGGCGCTGCATCAGCCGCTGTAGCCGCGCCTGACCCTCAATCGGATCAGCGCCTGGCCCTAGGTTTACCCAGTCACCGGTGGGGGCATACAGCGACCAATTGGCGCCGGTGACCAAGACCACATCAGGCTCAGAGGCGATGACTTGCTCGGGATGCAGGGTGCCAAACGTGCCCTGAATAAAGCGGCTGCCCAGATGGTCTCCGCCAGCGGCCGTCACCAGTGCGCCAAAATTGCCCTCGCCATAGCTCAGGCAACAGTCTTCGTACAGCCCCGCAGCACGCTCTAACATCACCGTCGGCCTATGTTGAATCCCTTTTAAAGGCTGAAACACGCGCGCCAGCTGCTCGGCTCGAAAGCGCAGAAACGCCTTCGCCTGCTCACTGCGGCCAAACAACGTGCCCAGAATCTCAATGCTGCGGGCGCTGTGGTGAAAAATCTGCGTACTAAAATCCACAAACACCAGCGCCACCCCCAGCTTGGCCAATAAAGCCATCAAACCTGAGGCCTCAACGGCGCCACGCGAACTTAAGTTCATCACCACCACGTCCGGCTCTAAGGACAAGGCCAGCTCATTGCCGATGGCGTCTCGAGACGTAGACGGGAAACGCACAATATCGGCCAGCTGCGGAAACCGCCGCCGATAAGCCTCATAGCCATCATAATCAGCGGCCCGAAAGTTGCTGCCCCAGCCAACCACGGCGCCAAACGGGTCCTCTGGGCACAAGAGCGCCATCGCATAGGCCAAGGTGCCATCACCGAGCAAAATGCGTTTAATCGGCCGAGTAAGGCTGACCGTACGCCCAGCAATGTCCACCACGGTCCGCTCGGCTGTTTTCGGGCGTTCAAGGCCAGGCGCCGCCAACAGCACGCCGCTGGCCAGCAAGCCCAGCAGCAGCTGCCGACGGCTGATTAAAGACGTTGAAGCAGCCATGGCCCTACCACCGATAGCGCAGCGAAGCGCTGACGGTGCGGTCTTGGCCAATGAAGCAATACATAGCCGAGGTACAGCTGGCCACATAGTCTTTATTGGTTAAGTTGCTGACGTTCAACGCCACGCTGGCGCCGGCCCACTCTGTGCGCACATGACCTAGGTCGTAATTCAGCGCTAAATCCCAGAGCGTAACCGCAGGGACTTTAAAACGATTGCTCGGGTCGCCGTAGCTGCTGCCCAGATAGCGCATGCCCACGCCGGTTTGTAAACCTTGGGCCACGCCGCTGCCGATGCGATAATCCAACCACACCGAACCGCTGTGCTGCGGCGTTTGCACCAGGCTATTGCCTTCAAACTTGGTGTCTTTAATCAACTCATTGTCCAGATAGGTGTAGCTGGCCATCATGTTCAGCTGACGGGTTAGAGCCAGCGTGGCCTGTAGGTCAAGGCCGCGGGTGCGCACCTCACCGGCTTGCTTATTAAAGCCTAGGTGTTCGGCGTCACTGGTTTTGACGTTGGTTTGATTGAGCTGAAAAAGCGCAGCGCTGAGCATGGTTTTGCTGCCCTCAGGGTGATACTTCAGCCCTACTTCACGTTGCTTGGCTTCAATCGGCACAAAGGCCGAGCCTTTGTAGTCACTGCCCAATAGTGGGTCAAACGAAGTGGCATAGCTGGCGTAGGCCGCCAGTGAGTCGCCAAATAAATAGCTTAGGCCGGCACGGCCGCTCCATTTATGGTCGTCCTGTTTGGTCTTGGTTTTCACCAAAGAATAGCTATTGGTTTCGTCATCGGTGCGCGAACGGTCAAAGCGACCGCCCAAAGTCAGCCGCCATTGGCGATAGGCTATTTGGTCCTGTACATAGGCGCCTAAGCGGTTAAACGTTTGGTGCACCGCCCACGGTGCTTGGCGGCTAGGGCCAAAGTCGGGCCGTACCGCAGGCCGATAGTTGGGCCCATAAGGATCAAACAAGTGTGGCCCATCGCTATACAGAGCGTTTTTCACCGTTCCGCGCGCATAATCCACGCCAAACAGCAGCGCATGAGTGGTGGCGCCTAAGGTCACCTCACCATTCACATGGTTGTCCATCGAGAAGGCGCGCACGCTGGCGGGCGAATCCTCATACGTCCCCTTCAGCATCAGCTTGTCGTCCTGCATTTGGTAGCCGTACACCACTGAGCGCTGTAAATCCGTGTCGATGGTCATGTAGCGCATATTGCTGGTGAAGCGCCAACCATCGGCAAAATCATGCTGTAACAGCGAGCTCAACGAGCGCTGTTTGCGGCTAGAGGCGGAAAAATCTCGATCAGAAAAATTACGGCGGCGGTTAATTTCTGGCAATTGACTGTTGTCTAGGCCCAAAACGGCAGCCGGTAGGCTGTTGTAATCGGGCAGATGTGGCTCTTGCGTGTAGCTGCCCATTACCGTCCACGCCGTGTGTTCATTTGGCTGCCAGGTAATGGCCGGCGCTACATACAGACGCTTATGGCGCGTGTCTTCTACTTGGCCCTTGCTGTCTAAACCTGAGGCGGTGATCCGATACAGCAGCGTCTGGGCATCGTTCAGTGGCCCGGTGGCGTCTAGGCCGAGGTGTTTGCGATTAAAGCGACCATAGCTAAGGCTTAATTCTTGCGACTGGACGGCGCTGGGTTTACGGCTGATCTGGTTGATCACGCCCCCGCCGGTGCCCTGCCCATAAACCGAAGAAGACGGCCCGCGCAATACCTCTACCCGTTCAAGACCATAGGCGTCCACCTGCGGCAGCCAACTGCCAGGGTTGCTGATCACCCTCAAGCCATCCAAATAATAATCAGCGTCGGCGCCACGAATTTTGGTGAGGTCAATGTAGTCGCCAAAGCCGCCGAATTTCTCACTGGTGGCGCCAGCCGTATAGCGCAACGCCTGGCTGGTGCTGTTGGCCTGCTGTAAGTCCATCTGCTGGCGGGTCACCACCGAAATCGATTGCGAAGACGTCAAAATATCGGTAGGCGCTTTGCTGCCGACCGTCGAGGTTTCTGCCACCCAGCCTCGAACCGCCCCTTGGCGCGGCGCTTGGCCATGCCCTTCTACCGTAATGTCCGCAATCGCCGCACTGTCGCCCACCGTCTCGGCCTGAGCCTGACTCAATGCGCTCAAACAGCAAACGGCCATCGCCGCCTGCGCCCAGATCGACACCGTGGGGCTAGGCCCACCCTCATGCGCCGCAGCAACCGCCGGCCGTTTTTTTTCAGGATTCATGCACATTCTCGCTACAGGTTAGGGAAATAAAAATCGCATTATAATCACCGACCGACCGACGGTCAATTAAAACAATAATGATAACTATTCTTTTTTAGATGCGATGTCGAGATGGCCACATCGCTTTAATCGTCCTCACGCCCCATTTAACTGGCTGTGTCGCTTGTGGCGTGATTTTTGACGTATTCAGCAACCCAGCCGTCGACACCCTCGCCATGCCATGAGCCAATCCCACGCTGGCCGATGGTGCTCAGAGGCCGACAACACTGGCCTTTAGGCTATTTATTTGGCTGCGGCGCTGCTGGTCTATTGCCTTAACCACGCCTAGCCTAAGCCCCATAAAAAACAGGCCCTAAACCACGTCAACGCGTGATTTAGAGCCTGTCTGATTGGCCTGAACCGCTTATTCTAGTTCGGCCTGCATGATTTCGCGCATCTCAAACTTTTTGATTTTACCGGTAACGGTCATCGGAAACTCCACCACAAACTTCACGTAGCGCGGCACTTTTTGGCGTGAAATCTGGCCATCACAAAAGCCTCGAATGTCTTCTGCGGTCAGGCTGCGGCCTTCTTTCACCACAATCCAAGCACACAGCTCTTCACCGTACTTGGTGTCAGGCACGCCAATCACCTGCACATCCAAAATATCTGGATGGGTGTATAAGAACTCTTCAATTTCGCGCGGATAGAGGTTCTCACCGCCGCGAATCACCAAGTCTTTAATGCGGCCGACCATCTGGCAATAGCCTTCATCGTCTAGCACGGCCAAATCTTCGGTGTGCATCCAGCCAGCAGCGTCAATGGCTTCTGCGGTTTTTTTCTCATCGCCCCAATAGCCCAACATCACCGAATAAGAGCGGGTACATAGCTCGCCGACCACGCCACGCGGCACGATTTTGCCTAGCTCATCCACAATTTTGATTTCGCAATGAGGGTGGGCGCGGCCTACGGTGCTGACGCGCTTGTCGATGGGGTCGTCGGTCGCGCTTTGAAAGCTCACCGGCGAGGTTTCGGTCATGCCGTAGCAAATCGTCACTTCGCGCATATACATTTTATCGATGACTTGACGCATCACCTCCACCGGGCAAGGACTGCCCGCCATCACGCCGGTGCGTAAACTGCTCAAATCGTATTGACCAAAGTCGGGATGATCCAACATGGCGATGAACATGGTGGGCACGCCATAGGCTGCGTGACACCGCTCCTCTTCAATCGTTTTAAGGGTCTGGGCCGCGTCGAAGACGGCGGCCGGATACACCATCGTCGCACCATGAGTGATACAGGCCAAATTGCCAATTACCATGCCAAAGCAATGGTATAACGGTACGGGAATACACACCCGCTCTTGCGCCTGCAGCTTAATGCCTTCGCCACAAAAAAAGCCGTTATTCAAAATATTGTGGTGCGACAGCGTGGCGCCCTTAGGGCTGCCAGTGGTGCCAGAGGTAAACTGGATGTTGATCGGGTCGTCAAACTGTAAAGACGCGCCTACTTCGGCCAAAGCGGCTAACTCTTCGGCACTGGGCGCAGTCATCAAGTCGGCAAAATTCAACATACCAGAGCGTGGTTCGTTATTGATGCTGATCACATACTCCAACGAAGGCAGCCGCTGTGCTTGTAGCGGGCCAGAGCCTGCATCGGCCAACTCTGGAGCCAGATCACAGATCATGTCATTATAGTTGCTGTCTTTAAACGCAGAGGCCATCACGATGGCGCGACAGGTCACCTTATTGATGGCGTATTCAAGTTCGGTACGGCGATAGGAAGGATTGATGTTGACCAAAATCAGCCCCGCCTTGGCGGTGGCGAACTGCATCAACGTCCATTCCACGCAGTTGGTTGACCAAATGCCAATGCGGTCTCCGGCCACTAAGCCTAGGCGACGCAGGCCACAGGCCAAGGTATTGACCTGCTCTTGCAGATCGCGATAGGTCAAGCGGGCATTCTGATGGCGCACCACCAAAGCCTCATGTTCGGCGTAACGCGCACAGGCTTCATCAAAGTATTGGCCCACCGTCACCCCGATCAAAGGGGTGCTGCTGGCACCATTCACATAGCTTAGTTGACTCATAGTGACTCCTTGTTTCTGTTCTCTTTTGTAGATAACACCCGTTCATCACAACGGACTAAGGTCAGGCGACGGCTTATGGCCATGCCTTTTATTATGATGCTGCTTACCCAAGCCGGCTTAAGCCAGCAGGGCTTTGGCCGTGTGTGAGGCCGGTGCTCGACCCAGCGCTTGGCTGATCCAGTGTGCCGTGCTGACTAACGAAGGCAAATCCACGCCGCTGTCGATGCCCAAACCGTTTAATAAATACACCACGTCTTCCGTGGCCACATTGCCGCTGGCGCCCTTAGCATAAGGGCAGCCGCCTAGGCCTGCCACCGACGCATCAAACACCGCCACGCCCATTTGTAACGCCGCAAAAATATTGGCGATGGCCATGCCGTAGGTGTTGTGAAAATGACCAGCCAGCTGCGGCAGCGGCACCCGTTTCGACACGGCGTCGATTAAGCCCATGGTGGCCACCGGCGTACCCACACCGATGGTGTCGCCAAGGCTGATTTCATAGCAGCCTAAATCCAACAATCTCTGGGCCACTTCCGCCACTTGCTCAGGCGCAATTTCGCCCTCGTACGGACAGCCCAAAACACAGGACACATAGCCGCGCACCTTCACACCGTGGCTTTGCGCCGCGCGCAACACCGGCACAAAACGCTCGATCGACTCGGCAATGCTGCAATTGATGTTTTTTTGCGAGAAGGCTTCCGACGCCGCCGCAAACACCGCCACTTCGCGAGCGCCGGCGCCATAAGCCGCCTCAAAGCCTTGCAAATTAGGCGCCAACACCGGATAGGCCACGCCCGCCTTCGGCTTAAGCCCAGCCATCACGGCTTTGGCATCGGCCATCTGCGGCACCCACTTGGGCGACACAAACGCCGTCGCCTCAATCGTGGTTAATCCTGCCTCGCCCAAGCGTTCGATCAGCTCCAGCTTGACCTCGGTGCTGACCTGTTGCGCCTCATTTTGCAGGCCGTCGCGCGGCCCGACCTCCACTATTTTGACTTTATTAGGCAGGTACATCGCTGGTTTCCTTTTCGCCTTCAGCAAACACCAACAGCTCATCGCCATCGGCCACTTGGTCGGTCACCGCAAACAGCACGCTCTCAATCATGCCGTCAGCAGGCGCGGTAATCGTGTGCTCCATCTTCATGGCTTCTAACACCATCAAGGCATCGCCTTTTTTCACCACATCGCCCGCACTCACCCACACTTTAACCACTTGGCCAGGCATCGGCGCCGCCAAATGATTGCTGCCTGCGGCCTCTTCTGACACGGCGCTGTAAGGGTCGACATAGGTAAAGGCATGGGCATCACCGTCTACAAACACCCACAGCACCTGACCTTGGCGCACCACTCGGGCTTTTTTCTGCTGCCCTGCGATGACGGCCGTCAACTCTCCCTCTGCATTCAGCGTGCCCGACGCGGTCACCGCTTGGCCATTGAGCAACAGATTAAAATGCCCCTGACCTTGGTAATGCGCGATGACTTGGGTCGGCTCTCCTTGATGCAGCCAGTTTAGCTTACGGCGTACGTGGCCATTCAGGCGCCAGCCATCAGCCTGATGCCAAGGCGATTGGGCATCGGCACCGGCTTGGGCCACCTGCTGCCAACCTTGTTGCTGTTGCAGCAGCAGGCCTAAGCTGGCCAAACCCCAAATATTGGCAGCCACCGGCTCAGTATTCGGCAACAAAGCCGTTTGCTCACGCTCAATCAGACCGGTGTCTAAATCCGCCTGAGTGAATGAGGCACAGCCCACTAAGCGCCGTAAGAAGCTGATGTTATTGTTTAATCCTAAAACATTAAATTCACCCAAAGCACGGTGCATGCGGTTCAATGCCTCGGCACGGTCTTCACCCCACACAATGAGTTTGGCAATCATCGGGTCGTAATAGGCGCTGATCACGTCGCCCTCTTCTACGCCGCTGTCGATGCGCACAAAGTCGTTGGTTTCAGGGCGATGTAGGTAGACAATTTGGCCGGTAGACGGCAAGAAGCCTTTGTCTGGATCTTCGGCATAAATCCGCGCTTCTAGCGCATGGCCGCGAATCCCCAGCTGCTCTTGAGTTTTCGGCAAGGGCTCACCAAAGGCCACCCGCAGCTGCCACTCAACCAAGTCTTCGCCGGTGATCATTTCCGTCACCGGATGCTCTACCTGTAAGCGGGTGTTCATTTCCATGAAGTAAAACTCACCGCTTTGGTGGGCAATAAACTCCACCGTCCCTGCACCCACATAGCCTACGGCGCGGGCAGCATTGATGGCGGCTTCACGCATGGCGGCCAAATGCTCATCGCTGACGTTAGGCGCAGGCGCTTCTTCCAAAACCTTTTGGTGGCGGCGCTGCACCGAGCAGTCGCGCTCAAAAAAGTGCACGTAGTTGCCGTGGCTGTCGCCAAACACCTGTACTTCAATGTGGCGTGGACGGCTGATGTATTTTTCCAGCAACACGTCGGCGTTGCCAAAGCTGGCCGTGGCTTCGCGTTGGCAGCTGGCTAAGGCATTTAAAAATTGATCCGAAGACTCCACCAGGCTCATGCCCTTACCGCCCCCACCCGCACTGGCCTTAATCAAGAGCGGATAGCCAATGCGATCGGCCTCTTGATGCAGGAACTGAGCATCTTGATTGCTGCCGTGATAGCCAGGCGTCAGCGGCACGTCAGCTTTTTCCATCAGCGCCTTGGCCGTGGCTTTCAGGCCCATCGCGTTGATGGCGGCCACCGGCGGGCCAATGAACACCACGTCATTCACTTGGCAGGCTTCGGCAAAGGCTTCATTTTCAGACAAAAAACCATAGCCAGGGTGAATCGCCTGAGCGCCAGTTTGCTTGGCAGCAGCAATGATTTTGTCGATTTGCAAATAGCTTTCACGTGCTGGCGCAGGGCCAATACACACGGCTTCATCGGCCAGCTTCACGTGCTGGGCATTGGCGTCGGCGTGGGAATACACGGCCACGGTGGCAATGCCCATTTTTTTAGCGCTACGGATCACACGGCAGGCAATTTCGCCGCGGTTGGCAATTAAAATTTTATTAAACATGGTCTTCCTTTAAACGACGACGTTATTCGGCTTGCCAAGCGGGGGCACGCTTGCTTAAAAAAGCACTCAAGCCCTCTTTCGCTTCGGCACCCGCACGTAAAGTGGCAATACGCTGGGCGGTATCGGCCAACAGCGGTGCATCAATGGTTTGGTTGTTCACCCTAAAAATCAGCGCTTTGGCCGCGGCTTGCGCCACAGGCCCACCCGCCAGCAGGCTGCTGCACAGCTGCGCCACCGTTTCATCAATCACCTCAGGCGTGGCCGCCAATTCATGCACCAGACCAATGCGCTCGGCCTTGGCAGCGCTGATTTTTTCAGCGGTCAAGAAATAGCGATGGGCTTGGCGAGCGCCGATGGCGCGCAGCACATAGGGGCTAATCGTCGCTGGCGTGAGCCCTAAACGCACTTCCGAGGTTGCGAACACGGCATTCTCAGACGCCACGCAGAGGTCGCAAGCCGCCGCCAAGCCGAGGCCGCCGCCCATGGCCGCGCCCTGAACTCGGGCGATGGTGGGCTTATTGACGCGGGCCAAGCTGTCCAACATCTGCGCCAAAGCTTCTGCATCAGCCACATTGGTGGCCAAGTCGGCTTCGCCCGCCGCCTTCATCCAGTTCAGGTCGGCACCGGCAGAAAAATGCTTGCCGCGGCCGCCCAACACCACTACTCGCGTCATCTCATCGTGATTCAGCTCAGTAAAACATTGGTTTAACTCGGCAATCAGCGCTGCATTAAACGCATTGCCCACCTCTGGTCGATTGAGCCACACATGGGTCACCTGGCCTTGCCGTTCGATTTCTAAATACTGATACATATCGACTCCTTCGCCTTACATTCGGAACACGCCGAATTGGGTGGCTTCTGCCGGCGCATTCAGCGCCGCCGACACGCTCAAACCCAAGACGCGGCGGGTTTGAGCCGGGTCAATCACGCCATCATCCCACAGCCGTGCCGAGGCATAAAACGGATGGCCCTGATGCTCATATTGATCACGAATCGGCTGTTTAAAGGCCTGCTCTTCTTCAGCGCTCCAGCTGTCGCCCTTTTTCTCAATCGCATCGCGCTTAAGCGTGGTCAACACGCTGGCCGCCTGCTCGCCGCCCATCACGCTGATGCGTGAATTAGGCCAAGTCCACAAGAAACGCGGTGAATAAGCGCGGCCACACATGCCGTAGTTACCCGCACCAAACGAGCCGCCAATGATCAGCGTAAACTTAGGCACTTTAGCCGTGGCCACAGCCATCACCAGCTTGGCGCCATTTTTGGCAATGCCCTCATTCTCATACTTGCGCCCCACCATAAAACCGGTGATGTTTTGCAAGAAGATCAGCGGAATGCCACGCTGACAGCACAGTTCAATAAAGTGGGTGCCTTTTTGGGCCGACTCAGAGAACAAAATGCCATTATTGGCAATGATGCCGACCGGATGGCCATACAGCCGCGCGAAGCCCGTCACCAGCGTGGTGCCAAACCTAGCCTTAAATTCGTCAAATTCTGAACCATCCACGATGCGGGCAATGATTTCGCGCACATCGTAGGGCTTACGCGTGTCGCTAGGCACCACGCCATATAGCTCATCGGCAGAATACAGCGGCGCCTGTACCGCCTTCACGTCTAAGTCATGGGTTTTTACATGGTTTAAGTTGGCCACAATATTGCGCGCCAAGCCAAGCGCATGATGGTCGTTTTCAGCCAAATAGTCGGCCACGCCCGACACTCGCGTGTGCACGTCGCCGCCGCCTAAATCTTCGGTGCTGACCACTTCGCCCGTGGCCGCTTTCACCAACGGCGGCCCACCTAAGAAGATGGTGCCTTGATTGCGCACAATAATGGTTTCGTCCGACATCGCTGGCACATAGGCGCCACCGGCGGTACAGCTGCCCATCACTACAGCGATTTGCGGAATGCCCTTGGCCGACATTTGCGCTTGGTTATAGAAAATACGCCCGAAATGGTCGCGGTCAGGAAACACTTCATCCTGCAGCGGCAAATAGGCACCGCCCGAATCCACTAAATAAATACACGGCAAATGATTCTGTTCGGCAATCTCTTGCGCGCGCAGGTGTTTTTTCACCGTCAAAGGGTAATACGTACCGCCTTTAACCGTCGCATCGTTGGCCACAATCATGCACTGGCGGCCATGCACTTGACCGATGCCGGTGATCACGCCAGCCGCAGGCACTTCATTACCGTACATATCCCAGGCGGCCAGCTGGCCAACCTCTAAGAAATTGCTGCCCTCATCAAGCAATACGTCAATACGCTCACGCACCAATAGCTTGCCGCGACCTTCGTGGCGGGCGCAGGCGGCTTCGCCACCGCCCTGTTGAATCGTGTGCGCCACCTCATTCAAGCCGGCTAGGGCCTGCTGCATGGCTTCAGCGTTTACGCGAAATTCGTCGCTACGGGGATTGATACTGGATTTCAAAACATTCATGGCAAACCTCATTAATCAATTAAACACCGACTCAAGCAGTTTCGTTAAATAGCTCACGGCCGATCAACATTCGGCGAATCTCAGAAGTCCCCGCCCCGATCTCATACAGCTTGGCATCACGCCATAGGCGCCCAACTGGATATTCATTGATGTAACCGTTACCGCCTAAGGTCTGAATGGCCTCACCCGCCATCCAAGTGGCTTTTTCGGCAGAGTACAAAATGGCGCTAGCAGCGTCTTTACGCAGGCTACGGGCGTGGTCGGACTGATCGCAGGCGCGGCCAACGGCATACACCAAAGCCTTAGAGGCCAACCAGGTACTGTACATATCGGCCAGCTTACCCTGCATCAATTGAAACTCACCAATGGCCTGACCAAACTGCTTACGGTCGTGCAAGTACGGAATCACCACGTCCATACAGGCATCCATAATGCCCAAGGGGCCACCGCTGAGGACGGCACGCTCATAGTCCAAACCGCTCATCAACACCTTCACACCGCCACCAACCGTGCCTAAAACGTTTTCAGCCGGGACTTCACAATCGTCAAAGAATAAGGGGTAGGTATTGGAGCCGCGCATGCCTAATTTATCCAAATGCGTGCCGTGGCTAAAGCCTTTAAAGCCTTTTTCAACAATAAACGCCGTCATGCCCTTGGCACCTGCTTGTGCATCGGTTTTGGCATACACGATCAGCACGTCGGCATCGCCACCGTTGGTGATCCACATCTTCGAGCCGTTCAATACATACACATCGCCTTTTTTTTCCGCCCGTAGCTGCATGCTCACCACATCAGAACCAGCATTGGGCTCAGACATGGCCAAGGCACCGACGTGCTCACCAGACACCAATTTGGGCAAATATCTGGCCTTTTGCTCGGCATTGCCGTTACGGTTAAGCTGATTCACGCACAGATTAGAGTGGGCACCATACGACAGCCCTACTGAAGCAGAAGCCCGAGAAATTTCTTCCATCGCCACGATGTGGGCCAAATAGCCCATGCCGCTGCCACCGTATTCTTCGCTGACGGTCATGCCCAATAGGCCTAGGTCGCCCATTTTGCGCCATAGGTCGGCAGGAAATTCATTATCGTGATCGATTTGCGCCGCACGCGGGGCGATCTCATTGGCGCAAAAGCCTACTAAGCTCTCGCGCAACATGGTAATGGTTTCATCCATGCCAAAATCTAATGTTTGCAACATCATGATGGTTCTCCTTTGTCTTTATCGTCTGGCCATTATTGGGCATTGGTCTGGCCTGTAGCCATTTAACGACGCGCTTGCCCTATTCGTTCTCTTCACTATACAGGGGTAATCCAAAAAAATGAATAGCAATTCATAATTTGATTTCAATTTATTTTATGTACTATATTTAGCGTTTAAACTATAATGCCAGCATGACCGAAAAACGCACCTCAACCTACAAGCGATCTTCAATGATGGAAGCCAGACTGGCCCAGAATAGAAAGATCATTTTCCAGGCCGCCCGCCGCATCATTGCCAAGGGTGGATTCAAAGACGTACAGGTCGCAGGCATTGCACGCGAAGCAGGCGTGTCCACTGGCCTGATCTACCGTTATTTTTCGTCTAAAGATCAGCTGCTGGTAGAAATCTTAACCGACGCCGTTCTGTTAGAAATCGACATTCTTGATGAAATTGCCGCCCAGCCGCAGTCTGCACGCGAATGCCTGCGCGCCGCCATTGTCTCTTTTACCAGCCGCGCCCTCGCAGGTTCCCGCTTGGCCTACGCCTTCATCGCCGAACCCTTAGACAGTGCCGCGGTTGAAACCGAACGGATGCGCTGCCACCTGCTGTTTGGAAACGTGTTCAAAAATATTTTGCACCGAGGCATTAAAGACGGCGACTTTCGCTCCATCGACGTCGACGCCAGCGCCGCCTGCATCGTCGGCTCGATGACCCAAGCCCTGATCATGCCGATCAGCAACCCGGACGCTCACCCCGTCGATAAAACCCAGCTCATCGACGCCATTGCCGACTTTTGCGTCCAAGCCGTTTCCTAGGGCTACCGTCGCAAAAACCAGACACCCAATGCGGGTATTTGGTTAATTAACCCCATATTTAGCCAAATACGCTTGACAAGAAAAAGCAAACCGCCTATTATGCACGTCTTGGCAGCAAACCAGCACAAGCCCCCACAAGGATCGCTTGTCACCCAGTCGAATCACGACGGGCGTTAGGCCAAAAAGAAAAGCAACACACCATTACCAAAAAATAAATAAAGTTTGAGCTTCAAGACTCAGACTTAGCGTAACAAACGCGGGGTGGAGCAGCATGGTAGCTCGTCGGGCTCATAACCCGAAGGTCATAGGTTCAAATCCTGTCCCCGCAACCAACAAGGTCATGACGTTGATGACCATAAAAAATACCCTCCTCGGAGGGTATTTTTTCGTCTAAGCCCAACACGTGTATGAATTATCCAACACCCATCCCATCCTGTCGAACACAAAAAACGGCTCTGTCCTGAACACCTCAAGACAGAACCGCTCAAGCAGACTTAGCTGGATTTAATTAAGCTTACCCTGGCGCGAATGACACAGGCCGATGATCTCAACCGACTCGTCAGCAAACACCTCGGGCTGTAAAACCTCCTGCGGGTAAATCGGGTTATCCGAAATCACCCGAATTGAGCCATCCAATAGCCACTGTAGGCGCTTCACCCGCAGCGCATCGCCCACGCGCAGCAAAAATACCCCGTCGCCTTTTTTTTGCGCCATATTCACCAGCACCGCATCGCCGGTATTCAGCGTGGGCGACATGCTTTCCCCCGCAATGGTGATGACGGCCAAATCTTTCGGGTACAGGCCTTCATCGCGAATCCAACTGCCCAGATAGTGCAGCTTGTCCACGATTTGCTCTTCGCTAAAAAAACTGCCGTAGCCAGCGCTGGCGGCGACGTCATACATTGGCACGCTGACGTAGTCTGCATCGTCATCATTGGCCGCCGCAGCAGCGACCGCCGTGCTGTTTTGCCCAAATAAAATCCAATCCAGGCTGACTTGGCGATCTGTCGCAATTTGCATACACTTTTCGAGGGGAATGACGTTGCGGGTCTTCCAGGAGTAAACCGTTTGGCGGTTAACCCCCAATACAGCGGCTAAGTCGCTGTCTTTATTGACCTCATACAAAGACTTCACTCTGGCCACAATGGCGGCAAAATCAGCTTCTTTGTCCATAATTTGCATACTTTCGATCAATAATTTGAATTTAGGCCTTACATGTACGCATATTTTGTACTAATATGGTCATGTCCAATATTTGTGGACCAATAGTAACATTTATTTTAGAAATGATACAGTTTGATGACTTATTTCGTCAGCAACTGCTTACAACGAAGGACGTGACCATGACCACATTGACACAACACCGCCACACTCAGGTTAAAAGCTTATTAAGCAGCAGCAAAAAAGCCTCGAGCGGCTGGGGCAAGCTTTGGGGCACGGTCACCAAGCTAAAAATCAAAAGCATTGACCAGCGCCTAAGCGCCATCGATCAAGCGCTGGCCTGGGAATTAAAACAGGGCGTGTCGTTTGCCCGCCGCCTAGCCCTAAGTAATCAGGTCACCGCCGCCAAGAAAAAGCTGCTACAGCAAAAAGAGCGCCTCAGCCGTTCTCTACACTAAGCCGCGCGAGGTGGGTAAGGCTAAGCCTGCCCACGCCGCCAACCCTGAACGCATCCAAACCAAAACCGCGTGGGTCTCGACCCACCCTACGACTTAACGGCAAACGCTGCCCTCGCCTAGGGTGGCTAAAGCGAAGCCTACTCAGGCTGCCAACTCTTAACGTACCTAAACCAAAACCGCGTGGGCCTCGACCCACCCTACGACTTAACGGCAAACGCTGCTCTCGCCTAGGGCGGGTAAAGCGAAGCCTACCCACGCCGCCAACTCTTAACGTACCTAAACCAAAACCACGTGGGTCTCGACCCACCCTACGGCTTAACGGTAAACGCCGCTCTCACGACGATGGATGCGGCAACCGCAGCCACTCATCCGCTTCCCAATACCAATGTTCACCGCTAGGCTCATACACCTTTTGGCAGCGCAAACCCACCTGCGCCCAACCATCGCGAAACGGGAGCGCACACTGATAAAGAGGCGGCACCATAATCTTGCCCGTGGCCACGCTTGCATAACCCAAACGCCCCGCTCGCTCAATGCGTATCAGCCCTTCTGCCGGCTCGTCTGGGCCGTTGTCAAACATAAACACCTCAAACAAGTGCGCCCCGCTCGGCCCATAGGCCTGCCAGCCTTGATCAAACACCAGCGCAAACGGTAATCGGTGTAGATCACTAACGTAATCAATGGTTTCATCGCACGGGCGCGCGGCCACGATGATTTGTCCTATCTGATTTTGATAATGGCAAACCTCACCCAGAGGGTCTACTATTTTGCTCAGATAGGCTGTGGCCGGATCTGGCGCGCCCAGCGCCCAGCTACTGCATAAGGCCATGCCCAGCATTAGCCCTAATCGTGCGCTCATTTCGTCTCCCTATTGTCCGTAGCATCAGGCTTTATACCACAAACCCAAGCGCTTACGCCCTCACTCAGCAGTCATGGCAGAGCCTGAGCAAACAAAAAAAAGCCGGTCAGAGCAAAGCCCATGACCGGCAACAACGTTCAACTTAACAGTGATGCAGAGAAACTAAACCGCCTCGCTCAGCTTGAGCGCTTCACGGCATAAAGCCCAAGAACGCTCAGATGAGTCGGCATACATGCGTAATTCGTCAAACACCGGCGCACCTAAAGAGGCTTCAAACTGAGCTTGGCTAGACGTGCCTTCATATTCTGCCTGGCTTTCACCACCGAGGTTAGACTGGAAGATGCCGGCGGCGCTGACGGGTAAGAAGTCTTCATACACGATGGGTTCGTAAATCACCGCACCTGCGGCAATCAAATCATCCACGCTGCTGCCAGCGGCAAATTGGCCAGATCGAGCCAAGCCAGCTTCGGTTGGGTAATAGGCGAAATAGGCTAGGTCTTGATCCCTCATTTCGGCATAGGTGTCTGGGAAGGCGGCAAAATGCTTGGCCAAATTAGCGCGATAAGCATCGGCATTAGCCTCAGTCGGCGCACCGCCAATTTCAGCACGCGCCTCATTCAATAACTGGTCGTATAGGGCACGGCCTTTAGGCGTCAACGCCGCGCCGCGCTGTTCGATCTCACCAAAGCGCGCGGTGTGGCTACCCACCTCACCCTCGTCCGCTTGATCGGTAAAGCGCACGCGCTCTTGCAAGGCTTTAAAGCTGGTTTGACGCAGTAAAATCGGACACTCGCGACGAGGCGGGCCTTCCACCACGGCTTTAGCATTAATGCCTCGCTGCGGCATCAGGGCCTGAATGGTATCGATGTCGACGGTTCGAGGCGTCAAATGATTGATGTGTGGGCCTTTAAATGCCACCACGTCGGCAATCAAACGGTGTTGGTCATGTAAGGCTTGATACTGTGCGGCGGTCACGGTCGCGTCGGAATGCCAGCGGAAGGTCTCCAGAGCCGCAGCGACAAAACGCTCAGCATCGGCCTCACTCAAACCACCCTCTTGCTCACACTGTTCGATCAGAGCCAAGGCTTCGGCGGTAAAGATGTTACGGCGGGCCAAAATAGCGGTTGCTTCCGTACGCGTGGCCTCATCATCGATTAATTCCAAGCGCAGCAAAGAGGTAAACACGCGAAACGGACTCACGCGCAATGCGTCTTCATGCACGGCACGAAAAGCGGTTGAATGCACCGGCACGCCGGCCGGTGCCAAATCATAATAGCCCACAGGGAACATCCCCATCACCGCAAACAGGCGACGAATGGTACTCAACTCAGCCTCAGTACCCACCCGAATGGCACCATGACGCTCTTCGTCTAGGCGCGCTAACTCTTGAGTTTGCGCCAATCGTGCATGTAGCTCAGGGTTCGCCGCCAAAGTGGTTTGATTCACGTCGGCCACTAAGCTCATTAAATCGCCGTATAAAGGCACTTCGTTTTGGTACATGGCCGACATGGCGGCCGAAAATTTGGCACGAATCAAATCGGGCGACAAAAAGGCAGTGTGTGACATGGGTTCTCCAAGTGTGTTCATCAATTAGGCTTCGGCGCTTAGGCCTTGCACATTTTTTAACAAAATTTGTAAAGGGTGATTCAATGTTTGGTCGCTCATTCGCTTGACCTGGCTGCGACAAGAGTAGCCCGTCGACAACAGGCGCCCCGACGGTCCATGCTGAGCCACCAGCGGCTGCCAAGACTGCTGATAAATCGTGGCAGACGTCTCTTGATGTTGGCGCTCATGGCCATAGGTACCAGACATGCCGCAGCAGCCACTGGCCATAGGTACCAGCTTCAAACCAAAGGCAGCAAACAGGCTCACCCACTGCTGGGCGGCTTCGGGCGCATTGGTTTTTTCAGTGCAGTGACCCAGTAAATAATACGGCTCGGCGTCGGCCGTCACTGTGTTGACCTGCGCCGCCAGCAATCGGCTCAGCCATTCTTGCGGCAGCAGCACTTCTGGCTGCGCCAGGCTGCTGTCCAATACCTGTACATATTCTTGTCGATACACCAAGGTCATGGCCGGATCCATCCCCACCAGCGGGATGCCGGCTTCGGCCACTTGGTTTAAGACTTGGGTATTGCGCCGCGCCAGCTTTTTAAACTGGCTCAAAAAACCATGCACGTGCAGCGGTTTGCCGTTAGGCATGAACGGCAACAGAAAGATGCGCACGTCTAAAGCCTTCAGCAAGGCCATCCAATCGGCCAGCAACGGGGTTTCAAAATAGCGGGTGAACGCGTCTTGCACCAACACGATGCTGCGCGCCTTTTCGGCTTCACTCAATCGCGCCAGATTAGCCACGGTGGCGGCTTGAACCTGATGCTGCGCCAGCAAGTCGGCCCAGGGCAGCGTGCTCATTTTAGGGCTGTCCACCAAGCCCACCACTCGACGCATCAGGCCATCCACCACGCCATTACTGAGGGCGGCGTTGTACAGCTTTGGCGCCTTAGCCAAATACGGCAAGGTGTATTCAAGGGCACCGACGGCGTAGTCTTTTAACGGCCGTAAATAACGCGTGTGGTATAGGTATAAAAAGCGCGATTTAAAATCGGGCACGTTGACCTTAATCGGACACTGACCGGCGCAAGACTTACACGACAGGCAGCCACTCATGGCCTCATACACTTGATGAGAAAAATCGTCTTTTTGCGCCCGCGGGCTGCGCCATGAATGCCCCACGCGCACCAAGTTGGCCTTAACCGCACCCAGCCAACCAGTGGTTTGTGCGTCGGGCGCACAGGCCAACACGTCTACCCCTGCCTGTTCCTGTAGGCGTAACCATTCGCGCACCAAAGATGCCCGCCCCTTAGGCGCATGCATGCGGTCGCGCGTGGCCTTCCACGACGGACACATGGCGTCGTTGACGTCATAGTTATAGCAAGCGCCATTGCCGTTACAGTGCACGGCGCTTTGAAAGCCATACCATACTTTTTTTGCAATCTGGCGATCGAGGTCGCCGCGAAACGGCACTTCATCCACCTGAGTCAGCTGCGCATTCGGCATGCTGCTGGGGGTGGCGATTTTGCCTGGATTGAGCTGATTGTGTGGATCAAACAAGGCTTTAATCTGCTGCAACACTGGATACACGGCGCCAAAAAACTTAGGCGCATAGCCAGAGCGCAAGCCCTTACCGTGTTCGCCCCACAGCACGCCACCATATTTATGCACCAGCTCGACGACTTGGTCGGTAATGTCACGCACCTTAGCCGCCTGCAAGGGGTCTTTCATGTCTAGCGCGGGGCGCACGTGCAAGACGCCGGCATCCACGTGGCCAAACATGCCATAGGCCAAACCCGCCTCATCCAAGACGGCGCGAAACTCGGCAATATAATCGGCCAAATGTTCAGGCGGAACCGCCGTGTCTTCCACGAACGGCTGCGGTCTCACCTCACCCTTCACGTTGCCCAATAGCCCCACCGAACGCTTACGCATGCCGTATACGGTGTTCACTGCTTTAGCGCCTACTGCCAGCGTATGGCCTAGGCGGGCGACGGTGGTGTCGCTGTCTAAATGCTGAATAAACGCCGCCACCGTCGCCTGTAAAGCCGGCAAATCATCGCCGCAAAACTCCACTAGGTTGATGCCCAGCGTGTCGCTGCCGTCGGCATTATCCGGGAAGTATTCGGCCACGCTGTGCCACACAAAATCGGCCTTAGCCAACTGCAATACTTTTGAATCCACGGTCTCGATCGACAGCGGCCGCTGGGCCATCAAAGCTTTGGCATCACGTAGCGCGGCTTGAAAATCGGCATAGCGAATGTTGACCAAGATTTGATGGGTCGGTATGGGCAATAAGTTAATCTTGGCTTCGGTGACAAAGCCCAAAGAGCCTTCTGAGCCACACAATAGATTATTGAGGTTAAACACCCCATCCTCTTTAATGTGCGGTAAATCGTAGCCCGTAAGACAGCGGTTCAGCTTAGGGAACGTGGCCTCGATCGCCTCGGCGTGCTCACTCACCAAGGCATCAACGGTTTGATACAGCGTGCCGACTAGCCCTGTCTGGGCCTGCTCCTGGGCCAATTCCGCCGCATTTAAAGCCGCCGTTTCTAAGACGGTGCCACCCAGTAAAACCGTTTTTAAGCCCAAAACGTGGTCGCGGGTTTTACCATAGGTACAGCTGCCTTGGCCGCTGGCGTCGGTATTGATCATGCCGCCAATGGTGGCTCTATTAGAGGTCGACAGCTCTGGCGCAAAAAAGAGGCCATAAGGTTTAAGCGCAGCGTTAAGCTGATCTTTCACCACGCCTGCTTGCACCACGGCGGTGCGCGCCTTGGCGTCGATGGTTAAAATCTGATTCATATGGCGAGACACGTCGACCACGATGCCATCGGTCAAAGACTGGCCGTTGGTGCCCGTACCGCCACCGCGCGCGGTCAACACCACGGCGGTATAGGCCGAATCAGCGGCCAAACGCGCCAGGCACACCAAATCAGCCGTGTCCCGCGGGAACACGGTGGCCTGCGGCAAGCGCTGATACACTGAGTTATCGGTCGAGAACACAATACGCTTGGCGTAGTCTTGTTCAATCTCGCCCTTAAAGCCGTGGGCCGCCACTGCCTTTAAGAAGGCTTGATAGACGGCCGCCTGCGGCGCTTTGGGCACGTTAATGTGCGCGATTTTCATGTTTTAATTACCTGCGAGACACTCACCCAACAGGCTCAAACCTTGTTCAAGCCTATCGGGCTCAATGGTTAGGGGCGCCAAAAGGCGGATGATGTGGCGGTTTTTGCCGCTAGGCATCAACAGCAAGCCACGTTCGCGGGCGCGATTCAATACACGGGCTAAGACTTCAGTACCAGGGCCACCTTCGTCATTCAGCAATTCGATGCCGCGCATGGCGCCCACGCCGGTCAAGCGACCCACGCAGCGAATGCCGGCCGCCTGCCAAGCAGCGTGATGGCGCTCAACCGCCGCCTGATAGCGTTGCCCCCACAGGGCCAAATGATCGCCTTCAGACATCACTTCGATGCTGGCCAAAGCCGCCGCACAAGAAACAGGGTTGCCTGAATAAGTACCGCCGAGGCTGCCCTTAGGTAGATTCACCATAAACTCAGGCTTGCCCATCACGGCGCCTAAAGGCATGCCGCCGGCAATGCTTTTGGCCAACAGCAATAGATCAGGCTCGATGCCTAGGCGTTCAAAGCCAAAGCGCGTGCCGGTACGGCCAAATCCGGATTGAATTTCGTCCAACACCAATAAGATACCATGTTGATCACAAAATGCACGCAGGTACTGAGCAAACTCAGGGTCTAATAATTGAAAACCACCCTCGCCCTGAATCGGCTCAACCACGATACACGCCACTTCGTTGATGTCGATTTCGACCGCCATTAAGCGCGCCAATGCGTCTTTAGCGGTTTGGCTGCTGACGCCATTGTCTTGGCTAGGAAAAGGAATGTGGTAAACCGGGCCCGGTAACGCACCTAGGCCTTGCTTATAAGGGGCGACTTTACCGTTGAGGTTTAATGAAGCCAAGGTGCGGCCATGAAAGCCGCCATCAAACGCAATCACGCCGGTGCGTTTGGTGTGAATACGGGCAATTTTCAAGGCGTTTTCCGTGGCTTCAGCGCCACAGTTGGTGAGCATGCCCATGAAGGGTACAGAGGAGGGAATAAAAGCCGACAAAGCCTCCATCAACAGGCCATAAGGCTGATGAGGGACGGCATTAAAAGCATAATGAGTCAGCTTTTGTGCCTGTTCGGTGATGGCGGCCACCACTTTAGGATGGCAATGGCCTAGGTTCAACACCCCAATGCCGCCGATAAAGTCGATATACGACTTACCGTCCTGATCCCAGACGGTGGCGTTGAGGCCATGAGACAGCATAATGGGGTGAACAATAGACAAAGCGGGGCTAATTTGCTTGCTTGGCATGGTGTGAATCCTCTTGATGTGGGTATTCTGTGCGGATTTATTTTTAGGGCACAGTACTTTTATTCTGGTCATCTAATGGCTCATCGAGCGTCGATGTCGCGATGAGTGCCTATCAGACCAGAATCCCAGCAGAGGTTCAAACGAAAAAAAAGCTTTGTATTATTCCTTTTTTTCCGATTCTGGCGAAGTTTGCAATAATAAGTGGTCTTTCAACCACGACACCAGCTTCTTGATTTTGGGCATGTCGGCGGCGTGCTCTTCATAGGCCAAATAGTAAGCGCCATTGCTGGGCAACTCATACGCCCACGGCGACACCAATTTACCGCTTTGCAGCTCATCCGCCACCAAGAACTTAGGCACTAAGGCCATGCCATAGCCTGCTTCGGCGGCACGAATGCAGGCCGACCAGGTTTCAAAACGTGGCCCTTGATAGCAGCGATTCACCTCCACCGACTGGCTGGCAAAGTAGGTGTACCACGACGCTGGGCGTGACTGACACTGTAGTAAGACGTATTGGCCTAAATCTTCCGCCTTGTTGATCGTCTGCCCTTTTAACACGTCGGGGTGGCACACCGGCACCATCCATTCATCAAACACCTTGACGCATTCCACCCCTTGCCAAGCACCGCTGCCGAATAAAAAAGCCACGTCGATCCCCGCCTTAGCCAAATCAAACGGTTGGACGTAGTCGCGCATATCGAGGTGAATATTGGGATACAGATCGTAGAAGTCTTTAAGGGCCGGAATCAGCCACCGCGCACCAAACGTTGGGTGAGCGGCTACGCTGAGCACTTCGGTTTCGCTGCCGTAGGACAACATATACAGCGTTGACACTTCGACTTGGCCTAAAATTTTACGCACTTCTGGCAAATACAGTGCCCCTGCCGGCGACAGCTTTAAGCGCTTACGCACGCGCCGAAACAGGCTGGTCTGTAGCGTGGTTTCTAGCTGCGCCACCTGTTTACTGACGGCGCTCTGGGTGAGGTGGAGTTCTTCTGCGGCCTGAGTGAAGCTCAGGTGGCGCGCCGATGCTTCAAAACACTGTAGCGCGGCCATAGAAGGGACTTGTTTTCTTGATATGCCTAAACGGCTCATGTGGTTTCTCCTACGCCAACAAGCTTTTGCTCATGACGTCAATTCATTGTTATTATTGTGGTTTTTATTATACATATTTGATTGTATTAGTTTTATTGCTATTTCTCGGCGTTAAGCTTATCTCGATTCCTACATTCGTGCAATCCAAAACGGAATGAACACATGAATAAAGCTCGCTTGTCTTGAAACTGGGTTTTAACCTAATCTAAGTGGCGCTTTTGATCTAAGTCAATAAAAAGCGGCTACGGCAATATGCCGTAATTTATTTTTTAATGCAATAAATCAACAAAATTAGATTTTATATTTCATATAAAATGCCAACAAAACAATAAAATAATAAAAACACACTCATTCAGGAGAACACACGATGCTAAAACTCTGGCAGTGGTACAAGAGCAAATCCTTCATGCTCAAAATTACGGTGGGCTTTGTGCTGGGCCTTGCTTGCGGCCTAGCCTTTGGGCCGGCCAACAGCTTCTTGGCACCACTGGGCCAAATTTTCATGAACCTATTGAAAATGGTCGTGATTCCGCTGATCTTTCTTTCCCTCGTTGTCGCCGTTAACCACTCAGACCCTAAAGAACTGGGCCGCATTGGCGCCAAAGTATTCCCCATTTACTTGGTGACCACCGGCGTGGCCGTCGGCCTAGGCATTGTGATCGCCAAGCTCATGAATCCTGGCGCAGGCCTATCTATGCCCGTCGACGCCAGCGTCAGCGTGCCTGAACGTCCTAGCTTTTTAAATACTTTAATCGAGATGATTCCGACCAACATCATCAAGTCTTTTGCCGACGGCAATATTCTGTCGGTGGTGTTTGTGGCCATTTTGGTTGGCTTATCCATGCTGTATATGCGCTACTCTCAGGATGAAGCCCAGCGCGAAATGGGCAACACCTTAATGAAGTTCACCGAAGCCGCCAACGAAGTGGCCCTCAAGATTTTAAACGGTGTCTTGGAATATGCCCCCATCGGCGTGTTCGGCATCACCGCCGCCACCATTGGCAGCCAAGGCATGGACACGGTGATTGCGCTGAGCAAATTCGTACTGACGTCTTACATCGGGGTGATTGTGTTGATGGTCGTGGTGTATCCGATTATTTTGAAGCTATGGGGCGTCAAAGTATTCAAGTTCTACAGTGACATTAAAGAAGCTGTATTAACCGCCTTCGTGACCTGTAGCAGCTTAGGCACCCTACCCCTAACCATTCGTGCGGCCGAAAAAGCCGGCATTGGCGAGCGCATTGCCAAACTGACCCTGCCCATTGGCGCCACCGTCAACATGAACGGCACCGCCATTCGCTTGGGCGTGGGCGTGGTGTTTGCCTCTGAGATCATCGGCGTGCATCTAGGCGTGCCCGAATTAATTTCCATCGTGGTGATTGGTACCTTGGCTGCCGTGGGCACGGCGGGCGTACCCGGCGCAGGCTTAATCGGTATGTCGATCGTGTTTGCTCAAGCAGGCCTACCGATTGAAATCGTGGCCTTAACCGCCGGCATCAACGTTTTGGTCGACATGATTTTCACCCTAGGCAACGTCACAGGCGATCTGGTCGCCGCCAAAATGGTGGATCAGTCTGAACGCCGTCATGCCGCCAAGATGGGGCTAAGCGAACCGGCGGCCCCAAACGTCGCCGCCAAAACCGAGTAATCCTCTTTTCACATGTTGTACCTTTAGCCAAGCGTTTTTCAACGCTTGGCTGTTTTTTTGCCTGCCGCAGTACTGCTCGCACGCACCTGTATCCACACCGACAGCCCTGCGGCACTCAGAACCAACAACACGCCCAGCAGCCCCGTCGCACCCAAGCGCTCGCCCAACAGCAGCATGGCCAGCCCCACACCGAATACTGGGTCTAAGGCTAAGAAAATCCCTCCCACGCTGGTGGGCGCGCTCAACAAGCCCTTATTCCAAGCCCAACCGGCCACCAGGCTACAGCCGATGCCCAGATACAACAAGGCGGCGATGCCTGAAGCGCTGGGGCGCAGCTGCCAATCCTGCGTCAACAATAAGGTAAACGGCAAGCATAATACCGCACCCAAGACGATGGTGGCGGCCGTATAAGCCTGTGGCGACACCGTTTTCAACAGCCGACGCGATAAATGAATCCAGATGGCGGCCACTACCGCCGAAGCCAATACCAGCAAACAGCCCCATACCGATACCGCCGCTCGATTGCCCAAGCCTACCACCAGCACCACGCCCACAAAGGCCAATAGGCTCAGCGCCCAATCATGGCGCTTGGCCGGCTCATTAAAAAACCAATGGCCCAGCATCACCAGCAGCAGTGGCTCAATGCCCAACATGGTGGCGGCGCTGGCCGCTGAGGTGTATTTGAGCCCAATGAACTGTAATAGAAAGGTGGCTGGAAACGTTAAAAAAGCCAAAAAGGCCACTCGACCCCATAAGGCCTTAGGAATTTGCCAGCAGCTGCGTATAAAAATGGGCAGCATCAGCACGGCCGCGATCACGAGCCGCAGCTGTACCACTAAAATAGGATCGGCCAGTTCGTAAGCGAACTTACCGGCGATAAACGAGGTTCCCCATAAAAACGCCGCCAACAATAAATAGGACACGTTAAACACCTTGGTTTGATTCATCTATGATTAGGAAGTATGCGCCTTCACACAACGAACCGATAGCGCCCAAGACAAGCAGCCATCAAAAAAGCCAAGCAATCGCTTGGCTTTGGTACAGCAGGACTTACACTACATTGAGATTAGCCATCATGCCGAGGTTTTCGTGCTCCAAAATATGGCAGTGGAACATGCGTAGCCCTCGGTCACGCTGCACCACTTTAAACACAATAGTCTCGTATGGCCGCAGATTCACCGTGTCTTGATAGGCTCGATAAGGCGCGGCTACGGTTTGGTCATTCAGGCGATGGCTGATCACCATAAACTGCGTGCCGTGCAAATGGAAGGGATGGTCCATGTGGGAGTTATTAAACACCGTCCACTCTTCTACCTCACCAACCTTACTGGTCAGGTCTATGCGCGCCATGTCATAGGTTTTGCCGTTGACCTTAAACATATTGGCCAACATCGACTGGCCCATGCCACCGCTCCCCATCATATGGTTGCCGCCCATGCCGCCCATTTCTTCGCTGAACTCAACCCGTTTACGCGCCACCACTGGCCCCAAATCGTCGATTTTGCGCAGCCTACGCGGCAGCGCCGCCACTTTGGCACCCACCGTTACCTGGCCCAAAGTCAGGGTATACGGGGTTTCTTGCACCATCATTTTACTGCGGTCGTAATACAGGCTTTGCAAGGCGTGCGTGCCGGGTTGGCGAGTGCGCACCACCACTTCCACTCGATCTGCAGGCGATAAGAACAGCTCACCCACCGGTGCCTGCGGCGCTTCCAGCAGGCCGCCATCAGTACCAAGTAAGATAAACTCGCAGTTGGGTATGTGCAGACGCAAATAGCGGGCGGCACAGGCGTTCCAAATCCGAATCCGGTGTTCGCCACTGATATTAATGCTTGGCTCGCGCTGGCCATTAATCAACACAAACTGGCCTTCGCGCCCATTCATCCAGTCCATCATGGTGTTTTCAGGGATGCGCCCGTCGGCGTCTAAACGTAAATCGGAAATCAGCCAATGCTGCTCAGGCAAATGCGCCAGCGGATCTTGCTTGGCCTTGACGATGAAAGTGCCCGCTAGGCCATGTGCCACCTGTTCCGATACATGACCGTGCGGATGGGGGTGATACCAATAGGTGCCAGCGCTGCCTTCGGGCACGGTAAACGCATAGGTACGGCTCTGCCCTGGCGCCACTGGGTCTTGCGGATTGCCATCTTGATCAGACGGCACCGGTAGCCCATGCCAATGCACCGTGGTCGGCTGACTGAGCTGATTTTCAAATAAAATCTCCACCCGATCGCCTTCCGTCACCACAATCTGCGGGCCAGGCACGCTGTCGTTATAGGCCCATAGCTCCGTCTCCTTACCACCGGCCAAGGTCACCCGCACCGGCTTGGCGGTTAGCTTGGCTTGAAACAGGCCTAGCTTGCGGCTGCGGTTCGGCAACAGGGCCAAAGCCGCCAAAGGCGCGCCGGCAGCCATGGCACTCACCGGCATGAGGTTCTGTCGACCGTGGCCCATGCCCTGCATGCCGCCCATGTCATGATTCATGCCACCCATACTGCCCATATCATGGTTCATGCCACCCATTGGGCCCATCTGATGGCCCATACCGCTCATGCGCTCAGAGCGCGCCCAGGCAAAAACGCCTGTGGCGGCCACACCAGCGCCTACGCCGTATTTTAAAAAATCGCGTCGTTTCATATTGCTTCCTTTATTGGTTGATCTTGATTTTGGCTTAGCGCACGTCGTAAATGCCCGTAGGCTTACCCTGTTTGTCTAAGGCCACCATTTTCAAGCTGCCCTTCTTCTCAGGCCCCATGCCGGGCGAGTTGAGGGGCATCCCAGGTAAAGCAATGCCTTTAAGGTTTTTTGGTTTTTCTTTTAGAAGTTTGTGAATCGACGCCACGGGCACGTGGCCTTCTACTACGTAGCCACCCACCTCAACGGTGTGGCAGCTGGCCGCTTGGTTCGTGCCTAAGCGCTTTTGTACCATCGACATATTCTCATGATTGACGGCTTTGACCGCAAAGCCATTTTTTTTCAAATAGTCGATGTATTCTTGGCAACAGCCGCAGTAAGGGCTTTTATGGACGGTGGCCGCAATCGGTGCCGCAACGGCAGGTAGGGTAAGGGCGGCCAAAAGCAAGCCCAACGCAGGGGCCAATAAACGAGTGTTCATATTGAGTTCCTAATACTGATTGATTAAATAAGTTGTAAATTACGTATTAAAACAAACAGAATCAGGCTTTAGGGGGCGGCGTATCAGGGACGCCAGAGATAGAAGCAAACGGTTCTTCACCAGCCCATGCGGGCAAAACCATTGGTGGTGTGATGGGTAGATCAAGGCTCGCCATCGGCAATACCGGCGCCATGCAGGTACCGGCCATGCTGAGGCAGGCAATGGCACAAGGGTTGCTGCCGTTACTGGTGGTCGCATCGTCACAACAGTCAGCGAGGGGCGCAGCCATCTCGTGGCAATCTGTCATGGCGGCCATGCTGGCCTCGTGAGCAGGCAAATGAGGGCCGTGCGCCATCGCCCCGGCCATTAGGCTGGGGACAAACATCGTCATCATGAGTAAAGTTAAGCTTAAAAAGCCTAGCTTTTGTAGAAAATGAGACAGGCGCACAATCGCTCTCACAGGGATCATCAGAGCCACATCATAACATAAACACGGCAAACCACACGAGTAAGCTGCCTGTATTAGCTGATGCAGCGCAATGTTTCATGCGTCCATTAGTTCGGCGACAGCCATCGGCGGCGATACAAAAACACCACCATCGCCGACACCATCATCGCCATCGCGCCCAACACCGCAAAATAGCCATAGCGCCAATGCAGCTCAGGCATGTGGTCAAAGTTCATGCCATAAATCCCCGTGATTAGGGTCAGCGGCATAAAGATCAGGGTGATCACGGTGAGTAGCCGCATTTGCTTATTCAGCTGGTTAGACTGATAGGACAGATACACGTCCATCATGCCGACTAATAAGTCGCGGGTGGCGTCTAGCGTTTCGATCAGCTGAACGCTGTGGTCATAGGCATCGCGTAAAAACACTTTCGCCTCTTTACGAAACCAAATATCATCGCGCACCAAGCGGCTTAAGGCCTCTCGCAGAGGATAAATCGATTTACGTAGACGCACGCCGTCGCGTTTAAGCCGATAAATGGTTTTCAGCACATCGTCACGCGCCTGATTAGCGAAGATACTTTTATCTATGGTTTCAACTTTTGTTGAAAATTCATCGACAACGGTGAAGCAGTCGTCCACCATGCGATCGATCAAGTAATAGGCCAAAAATTCGGCGTCCTCTTGTCGGAGCAGGCCTTTATTTTGAATCAATCTATTGTGAATTTCGGAGAACAACCCGAGGGGCCGATTTTGAAACGTCAGCACAAAGCCTTCGCCCACGATTAAATACACTTGATCGCCGACCAGCCGATTGCCCTCATAGGCAAACACCCGCCCAGCAAAAAACAAATAGTCTTCGTATTCTTCAATTTTAGGGCGCTGCTGGCGGGTCAAAATATCCTCCACCACCAGCGGGTGAATCTGAAACGGTGCCAGCATCTGGGCCAACATCGCACCGTCCTTGACGCCGACAAAGTGCAGCCACTGAGTTTGGCCTGTGGTCACCGTGGGCGCCACCGTGCTTAAAAACACCTCGGGCGCATATTCGGTCACGGCCACATCGTTTTGATCGTAGACGGTTCGGCGCACAAACGCTTCTGGCATGGCGCCGGTAGCCTGTCGAACCGGCAAACCGACTTCATGGTGGCCAACGCGCTGCTGCGCCGTCACGCGCGCTTTAGACATAGAGCCATCCTTCCTCGCTAAGATTAGTCGACATAAAGCTCAGAATCGGTTTCAGGCATGCTGCCTAAAGGCTTGATGGCAAAATCGCGGCCAATCTTTTCCCAGTGCCCCTCTTCCAAAGTTAAGGCGCTAACCGTTAATGGGTTTAAAGCCAGCCAGGCATTGGAAATTTGCAGCGTGCACTTTTTCTTATCCAGTTGAAACTTAACCTTGGTGTTGTGAGGAATGCACACGTCTTTGCGCCCGCGACAGAACAAGGCCGCCAAACGCAGCGACAGCACCGCCGCCCAGCAGTATTCATCGCTGCCAATTTGCTCCAACATTTTTTTCATGTCGCCGCGATGGCCTAAGATCAGCACCGCCAGCTTGTTTTGCTCACGCCGCGAGAAACCCGGCATGTCGGCATTTTTAACGATGTAGGCCGAATGCTTATGGTAGGCGGTATGGGCAATGCTCAAACCAATCTCATGCAGCTTGGCGGCCCAATCAATCAAACTCAACCACATGCCCATTTCGTGCATGGGCAGATCTTTGGCCATGCCCTCAAAATACTGCTGAGCGATGTCCGACACCATTTCGCCTTGATGCACATCGGCACGATAGCGGTTTTGAAAACGCGCCACGGTTTCGTCGCGCATGTCGGCGTCGAGCTGACGGCCGATTAAGTCATACAGCACGCCATCGCGCAGCGCCGCATCGGTGACGGCCATTTCTTCAATCGCCAATTCTTCGAAAATCGCCATCATCACCGCTAGGCCGCCGGCAAATACTTCTAGGCGATCGGCCTTCAGGCCCATGATGGCAGCAGACTCCACGCTGCCTGCGCGCACAATCTGGTTCATCAGTAGCTTCATCGCCGGCAGCGTAATCATGCCGCGCGGATCGCCTAAGGCTTCAAAGATGGCACTCAGAGAACGCGCCGTGCCAGACGTGCCAATGGACACGTCCCAGCCGATGTCTTTGAGCATCATGCTGATGCGCTGTACTTCGGTACGCGCCGCCCAAACCGCCTTGGCCACGCCAGCCTCGGTCACTTCACCATCAGGAAAAAACCGCAGGCTGTGTGACACACAGCCTAAGGCCAAGCTTTCAGTCACCTGTGGCACCAGGCCATTACCGATGACAAATTCGGTCGAACCGCCGCCGATGTCTACCACCAGGCGCGTGTCATCAGTGACGGCGGAGGTATGGGCCACGCCCAAATAAATCAACCGTGCCTCTTCTCGCCCGGCAATGATTTCAATTGGAAACCCTAATACCGCTTCGGCCCGCTCTAAAAAGGGGCCGATATTTTTGGCCACCCGAAAAGTATTCGTCGCCACCACCCTAACCTGCGGTGTAGCAAAGCCACGCAGGCGTTCGCCAAACTTAGCCAAGCACGACAATGCGCGCTCCTGCGACTCTTCAGTCAGGTATTTATCCTTACCCAGGCCGGCGCCAAAGCGAACCATTTCTTTAAGTGAGTCAATCACAAACAGCTGCGTGCCCTCTTTACGGCTAATCTGCAATCTAAAGCTGTTTGACCCTAAGTCTACGGTTGCCAATACATCAAAATCAAAGGCCTGTTTCACAAGCAGTCTTTCTCGAGATTCAAAACGTGCCCCAATGTTAGCGTGCGCCACCGAAACTGTCATGCTGATTTTACGCCAGCGCCTTAGCCGCCCTTGCCCTAAAGCGGCTAACGCCCGTCCCAGCAAGGCTGCCGCCACATTTAAGCCATTGGACAAAATGCCGCAACCGAATCATCACAGCCATATTGGCGCTTAGGCTAATTGATTGTAAAATAAAGCCATGAACATCTCTCAAGTGGCTACGCTCACCCAATTAAGCGCCAAAATGATCCGCCGATACGAAGAACTCGGTTTGCTGCCTGACGTGCCGCGCACCGAGGCCGATTATCGTGTCTATCAAGACCGACACGTGGCAGCCCTAAGCTTTATTAAACGCGCCCGCGACCTCGGCTTTTCACTCAAACAAATCGAGGCCTTAATGACGCTGTGGCACGATCAGCACCGCGCCAGCGCCGACGTTAAAAAGCTGGCTCAAGAACACATCAGCCTACTCGAAGACAAGGCCAAACAGCTACAGGAAATGGCCAACACCCTAAAGACGTGGACGCAATACTGCAGCGGCAGCGACGATCCTAACTGCCCCATCCTCAACAGCCTGGCTCAGGCCGATGCCGATCACACCCACTAAAGCCCAACCGCGCCCAGCGCGGTTTTTTGATGCCGAGTCGGCACACTTTCTGACAACATCCCCCCGCTGATTTCACTTAAAACGCCAACCCATAAGCAAGCACTATATTTTTCAGCCAACCAACAAACAAAAATAGCATAATATTGCTGATAAAATTCATTAAAGCCAATTCAAAAACATGATCTGCGGCCAATTTTCATTTATTAGTTAGTTATGGCTAAAAGAATCATCCTCATTTATACTCACTCTCTTTCTTGACTGACTCAATCACGTACGGATTTTTTATGGGTTCCACCACCGCCTCAGTGTTCAGCAATATCCCTTTTTTGATTTTGTGCCTCTACATTGGCGCCCTCTTCATCATCAGCGCCTACGCTAGCCGCTTGGCCAAAGGCAGCGCCTCTGCCTTTCTCTTGGCTGGCCGTAAAATGACCACACCGCTGATCGCGGTTAGCGTGGCCGGCCTAGCCGTCGGCGCCGCCTCCACCGTAGGCGTGGCGGAAAGTGCCTACAATAATGGCCTCTCTGCTGGCTGGTATAACGGTGCATGGGCCGCTGGCGCGCTGGCCATGGGCCTAGTCGCGGCAGAAAAATATCGCCGCCTCAACGTCAGCTCTCTGCCGGAATTGTTTGAGCGTTATTTTGGCAAGACCAGCCGCCTGATCAGCGCTGTGGCGATCTTAATCGTTTTGATGATGATCGCCTCGCTCCAATATTTGGCCGGTGGTGCAATTTTATCTACCCTCTTGCCCGAATTTTTTAGCTTTAAGTCTGGCATGATGGTCAGCGCCGTGGTGTTCATCGGCATCGCCTTGATTGGCGGCCTGTGGTCTAGCGGCCTATCTAATATTCTAAGCGTGGCCTTAATTTATTTTGGCATCATCGCCGCCACTATTTTGGCCGTTACCAATGCCGGCGGCTTCAGCAATATCGCCGCCCAACTGCCGCCAGGCGATCATTGGTTTTCACTTCAAGGCACCTTACCCTTGGCCACCCTCATCGGCTGGTTTGTGGTGATGATGACCCAGGCCATCAGCGGCCAAGGCACGGTACAGATTGCCTGTAGCGCCAAAGACACGGCCACGGCCAAAAAAGGCTATATTTGGGGCGCTGCCTTGATTTTCCCGATCGGGTTTTTCTGCGCCGTATTGGGCATTGTCGCCAAAGTACAATTCCCCGACTTGATGCCGACGCTGGCTTTGCCCCACATCATCATGTCGCTGCCGCCCTTAATCGCTGGCATCGTGCTGTCTGCCCTTTGGGCCGCCGACGTCTCGACCGCCTGCACCATTTTGATGGGCTCCAGCACCTTATTCACCCGCGACATTTACCACAATATGCTGGCACCTCAGGCCAGCGAGCAACGGCTTAACCTCATCAGCCGCTTGTCAGTAGCCGTCATTGGCGCCTTTACCCTGTTCTTGGCCTTCCAAGCTTCAGAAATCGTCAAAACCATGATGATTGGCCTCAGCCTCACCACCGCCTTTACTTTGGTGTTTCTGATGCTGATGTTTAAGCCGCAATGGTGCCGTAAAAGCAGCGCCATCTGGACCACGGCCGTGGGCATCATTGGCCTCGCCGCTTGGCAATTCATTCCGGCCGTACCTGAGTTTTTTAAAACCACGCTGCCCTTCATCAACCATCCGATCTATTTAGAGTGGATTTTATGCAGTGTGACGTTCTTCTTGGTCGCTCTTTTGGACAAGCGCCGCATCACCGTACCGCCCTTGCCGCAAGAAGCGTAACGCACAGACGTCAAAAAGCCCCTAGCGAAGCGATTCGCTAGGGGCTTTTTAATGGTGGGTCCGTGGGGCGTGGCCGAGGTGGATTTTACATTTAGGAATGTGAGCATATTGATGACCGTGAATAAATCATGGTTTGTTGGCCATCAAACCACCGTGCACTCACCCCAAGCCCATCAATGGCTAACGCTTTTCGAGAATAAATTGATCACCAACACCCCCGCAATAATCAGGCCTAAACCCATCATTGCCGGCACGTCTAAAGTTTGCTTGAGCACAAAGTAATTCACGGCCGCAATCAACACAATCCCCAAACCAGACCAAATCGCGTAAGCGATGCCGACCGGCACGGTGCGAATCACGTGCGATAACAGATAAAACGCCACGCCATACATCAACACCATCACCACCGTCGGCAACGGACGAGTAAATTCTTTGGTATGCGGCAATAAGGACGTGCCTATCACTTCCGCCACAATGGCCACACCCAACGCTAAATAAACCATCACAGGATTCATCATCAAACCTTTTCATCATCAACAAAACCCAGCCATTCGCTGCGTAACGCCTACGCCATCAGCATGACCAAGATACTTTTAGGATACTTTAAAAAACGTCTTTCCCTGGCCACCACGCTGGCGCCACGCCCTGTCCATCTCGGCAGGCCTGATCGTTACGGCTGATTTTATAGTGAATACGCACCACCTGATTGGCCTGAAAAGGCCCAGGCTGCCACGGCCCGGGAATAAACGTATAGCCCTGCCCTTGAATACAATAAGTGGTCGGATGATCACCAATAGGACCGGCCGAACGCAGCACCACCTTGATTTGCCCGGCCTCATCTAAAGGCCCGTGCTCGGCACTGTATAGGGCCCGTATGCTTCGATCGCAGGGCCACGACCCCATTAAACGGTGACAGGTTTGGGCATTCAGTAGCTGCTGAGCGGCACTGAAGCCAAAATCTTGGCTCATCGCCCAGTCACGCCCCTCGCCGTCTTGATAGTCAAACCGCAACACCACCTCAACCGGCCGCGTCTGAGCATAGTGGGTGATGCTCAAGCAGCCTTGTAGGCTCAATATCGCCGCCAGCAGCCCAAGCGTGGTGAATCGGTTCATACACGTCCTTTTGTTCAGGCCTTTATGCCCGAGCACATTATCGCATAAATGGTCGAGCTCGCTCGACTTTCTGCTTTACGTCTATCTAGTCGGTACACACCTGCCCTACCTCACCCCGACCTATTAATAAAGCGTACCGATACACCAAACTGGCGTTGTTTAAAAAATACAAAGAATGCCGCAAACAACCATCATTTTATACAAAAAAATCGATCGTCTTCACAGAAATCAACCAAACGCCAACAAAAATTAACGCGCTACTTCTCTTCGATTCAGCCCTAGCCACCCTGCCTCATGCCTTTATCTTCGTGCCCGCCCTTTCTTCCACACAGAAATCATCATGCCAAACAACTAAAAATGGTTAACAAAAATTAAAAATACATAACCAAAACTTACCCTATTTAACTAAATGGACCGTATTTCAGCATCCATTTATATCCTATTATCACCTCAGCAAAACGCAACAGCTGAAACACACAGCAAACAACATCCTTATTTAATTATGACTTAACTTACGAAAGGCATCACCATGAACAAACTACAGAAAACCCTTTTAGCCCTGTCTCTAGCCCTTCCTTTGGCCGCAATGGCCAGCACCGGCGGCACCATCACCTTTTTGGGTGAAGTGACCGACACTACTTGTAATGTGACCGTTAACGGCTCTTCTGCCGACGCCACCGTACAGCTACTCACCATCCCGGCTTCTGACCTAGCTGCGGGCACGGACAGCACCGTCTCTGCCGACGTGAACTTCGAAATGTCGGCCTGTGGCGCCAGCGACGCCTACAGCAAAGTCGGTGTGCGCATGATGCCGGTTGGCGACGTTTCCAACGCCGGTAACTTAAGCAACCTCATCACTGACGGCTCTAACGCTGGCATTAAACTCAAAGACGAAAACGGCCAAGCGGTTGAGTTCACCGCAGGTGCGGAAACCGCCATCGTGACCAAAGCCATCCCTACTGGTGAAGACACCGTTAACTATCCTTTTAAAGCTCACTACACCAATGAGACCACCGGTGCAGCGACCGAAGGCAAAGTAAAAGCGGCGATTCAATACACCACAACCTACGAATAAGCTGGGATTCTGAACCGCACATCTAAATGTGGGTAAAAAAAGCCCCAGAACAATCAGCTTTCTGGGGCTTTTACATAATTTTGTATTGTATATAAACAATTTATTGTATATTCATACTCATCCGACGCAATCATCATAGGATTACTTATCATGCGTAACTATTTGTCCGTCGTCTTTGCCGCCACCACGGCTTTAAGCCTTATTAGCCAAGCCCATGCATCCGTACAACTGATGGGCACTCGCGTGATCTACCCTGCTGAAGCCCAATCGGTTCCGCTGCGCTTTATATCCAAGGATGATTATCCCAGCATTATGCAAATCAGCGTCAGCGCCACAGAGCCTGAAACCGAAGCCGTTGACACCACACCAGCGCCGTTTGTGGTGACGCCCCCTATTTTTCGCATGGATCCGCACAAGGATTTAATGATTGCTCGCTTAAGCCACGTAGCGGGCGCTAATCTACCTCAGGATCGCGAGTCGGTGTTCTATCTGACCTTCAATCAAATTCCGGCTGAAAAAAAAGCCGCGCAAGACAATAATCAGCTGGCTTTTACGTTTAAAACCACGGTCAAGCTGTTTTACCGCCCCAAAGCCTTAACCAAACAAGACGATCAGCATTTAGCCCAATTACGCGTCGACCCGCAAAAATTACGCCAAGGCATGATTCACGTCACCAATCCCACGCCTTACTATGTCACCATCAACGCCATTAGCCTCAACAATAATCAACTGTTATTAAAAGATAAGCTACCGATGCTGGCACCTTTTTCCAGCCACAGCTATCCCTTAGGCAAGCTTAAGCCTGCGTCCCTCAGCGGCACCCTGACCCTAAACATCATTAATGATTTAGGCGGCATCAGCAAACAAAAAATAAGCTTATAAATGCGATTGAAACCAGACGCCATGAAACTCAATCTTGTCCTCACCACGCCCTTCCTTGTCTGCGCCTATGCGGCTCAGGCACAAACGGTCGTGCCGCCTGCAATCGTCGCCGCGCCTTCTGAGATCAATCAACCTCAGCACAGCCAAAGCGCAGCTCAGCAAGAACCGCCTGAGCACGAAGAATCAGAATACGCCTTCGACGCCACCATGTTCCGCGGCAGCAGCGTACAACAAGACGTGATTGATCGGCTCAGTCAAAAAAATGCGGTGGAGCCTGGTCGTTATCCCGTCAAAGTCTTAATGAATCAGCAGTACGCAGCCCAGACCAGCATCACCGTCGCCATGGTGGGCAAAAAAAGCCAGGTATGCATGACAGAAGCCCTGCTGAAACAGGCTGGCTTTAACCTCAAGAGCCTTGCCAAAATAGACGCCGATCAAGCCTGTGTGCCGCTATCGGCCTTGATTCCAGAAGCCAAAGTTGAAATGACGTCGCTGCAAACTTTAGCGTTTACCTCACCGCAACATTTACTAGACGTCAAGCCACGAGGCTACATCGATCCGGCCGAATACGATGCTGGCGCCAACGTGGGCTTTTTTAACTACTCGATGAACCACAGTTACAACCACTACGGTGAAGACCAAAGCAACAGCCAATATTTTTACCTTACCCTCAACGGCGGCGTCAATCTAGGCAAATGGCAGTTTCGCCAACGCTCGAACTTTAACTGGCGCAACGACAACCGTCATAGCCAATCCAGCTGGCACAACGTCGCCAGCTACCTGCAAAGAGCCCTCCCCAGCATCAAGAGCCAGTTGCAAATGGGCCAATTACACAGCGCCAGCGAGTTCTTAACTTCAGTACCGTTTAATGGGGTGCAATTGGCCACCGACGAGCGCATGCTGCCCAATTCGATGCAGGGCTATGCGCCCACCATTATGGGCATTGCCAAAACCAATGCCTTGGTGGTGGTGCGCCAAAATGGCGCCATTATTCACCAAGCCTCGGTCCCTAGCGGCGCATTCAGCATCAATGATTTGTATCCAACCAATTATCAAGGCGATCTAGACGTCACCATTGAAGAGGCTGACGGCAGCCGCCAAAGCTTCAGCGTGCCGTTTTCGGCAGTGCCCGACTCCATGCGTCGTCAACAGCTTAAATATGATGTCTCTATTGGCGAAACCCGTGACCTGCTGACCAAGGCACGCTTTGGCGACTTGAATTTAAAATATGGCCTAACCAATCGCTTTACCCTAGGCGGCGGCCTACGGGTGGCCGAAGACTACTGGTCGGGTTCACTCACCACCGTCTACAGCAATCATTTAGGCGCCTTTGGCCTCAACAGTGCTTTTTCTCAAGCCAATTTCCCTGGCCATAACCAAAGCGGTTGGATGTTTGGTGGCACCTACTCTAAATCCATTCAGGCCACCCAAACCAACGTCGTCTTAGCCGGCTACCGCTATTCAACAGCGGGCTTTCGAGAATTCAGTGACTTCGTCAACGAGCGCTACAGCATGGCCCACCGCGATGAAGGCCAAGAAGAAAACGATTGGGCATCTGCTTCTTATTTACGCAAAGACCGCATGTCTGTCTCCATCAACCAATCACTCCAACGCTGGGGCTCGCTCAGCCTGAGCATAGCCGCTCAAAGCTATCGCGGCGGCCGCGACAAAGACATTCAATACCAGCTCGGCTATGGCCGCAACTTTGGTAAGAACATTTCCTTCTCCGTCGGCGTCTCTCGCCAACGCAGCAGCGACTGGGACAGTAACGAGCGCCGCTACCGCACCGTCACCACGGCGTCTCTCTCCATTCCGCTAGACATCAGCCGCGCCTACCTGACTTCCTCGGCCACCTTCGACCGAGACAGCGGCAATTCATATCAGCTGAGCTTTTCTGACAGCATCGGCGCAATGGCTCAACCTTATAACTACGGCATCAACGTGAGCCACGATGCGCGCGACAACCTGACCTATTACAACGCCAACGTACAGAAAAACTACGCTCTGGGCGCGGCATCGGCCACACTTTCTGGCGGTAAAGACTACTGGCAGCTGGGCACCGGCCTCATTGGCTCCGTTGTCGTCCACTCAGGTGGCGTCACCTTAGGTCCTTATTTAGGCAATGCCTTTGCCATCATTGAAGCCAAAGGCGCTAAAGGCGCAACGGTATTCAATGGCCAGGGCGCCAAAATTGATCGCTTTGGCTACGCCCTCGTGCCCTCGCTTTCACCCTATCGCTACAATGCCATCGGGCTGAGCACCGAAGAAATGAGCAATAATCATGTTGACGTTTCTGCCGGTGAAATGAAGGTGGCGCCCTATGCTGGCGCCGCCGTGAAGATCCGTTTTGCGACTCAGTCTGGCTACCCGGTCTTGCTCCACCTGACGCGTCCAGACCAAGCCATCGTTCCATTTGGCGCCCAGGTTGTGGACGCCAACGAACAAGAAATTGGCATCGTCGGCCAAAACAACCAGGCCTACATTCGCACGCCCAGCGTCCAAAACAGCGTCAGCATTGTTTGGGGCTCAGGGCCAGAAAATCGCTGCCAGGCTCGTTTTGAACTCTCGAAGGCACAGCTACAGACCAACCTCATCCCGATTAACAGCGTGTGCACCCCCACTGGAACCCCATTATGATGCCATTCATTAACCCCCTTAAACGCCGCATTCTTCTTGGCCTCACCGCCCTAAGCCTGTGTGTTTTCAGCAATATCAGCTGGGCCAAGTGCTCTGGCATTTTAGGCCATGACTTAACCAGCTATGACAAACACACGGCCTCATTAGGCATTGGCCGAGTCAACATCATGAGCAGCTACTTGCAGCCTGTCGGCAGCCAGCTGGCCACGGGCGTGGTCAACTATCAGCAAATTCGTGACGGTAAATTGGCCAATCTTGGCGCAGAAAGCATTATTTTAACCTGCACCGCCGACAGTGATTACCAAGAGCTGTCTTGGGTGGTCGCCACCAACGGCGACAGCCGCATCGGCGGGTTTTATGAAGTACCGGGCAACCCTGGCTATTACGCCACCGAGTTTCCCTACGTCGCCATTGAGTTAAGCATGATGGACACAGGCGAAGTCTTTAACCGCTTCTGGACCCGAACCTCAGTGCCGGTTCAAAAAGAAGACCGTCCCAACGGCGGTTTCGTCATTCGGCTCAAGCACGTGCCTAAAGTCATGGCCAAACTGATTAAATGGCAGGATGCCTTTGGTGGTCAATACGACGCCAACGGCATTAAGGTTAAGGCCAGCTATTGCCACGGTGCCTCTGGTGAAACCCACATCCCCACCAGCGCCACCAGCAACCCAAATGAAATTTGGTCGGCCAACTATGGCAAAATCAATAATTTGAACGCCGGCTGTGGTCAGCCCAATGGCTATTTACACCTTTATGGCACCGGTGGCTACAATGTCAAGCTAGGACAAGATTCCAACTCAGAGATATGGGCTTGGGACCGCTCAATTGCCGTCGGCCTCAACGGCCCACCCGCTGCGACATTCTCATACACCCCCAGCTGTGTCCTACGCAGCAACACGCCTTATGTGGCCTTTCCGACTATTTCAGCGGATCAGCTGAAGCAGGGCGAAACCGTGTCGCGCGACTTTCAGGTGACGGTTGAGTGCGACAGCTTGATGAGCAGCGCGGTGAATCAATACGCCACGGCGGTAGGCATTCAGCCCTCGTATGCTGCCTTCAACCAAATCAAACAATTAGACGCGCAGGCGCCAGGACGCTTCATCGACCCGACGACTAAGGGCGTAAAGTATCTGGTTTCCGACCAATACGATGCCCCCCACATGGCTAAAGGGGTGGGCATTGAGCTACACAACGCCAAGCAAGATCGGGTTAATTTCGTCAGCTGGGACGGCTGCGAAGCCGTCAACGCCGGCAGCTCGTCTTATTGCCCTAGCTACACCTCGCTGCAACAGATGCGCAGCGCCGGCTGGGACCCTGTTTTGGCCGGCGCCGATGAGATTGCCAATAATCCAGCCATGGGCACCATTAGCTACATCAAACACTATACCGCCAGCCTCACCAAGCTGCCCAATATCGACCCTAGCCCCGGCCAAGTAAAGGCCACCGCCACCATTTTGGTGCGCCTACCTTAAGGAGTCATCATGGCCTTCATGCTTCATTCCTGCAGCCGTTTTGCGGCCGCCATCCTAGGTTTAAGCCTAAGCGTACAGGCGGCCGTAGCCGGCGTGATGCCCAGCCACAGTCGCATCATCTACCCTCAAGACAGTCCATTTCAATCGCTGCTGCTGGTGAACACCAATCATTTTCCCGTAGTAGTCCAGCTGTGGGTGAATGAGGGCGAAACCGATGCCGCCCCCGAACGCGCCGATGCGCCGTTTTTACCCACGCCCGCCATGTTTAAGCTAGACCCAAGCCAGCTCAAAGAGCTCAAGGTATTCAATACCCAGCCTGAACGCTTAAATGATCATGTAGAACAATTGTATTGGTTGAATATTCTAGAAGTACCGCCCACGCCGACGGCCAACCAGGATGAACATCTGGTGGGCTTAGCCATGCTGACCCAACTGAAGATTTTGTATCGCCCGAACCGCTTAAAGGCCAGCAGCGAGGCCGTTTTGGCCCAACTGCAACAGCTGCGCTTTACCCTCGCTCAAGATCAGGGCCGCCCTACGCTGCGTATCGACAACCCCAGCGCTTATGTGGCCAATATTGCTCACCTGGCGATCACACAGGGCGATCAGACCACGTTTAGCGTGGACACCGAGCTGGACAAAACCATCCGCCCCGGCGCTCAGCAAACCTTTAAGCTCACGCCCGTACACAAGCCCAAACAGCCTCAGCAAGGCCACACGCTGCGGTTTATTTTGGTCAATGACGAGGGGCAATACGTGCCGTACGAGCGACGCCTGCCCCCAATCATGCCTTAAAAAGGTTTGAATTTGATTTCTTTGACGCCCGGTAAGCGCGACTGGCCTTTAGGCAGAGCCATTACAGCGGTTAACTCGGGCAGGCTGATGCCGCTGCGCACGATTTGGCTGTTGGCGTGCACGATCACCACCGGTACACCGCTGATGGCCATTTGGGCCGTACTGGCCGTCACGTAATCCGTGTCGTAACGGCAGCTAGCTGAGGGCGCAGGCGGCGGCGCAATATCCTCTACCATCCAGTTGTGCCAAGCCTGTTGTGGATCATCCGCACACCAAATGCGATTGGCCTTCTCAACTGAATCAGGGCCTAGAAAAGGAAACATCAAAACATGAATGGTGACATTGTCTAAATGAGCCAAAATATCGCGTTCTAGGCTTTTACAATAAGGGCAATTGGGATCGGACAACACGGTCAGCTCACGGCTGCCATCGCCTTTTTTAAAGGTAATGGTTTGCTCGGGCCGAAAATCAGCCACAAAGGCGGCGATTTCTGGCCCGCTCAACACGGCTTCAAACTGACGCAAATAAGGCTTAGCTTGACCCGATGACAAATCAAACATCTGATTGGTCATCAGCTTGCCATCCTTAGACACCAGCAGCATCGACGTGCCGGCCTGCGTTTGCCCTTTCACCTTCACCACCAAGAAGTCCTTGAGGCCTACATCATAAGCACCGACTACCTTGGCCTGCTGCTTCGCCACATAGGCCTGTGCCGCATCAATCGCCACATGGCCACTGCTGGCCCAAGCACTCCCACTGACGGCAAAGGCCAACGCCCAACCGGCTAATCCAAACTGATTCATGATTCAACTTTCCTATAAAGTATCTGCCGTTTATCATAAAGTTAATACTTATTAAAAGAAAGGATTTAGATCAATCTCTTGAATCAACGCTCAATAGTGCCCACACCCTAATAAAAAAGCCGTCGCCTTATTGCATTATCAACTCATTTGTATATGATTAAACCATTTATTACAATATGACGCCCATCATGACCTTGGCTACTGCATCATCTTTTCGTTTAAGACTGTCTTTCTTACTGATTTTGGGCGCACTCACTGGGCCGACACTGGCCCAAGCAGAAGCCGTTACCGCAGCCACGACCACCCTCGAACAAGCCTATGGCCCGGCCCCAGCCCGCGCCTTAGGGTTTATCGAAGCGCAGGCCATGCTGACCGAATATTCACCGCAGTTAGCGGCCGCAACCGCTGGGGTGGAAAGCAAAAGTGAACGCCAGCAATCATTGGCCTTGCTGGGCGGCCCTTCAGTGTTTCTGACCGCCGACAGCGTCAACTACAAGCTTGATGCCGACATTAGCCTCAACCGCCTAGGCAATACCATTGCCGGCGGCAGCCTACCGCTTCCCCCTTCTATCGATGTGCCCGACGTCAACGTTAAGCGTAAGGGCAACCTCAATACGGCCAATGCCTTAGTGGTGTGGCCCCTTTACACCGGCGGCAAGGTCACCGGCGCAAAGAAATTCTCCGCGGCCCAAACCAATGAGGCCGTTGCCGATGCGCGCGATGCCGATGCCCAAGTCTATACCCAGCTGGTGACGCGCTATTTCGGCAGCCAGCTGGCCCAAATGGCGGCCAACCTACGCCAAGATGCCGTACGCGCCATCAGCCTGCACGACAAAACCGCACAAAGAATGCTGGATGAAGGCCTCATCGCACGCGTCGAACGCCTACAAACCAAGGTCGCACTAGAAGACGCCAAACGCTTGGCAGAAAAAGCCCAAAACGATGCCAAAGTCGCCAGCATGGCGCTACAGCGCCTATTGCAAAGCGATTACCCCATTACGCCCAGCACGCCGCTCTTCATCAGCCGCCAAAAACTGCCGCCGCTGGATGACTTCATCGCCGCCGCCTTAAGCAACCATCCTGGACTAGCCAAGGTGGCGGCCAAGAAAGAGCAAGCCGAAGCCCTTCACCACATCGATGAATCACGCTGGAAACCCAGCGTGACGGTGTTTGCGCAACAGCAGCTAAAAAGCAGCAACGCCAACCGCATCGTGGGCGTCAACGTCCACTGGGCGCTGTGGAGCAGCATGGATAGACCCAGCTCAGGACGCTCAGGGCTGGCGCAAATTCGCCAGGCTGAATACACAGATCTGCAGGCGCGCGAAGACATCAGCCTCTTCGTCGAAAAAAACTGGCGCGAGGTCGACAATGCCCGTCAGGCCTATTTTGCCTTAAGCAGCAACATCGAGCTGGCGGAGGAGTTTTTACGCCTACGCCAAGCTGGCCTGCGTGAAGGCGTCAGCACCCTATCCGACCTCGTCGACGCTCAGGTGAATCTGACCAAAAGCAAAACCGAACGGGCACAGGCCGCCAACGACTACATCCAGTCGTTGATGATGTTGCTCAGCAGCGCTGGCATGCCAGAGCAGTTTGTACAGTATTTAAACTCGGCCGACGTTCGCGTTAAGCCTTGATCCAAAGGGATAGAACCATGCTTCGCAAAAAAACCACCTTATTCATCGGCCTCTTTGTGCTGGCCGTGATCTTGATCGGCATCGGCCTATGGGTCAGCGCCCGACCGGCAGCCGTCGTCTTGCAAGGCCAGATGGAGGCTGAAGAAGTGGACGTGGCCGCCAAAGTCGCTGGGCGCGTCGAGGCTATTTTGGTGAAAGAAGGCGACCAGGTAAAAATAGGCGATCCCATCATGCGCTTAGACAGCCCGGAAATTAACGCCAAGATCAAACAGGCCAAAGCTGCCCGTGAAGCGGCCGACGCCGTGGCTGAAAAAGCCGAAAATGGTGCCCGCCCTCAGGAAATCGAAATGGCCAAGCAAGCCTGGCGCCGCGCTCAGGCCGCCGCTGAACTGGCCCAAAAATCCTATCAACGCGTCGACAACCTTGCCCGCGAAGGCCTGCTGTCGCGCCAGAAACGAGATGAGGCCTACACCAACTACGTCGCTTCACGCGACCAGGCCAGCGCCGCCAAAGCCCAGTACGACATGGCGCTAGAAGGAGCACGCCGCGAAGACATTGCCGCCGCCAACGCCCAAGCCAAGCAGGTTGATGGCGTGGTAGACGAGGCCGAAGTCGCCGAACAAGAAGCCAATTTAAAAAGCCCTGTAGCCGGCGAAGTATCTAAAGTCATTGCCAAAAAAGGCGAAATCACCCCACAAGGCGTGGCCATTGTCACCGTGGTAGACCTTAACGATCAGTGGGTGGTCCTCAACGTGCGTGAAGACCATCTGGCCGACTTTGCCCTCGGCACCGAGTTTAAGGGTTATTTACCAGCGCTGTCGCAAAAGGGCAGCCGTACTGAGGTGGCCTTTAAAGTCTATGCCAGCTCAGCCTTGCCAGACTTCGCCACCTGGCGCGCCACCCGCAACAGCGAAGGCTTTGACCTAAAAACGTTTGAAATCAAGGCCCGCCCGACTCAGCCTATTGCCGGCATGCGCCCAGGCATGAGCGTTTTGGTGACTTTAAAGTAAGCCATGAAGTCTTCTTCTTTATTTCAGCACAGCGTCAAGCGTGAATGGCAGTGGCTCAAACACAGCCGCTGGGACTTCGCCATGATCTGGTGGCTGCCGCTGGCTTCGATCCTGTTCGTGTGGTGGCTGTTCTCCCCTCAGCTGCCGCATAAATTACCCATAGGCGTGTGGGATCAAGACCACAGCAGCGTCAGCCGCCAAATCAATCGCTTTCTCGATGCCTCCCCCGGCCTCAGCGTGGCGGCTCAGTTCAGCGACGCCCGAGAAGCCGAAGCGGCGCTGCGCCAAGGCCAGGTCTACGCCGTGGTATACCTACCCTACAACCTTGCTAAAACCTTAAAAAATAGCCAGCACGCCGACGTCATCCTCAACGTCAACGCCCAGTTCGGCACCCACGCTGGCCTGATTCAGCGGGACGTCATGACGGTGGTGGGCACCGTGTCCGCCGGCATCCAAATCAAAGCCCGCAGCGCGCGCGGCCAAGCCCCACAGCAGGCCAGCGATAGTTTTACACCAATCAAGGCCAACACCACGGCCTTGTTTAATGTGGCCAGTGATTATCAACAGTTCTTAGCCAGCATGATCATGCCGGCCCTATTGCATATTTTTGCCGTAACCGCCGGCGCCTACACCGTCGGCCGCGAGCTGCGCGACTACGGCATGACCACCTGGCTGACGCCTATGGGCACGGCCCAGCCCACTAAGCGCCAGCTGATACTGGCTCTTTTAGGCAAGCTGACGCCGGCCAGCCTCAGCTTAGGCGTCGTCAGCATCATCGTCTTGCTGCTGGCGGCACTGCCGCAAAGCGTCAGCCTAAGCGCCTGGATTCTGGTGCTGCTCGGCCTATGGCTGTTGCTGTTATTGTCGCTATTGCTCGGGGCTTTTTTGGCCTTACTCACCCTGTCCTTACGCATGGCGCTTTCGGGCACCGGCTTCATCACCGCCCCCGCCTTTGCGTTTAGCGGCACCGGCTTTCCCCTCTTGGCTATGTCTGGCGGCGCCTATGTTTGGGCGGTGCTGTTGCCCTATACCCACTACGCGCGCCTGCAGGTACAGCAGCTGCAAATGCAGGCTCCAGCCAGCTTTGCCCTGCCGACGCTGCTGGCGCTCAGCCTCGCCTGCCTCGCCTTCATACCTGTGTGTGGCCAGCTGCTGAAACGGGCGCTTAATCGCCCCGAGAAATGGGGGGGCCGTTAATGACTAATATTGGCTTCTGGCAAACGTTTAAGCACACCTTAGGCACGGTATTTCGCGATCAAGGCGTGCTGCTCATGGTGGTTTTAGCCCCCATTCTGTACGGTTTTTTCTATCCCTGGCCCTACGCCAATCAGCAGGCGCTGAAGGTACCGGCCGCCATCGTGGACTACGACAACAGCAATCTATCGCGCCAAATCATCCGCTTTGCCGACGCCAGCCCCAAGATCAGCGTGATCCGTTTAGGCAGCGAACAAGAGGCCAAAGAAGCGCTCTGGCGCGGCCAGATCGAAGGCTATATGGTGATCCCAGCCAACCTCAAACACGACGTGTTACACCGTAAAGCCGCCAACGTCGCCATCGCCGGCAACGGCAGCTATGCCTTACTGAATAAATCAGTGCTGTACGGCTTTGCCGAAGCCGTCGGCACCGTATCGGCCGGCATCGCCATCAAACAATTTAATGCCCAAGGTCTGTCGCTGGATCAAGCCGCCACCAGTACTCAGCCCTTGGCCTTAAAAACCAAGGCCTATTACAACCCGAGCGAAGGCTATGGCAGCTATGTGGTGCCAGCCGTGGCGCTGCTGATTTTGCAGCAAACCCTACTCATTGGCAGCGCCCTGTTTAGCGGCACGCTGTTCGAAGCCCGAACGGCGCAGGCCAACATCACCACCTGGCTCGGCCGCATCGGCGCCATCGCCTCAGTATCGGCCCTCATTATGGCGTTTTATTTTGGCTGGCTGTTCACTTGGCAAGACTATGGCCGCGGCGGCAATGTGCTCGGCGCCTTATTGTTGATTTTGCTGTATGCCCCCACCGTCATCGTTTGGGGCCTACTCTGTGGGCTGTGGTTTAAGGTAAGAGAGCGCAGCGTGCAGATCATCCTCTTCACCTCAATGCCGATGTATTTCATGAGCGGCTTTTCTTGGCCGAGCGAAGGCCTGCCGTGGCTGGCTCGGGCACTTAGCTGGCTGATACCCAGCACCCCTGCGATTCACGCCTCGGTACGGCTGAATCAAATGGGCGCCAGCGTGGCCGAAACGGCGCCGTATTTGGTCAATATTTTCCTATTGGGGCTGGTGGGTTTGATCTTGCTGTGCTGGTTTGGCCGCATTCGACCAGAAACAGCCACTCAAGAAACCGATCAGGCATAACCAGACGAACAAACGGCCGGCACAAAAATAGGCCGGCCGTGATGAAGCAAACATGGTTGCTATGGTTCCGTTGGCAAACACCGAAAGGCCGCCAAAGCCCGTTCTCGGCTGGCTTTTAAATCCACCATAGGCTCTGGATAAGCCGGCCCAAATAAATCATTACTGCCGGCACCGGTGTGAATGCCCTTCCCCTCAATGGCCGCGAGCTCCGGCAGCCACTGCCGAATAAAGGCGCCATCAGGATCGAAACGCTGTGATTGGGTAACGGGATTAAAAATCCGAAAATACGGCACCGCATCCGTGCCCGTCGACGCACTCCACTGCCAGCCACCATTGTTCGCAGCCAGCTCGCCATCGATTAAATGGCGCATAAACCACGACTCACCCAAACGCCAATCCAACAATAAATTTTTACTCAAAAACATGGCGCAAACCATGCGCAAGCGGTTGTGCATCCAGCCCGTGGCCAAAAGTTGGCGCATGGCCGCATCAATCAGCGGGATGCCGGTTCGCCCCTGCTGCCAGCGTGCAAGCTCTTCTGGCGCCGATCGCCAGGCCAAGTGCTGGGTTTGCAGCTTAAACGGCTGCCCCATAGACAGACGCGGATAAGCCAGCAAGAGGTGTTGGTAAAACTCACGCCACAGCAATTCATTCAGCCAGGTCTGTACCCCTTCGGAGCCCGTGGCCCATTCGCCTTGGTTTTCCGCCAAGGCCCGCACCAAACACTGACGCACCGACAGCACGCCCGCTGCCAAATAGGGCGACAGCTGACTGGTCCCTGGTAGGCTGGGCACGTCGCGCTGACGGTGATAGTCGTGTACGTGCGCATGCACAAAATCATCTAAGCGCTGCTGCGCCGCGGCTTCGCCCGCAGGCCACAAAGCCTGTATCGACTCAGTAGTCTCAGGCCAAATACTCTCACCCACCTCATCTGAAGCCAAGCCCAAAGGCCGCTGCGGCTTGGGCACCGGTAAAATCGAAGGCATCTGGCCCGACAAGCGCTGCAGCGCCACCCGCTTAAACGCGGTAAACACTTTAAACGGCTCACCGCTTTGGTTGAGCACGCTGCCCGGCACCAGCAGGCCTTTATCTTGCTGCATCAGACGGCCAACGCCGATTTTGATCAAAGCTTCTCCAACGGCCTCATCTCGGCGCGCTTCATTCACGCCATATTCTTGCTGATGGTGTAGCTGGGCAATGTTCAGGCTCTGGCACAGCTCGACCATGGCCGGCGCCACCTGCGCCCAATCATCAACCTGCAAAAGCCGTAGCGGTACATTCAGTTCGGCTAAGCGCGACCGCAGCTGCGCTAAATGACGCCGCCAAAAATCCACCTTACAGTCGGCGTCTTCGTGGGCCCGCCATTGCCCTGGGCTGACCACAAACACAGCCACCGTTGGCCCAGCAGCCATCGCTGCGCTTAAGGCGGCGTGGTCGGTAACCCTTAAATCGGTTCGAAACCAAACCAGCTGGCGCCGTAAGGCCTTCTCTTGGCCGCTGGCCCATGATTGATCAAGCATGTTCGATCACCATCAAGGCCAAAGTATCCGTTTCATAGGCTTCAAACACGTGGGCCACATCGGCAGCGTAGCGAATGTAGTCACCGGCCACCAACACCTCAGCCTGATCACTCGGCCCGACTAAGGCCCGACCGCGGCACAAAAACACATGTTCTACCGTGCCTGGCCAATGCGGCTCAGAGCGCCTAGGTTCGCCCGGCTGAACATTGAGTCGATAGACGTCGCGCTGGCCACCAGAAGGCCCGCTCGACAATAAGGTCGCACGATAAATCGCCTGTTCCGAAGCGGTAGAGACCCCCTCATCAGCGCGAATCAACTCAACTTGAGGCTGCGGCGGCGCAATCAGCTGGCTAACCGGCACGTTTAAGGCCAAGGCCAGCGCCCATAGGGTTTCCAAGCTAGGATTACCGCTGCCGGCTTCTAGCTGAGACAGGCTGGATTTGGCAATCCCGGCGCGCTTAGCCAATTCAGTCATCGATAGGCGCTGCCGTTCTCGCTCATTTTTAATCGCGTTCGACAGCAGAGTCATGGGATGGGGCGAGGACGTCACCCCGGTAGTCACATTGTTCATTATAAAATCCAAACGTTCATCTTGACGAACAAAATCAATCGGCGCACTATAACGACCTATTGTTCAATATATCGAATAATAACGGGATTAGGGCCACAAGACCAGCCCCTATATTGCCTGTTCAACCACTGATAGAAAGCCGCAGCACATGAATCCACATCTTAGAGGCAGCATTGAAATGAGCGTCGCCATGGCCATCTCTGGCACCATTGGCTGGTTTGTCCTACAAACAGGCCTACCGGCCCAGGCCGTGGTGTTTTGGCGCTGCCTCTTTGGCGCTGCCGCCATGTTTGCCGCCTGCGCCTATGCCGGCTTATTACAGCCCAAATACTTTAGCCGTAACCAAGTCGCGTGGATTTTACTCGGGGCGCTGGCGCTGATCGCCAACTGGATTTTGCTGTTTGCGGCCTATCGACACACCTCAATTGCCGTCGCCACCGTGGTGTACCACACCCAGCCCTTCATGCTGGTTTTATTAAGCCTCATCCTGTTTCGCGAGACCCTCAAGCGCCCTCAGCTCGCGTGGTTAACCCTCGCTTTTGGGGGCATGTTGCTGATCATCATCGGCAAGCAAAGCAGCGCTCACGCCGGCACCGATTACTTACTTGGGGTGGGATTGGCTCTGGGTGCGGCTTTCTTTTACGCCATTGCCGCCTTGATCACCAAACGGCTAACCGGTACGCCACCGCAGCTGATTGTGCTGCTGCAGCTCAGCCTCGGCATTGTGCTGCTGGCGCCGTTCGCCCAATTGGGCACGCTGCCTGACACCTTCTCACTGTGGGGTTTATTGCTCACCCTCGGCGTGCTGCACACAGGGCTGATGTCGACGCTGCTGTACGGCGCCTTGCAAAAAATACCCACCGTCTTGGTGGGCACGCTGTCTTTCATTTACCCCGTAGTGGCGATTTTGGTGGACTGGCTAGCCCTAGGCCATCGCCTCAGTGGCATACAGCTCCTAGGCACCTTAGCCATTTTGGCCGCAGCAGCCGGCATGACGCTGGGCCCCCAGCTCAAAGCCTTAAAACACCGCTCGACACGCTAATCGTTAAGAACTTGGGGGGCATGATCACGACAAAGGCTTCATCATGTGCACCACTTCGAGCCGAATCGGACTTTGCCCATGTGAGAAAAACCCATGTGCCCCCGCCACAAAACCTTGGCGTTCATAAAACGGCACCGCCGTCAGCGTGGCCTCCAAATAAGCAACCGTCACGCCCTGTGCACGCATGACCTCAAGCGCATGCAGCAACAAGGCGTGGCCTACGCCACGGCGTGCGCCGCGCCCCGCCACAAAGAGCTTGGTCACTTCATGGCCATCCACCTCAATAAAGCCCAATAAACCCGCATCGGTTTCAGCCACCCATAGCCGCCCAGCCTCAATGGCCGGCTCATACATCACCGCCTGCCGTCCAGCCAACCATGAATCGATTTGTGCCCTGCTGTAGTCAACCCCACACAGCTGCCGTACCGAATCTTGGTGTAGCTCATAAATGGCCTCCTGATCCATCGTCTTCGCCGCCCGAATATGAATGCTCGTCATCATTTTGGCTCCTGTCACGCCGAACCAATCGGCAAGTGGTTGCGCACCCAACGAGCGGCATCGATCAACTCCGAAGCCGTGAGGCCAATCGGGCCAATACCGCTACTGACTAAGTAATCGGCTGCGGCGCCATGTAGCCATACGCCGGCACGCACCGCCTCGCTCATAGGGCAGCCCTGAGCCAATAGGCCGCCAATCAAGCCGGATAAAACGTCGCCGCTGCCTGCCGTCGCCAAGCCAACGTTGCCGCTATCGTTCACCCACAGCTCACCTTCTGGCGACGCGACGATGGACTCATGCCCTTTTAACACCACCCAAGCGCCATAGATTTGAGCCAAGGCCCTTGCGGCGCCGGCTCGATCACTCTGAATCGCCGCCGTGGTTTGTCCCAGTAGCCGGCCAGCCTCACCCGGATGCGGCGTCAACACCGTCGTTGCGCCCGCCGCCAATCGATGTGGCTGCTGGGCCAATAGCGTCAGCGCATCAGCATCCAAGACCACGGGGCTTAAGCTAGGGTTGTGAATGACTTTATGCAGCAGCATGGGCGCCTGATGGCCCAATCCCAAACCACAGCCCACTACCCAAGCAGACACCTCACTCAACAGCAACGCATCGGCGGCACTCTTGAGCATTAATTCCGGCGCTTGATCCACTACGGCCAACGGCAAGCTCGCCTGGGCAAAGCCAATGTAAACCTTGCCACAGCCGCTTTTCAAGGCCGCGCGCCCGGCTAAAATAGCGGCGCCCGTCATCCCCTCACTGCCGCCGAGCACCGCCACGGTGCCAAAGCTGCCTTTATGCCCCTCCACACAGCGTGGCTGAGTTAAACAAGGAAATGCCTGAGACTGCCTACGCAGCTTCGTCCAAAATGGTCCTGAATCCATTGCCTTCATACCGGCCTCCTGAGCCCAAATAGTCTTGTCTTGATCCTTGAGTGTGCGCCTTTTGGTTTTAAACATAAAGACGTCTTATAGAACATATTTAAATACTAAAGCGCAAAAAATCATTTTGCCGTACTTTATTGCCACAAATCAGCCATTTTATCCGCCACCACCGTGATTTATAGGGCCAATTGGCTTATAATTAACCGCTTACGTACGCTGTTCCAAAGGGCCCGCAGACGCCCAATAGGCAGCTCGTCTTAAGTACGTTAAAATCCAACCTGATAATAAACTCTTTTAAGTCGACATAAAGGAAGAATGCGATGAAACCATTACTCACCACCGCCGTGGCGTTGCTAACCGGCCTATTAACCGCCTGTGGTCCTAGCCAACAGGACAGCACGGCCCCGACCGAAGCCGCCGCACCCACCAAAATCGTGGTGGCGTTGGATGACAATTTCCCGCCCATGGGCTTTCGTGATGACAAAAACGAACTGGTCGGCTTTGACATCGACATGGCGCGCGAAGCCGCAACCCGCATGGGCATTGAAGCTGAATTCAAGCCCATTGACTGGAGCGCCAAAGAATCTGAGCTGAACAGCAAGCGCGTAGACCTATTATGGAATGGCCTAACCATTACCGAAGAGCGCAAAAAGAACATCAACTTCACCAGCCCCTATATGGAAAACCACCAAATCATCATCGTCAACGCCGACTCTGACATCAAAACCAAAGCCGACTTAGCCGATAAAGTGGTCGGGGTACAGGATGGCAGCAGCGCCGTGAACGCCATCGAAGCCGATGAAGCCGCCGCCAAAAGCATGAAAGAGCTGAAAAAATACGGCGACAACGTCGTGGCCCTACTGGACTTAAACACCAAACGCATTCAAGCCCTAGTGGTGGATGAAGTAGTGGGTCGCTACTATGTGGCCAAACACCCAGAAGACTACACCATTTTGGAAGACAACTTCGGCACTGAAGAATACGGCGTCGGCGTGGGTAAACACAATGAAGCCCTATTGGCCGACTTACAAAAAGCCTTAGACGACATGAAAGCAGACGGAACTTCTGCTAAAATCGCCACCAAATGGTTCGGTCGCGACATCATTAAGTAAGCTGTTTTATTGAATAAGAAAAAAGCGCTTCCGCGAGGCAGCGTTTTTTTCTGCTTTAAGCCTCACACTACTGGACAGCCTCCATGGATTATTTGATACAAATTATGGGCCCCCTCTGGGAGGGCACCACCATCACGCTGAAGCTTTTTGGCGTGACGCTCTTGCTGTCGATACCGCTGGGCTTAAGCCTGGCTTTAATGCGCCTGTCGCGCTTTAAATCCTTAGATCGCCTGGTGAATGGCTATATTTGGGTCATGCGCGGTACGCCGCTGATGCTGCAAATGCTGTTCGTCTACTTTGCCCTGCCCTCGTTTGGCATTTTACTGCCTGACTTTTTAGCCGCCATCGTGGCCTTTACGCTGAACTATGCGGCCTATTTTGCCGAGATTTTCCGCGCCGGCATTCAGTCCATCGGCAAGGGCCAATACGAAGCCGCCCAGGTATTGGGCATGAGCTATCCGCAAACCATGCGCCGCATCATCTTGCCGCAAATGGTCAAAAAAATCCTGCCGCCCTTGAGTAACGAAACCATCACCTTGGTCAAAGACACCTCGTTAATCTACGTGCTGGCCTTAAACGACTTACTGCGCGCGGCACGCAATATTGTGCAACGCGACTTTAACATCACCCCGTTTATCGTGGCCGCTGCCTTTTACCTCATCATGACCTTGATTTTGACTTGGTTATTCCAATACATGGAGAAACGCTATGCCGTCTACGAAGACTAAAGTCATGATCAATGCGCAAAACATCGTCAAAAACTACGGCGACGTTAAAGTCTTAAAAGGCGTGTCGCTACAGATTCATGAAAACGAAGTCATCGCCATCATCGGCCCATCAGGTTCTGGTAAAAGCACTTTACTGCGCTGCCTCAACCACTTGGAAGTCATCAACCAAGGCCACATCGACATCAATGGTCGAGCCTTTGTCAGCACCGATGAACAAGGCCACTGCACCTATGTGCCCACTAAGGAAATTCGCAGCATTTGCGCCTCGATTGGCATGGTGTTCCAGCAGTTTAACCTCTTCCCTCACATGACGGTTTTGGATAATTTGCTCGAAGCACCGATGACGGTCAAAGGCATGAAGCGCACCGAAATACTGCCCATTGCCGAAGCCCTGTTGGAAAAGGTTGGCCTGCTGGACAAGCGCGACAACTACCCTTCTCAGCTGTCTGGTGGTCAAAAACAGCGTGTGGCCATTGCCCGCGCCTTGGCCATGGAACCGCAAATCTTGCTGTTTGATGAGCCCACCTCTGCGCTTGACCCTGAGCTCACTGGCGAAGTATTGCGCACCATTCGTGATTTGGCGCGAGAAGACATGACCATGGTCGTGGTCACGCATGAAATGGCCTTTGCTCGCGAAGTGGCCAATACCGTGTACTTTATGGACCAAGGCGTCATCGCCGAAGGCGGCGAAGCCCATGCGTTTTTCGACAACCCCCAAAACGAACGCACGCAGGCATTTTTGGGTCGACTCTAGCGTTTCAGAACCCATTAAAAAACCGGCCTAGGCCGGTTTTTTAATGGGTGTCACAAGGTAGGCTAACTGGCTAACCCTCGCAGGCGCCGCACCCACACAAAGGCCAAGGATGGCGCCAGCGCAAACAGCACAAACACCCACAGCGCCGCGCTTTGGGCCCCAACCACGCCACCTGGCTGAGTCAGCCCAGCACCGTTGGCCACCACGCCAGCTAAAGCCGCTGCAAACGCCGTGGCGTATAGCTGGATGGTGGAAATAGAAGCCGAAGCCAATCCTTCTTGACCCTTGGGCGCAGAGTTAAGCACATGAGTCAGCAGGTGCGGCCAGCCCATGCCAATGCCTAGGCCCACGCCCGCTAAAGCAATGCAATACACCACCAACTGTGGCGTAGCAGTAAGCCAGCCTAGCAGCGGCGTCATGGCGGCTAGGCTCAACAGCGCCACCACGATGACTAAGGGCCCAAACTTCAGCATGCTGGCCACAATGTGGCCGTTTTTACCCGCACTGTACACCGAACCCACCGTCCAGCCCGCCGCCATCGCCGCCGTCATATAGCCTGCCGTCAGCGGACTAAAGCCGTGAATGGTTTGTAAGAAATACGGCACGAAAATTTCTGGGGTGATGCTGGCCACCAATAAACACATCATCGCATACACCACGCCCAGCTGCGTCGACAGCGTATAGGCACCGCTGGGCAATAGCTTCACCTGAGCGCGCGTGTCCCGCCGCCCCACCATCACCACAATGGCCAAGCCCGCCACAATACCCAATACTTGCCACATTAAATCAGGCGACAGGCTCGCCACCGAAATCACCAATACCGACGCCACCAAGAGGCCGATGGTCAAGGCAGGGATACGGATCGGCACCGGGCTTTTCACCGGATGCGGCGACAGCTCACGCATCACGATCAGCGCCAACACCAGCGCCACCGGCAATAAAAATAAAAATGCCCAGCGCCAATGTCCGCCCTGAGCAAACAGGCCGCCAATGGCTGGACCGCATAAAGTCGCAATGCCCCACATGCCCGATACCAAGGCCATGCCGCGAGCCCATAGATGCGATTCAAACAAGAGACGAATCAAGGCGTAGCTTAAAGCCATCAAAATACCACCGCCCAAACCTTGAATGCTGCGCCCCAGCAGCAGCAGCGGCATCGACGGAGCCAAAGCACACAGTAAAGTCCCGCAGCTAAACACCGCCAGCCCCAATAAATAAGCCCAACGCGGACCAAGCTGGTCAATCAACTTGGCCGCCAAAGTCGACCCCACGATAGACGTCACCACAAACAGCGTGGTGCTCCAGGCGTAATAGGCTAAGCCACCAATGTCGGCAATGATGCTGGGCAAAATGGTGACCACAATGTAGACATTAATCGCGTGTAGGGCCACGCCGCCGGCCAGCGCAATGCTGCGTAGGCCGTTACGGCCCGATAAGAGGGCGCGCCAAGACGCATCTGGCGGGTTAGACAAACTCATGAATGATTCCTTTATTCGACAATCTGCGTTGATTTAGGTATTATCCAAGAAATTACTTGGATAATTCGGTCATCTTAAATGAGCCACTCAAATGAGACAAGCAAAAACTTAGCCAACGCCGTGGCAGAACACCGCGGCAACCGGGTTTTATTTACCATCAAAACCAAAGGCCCCATCGCCACGGCGGCTTTAGCCTCAAGCTTAGGCCTAACCGTCGAAGCCGCCCGCCTACAGGTTCAAAAGCTATTGGCCGCCGGCTTAATCAACGGCCAGCACACGCCCAGCGAAGGTGCGGGGCGACCGCGCCAAAACTGGGTGGTGAGCACTGCTGGCCAGCGCTGCTTTCCTGACACCCACGCCCAGCTTACCGAACAGCTCATTCAATCGATTCGCCAGCTGTTTGGCGAAGAAGGCCTAGAGCGGTTGATCCTACAAAAAACCGAGGCCACCCAAAAACTGTATCAACAGCACTGCACCAGCACCGATCTTGCTGAACGCCTCCAGCAGCTCACCGACATACGCAGCGACGAAGGCTATATGGCTCACCTTGAAGCCGATCAAGCCACTTGGCTCTTGGTCGAAGACCACTGCCCCATTTGCGTTGCCGCTCAAGCCTGTCAAGGCTTTTGCCGTGCCGAACTACAGCTTTTTCAAGACATTGTCGGGCCCAACGCCCACGTCAGCCGCGAGCAACACCTCCTCAGCCAAGGCACGCGCTGCGTCTACCGCATCACCCCGCTTGAGGTCTGAGGATGATCGGCTAAAAAGGCCTCAAACGCCAACAAGGCTTGGCTGACGTGCTTTTGCCTATGCTTCAATAGCCATAGGGCACGCTGTAACAGCACATCGCTCAGCGGCCACTCCTGCAGCAGGCCCCGGGCCAAATCATCGGCCACCACATGGCGCGACAAACAGCCCACGCCCAAATCATGCCGCACCGCTTGCTTAATCGCTTCCGAATGCCCCAGCTCCATGCCAATGAGGCTCTCGGGCACATGCTGTAACAGCAGTTGTTCAACGGTTTCGCGCGTCCCCGAACCGGCCTCTCGGACAATAAACGGCACCTGCGCCAGCTGGCTTAACGCCAATGGCTTCACCGCCTTGGGCAGCCAGCGCGACTGCGGCGCCGCAAACAGCACCATTTCATCTTTTTGCCACACGTCTCCCACCACGTCTGGGTGGCTAAAACGCCCCTCGATCAGCGCTAAGTCATAGTCTAAACGCGCCTGAGCCGCCACAATTTCACGGCTATTGGCCACCGTCACTTTAAAGTTAACCAAGGGGTGGTGCTGGCGAAACTCGGCCAAGAGCGCTGGGAGTAAATAATTGCCAATCGTGGTGCTGGCGCCGATGTGGATCAACGCCGCTCCCTGCTGAAACAAAGATTCCACCTCTTGCGCACCTTCCAAGAGCGCCAGCGCCTTTGGATACAGTACCCGCGCATGCTCGTTCGGCAATAGCTGACGACCGACGCGATCAAACAACGCCACCCCCAGCTGTTGCTCCAAAGCACCCAAGGCGGTACTGACGGCCGATTGAGACAGGTTCAGCGCCACCGCGGCCTGAGTGGTCGACGCCTGCTGCTCAATGGCCACAAATATTTGCAGCTGCCGTAGTGATATATGCATGACTCAACCTATCAATAAAAATGATCAAACTTAACAATATTATCTGTTTTTATGAACAATTAAAACACTTTACAATAAAGGCCAAATCATTTCATAAAGAGCCATTCATGATTGCCACACCCATTCGCCAACACCTTCCGGGGCTGATCCTCGTCGGCATCCTCACCTATTTTGCCATCTGGCTAGACCAAACCGGCTATGTGGCCCACCTCGGCCTCAGCGCCCTAACCCTAGCCATCATTTTGGGCATGCTGTTGGGCAACACCGTCTACCCCCGTCTGAGCGCCCCCTGCCATGCTGGCGTGGTCTTCAGTAAGGGCAAGCTACTGCGTTGGGGCATTATTTTATACGGCATGCGGCTCACTTTTCAGCAAATTGCCGCCGTTGGCACCGGCAGTATTTTGAGCGATGCGCTCATGCTGTGCAGCACCTTCTTACTGGCCTATTGGCTGGGTACGCGCTGGCTCAAGCTGGACAAAGACACCGCGATCTTAATTGGTGCCGGCAGCAGTATTTGTGGTGCCGCCGCCGTCATGGCCACCGAGCCCGTCTTGCGTGCCCAAGCCAATAAAGTCACGGTAGCCGTCGCCACGGTGGTGATTTTCGGCACGGTGTGTATGTTTTTATATCCGCAGATGTACGCTTGGCAACTTTGGCCCATCAGCGACAAAGCCTTTGGCCTCTACATAGGCTCCAGCATCCACGAAGTCGCCCAAGTCGTGGCCGCCGGGCGCGACATTAACCCAGACGTCGCCAATATTGCCGTCACCACCAAAATGATCCGGGTGATGATGCTGGCGCCATTCTTGGTCATCCTGTCTATTTGGCTTGCCCGCCGTAGCGCATCTGTCCAGACTGCGGATGCGGCGCAAGGCGCTCAAACCAAGCCCAAAATCACCATCCCTTGGTTTGCCTTTGGCTTTATGGCGGTGGCGGGTTTTAACTCACTGAATCTGTTACCAGCGCCCTGGGTGACGGTTTTAATCGACCTTGACACCATTTTATTGACCATGGCCATGACGGCGCTTGGCCTGACCACCCACTTTAAGGCTATCCGTGAGGCCGGTATAAAACCCCTGCTACTGGGCTTTATCCTGCTGCTGTGGCTGATTATGGCTGGCGGCGGCCTACAGCTGCTGTTATCCTAGGCAGCGGCCATAAAAAAGACGCGCCACGGCGCGTCTTTTTTACACGGTTTCTTCTGGCCTATTTATTGGCCTGACCCATGCGCACAATAGGGGCAGCGCTTTCGCCCTGCGCCATACACTTCATGTTCCAAACCGACTCGCTGCACTGTAAATGACCCACATAGGTCAATTCAACGTTGGGCTTAATCGAAGGAATGTCGTCTTCACGCATGTGGAGCAAATCATTAGGGTTCACCCATTCTGGATTGGCCTTGGTCAGCGGCTTACCTGCAAAGTTAAAGGCTTCAACCACAAACTGCGAGCAAAAATAGCGATCGCTCTTAAACGGCGACACCATAATGGTGGCCATCGAACTCAAGCAAACCGAACGAATCATTCTGGGATTCACCGGCAACTCACACACTTTACGTAAAACAGAAAACGGCGCCTGCTTTAAAATACCGCCATAATTGTATTTACTGCCTTCATGCGAATCGGCAAACGCCACCATTTTGGCCACATCGGCCGACACCAGATCAGGATGACGATACACGGCCACCAAAGTGCTGGTTTCAATCGCCTCAGCCAATGGAATGATGCGAATGCCGGTGCCGATCGACTCGGCGATTAAATTATTGTTCAAGGCAATAAAGGCATGACTAACGGATGCATTGTTAAACAAGCGCACGCCGATGGAGTTCGTCCCATTCTCGGCTGAAAATAAAATGTCTCCTGGGCGCACGTCTTTGGCCTCAATCGGCTTCACACCCTCTCTGGGCGCGGTATTGGTGCGTTGAAACTTAAGCGCGTAAAGCTCTTCCCCCGAAGTTCGCTCCCACTGCGTCACGCAGCCAGCCAGGCTCGCCGTCAACACCATCGCTAAGGCCACTCGCCCTATTTTTTGAAACCAAGACATTTAACGCCCTTTTATGATCAAGCACTCATGAATAAACCAAGCTAAGTTAACAGTCTGTTAACGTAAAAACAAGCAGTTTTACTCAGATTCACACGCATGAGAAGATCGGCTGACCGCTTAAACCAGCGACATGAATCACGCTCACCCTCCGTAGCCCTCACGACCAGACTAGCAAACCATCAAACCCGCGTGAGTCACGACCCACCCTAGGCAAAACGGCCAGCACAGCCGTAAGGTGGGTAAAGCGCAGCCTACCCGCCGCCTTGAAGCACACGTATGTTCATACACCGCATCTATTCACGCTCAAGCTGCCCCGCTCAACGCCTCTTTTCAACGCCTCTTTACTTAGTCATGATTTAAAGGTCAAGTACTGATGCATTCAGCCGATACGCTTATAAAAATTAAAACACTGCAATAATCGCCATTGTTTTTAAAGTTAATTCAATAAATACAGTATTTTACTTGCTTATAAAGTAACGCTTATATATATTAAGCATGTACCATCATATTACTGAATCTAAACCACTAATGCCAAAGGCTTAGTGATTTGGGGTTTAAGCGGTTTACTCAACCAGAACCAAAAAAGGAGCGTCACATGAACACTCAAAGAATCAACGGCAAAACGTTAATGATGATTGGGGTCGCCTCAGTATTGGCTTTAGCAGGCTGTAAAAGTACACAGCCCGTTAACGAAAAACCCATTAGTTATCCAGGCAACGACATTGATGCGCAAGAAAAAGAGCTCAGTGGCTTTCTCTCTCAGCAAGGCATTCCGTTCTCTCGTGATGGCGCTCATTTGGTCATCAATCTTCCAGAAACCATTACCTTCCCCAGCAGCAGCGCCACCTTAAAGCCAGAAGGCAACAGCGTGATCACCCAGATCGCCAAGGTTTTGTCTAAATACACCCAAAGCACGGTGACCGTGATTGGCCATACCGACTCAACCGGCAGCGCCGAACTCAATAACCGCCTATCGGTACAGCGTGCCGAAAGCGTGGCCAATATCATGAAAAACAACGGTGTGGGCGACTTCCGCCTCAAAGCGCTGGGCGCAGGCTCGAGCAAACCCGTTGCCAGCAATGACACCGCTGAAGGCAAAGCCAAAAATCGCCGCGTCGACATCGTACTGTCGCCGCTACAGCTAAAACGCTAAATCGATACCATAAAAAAGGTTGGCCTCGGCCAACCTTTTTTAGGTTTTACACAAACATACCGTAGAAAATCGCAGACACCGTCACCAGACCAATCACCGTCACAAACACATTGCTCATTCGCCCCTTATAGGCCGCTAAAGCAGGCAGTTTATGAATGGCATACATAGGCAGCAACAGTAAGATCACCGCGCCGGTAGGGCCACTGATGCGCTCAATAATGGTCAAGATACTGGGGTTAAAATAAGCCATAACCCAGCACGTCACAATCATAAACACAAAAATAATCCGATTCACCGCAACCGTTGATAACGTCTTTTGCCTACTAGCCCCCACGCCCAGCACGATCTCACGCATGGCGTCATAAGCACCCACATAATGCCCTAAAAAAGACTTAGTAATGGCCACAAACGCAATCATGGGCGCCAAATAAGACAAAATAGGCGTGTCAAAATGGTTGGCCAAATACGACAGTATGGAAATATTCTGCTGCTTGGCCTCGGCCAAGCCTGCGGGCGACACGCTTAAAATACAGCTGTACACAAAGAACAACACCGTCGTCACCATTAATAGATAGCTATAGCGTTGAATTTGCCGACATTTAGCGTCGCTGCTGGCCTTGCCATACCGCTGGCGCTGCGCCACCACAAAAGGCGAAATAATCGGGTAATGATTAAAAGACATCACCAAAACCGGAAAAGCCATCCATAAGGTCATCACCACCCCCGAACCGGTGGCCCCGATCGATGCGGCCGCACCCTCTTGGAAAATCGCGCCATTCCACTGCGGGATTAAATACAGCCCCATAAACCATAAAGACGCAATAAAGGGATAGGTTAGCCAGCTCATGATCCGCATAATCAGGCTTTGCCCCAATCGCACAATCGCCATCAGGCCCAAAATCAAAACCATGGCAACCAAGGCCCGAGATGGCTCAGCCAGGTGCAGTTGATGCACCATAAAACTAATGGCGGTATTGGTGATGGCCACGGCATACATCAACAATATCGTGTAAATGGCAAAAAAATACACCAGCGTAAATACTTTACTGGCCGTGGGACCAAAATACTCTGCCACCACACCCACAATGCCTTCATCAGCCCTGTCTGCGGCCCCCACAAATCGGGCCAAGGCACGATGGGCAAAATAGGTGATGGGAAAGGCCAAGGCGGTCACAATCAACAGCGGCCATAAGCCACCAATGCCTGCATTAATCGGCAAGAATAGGACGCCGGCGCCAATTGCGGTGCCAAACATACCCAATAACCAAATCGTGTCTTGCCCATGCCATTTATGAGGATCGGCTTTGTCTAAAGCGTTCATGTGTTTCTCCTACCTGCCTAGGCTGTTGTCGTTTTGACCTCAGCCTAGGCAGGTTATTTTCTCTCTTAATTAATCGGTTTATCTGGCTCAATCGAACGTTGAGCTTATAGATCAGGGGGGATTATGTGTGTTTGGGCATTTGATTTTTAATGATCTGGGCAAAGAAACGCGCCCCAGTCGTCAAGACATCGTCGTTGAAGTCATAACAAGCGTTATGCAGCGGCAAATGGCCTTTACCCTCTTGCGCCACGCCGTTGCCTAGGAACACAAAGCAGCCAGGAATGTGCTGTAAGAACACGCCAAAGTCTTCAGAAATCATCATCTGAGCCACATTGCCATCGGTTTTTTCCTCGCCGATCACCTGCTGTGCCGCCGCCACCGCTACCGCCACTGGCTCAGCCCAGTTCACCGTCGGGGCAAATTCATGGGTGTATTCAAAATCACACTGGGCACCGTGCATGTGGCAAATGCCCTCACAAATGGCACGCATTCGAGTGGCCAATAGCGTTTGCACCGCCACAGAGTAGCTGCGCGTGTCGCCTTTGATTTCCACATAAGTGGGGATCGCATTGCGAATGCCATCGGTGTGAATCTCCGTACAAGAAATCACCGCTGGTTCATTGGGGTCTAAATTACGAGACACAATGGTCTGTAAGGCCATGATGATTTCCGCTGCAATCACCAAAGGGTCTTTACTCATGTGAGGCCTAGCCGCATGGGCACCTTGGCCGGTGATGCGAATCACAAAATTATCCTCACTGCCCATAATGCCCCCAACACGGGTTGCAATATGCCCAGCGGGCAAGCCTGGCATATTGTGCAGGCCATAAATCTCGTCCATGGGAAAACGGGTCAGCAAGCCATCGGCAATCATGGCCAAAGCGCCTTTACCCGGTTCTTCTGCAGGCTGAAATAAAAACCGAGCCGTACCGTCAAAGTCAGGCTGCTCACTCAGTAGCTTGGCCGTGCCCAACACCATGGCCATATGCCCATCGTGACCACATGCATGCATACAGCCATGATTTTTCGAAGCGTAGGCAACCGCGCCTTGCTCCGTCAAAGGCAAGGCATCCATGTCGGCTCGAATGCCGATGACCTTCTGCCCCGTCCCCACTTTAAGATCGGCAATCAGGCCCGTTCCCCCAATGCCTCGATGAACGGTTAAACCCATCTCGGTTAAAACCTTGGCTACATAATCTGAGGTATTCACCTCCTCAAAAGCCCCTTCTGGGTGAGCGTGTAAATGATGCCGCCAGGCGGCCAGTTGCATGTGCAATGCATCCATAATGTTCTTCCTCTGTATTTTATTTAGCGACAACCCCGTGCCCTATTGGCTTCAAACCATGATCACAGGGTGGTCAATCAATCTTGACGGCCTCGCCACACGATGTCTTGATAGACGTCAGGAGAAGTATCGCCCTCGGTGCTGATGAGCAGAACATGCGCATCAGCCTGTAAGCCCAAGCGCGCGCACAAATCTTGATGTTGAGGATCGTGCTTGAGCTCATGCACCAAGCCCATTCCCACCGCGCCAGACTCTCCTGAGACGATGGCTGGATCACCCGCCAGCGGTGCGGCTAAAATACGCATGCCATTGGCCGCCACCGCGTCTGCTACAGAGAAAAAGTAGTCGGTGTGATCGCGCACAATCGGCCAGCTTTGAGTATTGGGCTCACCACACGCCAAGCCTGCCATCAGCGTGTCTAGATCGCCCTTCACTGCGTGAGGATGGCCATCATTGTGTACGGCAGACTGATACAGACAATTGGCCTTATTCGGCTCAACCACCCATACTTTAGGTGCCGCCGCGCCTAAAGTGGCGACTAAATGGCCCATAATGGCGCCCGCAAACGACCCGACCCCGGCTTGCAGCACCACATGCGTAGGCAGCGGTGCCTGGCTGGCGCGCAGCTGCGCCAAGGCTTCCACCACGAGCGTCATATAGCCTTGCATAATCCATTCTGGAATCGCCTCATAGCCAGGCCACGCGGTGTCTTGCACCAGAGCCCACTGATGGCGTTCTGCCTGTTCGCTGGCAAACCGAACGGTATCATCATAATTAAGCTCGGTGATCTGACACTCAGCGCCGTGCTGGCGAATGTTTTCGGCGCGGATCGGCGAAGCACCTTTAGGCATGTAGACTATGGCGCGATGCCCAAGCTGTTGTGCCGCCCAAGCCACACCCCGACCATGGTTACCATCGGTTGCGGTGACAAACGTCATCTCACCTAAACGCGCCCGATTCTCAGACTGCATCAACACGTCAAAACTTAAGGCTTCTTCAGTCAAGCCCAATTGTTGACCTAAATATTTGGCCACCGCATACGAACCACCTAGGCCTTTAAAGGCATTCAAGCCAAACCGTTGGCTTTCATCCTTCACGTGTAACGAACCCAGCCCTAAGTGTGCGCTGAGCGCAGGTAAAGACCGCAGCGGCGTGGGTGCATAAATAGGCAGCTTCTGATGAAACGCCAAAACACGCTGCCCCACGATGGCGCTTAAGGCACTTAAATCCGCGCCTTCGCCGAATGATTTTTTACGGCCATTCGCCACATAATGAAATCCTGTGTGCATCGACACTTCTCCTCATGATTAAAGATTAAAATCAGCCATCTAAAACAAGCCTAGGCCCATAACGGCATTCACAATGCCGTTTTTTATCTATATACTTCTTCGGCTTAAGCTCATTCTTTGCTACGACAGCCACACCATTCATCTTAGCCTAGGGATGGCCTTAAAAAACGCTTAACTCAGCCCCAAGAATGCAACAAATCGGTGCTTTAGCCATCAGAAATGCATGATTGATTCATTCCTTCTCACCGCAACCTAAAAGGCGTCAGCATGACCCTCGATCGCTATGATAAAAAACTCTTAACGCTGTTACAGGAAAATAATCGACTATCACAGCGAGACCTTGCCGAAGCGGTCAATCTGTCCGCATCCGCGGTCAATCGCCGCATTGCTGCACTAGAAGCAGCAGGCGTCATTACGCACAACGTCAGCATTGTGGATCCGAGTAAATGCGGTCGGCCGTTAACCATTTTGGTGAAGGTGAGGTTAGAAAATGAACGTTTAGATTTATTGACGGCCCACAAACAGGCTTTTAATGCCTGCCCACAGGTTCAGCAAGCTTATTATGTGACCGGAGACCATGATTTTTTTCTCATTCTTAATGTTAAAGACATGGCTGAGTACGAAGCGTTAACGCAAACATTGTTTTTTGCTTCAGACAATATTAAAGGCTTTGAAACCGTTGTCGCCATGAGCAACACCAAACAAAGCCTCAAAGTCCTAATCGACTAAATGACAGACACAAAAAAAACACGCTTGTGTCGGCACAAAGCGTGTTTTTTTATGTTAAAAGACCAAAACAATTTGTTTTGATCATTAACGAATTGGGCTTATTTCAAAGCGTCTTTAAAGCCTTTACCAGCAGAGAAGCTAGGTACTTTAGCGGCTTTAATGGTCAATGGCTCACCAGTTTTAGGGTTGCGGCCTTGACGTTCAGCACGGTTGCTTACTTTAAAAGTACCGAAACCGATCAAAGATACGCTGTCACCTTTTTTCAAAGTATCAGTAACAGTTTGGGTCAAAGCGTCCAATGCTTTACCAGCATCAGCTTTGGTCAAACCAGATTCAGCCGCGATGGCTTCAATTAATTCAGACTTGTTCATGCATTTTACTCCTTCAAAAGGTTAGGCGTCGATGATAAGCACTTTTTTAGCTTACCGCAACAAAAAACACGCTCTGTTTGCTTTTTCTTAAACAATAATACCGCCGAAACGGCCGTAAACTGGGCTTTTCACGGTTGTTAGACCCTATTATTACGCAATCATTCAAAAAAAATCAATCATCAAATCAACATCATTGATTAGGACTGAAGAATATACCCACTATGCTTGACGCAATTCATGACTTTTGTGTCAATAATCCAATAAAGCACTGTCTTTCAAGCCAGTTATTGGTCATACTAAGCATAGCGACTATCCATACTTCACGTAACCATGGCCACAATCTGAGGCGGTTGCGTTGAGTATAAAGGAGTTTTAAGGAATTTGTCATATTATTTCTATTGTCTTGACCATAAATGATAAATAAATCTCTTTAAAGGAGAAATAATGAGTGCACTGTGTACCGTATTGATTGTCTCAAAAGAAGGCAAAAGCCCTATTTCTAACCAAATGCAGGTGGCGGCCCCATTAATGGTGGCCTTTGAAAACTGCGCCGTCGAGCAATTCGCCGAATACGTACAAGATGCCGGCATTCACGCAGTCATCTTTGACGGCGCACGCCTAAACAAGCAACACTTAAAAACCCTACACGCCCTCATCGAAGGCGATTGGCGCCTCGAGCTCAATGCCTACTGGTGGCATAAGGCCAGCGCGCCCAATCCCTTTGGCCCACGCGTTTACGGCACCGACAGCGAAACCTATTCCATGGCCTCGCTGTTGGCCTTAGTGTGTCAGAATTTACAACACAAAGCGTCAACTCCTTTCTTTAGCGCTTTAAAAAACTACGTCAACACTCAACCTGATTCATGGCACACCCCTGGCCATTCTGGCGGCTATTCGCTGCGTTACAGCGCTTGGGGCTCTGACTTCTATCATTTTGTCGGCCAAAACATCTGGCAAGCCGACCTATCCGTATCGGTGCAAAGCTTAGATTCGCTGCTGCATCCCGAAGGCGTCATCGCCGACGCACAAAGGCTTGCAGCAGAAGCTTTTGGCGCCAAAACCACTTATTTCGCCACCAACGGTTCCTCTACGGCCAATAAGGTCATTTTACAAAGCGTGCTGGTACCGGGCGACACCCTCTTGCTCGACCGCAACTGCCATAAATCGGTGCATCACGGCGTGATTCTTTCCGGCGCACGGCCGGTGTATTTAAACAGCAGCGTCAATGAGGCCTTAGGCATCTTTGCCTCGGTGCCGCTGGCCACTATTTTGGCCACCATCGAAGCCCAGCCCCACGCCAAAGCCATCATCCTTACCAGCAGCACCTACGATGGCCTATGCTATGACCTGAAACCTGTGATTGAGGCGGCTCACAAACACGGCATGAAGGTCATCATCGACGAGGCCTGGTATGGCTTTGCCCGTTTCCATCCGCGCTTTAGGCCCACCGCCTTAGAGCTCGGCGCCGACTATGTCACCCAAAGCACCCACAAAACCATGTCGGCGTTTTCTCAGGCCAGCATGGTCCACGTCAACGACCCTGAACACAATCCACACATTCTGCGCGAAACCTTTAATATGCATGCGTCGACTAGCCCGCAGTACAGCATCATCGCCAGCCTCGACGTGGCGCGCCAGCAAATGGTGATGGAGGGCTACGGCCTATTAGAAAAAGCGCTGAGCCTGGCTGAAACCCTGCGCCAAAAAATCAATGAAACGCGCCTATTCAGCGTGTTAACGCTGGCAGAGCTGCTGCCCGAAGCCTTAAAGCATGATCAAATTCGGCTCGACCCCACCAAAATCACCATCGACGTGCGCGCGAGCGGCCTGTCAGGCGATCAGGTACAGCAGCTGTTGTTTGAACGCTTTAACATTCAGGTCGAAAAATCCACCTTCGCCACCATCACCGCCATCGTCACCATTGGCGCCACGGCCAATAAAATGATGCGGCTGGTCCACGCCTTAACCACCCTTTCCGCCGAGGCACCTAAACGCCGCCTCAACGTCAAAAAACCGCTCTTAAAAGTCCCCAGCTTCACCAAGCTAGCGGGCCTGCCACGCGATGCATTTTACTTTGCCGGCGACTACATCCCCTTAATCAAGGCCGGCAAGCCCAATAAAACCCTGATTGGTAAAGTCTGCTGCGACCAAATCGTGCCCTATCCTCCGGGCATCCCCGTTTTGGTACCGGCGCAGGTCATTGACGAAGCCGTATTGAAGTTTTTGACCAATTTGATTTTGGCCGACGCCCCCCATGAGATCCACGGCCTAGTGCATCGGCCCAACGGCTACGCCATTCGGGTGTTGAGCAAAAAAGAACAGGCCAAGCTGGTGCCGCTAGAATAAGCCTGGCTAACCGATGGCCACAAAAAAGCCCCCATCTACAGATGGGGGCTTTTCTCATGCCTTGGCGCTTAGGCCCAAATCAATAAGGCGTGGTTGCGTTTGCCGCGACGAATGATGGTGTAGCGACCAAAACGCTTGTCGGCATCGGCCAGTACATAGTCTTGATCGGTTACTTTTTGACCATTAATCACCGCTGCACCTTGGCTGATAAAACCACGTGCTTCGTTGTTAGACTTAGCCAATTGAGCCGTCACCAAAGCCGCCACCACGTTGACCTCTCCACTCACTTCAAAGCTTGGCAAGCCGTCTAAGGCCAGCTGCTCAAAGTCGTCTTCGGTCAAAGCGCTTTGGTCTTCCGCAAACAGGCTTTGGCTAATGCGCTGAGCGGCTTCTAAAGCTGCCTCACCGTGCACCAAGCGCGTCATTTGCTCAGCCAAAATACGCTGCGCTTGAGGCGCTTTGCTACTGGCCTGATCGTCGGCTTCAATTTGACGAATCTCGTCCATAGACAAGAAGGTAAAGAAGGCCAAGAAACGGTACACGTCGGCGTCGGCAACTTTTAACCAGAACTGGTAGAACTGATACGGAGACGTTTTCTTCGCATCTAGCCAAATCGCGCCGCCTTCAGTCTTACCAAACTTGGTGCCGTCTGACTTGGTCACCAACTGCAAGGTCAAGCCATAAACCGTTTCGCGGTTTAAGCGACGGGTTAAGTCGATGCCGGCGGTGATGTTGCCCCACTGATCAGAACCGCCAATTTGCAGCTGGCAGCCTTGAGTCTTGTTCAACTCAGCAAAGTCATAGGCCTGCAACAGGCTGTAGGCAAATTCGGTAAACGAAATGCCAACGTCGTCACGGTCTAGGCGCTGCTTCACCGACTCTTTATTGATCATCGCGTTCACCGAAAAATGCTTGCCGATGTCGCGTAAGAAGCTGAGGGTGTCCATGTGGCCGAACCAATCGTGATTGTTTGCCATGCGTGCTGGATTCACGCCGTCAAACGAAAGGAAAGGCTTTAATTGATTGCGGATTTTTTCTACCCAGCCGGCCACCACGTCAGGGGTGTTCAGGCTGCGTTCAGTCGCTTTAAAGCTTGGGTCGCCAATCATGCCGGTTGCACCGCCGACCAATGCGATCGGGTGGTGACCATAATCCTGAAAGCGCTTAAGCGTCAATACAGGCAACAAATGACCAATATGCAAACTGTCTGCGGTTGGGTCGAAGCCACAATACAATGACACTTTTTGTTCCGCCAGTAAGCTTTCTAATGCCTCAGCATCGGTTACCTGCGCCAAAAGGCCACGTTCTTGTAGTTGCTCGATTAAACCCATCGTCATCGTTGTGTCTCCAATTAAACATTAAATAAGAAGTTAATTACATCGCCGTCGGCAACCACATACTCTTTGCCTTCTGCGCGCATTTTACCGGCTTCTTTCGCCTTGGCTTCACCGCCTAAGGCCACGAAGTCTTCAAATGCAATCACCTGAGCGCGAATAAAGCCGCGCTCAAAGTCGGTGTGGATCACGCCTGCGGCTTTAGGGGCGGTGTCGCCTTTTTTAATCGTCCAAGCGCGTACTTCTTTCACCCCTGCGGTGAAGTAGGTTTGCAAGCCTAACAGTTCGTAACCGGCACGAATCAAGCGATTCAAACCAGGTTCCTCTAGGCCCATTTCGCCTAAGAATTCTTGCTTATCCGCATCGTCCAAATCGGCAATTTCGGCTTCCATAGAGGCACACAAAGCCACTACGGGCGCGCCTTCTTTAGCGGCCAATTCCTGCAAACGAACCAGGTGTTCGTTGTTTTCAAAACCATCTTCTGACACGTTGGCCACGTACATAGCAGGCTTAACGGTCAACAAGCACAAAGGCTTAATCACGGCCAAGTCGTCTTCATCTAGGCCCATAGAGCGTACAGGCAAACCTTGATCAAGGTGGGCTTTGACTTTTTCTAATAAGCTCACCAAGACCATCGCGTCTTTATCACCGCTTTTGGCGCGCTTGCCTTCTTTCAAAATGGTGCGCTCAACCGCCGTTAAGTCGGCCAAGCACAGTTCCGTGCCAATGGTTTCAATGTCAGAAATCGGGTCAACCTTACCCGCCACGTGCACAATATTGCCGTCTTCAAAGCAGCGCACCACGTTCACGATGGCGTCGGTTTCACGAATATTGGCCAAGAACTGGTTGCCCAAGCCCTCGCCTTTACTCGCACCAGCCACCAAGCCTGCGATGTCGACGAATTCGACGATGGCCGGCTGCATTTTTTGTGGATTCACAATTTTCGCCAACGCATCCATGCGCGCATCAGGCACTTCGACAATGCCGACGTTCGGTTCGATGGTGCAAAAAGGGTAGTTTGCTGCTTCAATACCAGCCTTAGTTAAGGCGTTGAATAAAGTTGATTTTCCGACGTTGGGCAAGCCAACAATGCCGCATTTTAAACTCATGGTTAGTCCTGAAGAATTGCTTTAAAAAAATAGGCCATTGTACCACACAACAGCCGTCAAAATGACGCCCTTCTGCTATAGAAAAGCCGCTTTTTAGCCAGGCCAGTGCAACACGCCCTCGCCAACTGGCAGCACCGCTCCGCCGACCCAAATTTCAGCCGCGCTCGGCGCTGCGTCTACCGGGCCTGGCTTCACCGCCAAATGCAGTACGTTTAAACGCTGTACGCATTCGCCCTGCTCTAGCCGCCAAGCAAAATCCGTGTCGCCACGCAACACCTGTAGGCCGCCTAAGTTGGCACAGGCCGAGCCCGTACCGGGGTCTTCCACCACGGCTCCGTTTTGGCCCGTAAACATGCGCACCGTCGCCAAGGCTTCGGCCTCATACCAAATATAGGCCACGGTACGGCCGGGGCGTAGATAAGCGCCGGTCTCAAACAAAATCGGATCGGGCTTAGCGCGCAGCACCGCTTCTTTCGAGGCCAACTGAATCAACAGCTGCTCCGAGCCGGTGCTCACCCACAGCGGCTGCGCTGCAATGTCCGACACCTCTAGGCCCAGCATCGCTGCTGCCTCAGCCATGCTGAGGTCGGCCACGCGGCTGGTGGGCGGCTGCGGCGTTTTCAACCACACGCACTCAGGCGTAAGGCTCACTTCAACCGGGCCAGCCTCTGCTTGCAATACCAGCGTTTCTCTGGCATCGCCCTGCTGCTGTAGCACAAATGCCGCACCCAAAATCGGATAGCCCGCGAAAGGCAGGCACACGCTGGGCGTGTAAATGTGCAGCTTAGGGTCAGCCTCAGGCTGGCTAGGATCTCGTTCGATGAACACCGTTTCCGATAGGTTCATCTGTTTGGCCAAAGCCTGCATGCTGGGCGCAGACAGCGGCGCATCCAAGCACACCACGGCCAACGGATTGCCTGCGGTAATGGTTTCGGCAAACACGTTGACCAAATAAAACGGCAACGCCCTTAATTCATGTTGCGATGATGTCATGATTCATCCCCTCATGTCGGCGGTTCCGACAGTCGCTATAGCTATGGTTGCCTCTCGGCCCATTCACGGGCCAAAATAGCGTAATAATACTCGTCCCACCACTCATCGCCCTTGGGAATACAGGCAATAAAATGGCCTTCACGGCGCATGCCCAGCTTTTCCATGACCTGATACGAAGCAGGATTATCCGGCTGACAAGTAGCAATCACACGGTGTAGCCCCATGCGTTCAAAGCCATGAGCCAGCATTAAAGTCGCCGCTTCCGTCACATAACCACGGCCTTGATGATCCGGATGGCACACCCAGCCTATTTCGTAGCTGTGCTGGCCAAAATAAGGCTCAAAACATAAGTGCCCGATCAGCCGTTCGCCCTCATTCAACACCATCGCCCAATAATGCGCATCCGCATGAGCATGCTGAGTCACAAAGGCCAAAGCGGCCGCCTCATCAAACACCCCCTCAGGCAAATAGTGCATGACTTGGGGGTCGCAGGTGTAGGCATGCACCGCCGCCGCATCGGCGACGGCAAAGGCCCGCAGATGAAGGCGCTGACCGCGCAGCGTCATGCCATCCCCACTTAAGCCAAGCTTACTTCAATATTGTCAATCAAGCGCGTGGCGCCTAAGCGCGCGGCGCCCAGTATCACCACATGCTTCGCGCCTGCCGCTGCAACCTCTAGCGTCTCAGCATCGCGCACTTCCACGTAATCTACGTCCCAGCCGGTAGCAGCTAAGCGTGATTTAGCGGTTACCTCTAGGCCAGCATAGTCCTTAGAGCCGGCCTCAATGGCTTCTTTCATCTCGCTTAAGACGGCGTACAGCTCTGGTGCCTGCGCCCGCTCAGCCTCAGTCAAATACCCATTACGGCTAGACAAGGCCAAGCCGTTGGCCGCACGGCCAGTATCCACCGGCACAATGTCTATCGGCATGTTTAAATCCGCCACCATGGCGCGAATCACGTGCAGCTGCTGATAATCTTTTTTACCGAAGCAGGCCACGTCGGGCTGGACAATATTAAACAGCTTACTCACCACCGTGGCGACGCCGCGAAAGTGTCCGGGACGAAACGCCCCACACAGTTCATTTTGAATGTGCGGCGGCTCCACGTTAAAATCTTGCTTCACCCGTGGGTACAGCTCATGCTCGTCGGGGGCAAAAATCACCGCCACATCTAATGCCTCTAGCTTAGCCGCATCATCGGCCAAGGTACGGGGATAGGTTTGAAAGTCTTCGCCTTGTCCAAACTGGAGGCGATTCACAAAAATACTCACCACCACCGCATCAGCGCGCTTTTTGGCTTCGCCCACTAAGGCCAAATGGCCTTCATGCAGGTTGCCCATAGTGGGCACAAACGCCACGACGCCGGCGGTTTTTCGCCATTCGCGCAACTCTTTAACCGTATGGATAATACGCATTCGTTTTCTCTCTTCAATGTATGGACGACCTGGACGCCGTGTGAGTACAAAGCCCAACAATGGCGACGAAAGACTTTTCAGATACGCCTGCATCCGTAGATAAAGCATGTTTGAAAAGCCCTGACACAGGTTCAGCCCGCAAAAAAATAAAAAGGGTTCAGCAAGACCTTTGTCTTCCTGAACCCCAATGTTATACACCCTTTAGAACGAGTGTTCCACGGCCGGGAAGCTTTGATTTTTAACCGCTGCCACATAGGCTTCAAAAGCGCCCTGAATGCTGTCGCTCTCGGGCATAAAATTACGCACGAAGCGAGCCGCTTTACCTGGGTAAACGCCCAACATATCGTGCATCACCAACACTTGCCCATCACAATCCACGCCAGCACCGATGCCGATGGTCACGCAGCTTAAAGCCTCGGTGACTTTTTTCGCCAATTCAGCCGGCACGCATTCCATTAAGACAATGCTGGCGCCCGCGGCTTCATGTGCTTTGGCGTCGTTCATTAAGGCCACCGCAGCATCGTCGGTTTTACCCTGAACCTTATAGCCACCAAAGGCATTCACAGACTGAGGCGTCAAGCCAATGTGGGCACAGACAGGAATGCCGCGCTCATGTAAAAAGCGCGTGGTTTCTGCCATCCACACACCGCCTTCAAGCTTGACCATCTGTGCGCCAGCGGCCATTAATTCCGCGGCGGAGGCAAACGCTTGCTCCTTGCTTTGCTGGTAGCTACCAAACGGTAAATCGGCAATGATTAAGGCTTCTTGGTTGCCGCGACAGACGGCTTCAACGTGGTAGCACATTTGTGCCAGCGTCACCGGCAGCGTACTGTTGTGGCCCTGCACCGTCATGCCAAGCGAATCGCCTACCAGCAGCGTGTCGACTTGGGCGCGCGCCATCATGCTGGCAAAGCTGGCTTCGTAACAGGTCAGCATGGTGATTTTCTCACCCTGGCTTTTCATTTTTTGTAAGGTACTGATCGTGGTCATGGTGACTCCTTTATTTCTACAACCCATTAGCTGGGTAAGGTTTCATCCAGATTCAAGTAGCCGCGGCTGCCTTGCATATTGACAATGGCGTGCACCAACAGCTCAAAATGATCGTCGTTCCCAATGAAATCCATGTCGTCCACGTTGGCAATCAACACTGGCGCACGGGTATACAAATGGAAAAAACGCTGGTATTCGTCATTTATTTGCGACAAATAGCCCTCTGGAAACAACTTCCACGTCGCGTCGTCGCGACTGCTTAACTGCTTATTAATCGTGTCGTCAGATGCCTGTAAATACACCACTAAATTGGGCGCAGGATACTGCGGCATCACTTTTTGCGACAGCTCCCAATACAGCTTGCGCTCGTCTTCACTCAAAATAATGGTGGAAAAGATTTCGCCCTTTTCCAGCAAAAAATCGCTCACTAAGCGGCTGTGTTTATCACGCTCAGCCGCCACCAGCTCGGCACTTTCAGAGCGGCGCATAGCAAACCACAGCTCGGTCGCGAGGCCGTGATTGGCGGCATTCAAATAAAATTGATTCAAAAAGGGATTCGATTCGGGCCGCTCAGACAGCCACATGGCGTCAAAATACGCCGCCAGCTTACGGCTTAAGGCCGATTTACCACAGCCAATCGCACCTTCAACAACAATGTAGGGATGGTTCATAAGGCCTTCATCTTCACAAAACGATCAACATCACACCGGCGTCGCCTCTTTGCGAACGCCCTCCATGCCTAGCTGAGCCGCCAGCTCGGCGGCCGAGCCGTATTGGCCCAAAACGTATTCTGGCGCCACTTCGGCCAAAGGGTGCATGACAAATCCACGCTCATGCGCGCGCGGATGCGGCAGCATCAAAAACTCAGTATCGCTGACCTGATGATCATAATCAATCAAATCCAAATCCAAAGAGCGGGGGCTGTTGGCAAACGCCCGCTCGCGCCCAAACGTTTGCTCAATGGCCAGCAGCGCCGTCATCAGCTCAATAGCGGTTAAATCGGTTTGCACCAACGCCACCATATTGACAAAGTCCGGCTGGTCCAAATACCCCACGGGGGCCGTCACATACAGCGATGAAGGCGTCACACCATGAATGCCCTCATGCTCACGCAAAACCGCCAGCGCCTGCAACACTTGCGCCCGAGGGTTATTTAAATTGCTGCCAAAAGCCACAACGGCCGTATGCACTGCCTTAGTCATGGCGTTGCCCCGCCTGCTGTGGTGCGCCACGAGTGGCTGACTTTTGAGCGCCGCTGGGCTTACGACGACGGCGCTTAGGCGCAGCCGCACGCGTTTGGCCATTAGGCGCATCTTTAATCATCTGCACTTGCTCATCGCCATTGGCTTTTTGGAACTGCGTCCACCAGTCGGCCAACTCTTGCGGCACTTCACCTACCTGGGCGCGAATGAGCAAGAAGTCGTAGGCAGCACGGAAGCGATTTTGCGCCAAAAGGCGGAATGGACGGTTGCCCACGCGGGCCTCAAACTGAGGCTGCATTAACCAGATTTCACGCATGGTGGCGCTAAAACGACGCGGTACCGAGAAGCGGTGATCTAAGCTGTCCTGCACGTCGGCCATCGCCGCGGCCAAAGCCGGCACCGATTTTTGGCCCTCGGCTAAATAAGCCTGCCACTTTTCATACACTGGCTGCCACAGCAACGACGCCAACAAAAAGCCCACAGAAACGGGTTTTTGTTCACGTAAGCGCTGATCGGTGCTTTCTAGGGCAATGGTGACAAAAGGATTATTCTCGTCCTGACCCAGCACGGCCTGCAGCAGCGGAAACACATCGCGCTGTACGCCTAGCTCATCTAAACGTTTTAGGCAGGCTTGCGCATTGCCAGAGAACAATAGTTTCAATAGCTCGTCGAATAAGCGTGCCGGTGGCTCTTGCGCCAACAGCGAAGCCTGAGCCGCAATTGGGGCCTGGGTCTTAGGCGCCAGCGTAAAGCCCAGCTTGGCAGACAAACGCGCCGCACGCATGATGCGCACAGGATCTTCTTTATAACGCTCAGCCGGGTCACCAATCATCACCAGACGTTTGGCCTTAATGTCGGCCACGCCATCGTGGTAGTCTAAAATTTCTTGAGTCTTAGGATTGTAGTACAGCGCGTTACAGGTAAAGTCGCGGCGTAGCGCATCTTCCATCTGCGTGCCGTAGGTATTGTCCTTCATGATGCGACCCTGTTCATTCTGGGTCTGCACATCGCCACCCCTAAACGTCGTCACCTCAATGGTCTCAGGCCCCACCATCACATGGACGATTTTAAAGCGTCGACCAATGATGCGGCTGCGGCGAAACACTTTGTGCACTTCTTCGGGCTTAGCATTGGTCGCCACGTCAAAGTCTTTTGGCTCTATCCCCAACAGCAAGTCACGCACGGCACCGCCCACCACAAACGCCTCATAGCCTTCAGCTTGGAGTCGTTTGATGACTTTTTCGGCCGCAAAACTCAAAGAATCGCGGGCAATTTTATGGCTGCCATACGGCAACACATCAGGCGCTCGTTTGCCGGCCTGTACTTTTTGATTGAATAACTTCTTCATCCATTTTTTGATCATGGTAAACAACTCTTAAACCTAAGCCTTATAAGTATATTTTTTAAAAACCACGTATTATAACTTGAAACGGCCCTCATCCTATAAATAAATCGCCTGAATCGCTTAAATGATGCAGATAAAAATAGAGCCTTTGCCGTCAATCTGAGCTACAATAGCGCTCTATTGCTTACCTAATCATCGAAGGATCGACATGTACGTTTCAGAATTCACTAAATTCATGAATGATTATTTAGACCAAAACCAAGAAGTGGCCGAAGAGCGCATGACGTTGCGCGGCAAACTATGGGATGTCGAGCTCAAAAGCGACGAACAAAAAGGCTTTAAAGCAGGCAAAGTACCGAACAAACCTTACGCTTACCAACCTAAATAATACCATTATGTCACGCACGACCTGGGCGCTAGAGCCTGAATTAGCCGATTATTTATTGGCCATTGGCCAGCCTGAGGCCGACGTCCTCGCTCGGCTGCGCCAGCAAACCGCAGCCCACCGCATGGCCAAGATGAGCCTAGCCCCAGAGCAAGCCCATTTACTGACTTGGCTGGTACAGCTGACCCAAGCCAAGCATTATTTAGAACTGGGCGTATTTACCGGCTACAGCAGCACCGCCGTCGCCCTAGCCCTTCCTGCCGACGGCACGGTAACGGCCTGTGACATCAACGACACCTTCACTCAACAGGCCCGCACCGCTTGGGCCGAGGCCGGCGTCAGTGACAAAATCACCCTGCACTTACAGCCAGCGCTGTTTACTCTGGATGAACTACTCGAAGAAGGCCGCCATAATCATTATGATTTGGCCTTTATTGATGCCGACAAGCCCTCTACGCCCGCCTATTTTGAGCGCTGCCTACAGCTGGTGCGCCCCGGCGGAATCATCGCCATCGACAACGTCTTATTAAACGGCCGCGTCTTGGCACCAGCCAACCCTAAAGACCCGCCCAGCATCGGCATCATGCAGGCCTTTAATGCCAGCCTACCGTTGGATCAACGCATCGTGCCGATCACGGTACCGGTGGGCGACGGCCTAACCCTGTTGTTAAAAAAATAACGGACTGACTATGACCAAGCTGCTCTTTCTAGCCTTAGGTACCAGCTTCATCCTCTCGGCCTGCGCCAGTTCTCAGAACCCGCCCGCCCAGGAACAGCCGACTTTAAGCGCCGCCCCAGAAGAGCACAAGTCCTACGCCAACAGCGTCCTCAGCGCCAGCATTGATGCCCAACAAGAGCGCATCGAGGCGCTAGAATATGAATTAGCCAAGCTCCAAACCCAAGTCAACGCCCTCAGTAAAACCCCGCCCAGCCCCGCCATCGATCTGCCGCCCACGCCCACCAAACCCAAACCTGAAGCCACCGTGCCAATCGATGAGCAGCAATATCATCAAGCCCAAGCCTTGCTACAACGTAAAGAATACGTCGCGATGGTGACCTTACTAAAAGGCTATGCCAACGGCGGCAACGGCAGCCTCATGGCGCAAAACAATATGTTTTTACTCGCCACGGCACACTTTAACTTAGGCAATTGCGAAGCCGCCATCGGCATCAACCGCCGCTTCGCCAATGATTACCGGCAGCATCCCAACGCGCCAAGAGCGCTTTACAACATCGCCAACTGCCAGCTGAGCATGAAGCAAAACGATGTCGCCCACACCACTTTAAGAACCTTGATTCGCACCTACCCAAACAGCACGGAAGCGCAGCGAGCCAAGATTCTGCTGAAATAATTAACCAACCCACACCACCGATGAAAAAGGAACGTTTAACATGATTCAAGTAGGCATTGTAATGGGCAGCAACAGTGATTGGGACGTGATGCAAAACGCAGCAAAAATGCTGAAGCAGTTCAACGTCGCTTTCGAGACCAAGGTTGTCTCTGCACACCGCACCCCAGATTTGCTGTTTGATTATGCCGAACAGGCCCAAAAGCGCGGCCTAAAAGCCATCATTGCCGGCGCAGGCGGCGCCGCCCACTTGCCAGGCATGTTGGCCGCAAAAACCACCGTACCGGTATTGGGCGTACCCGTACCCTCTCGCTATTTGCGCGGTGAAGATTCCTTGTTGTCTATTGTGCAAATGCCTAAAGGCATTCCCGTAGCCACCTTCGCCATCGGTGAAGCCGGCGCCGCTAATGCCGCCTTATTTGCCATTGCCATGCTGGCCAATGAAGTGCCCGAATTGGCTGCGGCCCTACAGGCCTTCCGCCAAACCCAAGAACAAACTGTACTCAACATGACCCTACCAGAGGTTGACTAATGAACCATCGTACCAGCCCCATCCTTCCCCCTGCCATGTTGGGCATTTTAGGGGGCGGCCAGCTTGGCCGCATGTTCACCATTGCCGCTAAAACCATGGGCTATCGCGTGACCGTGTTGGATCCCGATCCACAAGCACCCGCAGCCGCCTTCGCCGATCGCCACCTGTGCGCACCGTTTAACGATGCCGCCGCCTTGGCCATCATGGGCGAATGCGCCGCCGTCACCACTGAGTTTGAAAACGTCAACGCCCAGGCCATGATCGATTTGGCTCAGCACACGCGCGTTTCTCCCAGCGGCGACTGCGTGGCGATTGCGCAAAATCGTATCCTAGAAAAAAAATGGATTCGTCAGGCCGGCCTGGCCACGGCCCCTTACGCCGTGATCGACACGCCAGAAGCCTTGGATCAAGACTTCGGTGCCTATCTACCGGGCATCATGAAAACCGCCACTATGGGCTACGATGGCAAAGGCCAAATCCGCGTCCGTACGCCTGAAGAAGTCGCCGCAGCCTTTGCCGAACTCGGTCAGGTGGCCTGCGTATTAGAGCGCATGCTGCCGCTTCAAAGCGAAGTATCGGCTATCGTGGCGCGCTTAAGCGACGACGAGATCAGCTGTTTTGCGCCTTCTGAAAACCAGCACAAAGACGGCATCCTCGACGTGTGCATCGTCCCCGCGCGCCTGCCTGAAGCTCTGCAACAGCAGGCCCAGAATATGGCCAAACGCTTGGCCAACGAGCTGAACTACGTGGGCGTGTTGGCGGTGGAATTTTTTGTACTCGACGACGACACCCTCATCGTCAACGAAATGGCCCCCCGTCCGCATAATTCCGGCCACTATACTTTAACCGCCTGCTTGGCCGACCAGTTTCAGCAACAGGTACGCACCTTATGCGGCCTCACGCCGGCCCAGCCAGATTTGCTCAGCCCCTGCGTGATGGTCAACCTTTTGGGCAACGAATGGCCCGCAGGCGGCGGCGAGCCCAATTGGGCACCGCTGCAACAAAGCGGCAACGCCCACCTTTATCTCTACGGTAAAGAAGAGGCTCGACCAGGCCGTAAAATGGGCCACTATACGGTTTTAGGCCCAGACACAGAGGCCTTACTGAACCAAGCCCTAAACTTACAAAACACCCTAACCCAACCTTTGTAGGATTGCACACGATGACCTCCATCAGCCTTAAAAAGATTTACTCTGGTAAAGTACGTGACTTATACGAAATCGACGATCAGCGCATGCTGATGGTGGCCACTGACCGCCTGTCTGCTTTTGATGTGATCTTGGACGACCCCATCCCGCAAAAAGGCGAGATTCTGACCCAAATTTCTAATTTTTGGTTTGAAAAATTACAGCACGTCATCCCCAATCACTTCACCGGCGACACCGTTTACGACGTTTTGCCAACAGAAGAAGCCAAGGCTTTAGAAAAACGTGCCGTGGTGGCGCAAAAGCTGACCCCAGTTAAAGTAGAAGCCATTGTACGCGGCTATTTAGCCGGCAGCGGTTGGAAAGAATATCAGCAAACCGGCGCCGTGTGCGGCCACGTTTTACCCGCAGGCCTAGAAGAAGCCGCCAAGCTACCAGAAGTGTTGTTCACGCCATCGACCAAGGCCGAAGTGGGCGATCACGATGAAAACATCAGCTACGAAGTGTGCGAAAGCATCATTGGCGCCGACGTGGCGGCCAAAGTGCGTACCGCGGCCATCAAGCTGTACACTGAAGCCGCCGCTTTTGCGGCCACGCGCGGCATCATCATCTGCGACACCAAGTTTGAATTTGGCCTCAACGCTGCTGGCGAATTGATCCTGATGGACGAAGTACTGACGCCTGATTCAAGCCGCTTCTGGCCTGCTGACGAATACCAAGTGGGCACCAACCCACCTTCATTCGACAAACAGTTCATCCGCGACTGGCTAGAAGCCAGCGGTTGGAACAAGCAAGCGCCCGCACCTAAGGTACCGGCCGACGTGATCGCCAAAACCAAAGAGAAATACCAAGAAGCCCTGACCTTATTGACCCAATAAAGGCGATGGTTTTTGATTTGGCCCATGCGTGCGCGCATGGGCTTTTTAATGCCTGCGTCTAGCCTAGAACGCCGGCACCACCCGAGATCACCCTTCCCATAAAAAAACACGGCCTATGCCGTGTTTTTTTGACCCAACCCCGCCTTAAAAAGAAGACCCATCTTCTTGCAAAAACGCAATTTCTTCTTCGCTAGACGAACGGCTCAAGGCCTTATTACGGTGCGGATAGCGTCCAAAACGATCAATGATGGCCTTGTGGCGCAGCTCAAAATCCAAGGTATTGGCATCGCCGAACTCAGTAAATAAGCGCACGGCTTCAACGTGGATCACCGCCGACTCGGAATGCATATAGGGCATTAACGCAAACTGCCGATATTCAGGCGACAGCTTGGCAAAGCCTGGCTGCTGAATCAACTCCTGCGCCAAGACTAAGGCCATGCCGTCTTGGCTAAATGCTTCACGCTGGTTGCGACAAAGGTTGCGTGAAAATTGATCGAGGACGATGATTTCCGCCACTCGGCCTTCTAGGCTGGTGCGCCAATGCGCCAGTTCGCCCTGCTTCGCCTGAGCCCACACTGGGCCAAACTGCTGGTGAAGGGCAGCATCAAAATCATCGCTCTTGGCAAACCAGTGTGGTCGGGTTTGCTCGCTAAACCAAAAGGTCAAAACGTTGTTCATTGCTTGCATGATCGATACTCCTCTTTGAGATGGTTTGAGTATAAACCATTTACTCTATTTGAGTCGGTTTATCCGCTAAAATCCTGCTGATTCAGGCACGTCCTGCTGTTCTAAATCAAGAACGCTGCGTTAAGTTTTTGTCCGCTATTCATTTTTCAAGCGTTATTGCATACTGTTTTCACACCGGCACTCAATCACGATGGCTGGGTTTATTTTAACCGTTAAAAAAGGAATTATGATGACCAAACCTTACATTCGTTTAGACAAAGACAACGCAGCGGTTTTATTGGTCGACCATCAGGCCGGTCTGTTATCTCTGGTACGCGACATTGATCCAGATAAATTCAAAAACAACGTTCTGGCCTTAGCCGATTTAGCTAAATACTTCAACCTGCCCACCATTTTAACCACCAGCTTTGAAAATGGCCCCAACGGCCCGCTGATGCCTGAGTTGACTAAGCTGTTCCCAGATGCGCCCTACATTGCGCGTCCGGGCCAAATCAACGCTTGGGACAACCAAGATTTTGTGGATGCCGTCAAAGCCACCGGCAAAAAACAGCTCATCATTGCTGGCGTGGTGACTGAAGTGTGCGTGGCCTTCCCTGCACTGTCGGCTTTAGCAGAAGACTTTGACGTATTTGTGGTCACCGACGCCTCAGGTACGTTCAACGCCCTCACCCGCGACAGCGCCTTAGACCGCATGTCACAAGCCGGCGCCCAGTTAATGAGCTGGTTTGGCGTGGCCTGTGAGCTACACCGCGACTGGCGCAATGACGTTGAAGGTTTAGGCACGCTGTTTGCCAACCACATTCCTGACTATCAAAACTTGATGAATAGCTACAGCACCGCAACCCAAACCAAGGCCTAATCTGCCCACATCAAAACGCCTACGGTTGATCAGCCGTAGGCGTTTTTTAACCTGCTTATTCTTCACACAAGAGCCGATATTTTTCGGTTAAGTAATCCAACAATAGCCGCACCGCTGGCAGCTGACCACGCCGAGAAGGATACACGGCATGAATGATTTCGCGCCGCGGCGCCCAGTCCGGCAGCACCGACACCAGCTCGCCGCAGGCCAGCTGTGACTGTATCATCAACAGCGGCAGCTGCACCACGCCCACCCCCACCAGCGCCGCTTCCCGTAACGCCATCATGTCGGTGGTCACATAGCGTGGGCGATGGTGCAGCGCCACCTGCCGCTCATCTGGACCAAACAGCGTCCAAACATGGGCATTTTGTGGCTGGCCAATGGCCAAGCTGGGCCACTGGCTTAACTCCGCCGGCGCGCTAGGCAAACCGCCCATCGCCTCAACCAATTTAGGGCTGGTCACCAAACACTGGCCGCGCTCAGCCAAAATACGCAACACTAAGTCGCTGTCTTCCAACGGCCCTGGACGCACCCGAATGGCCACGTCAAAGCCTTCCCCTACCACATCAACGGCGCGGTTATTGGCATCTAAATGCACAATGATTTGTGGATAGGCCAACATGAATTCAGCCAGCATGGGCCCAATATTGGCGTGCAATAAGGCCACCGGACAAGACAGCCGCACCACGCCCTTAGGCTCGCTTTGCACCGATAAAATGGCCTCATGCGCTGCCTCGGCCTCCACTAACATGGCTTGGCAATGCTCGAAAAACGTTTGGCCAATATCGGTTAATGAAAAACGGCGGGTCGAACGATGAATCAAACGCACGCCAAGACGTTCCTCTAACAGCGCCACACGGCGGCTCAGCTTGGATTTAGGCACACCTAAGGCTCGGCCTGCGGGCGAAAAGCCACCGTATTCGATGACTTTCACAAAATAATATAGGTCATTTAGATCTGTCTGCATTTTTGCTCCATCGTTCTAATATTGAAACAATCAGTGCTGATTTTAGCGGCTACCGCCCTCTTTGTCACACATTTATAATCAACTCATCCTCATCAAACAGAACAATGACACAGAAAGGAAACGCCATGAAACAAATCAATGCAGTTTACAGCGCACCCCAAGGTCACTGGGTGGGCGATGGTTTTCCCGTTCGCTCATTATTCTCTTACCAAACCCTAGGCCGCCAGCTCAGCCCATTTTTGCTGCTGGACTATGCCGGCCCAGCTGAATTTACCCCGACCACTCAGGCTCGTGGCGTCGGCACCCACCCTCACCGTGGTTTCGAAACCGTCACCATCGTGTACCAAGGCGCTGTGGCCCATGAAGATTCTACCGGCGAAGGCGGTGAAATTGGCCCAGGCGACGTACAGTGGATGACGGCCGGCGCGGGCATTTTACATAAAGAGCACCATGCCCAAAGCTTTGCCCAAAGCGGTGGCACCCTACAAATGGTGCAGCTATGGGTTAACCTACCGGCCGCCCATAAAATGACGCCGCCACGCTATCAAGCCATCGTCTCTCACGACATCCCCACCGTGACCTTGGCAGATAAGGCCAGCACGCTGAGGGTGATTGCCGGTGAGTTTGAAGGCCATCAGGGGCCAGCCCAAACCTTCAGCCCGTTGAATGTATGGGACATGCGTTTAAAAGCGGGTCAGGTGCATGACTTTGCCCTTACCGAAGGCGACAGCGCCGCCCTCATCGTCTTAGAAGGCAGCGTTTTACTCAACGGTCACACTTTGGTGAGAAACGCAGATTTGGCGCTATTGTCACAAGATGGCCAGCGGTTTAACCTAGAGGCCACGACCGATAGTCTGGTGTTGCTGCTCAGCGGCACGCCCATTGACGAACCGATTGCCGGCTACGGCCCCTTTGTGATGAACACGGAAGAAGAAATACAGCAAGCATTTAGCGACATGAAAAGCGGCCGCTTTGGCCAACTGATTTAATTTTAAGTTATTTAATCTCATATAAAGGAAACACTATGTTGACGCTTAAAAAATACGCTCTTGGCCTCTTATTTGCCCTACCCTTGGCCGCTCAGGCCGCGCCATGGGCTTTAGACGCCTCCCACACCCGCATTGGCTTTACCATCGACCATATGGGCTATTCCACTACTTATGGCCAATTCAAAGCCCATAAAGGCACCGTTGATTATGACCCAGCCAAACCGGCCCAGACTAAAATCAACTTCACCATCGACGTGAACAGCCTAGACAGCGACTGGAAAGCCCGTGATGAACATTTGCTGAACGCCGACTTTTTTAATGCGGCTAAATTTCCAACCATGACGTTTGTGAGCAGCAAATACACCCCTAAAGGCGGCAACAAAGCCACCGTTGAAGGCAATTTGACCCTGCTGGGCGTGACCAAGCCGGTCATCCTAGACGTCACCCTCAACAAGCACGAAGTCAGCCCACTGACTAAGTTAGACACGATTGGCTTTAAAGCCACCACCGTGATCAAGCGCAGCCAATGGGGCATGACCACCTTCTTGCCGGCTGTTGCAGATGAGGTCTACATCAGTATTGATGCAGAACTCAATCCGGCTAAATAAAGCGAGGTCTATATCAGCACTGGTGCAGAACTCAATCTAGCTAAATAAAGCGAGGTCTACATCAGCACTGATGCAAAACTCAATCCGGCTAAATCAGCATCGCCTGAGCTTTGAACTTTAAGTTTCACCATCTTCAATGTGGTTTAAACCCTGCCCAGCAGCCGCTAGGCAGGGTTCTTTTTTTGTATTAGCGCTGCCTCATCCCCCATGCGCCTCATGCTGGTTGGCCGCGATCGCTGCCTGCACGCGGCTGCGTAGGTTTAACTTTCTGAGGATGTTTTGCACATGCACTTTGACCGTGTTTTCCGACAGACTCATCTGATCCGCAATGATTTTATTGCTGATGCCTTTGGCAATATAGCCCAGTACCTCACGCTCCCTTTGCGTCAGGCTCGCCCAATCCATCTGCTGGGCCGGCGGCGCGGCGCCTAGTTTAGGCGCCAGAAGCTTCATGCTGATCGCCTGCGACACCACTCGCTCACCCGCCATGGCTTGATGGATGGCCGCGATCAAAAACTCAGTGTCCACGTTTTTCAACACATAGCCCATAGCCCCCAGCGCCATGCATTTTTGTAAATCGGCCGCATCTTCAGAAATGGTCAGCATCAGCACCGGCAAGCTAGGCTGATGATTCAACATCTGCGCCAGCGCCTCTAAGCCATTCATCAATGGCATGTCTAAATCCAGCAGCACCACATCAGGGCGGCACTGCTTGGCCAGCTTCACCCCTTCCAGGCCATCGGTGCCCATCCCCACCACGGTAAATTCGGCCACCTGCGTCAACAAAAAGCTAAGCCCCTGTCGAAACAGGGCGTGGTCATCAACCAATAAAACGTGTACAGGCTTTTGCGGCATACGAATCTATCTTTCAGAAGCAGGAATGGTGAAATGAATTTGGGTGCCGCATCGAGGCTGCGACACAATGTCAATGTGGGCGCCAATTTTATCGGCGCGCTCTTGCATGATGGCCAGACCAATATGATGGCCCTGCGCTTCGGCCTGCGCCGCCACTTTTTGTCGGTCAAAGCCGAGGCCGTCGTCGACGATGCTCATTTTAAAGGCCCCATCGTCTTCTATCAGCACCGATATAGACTGCGCCTGAGCGTGTTTGCCGATATTAGACAGGGCTTCTTGCAAAATAAAAATCACTTGAATCTGCTGCTGTGCATTCAGGCTCAATTCATCGCTGAGCACATAGGTTTCGATCGGCACGCCAATGCGTTGCTGATAGCGCTCGATGACGCCCTCAATGGCTTCGGTCAGGCTCAGCTCGCTCAAACGAGTGCGAAAATTACTCAATAGTTCACGAACATCTTCATAGCAGTGCTGGATGCCGTTTTGAATCAAGGTCAGGTTGGCCTGCAGCGACAACTGCTGCGCCAGCAGCGGGCTTTTTTGTAAAATCTGAAACTGAATGCCGAGAAACGACAGCGATTGAGCAATGCTGTCGTGTAGCTTTTGCGCCATCAGATTACGTTCGCTCAAAACAGCGTGCTGCTGCTGTTGGCTGGCCAAACGGGCATTTTCTTTGGCGATGGCCAGCTGGCTGCCCAAAAGCTGCAGCAGCCGCTCATCCGCCGCCGCAGGCTTCTGGCCATTCTGAAGCGCCACCGCCAGATAACCTTGGCTGGCCTGCCTGTGCCCCAAGGGCAGCAGCACCAGCGTCACGCCATCAGCGCCCTCACTAAGCACCAGCTCGGCGCGCAGGCTGACCACTTTGCACGATCCAAGACGCGACTGTAGCTGCGCCAGCAGCCCTGCATTCAACCCTTGCGCGCAGCCTAGGCGCAGCCCAGCTGGCGTGAGCCAAAACACGGCGCCTCGGCTACTGCCCATCAGCGGCAAGGTGCGCGCCAAAAACTGGGCCACCACCTCGGGGCCAAAGTCATGCTGATGCAAATACGACGTGATTTGGTACAGCATGGCCCAATCATGCTTTTGCCGCGCCAGCGCTTCGGTTTTACTGGCCACTTTGTCTTCTAGATGGGCATACATGTCCTGTAAATTAGCTGCCATTTGGTTAAAGCCTTCAAACACAGCGTCAAACTCATCGTGACCGCGCCGATACAGCTGGGTGCGCAAATGCCCAGCGGTCACATCATGAATGCCTTGATTCAGGGTTTTCAACGGCGTCAACACCAGCCGCCGCAGCAAGAAAAAACTCAATAAGGCCGATCCTAAAATCAGCGCCATCAACCCCATTCGAATGATGCGCAATTGCTGAATGCTGTCGGTATTGGCGGCCTCAATACGGTTGGCCTGTTGGTTAATTAAGGCCGTCAACACATCGGCCTCACGCATCAAGGCTACGCTGGAAACCTCAGTCGGCGCAGCCAGCTCGGCCAATAGGCGTTGCAACGGTGGACCTAAGGGCGCCACAACGCTCAACGTGGCCTGTGGCTGCTGCAACCTCTGCCAGCTCGCCAACACCGTCAAACGCTGCTGGGCTAAGGCCTGCACCTGCTGAGGCTGAGCCTGCAAGGCCACCAGACGATACACCTCTTTACTCAAAACCCCCATTTGGTTAATCGCCACGCCGCGGTCTTCCAGCTGCCAGGTAATCGACACCGTCATGCTGACAAACGACAGCACGCACAGCGCCCACAGCACAATGGTGAGCAGCAGTTTGGCGCTGAGGCTGTGTAAGCGTAAGCGCGGCGGCCAGCGGCGCCAGGCGCGCGTAGGCAAAGGCATGAAAGCAGACATAAAGGGCATGAAAAATCCTTATTGTAAATGATTCTCAATAAGATTGGTGCAATATCTGCCTACCACACCCAATAAAACATGGCCTTGGCCAGAATCACAATGCACACCATGTGGGTGAACACGCTCTGATGCAGCCGCTTAAAGTACAGGCCTCTGAGTTTGCCCTTACTGCGCAAATACATGGCGGTGCAAAAATGGCCAAACACGCTGATGGCGATGAGGATTTTGATGCCCAACAGCAGCCCAAAGCTAGAATTTCTAAAATCGGCCAAGGCCGGTAAATAATTGAGCCACACCATGCCAATGCCGGCACTGTAAAGCACCAGCAGCGCCCACGGCATGACCTGACGGGCGCGATTGCCGACGGCGCCTTCCACAGCGTCCATAAAACGAGGCGATACTTTTTTACGCACGCCTTCTAAAATCAGCACTTCAAAGAACACGGCGCCGATAAACATCAAGGCCCCAAACAAATGCAGGGTTAATAGGATGGGATAATATTGGTGCATGACTGCTCCTTATTTTTGGTGAGTGGTTAAAAATTGTGGCGTAGGTTCAGGCTGAGTTCATTTTGGCTGTAGCCATAAAACTGGCTGTTGCTGTGGTTGACCACGCGCTTAAGCTGTAGCTCTGGGTAAACGTTGCGATAGCGCCATTTGAGTACCCCGACAGAGGCCATCAACAGGGTTTGTCGGTCTTGCCGACGCACGTCTAACATGGGCGCATAGGCGTCGTAGTCGCTGCGCCGATGCAGGGCCAGCGCATTCACGTAATAGCCGCCGTCAAACAGCTTGTAACCGCCGCTGCGCAACAGAATTTCCTTGCTGCTGGACAGGGCCAAAGGGTATTTTTTACGTTCGACATCGGCGCTTAAAAACCAGCCAGCCTGGCTGGAAAATGCATGGTTCACGCCCACCCCTGCGGTGTATTGACTATAGTCGGCGTACCACTGACGCTCTTGGCCGGCGTAGCGCACCCGCTTGGCTCGCGCCTGAGCATTAACCCGCCAGCCTTGACCCAGCTCGCGTGACCACTCTGCCTCCAAGCCAAACGCCCAGTAATGGGTATGGCCACCCCGAAAATAGTGCTCCAGAACCGGTGTGACCGTGTAGCTGCTGCGGGCATCAGCATAGCGATAGCCCGCGGCCACAACCGTGGTGTGGTCGCTGTAGCGCTGGGCCGTACCGTCAGTGGCCGCGGACAGCTGATACTTGGTGCCATAGGCTAAAGGCTTAAACACCCAGCTGTGGTGTCCGCCCATAGACCACTGTTTACTTAAGGCCAGCTGATAACGCTGAAACATAGCGCCCTGCGCTTCTGGCAGGCGCTGATACAGCCAGCACTCTGTACCCAAGTAAGCGGCACAGCTACTGCCGCCCTTGGCTTGATTCACATTATTGTTGTAGCCACTGCCCACGCTCAGCGAGCCATGCCACTGATCCCGCTCTTTAAGGTGATCCATATGGCTTTCTACCAGCTCGGCCGTCACTGGCGGCAAGTCTTGCTGTAAGACTTGGCCAAACGTCGCCAGCGCTTCTGGATTTTGATGGTCTTCGGTGTACAGCCGCGCCAGCTCTAGCTGGATACGAACGTCTTCCGGCGCCATCGCCTGAGCTGTCTGGAGTTTTTCTATGGCCAAGCCCACTGCATGCTGCGCGCGGGCCATCAGGCCTTCGGCCAACAGCACCAGCTGTGGCTCATGCTCGGGCAAGGCGCGATAGCGTGCTAGGAACGCAGTCACCTTGGCCCATTGTTGGGTATTTAGGGCGTAATACAGCCCACGCGCCAGGCCTTCGGCATCGTCGCCGACGCGATACAGCTGGCCATCAATGGTGATGTGCTGGGCGTCGCCGTCCATGGCTGCCGGCCATTGGCTTTGGCGCTGTTGCTGTAGCCGCCAGCTCAGTTCATCCTGCAAGCGGCGGGTGTCATCCTCATCGGCCCGAGCGGCGCTCGCCACCAGGCTCAAGGCCAAACAAATAAGCATTCGCTTCATGGGCATCATCGCGGTTAAAGCCCAGCGGCCCTAGGCCGCTAGGCTGGCTGAGGTTAGGGGTTAACGTTTTTTACCGCCAAAAGCAATGGCCTCGCTGGCCCCACCGCGCTCGGCAATCCCAGCCAGAGCCGCGGCGCCCGCACCGTAGAAGCGTCCTTGAATGCCATCGGCTGCACGGCTAAACGTCCCAGTGGCGTTCTGGATATCCGTATTCGCAAAATTAAGGCTGTCAGCACCTCTGGTTAATTGGCCTGCCATCTTGCCTGTGGCGCCCGTCCCGAAGGAAGCGGTTAAAGCACCGGTGTACACATCGTTTTGCCCAGGCGTATGCTGATTCAAACCAACCACGTCATAGGTGGCCGTAGCCAGACCGGTGGTGTTACCGGTTGGATTTTCCCCCACGTACCAGACGGTTCGATCGGCGCTGGCCAAGTTTAAATTGGTATCAGAGCCGGTACTGGGCGCGCTTGCGCGCGGTGCCCACTCACCGAAATACACCGCCGTGTCAGCTGGCAGGTCGGCCACTTTAGCCATCACCAAGCCGCCAAATTTCGGCGCCAAAGGAATGGCAGGATCGGCAATTTGGCGAATGCTGTACACCTCGGTGTTGTGGGCGCGCTGCTCATACCACACCTGCCCCAAAGTAGGGTTATTAAACAGGCCAACCACAGGATTGACGTCTTTCAAGGTGAGGTATTTCGGATTCAGCAGGCCATTCACGTTGGCGTCGGCCTGTGCGTTGATCGGGGTTTGGGCATATTTTTGGCGAATGTGTTTGATGGGGCCGTCGGCCAAATTGAGGCTAAACGAACCATTAATCGCAATGCCCGCCTTGCCCGCGCCAAACGGCAACACGCTAGACACGCCTGTTACAATATGGCTGCTCGAAGAGTCGCCCTCTACCACCGCGGCCGAGGCCACACCGAACGAACACATTAAGGCCACGGCCAATAGGGTTTTAGTCATGATGATTTCCTTTATTAAGGTCTTGCAGTGAAGCCACGGCCCTTAGGGGCCGCAGCAAAAACGGCGGCGGTGGCTAGGTGTTCATAAGCGCCGTGGTCAGGCTCAGCCTGCCCCGGCATGCATGTCGTTATGGTTTAAAAGCTGCCTTTGAGGCCAAACGTGACCGTGCGCCCAGGCCCCGGCGTGGGCACATTGGACATGGGATCAAGGTAATAGCGGTTGGTGAGGTTGGTCACGCCGACATTGACGCTGACGTTTTTGGTGACGTCGTAGCGGCCATAGAGGTCGGTTAAAAAGACCGAACGCCAGTGGTAGGGCTTGCCGGTGGTGGTCATGATGTCGCCAAAGCCCGACTGCATCATTTTTTCGTAGGCACTGCTGTCGACGCTGCTGTGGTAGATGCCGCGCACGCCCATAGACAGACGATCATTCATCAAGCGCGTACCCAGATCGAGGTTGACTGAATACTTGGGCTGTAAGGCCTGATAAAAACGGGTGGCGCCAAAGCCCCCTTCAATACAATTGGGCACGCGGCGCAAATAAGGATCGTAGCTAAAGGCCAAATCACGGTCACAGGTGACTTGCTTGAGGCGGTAGGTCGCGCCTAGGCTAGCAAAAAAGCGACCACTGTCGAGGCGGCTTTGCAGCTCCAAGCCTTTGCTGATTTTTTTGTCGTACTGGGTGATGCGCTTATCGGCCGTGGTGTCCAACACGTTTTTAATGGTGTTGCTGAAATAGGTCAGGCGCACGTCGCCATACTGTAGCGCGCTCACGTAGGGGCTGAAGTCAAAGGCATAGCCCACCTCCCAACTGATGCTGCGCTCGGGCTTAAGATCCATGCCCGGCGTGGTGATGGTGTCAGACACGCCCACTTCGGTGGCCGTGGCCTCATAAATACTGGGGAAGCGCGTCATTTGCGCATAGCGGGCAAACAGCCGCTGCTGTTCGGTCACGTCGTAGCTTAGCGCCAACATCGGCGCCCAAGCGTCACCACGCAGCTTTTGCGGCCGCTGCCACTTTTGTTCCTCGCTGATGGGGGTTTGAATCACACCGGCAACGTTATCACGACTGTCGTAGCGATAAATCTGCTTCCTAGCCTCGGCCTTACAGGTTTCGTAGTCACCTAAAGGTTGGCCATTATGCTGGCTTGGCTTGCAATGCCCCCCTTTGCTATAAATGTCGGTGATTAAATACTCATAAAACGCACCGCGCTGGCCCTGAGGGTTGTTGACTTTACGATCCAGCATCTCTGGCGTGATGTCCACCACCGAGCTGTCTAGCTTACCGTTGCGATACGGCACCACAAACTTCTTGATTTTGTAATAGGCGCGTTCGTCGTTGCCTAGCGCCAAATTACCGTTGGTTTTAACGGCTAAATTATAATAGGTGTTATCGTATTGGTATTTTTCTGTAAAGGCTTTATCCAATTCATTACGACGATCCATCGCGACATGCCAAGCATCACTGCCGAATGTCTCAGCATTCCCCGCTTGATCTGCTTTGACAACGACATCCCAGTCCTTGGCCTCCTCTTCGCCCATCAGCTCGTAATACGGCAACTGCACGCCGCTGATGTAAATGTCGCGCCCCCCACCAAAAGCATAGCGTGGGTCTTTATTCGCGCGGGCTTCATCTAGGGCATCGTCAAATGCCCAAAACTTCTGATAGCGTAAGCCAGCCTGCACGTTGAGCTTAGCCGTGGGCTGCCAATCGAAGCTGATGCTGCCGCCCCACTCTTTACGGCGGCCGCCGCGCGGCCCTGCCATATTGGTCAGGCCAGTGACCATGCCTTCCATATTGAATAAGTCGTCGGAGTTGCGAATCAGATTTTGCTCGCGCAGCTTCTCATACTGCACGTCGGCAGACACCGTCATGCTGAGCTGATCGCTCAGGCGAAAGCGGTTGCTGATGTCGGCCCCGCTGCGGGTCACCTTGGTTTGCTGTAGCGCGCCCGCGATGACGGCATATTGGCCATTATCATTGGGAAAATAGCTGTCTTTAATGATGTCTTCACGGCTGGTGTTGGCGTCAAACCCCCACATCGCCCCCACGTCGGCACAAGATTCAGCCCACGCAGATGCGCCTGGCGGCAGCCGGTTGCGCACATTACACCAGTGCCAAGCGTCGTACATTGGGTCTTGCTTGGCGCTGGCCAAATTCATGCCGCCGCTTTGATGGCGCTGGCTGCGGGTTTGGGTACGCCACAGATTAAACTGTAGGTCTACCCAAGGGTTGTCGTCCGGCTTGAAATCGTAGCTGAGTTTATAGGTGTCGCTTTTGATTTTTGAATTAATGCCTTGCAGCTGCTGCGGCGGCCGCTTGTCGGCCATATAGGCATTGTATTCGTCAAAATTCAACTCCCAAGTCATCTGAAACGGGTTGATTTCGCCAAACTCAATGTCGTTGCGCATGTATTGCAGGCCCAGCTTATGGCCATCGCCAAACTGCCAATTATTTTTTGCCAGCAGGGTCTTGGTTTCGGTGCCGCTATTGAACACTTCGCCGCCCGGAGCATAAATCTTGGCCATATTGGGAATAAAGGCGTCTGCCGTTTGACAGGCGGCGCCACACCCATCTAATTCATAAATGGGATTGCTGCGGTAGCCGCCTGCACCGCGGCTACCGGCAAGATAATTGCCCTTATTGCGGTGGCTATAGGCAATTAAGCCATCAACATGTTCGGTGGCAAAGGCCGCCGCCAACATGCCCGACTTATCGTCGCCAAACTTGCTGCCGCCGCTGGCTTTGGGCGCCACGTCGTCGTCAATGAGCAAGGCCTGCGGCGTGATTTGATTGGTGTAAGGGTCGTAGCCGCCACCTGCGCCATCAGCAGTCGCACCGCCGGGTAAGGTACGGTAGTCAGACCAGCCAAGATATTCGCCCAAGCGGCTGCGTGATTTGGTGGCGTTATTGCTGAGTTCGCCGCTGAGCTGTACGCCCCAGCTTTTACCTTCGGGAATGATGTCGCTGGGCTCAATGGTACGAATGGCGATGGAGCCGCCTACGCCGGGCTTCATGCCGCGGGTGAGCGACGGGCTTTTCTCGACCGTGATGCTGCGAAACAGGGCAGGATCGACGTAGTTACGGTCACCCACGCCATAGTTGTTGAGCCACACGTCGACGGTTTGTTCGGTGCCATCGATGGTGACGGGGATGCGCCCCTTGCCGGTCACGCCGCGAATATTGGGGGTGATGGCGCCGCCGGCGGTACGGGTGTTCATATTGTAAACGCCGTTTAAGCCTTTGAGCACGTCTCCAGCTGCGTTGACCTGATACCGGTCTAAATAGTCTTTGCCCAGGTAATCATTGGCCACGTTTTTACGAAACACCGCCGCAGCACCCTTCTCGTCCTGACTCAAGCGCTTGCCGATGACGGTCACATCATCAATCGCCTCGGCCTGCTCTTGGCTGATGGCCGTTGTTTTCGGCTCGACGGCCCATGCCTGACCATAACAGCTCAGGCCTGCCATCAGCAGGGCCAATAATTTGGGTTGCAACGCGCTCTTTTCCACCTGGTTTCCTTTTATCCTGTTTAGCGACATCACCGCAGTCGTGTGAGGCTGGATAGTAGCACCAATGAGAATGATTATCATTAATCAAAACTAATTAGCCCAGAAGGGTTATTCAACGCGGCCAAAACCTGATCAAGGCGGGTAACGGGCACAAAAAAACCGCTCACGTGGAGCGGCATAGCCAAAACGGCCCTATTTAATCGGGCTTAGATCGAGTGGGCAGTGGCGGCGCGACATGGGCCTGGGCCAGCAGCTTTTGAAACGAGGGACAGGCCAAATGATCGGGCGCGGGACACGTCACCATGTGGCGCAGCTGGTCACGCATCAGCGTGAGGTTGGCGATCGACGCGTCTAACTCATCGGCTTTGGCCGCCAATAAGTCGCGGTCTAGGGCGGGACGCTCGGCGCCGTTAAAAAACGTGCCGATTTCGGCCAAAGAAAACCCCACCTGCCGCCCCAAGGCAATCAGCGCCAATTGATCAAAAATCTGCGCGCCAAACACGCGTTTCAAGCCGCTGCGGCCGATAGACTGGATCAGGCCCAGCTGTTCATAATAGCGCAGCGTCGAAGCAGGCACGCCAGTGTGCTGGCTCACGTAAGAAATATCCCAATGCGGCATCTTGACCTCAAGTCGACTTTAAGTTGTATGCTCATCACTATACCCAACAATCCCCTAGATAAGGAACCCTGCATGCTGACTTTTTTGTCGTCTTATGGCTTCACCATCGTGCTTTTGGGCCTCGGCGCCACACTGTTCATGGACGTTTGGGCGTGGCTACAGCAGCGCCTACTGCGGGCGCCCTCTTTAAGCTATGCCTTAGTGGGCCGCTGGCTCGGCCATATATCCCACGGCCAGCTGCACCACCGTCCCATTATGGCGGCCGCACCGATCAAGCATGAACACGCCTTAGGCTGGCTGTGCCACTACGCCATCGGCGTGCTGTTTGCTGGCCTCCATCTGGCCTTTTTCGGCCCAGCCTGGCTCGATCAGCCCACGCTTTGGCCTGCCTTGGTCAGCGGCCTCTTGAGCCTGGCAGCACCATTTTTGATCTTACAGCCCTGTTTTGGCTTTGGCATCGCCGCCGCCAAAACGCCCAAGCCTTGGCTGGCGCGATTAAAAAGCACGGTGGCGCACACGGTGTTTGGCCTAGGCCTGTACCTGACGGCTTGGCTATTGGCCTAGGCTTAACCGCCTAGATGACACGTACCGTCAAGGCTACTTGGCTCAGGCAAACGTTATTTTCATGTCGTCACGCCCCACGCTGATGCCGATCGGCAAGGCATGAGGATGATGGTGTAGCCACAGGTCCATTTTGTGGCCGAGGTGGGTCAAGATGACTTCCTCACAGTTTAGCTGTCTGGCCAAAGCCAGCACCAAATTGACGTCATTGTGGTTGCGCGGCGTAATCGCCTGCGGCGGATGGCTGCAATCAATGATTAAGCAGTCCAGCGCCAAGGCCTGTAGCTGCGCCAAAGTGTCGTCTGGTAGCCCAACCGTGTCGGTGCAGTACACCACGTTGCTGTTCGGGGTTTGAATCAAATAGCCCAAAGTAGGCTTGGAATGCACCAGATTGAGCGCTGTGATGCGCAAATCGTCAAACAGCAAGGTGTCTCCGTGGCTTAAGCCTGGCTGAAACGACAAAATACCCGGGTGTTTATACAGGTCGGCAAACCCCTCTTCGTCCACCGGACCAGACACAGGAATGCTGGGCCCCATGCCCCAGCGCAGGTGTAACAGCCCCTGCACGTGGTCGGGATGATAATGAGTTTGCAGAATGTGGCTGATGTCGCCGCTTTTAAAGCGGTGGGCCAAATCCGCTAGGCCGCTGTCGAGCAAAATCGTGTGGCCACGATAGCGTAATAAGGCCGAACAAGGCTTACGCTGGTAGGAAATGATGGCACGGGCACGCACGCACACCAGACAGTCGCAGCCAAACACCGGTACTTGAGCCGCATCGCCGGTGCCCAATAGCGTCAATTCTAAAGACATGGCAGCGCCCGATGCTGTTGAATCAAACGCAGGCAATCGGCCAAGACGTCGGCCACCGGCTGGGCGGCATTCAGCACCGACTCAGGCGCCACTTCGGCATGGCCCAAGGCGGCCGAGCGTGCTAAGCGCGCGGCAATCGCCTCTTCGCCTTCCCGCCCCCGCTGCTGTAGGCGGCTTTTTTGCACCGCCTGTGGCAGCGCCAGCGCAATCGGCACCAGCCGTTCTCTATAGTGCTGCTGCGCCTGCGGCCAATGGGCGCGCGAACCGTTCAGCAAAACAATTTTGCCCGCCGCCACGTCGGCCAGCCATTGACGATCGTAGCCGTATCGATGGCCGTTGGCCGCCCACGCCAGCGAAAAACAGTCCTTGTCCTGAAACTCACTGAACACGGCGGGGCTTAAGGCATAATGCTGCTCTAGCTGCCCACTCAGATAGGGCCGATCAATATAGCGCGGCGGCACGCTCATCGCCGCGCCCAGCTGCGTTTGCAGCTGCTGGATCAGCGTGTCTTTGCCCGATCCAGAAGGCCCCATTAGGTAAAACGCACGGTCGGCTGCCTGCATTAAATCACCCTCACGCCTTGTTTCCAGACTTTGCGCACAATCGGCTGCTGCCCATGCAAAGACACCTGCACCAAGTCGGCCAACTTACCCGGCGCCAGCTCACCTCTATCGGTGAGGTTCACCGCCTGCGCCGGATTGTGGCTCACGGTGCGAATCGCCTGCGGAAGGTCAAAGCCAATGGCCTCGTCGGTCAGCATAAAGGCCGCATGCAGCAAGCTGTTGGGATAATAGTCGCTGGATAAAATATCCAAGAAGCCCTGAGTGGCCAAGCTACTGGCGGCCACATTGCCTGAATGAGAGCCGCCGCGCACGATGTTGGGCGCCCCCATCAACACGCGTAGGCCTTTATCTGTCGAGTGCTTAGCCGCCTCAATCGAGGTAGGGAACTCGGCGATGCTCATGCCCAGCTGATGCGATTCAGCCACGTGTTCAAACGTCGCATCGTCGTGGCTGGCCATGACCACTTGCTGATCACGACACTGTTCGGCAATGGCTAAACGATGCTTGTGGCTATAGGCTTGCGCATTGGCCAACTGGCTGTGTTCAAACGCTTCCATCTGCGCCAGCGACAGGCCATATTTGCCCTGGTAGTAAATCCGATACTGCTCGATTTGTTGAAACTGGCGCTGCCCCGGCGAATGGTCCATCAGCGACACCAGCCCGACCTGCTCATTTTGCACGCAGCGCTGAAAAATATCATAGGTTTCAGGGTGGGCCACTTCGCAGCGCAGGTGGATTTTATGCGCCACCCGCGTTAAGCCCTCTTGCTGGGCGTGACTAAGCGCTGCCATCATTGGCTCAAGATTGGCCATGCGGTCGCCCTTAGGGCTGATGTCGCCGATGGATAAGGCGTCAAATACGGTGGTGATGCCGGCGCTGGCCACCTGACCATCGTGACTGAGCATGGCCGACAGCGTGGGCCAGTTTACTTTAGGGCGTGGCGTCATGAATTTTTCAAGGTTGTCGGTGTGTAGCTCAACCATGCCGGGAATTAAATAACTCCCACCCATGTCTTGCGCGTGCGGTAGCTGGCTGGTGCCGGCGTCGATGGCCACAATGCGCCCATTTTCCAGATGAATACTGCCCTGCACCACTTGGTCTTTTAACACGATTTGGGCATTGGTCAGCACTTGCTCAGTCAACATAGTCATACACCTCATTGTTTAACACATCATATTGTCTATCCCCAATGGCTTGGCGCACGTAAGCGTCATGGAAAATCCCGATGACGGTACTGTGGTTGGCCTTGGCTTCACGAATCAGCTCCAGCACCACGTCGCGATTGCGCTCGTCTAAAGACGCCGTCGGTTCGTCTAACAGCAACACCGGCCAGTCCACCATAAACCCGCGGGCAATGTTGACCCGCTGCTGTTCGCCGCCCGAGAACGTGCTGGGGGCTAAATCCCACAGATGGGCCGGGATGTTTAAGCGCGTCAACAAGGCGCTGGCGCGCGCCTTGGCCGCGTCTGCGTCCCAACCACGCTCTAAGGCTGGCTGCATCACCACATTCAGGGTAGACACGCGTGGAATGGTTTTCAAAAACTGGCTGACATAGCCAATGGTGTGGCGGCGCAAGGCCACGATTTGGCGTGGATTGGCGCTGACCATGTCAACCCAGCCCTCGCCCTGCTTGACCTTCAGCTCGCCGCTGCTGGCCAAGTAGTTGCCGTACATCATGCGCAACAGCGTGGATTTACCCGAACCAGACTGGCCCGATAAAATCAGGCAAGAGCCTGCGTGCGCGGCAAAGTTAACGTTGGCCAAGACCTTGAGCTTGGCGCTGTTTTGATGGTGTAACACAAACTGTTTACACACATTCTTAGCATCAATAATGACTTCAGACATAGTGAACCTTTAAACCTGTAAAATGGAAGAAACCAACAGTTGGGTATAGGGATGCTGCGGGTCATCCAAAATTTGATCGGTCAAGCCGCTTTCAACCACGCGCGAGTTTTGCATCACCAACAGACGGTCGGCCAAAATACGGGCCACGGCCAAGTCATGGGTCACCAAAATAATCGACAGATTGTATTCACGCACCAAGAAACGGATTAAGTCCAACAGCTTGGCCTGCACCGACACGTCGAGGCTGCTGGTCGGCTCGTCCATAAACACCAGCCGTGGGTTGGACACCAAGTTGCGGGCGATTTGCAAGCGCTGCTGCATGCCGCCAGAAAAGGTTTTAGGAAAGTCATTGACGCGGTTTTCGGCGATTTCCACTCGGGTCAGCCAGTCTTTGGCGGTTTGGTTTAAAAAACCATAATGGCGGCTGCCCTGCGCCATCAGCCGTTCGCTGATGTTGGCGCCGGCAGAAACGCCCATCCGCAAGCCGTCGCGGGCATTTTGCTCGACAAAACCCCAGTCGGTGCGCAGCAGCTGGCGCCGCTCGGCCTCAGAAGCCTCATACACGTCACGCAGCAGGCCGTCGGCGCTGACGTAGGTAATCTGGCCGGCATCGGGCGCTAAGCGGCCGGACAGCACCGACAATAAAGTCGATTTACCCGAGCCTGATTCGCCCACAATGCCAATCACTTCACCAGGATAAACCTCAAAATCCACGCCTTGGCAGCCCTTATTCGGCCCGTACAGCTTGCCTAATCCCTCCACCTTCAATAAAGGCTGTTCTATGTGGCCTGACTGCTTCGCCACGGTCGCAGTGTGTGTCGCTAATTGCATGATGCCTCTTTCATTTGAACTTGTTCCTGACAGTAGTCGGTGTCTGAACACACGAACATGTGCTGCCCCTGATCGTCCATCACCACCTCATCCAAGAAAGACGTGGCGCTGCCGCAAATGGCACAGCACTCAGGCCACTTCTGAATCTCAAACGGGAAGTCTTCAAAATCTAAGCTTTCCACCTGGGTATACGGCGGTAAGGCGTAGAGGCGTTTTTCACGCCCCGCCCCGAACAGCATCAAGGCCGCGCTTTGGTTCAGCTTGGGGTTATCAAACTTAGGAATCGGCGAAGGGTCCATGATGTAGTGATTGTTCACCCGTACTGGGTAGGCATAGGCCGTAGAAATGTGGCCGAAGCGAGAAATGTCTTCATACAGCTTCACATTGATCACGCCGTAATCTTGTAGGGCGTGCATGGTGCGGGTTTCCACTTCTGACGGCTCAATAAAGCGCAGCGGATCTGGAATCGGCACCTGAAACACCAAGATCTGGCCGGCGCTTAAGGCCTGCTCTGGAATGCGGTGACGGGTTTGGATGATGTCGGCCTCAACGGTGCGGGTGGTGGTCGCCACGCCGGTGGTGCGCTCAAAAAAGTGACGAATGGAAATGGCATTGGTGGTGTCGTCGGCGCCCTGGTCGATGACTTTCAACACGTCGTCGCTGCCGATGATGCTGGCCGTCACCTGAATCCCGCCCGTCCCCCAACCGTAAGGCAAGGGCATTTCACGCCCGCCAAACGGCACCTGATAGCCCGGAATGGCAACGGCTTTTAACAGGCCGCGGCGCAGCATGCGCTTGGTTTGTTCGTCTAAATAGGCAAAGTTATATAGCTCGGCTTCGGCATGTACGCCGCCGACCGGCGCGGTTTCTAATCCGTTCATTTAAGTTCCTCTTGCAGGCTCAGCGCTTCGGCAGCTGCGCTGTGGGCACCTTGGTCAGCCTTGGCGGCCAAGCGCTGCGCCCGAATTTTCCGTAACAGTTCCAGCTCAGATTGGAAGTCGACATAGTGCGGCAGCTTCAGATGCGACACGAAGCCAGAAGCCTCCACGTTGTCGCAATGAGACAGCACAAATTCTTCGTCCTGAGCTGGTGAAATCACCTCATCGCCCCATTCCTCAACGCACAGAGCGCGGTCCACCAACGCCATGGCCATGGTTTTGCGTTCGCAATAGCCAAAACCCAAGCCATAACCACGGGTAAATTGAGCATCACCATCGTCGGTTTCTACAAACTGGTTCACCATTTCGCACTCGGTGATCTGGATGGTGCCAATCGGGATCTCGAAGCCCAGCTCTTCCGGCGCCAGCCACACCATCATGTCGCCGATGCGGATTTCGCCCAAGAAGGGATGGGTACGGCCATAGCCACGCTGGGTGGAATAAGCCAAAGACAGTAAAAAGCCTTCGTCGCCACGGGCCAAGAGCTGTAGGCGCTGGGCACGGTTGCTCGGATATTGCATAGGCTCGCGGGTGATGTCGCTTTCGGGCGCATGGCGGGCGGCGTCTGGCGCCATCACCAAGCCTTCTTGCACCAATAAATCTAAAACATGTGGGCAAGCCGCCAAAGCCTGCTCTGTCTCAACCCTTGGCTCGTCTGTCGCCACCGAACCTTCAGCCGCCAAGGCAAAATCCAATAGACGATGAGTGTAATCAAAGGTCGGGCCCAAGAGCTGGCCGCCCGGCACGTCTTTGTAGACGGCAGACACGCGCCGCAATAGGCTCATGTGGGCCGTTTCCAGAGGCAGCGTCGCGCCAAAGCGCGGCAAGGTGGTGCGATAGGCACGCAGTAGGAAAATCGCCTCCACCAGATCGCCGGCGCTTTGCTTGATCGCGAGGGCCGCTAGCTCTGGGTCGTAGAGCGAGCCTTCCGTCATCACACGGGCCACGCCCATCGGCAGCTGTTGCTCAATTTGGGCCAAAGACAATTCGCTTACCTGCGCCTGACCGCGACGATAGCGCCCCAACATTTGGTGGGCGGCGGCAATCGCCTTCTCGCCCCCTTTTACCGCTACATACATACCGACTCCTCCGAAGGTGTCACCACCGTAGTGCGAGGCAAACCCATGACCGCCTCAGGAAACGTGAACAAGAAATCAACGCCGCGCGGAAAGGCAATCAGCTTTTGCCGCAGCGCCCAAAAGGCCGCAGGCATCGGCAGCGCCACGTCGCGCTGGTTTAAAATACCGGGGCCACGCCACACGCTGTCGACGCTGCTGGCCGTTGTCGGCAGCTGAATGATGACGGTCGCCGACAGGTCGGGATAGCGCTCATTGCCCAGCGCAAAATCGTGGCTGGGCGCAGCCAAAAACGCCGCTAAGTCATACACGGCAAACTGCCCCTGAACCTGCTCGGTCGCCATGGGACAGCCGCAATGAAACACCAGATTTTGGGTCAACTCAGGCGTGTGTAGGCCGTCGGCCAGCCACAGCGGTGTATCCTGATCCAACAGCGTCAACAAAAGCGCCGTAGTGCTGGGGTACAGGCCGGGGAACTGGGCGCTGGCGTCTAGCGCCACCGCCACGCCAGGCTCGCTCAAAGCGGTTAGGGTTTGCCGAAACACCTGCTGCGCGGCTTGAACTGGGTCGTTAAAACCCTTCACTAAATGCTGTTGCATCAATCCTCTCCTCTGACCAAAGTGAAGAAATCAACCTTGGTGGCGGCAACCTGCTGTTGCTGCTGCTTGATTTTTTTCTGCTGGGCGGCGCTTAATGGCGCCAATAACGTATTGGCCCAATGGTCGTGCTGTGGGCTTTGCAAGTGGGCATCGGCCAAGGCCAATAGCCTCGCCTGCTCTTTACTGCGCCCCACCACGTAGCCATAGCCCACTTCGCCGCTGTCTAGGCGCACCACACAGCGGGTGACCGTGACCTCGCCCAGATTAAACACCTGGCCTTCGCCAGCGGTTTGGCCCTTCACCATGGCCATGCCTACCTCTGGTGCGCGCAATACTTCGTACGGTGCGGCGCTTAATGCCTGGTCATACTGGCTTAACGCCTCTTTTTCCTGCGTCAACACCGCCAACCACTGCTGCCGTTTGGCCACTAAGGTTGCTTGGGGTTGTGATTCTGAACTCTGTTGCATAACGTTACCTATTCACGAATAACCGACTGATTAAATGAATTTTTTACGTAAATACTGTGACAGGACGTCGATTAAAGAAACCGTCACAATAATCATCAAAATAATGGCCGAGGTTTCAGGGAAGCTAAAGCCACGTATGCTCTCCCACAACAGCACGCCAATGCCGCCCGCGCCAACCATGCCCACCACAGTGGCCGAACGCACGTTGGATTCAAACCGATACAGCGAGTAGGAAATCCACAGGGGCAAGACTTGAGGAATCACCCCAAAATAAATCTCTTGTAGCTTGGTCGCACCAGTCGAGCGCACCCCTTCCACTGGCCCCGGCTCAATCGCCTCTACCGCTTCGGCAAACAGCTTGGCCAAAGAGCCCGTAGTGTGTAAAAACAGAGCCAACACACCAGGGAACGGCCCTAGGCCTACAGCCGCCACAAAAATCATCGCAAACACCATTTCGTTGATCGAACGGGTGGCGTCCATGAGGCGACGCACGATTTGCTGCACCCAGATCGGCGCCATATTGGCCGCACACAAGAGGCCTAGCGGCACGGCAAACACAATTCCTAATAAGGTGCCCCAAATGGCGATGTATAAGGTCACCACGATTTCGTCTAGGTATTCACGCCAGTGGGTGAAATCGGGCGGGAAAAAATCGCCCACCATCACCCACATATTGTCGGCGTCGGTGATCAGCTTCAGCGGGGCCATTTCGCTGCCCTGCCAGGACAGCGTCAACACCGCCAAAACCAAGCCCGTTAACAGCAAGTTAAACCATTTTTTAAAGCGATTTGGGGCAGAATTCAAAGTCAATGCATCCATTTATTTGGCTTTCTTTCCCATTTCTTGCTTAAACGCTTCCAGTTCACGCACCGCATTCAGCTGGCTGTTGTCTGAAGGTTGGAATTTAGACCAGCTCAGCTTGGTTAAAATGGCTTTTTGTTCTGGGGTGGCGCCGTAGCTCAAGAAGAAATCCTTCACCTTGGTTTTCAGCTCTGGCGCCATGTCGGTGCGCCACACCAATGGGTCTGAATCAATCTTGGGGGATTCCCACAACACTTTTAATTTGGCAATGATCTGCGGCTGACGCGCTTGCATCATTTCCCAGCCATTGCTGTTAAAGGTGGCCACGTCTAGCTGCTTATTGGCCACGGCCATGGCGTTGCTTTCGTGGTTGGCGTTTAAGGTTCGCTTGAAAATATCGGCGGCGTTGACGTTGTTTTTGCCAAATAAATAATAGGCCGGCACCAGATAGCCTGAAGTTGAATTAGGGTCGCCGTTGCCAAAGGTCAGCTCACCCGCCTTCGCCAACATGTCTTTTTCCGAGGTTAACTCACTGTCTTTATTGGCAATCACCAAACTGGTGTAACCCGTACTGCCATCGCTGTACACCACTTGCGCAAACACTTCGCCATCGGCGCGATCAACCGCTTCCATCGCCGATTTATTGCCGTACCAGGCCATGTCCACCTTGCCAAAACGCATGGCCTGAATCACGCCCGCATAATCAGAGGCAAAAAAAGGATTCACCTTCATGCCAGTGGCCTTACTCAAATCGGCCAAGAGTGGGGCCCAGTCTTGCTTTAGGTTTTGCGACGACTCGGTATTGATGATGCCGAAATTCAATTCGGTTTTCGCCGCAGCCTCAGCCGGCTCAGACTTGGCTTCTGCACTACTGCCCTGGTCTTGAGGGGCACAGGCCATCAAGGTCAAAGCCGACAAAGACACCAAACCCAAAGATTTTAAAGTTGCCGTAACGCTTGTAAACATAACCATTCTCACTTTATGAAATTAACTTAATTGGAAATTCAATGCGGTTTCTGCGGGCTTGGCCACGGGTGCCAAGACCATGTCGTCTTGCCCATACAGCGCCTCTAAAAAGCTTGGCTGCATGCTGGCCATGTCGCCGTAATATTTCACTCGACCCTTCTTCAAAGCCGCGGTGACGTCACAATATTGACGGGCGTAATCCACTTGATGCAGCGTCACGATGACGGTTTTGCCATCGACTCGATTGATGTCGCGTAAGGTCTGCATCACCGTCTTAGCCGCCTCAGGGTCTAAAGACGCAATCGGCTCATCGGCCAAAATAATGTCGGCTTCTTGCATCAACACCTTGGCAATCGCCACCCTCTGCTGTTGGCCGCCAGACAGCGTCGAAGCGCGCTGCTGCGCCAGCTCGGCCAAACCCACGCGTGCCAGGCAGGCCAAAGCCTTTTGCTTTTCTTCCTTGGTGAACCAGCGCAGAAAGCTGCGCGTATTGGATAAGCGCCCCAAGGCCCCAATCAATACGTTGTCCAGCACCGATAAGCGCGACACCAAATTAAACTGTTGGAAAATAAAACCGATTTTGGCGCGGTGGCGACGCGCATCTTTTGCCATACGGCCTTGGTCTTGAATCACCGCCTGATTGACCGTCACCTTGCCGGTGCTGGCCACGGTTAAGCCATTAATGTGGCGTAATAGGGTTGACTTACCTGAGCCAGAAGGCCCCAGTAAAGCCGTCATTTGCCCGGTGGGAATGTCTAAATCAACGTCAAATAAAACCTGCTTACGGGCAAAGTTCTTATTGAGTGATTGAATTGAAATAGCGGTCATTGGCTGCCTCCTGAACTCAGTGAAAGCGTCAATATAGATAAGAACTATTTCATTCCAGTGAAAGTTATGTGAAATTTTTATTAAAAAACAAGGGATTATTATTATTTAGAGTACACAATCAAAGGTTTACCGCAAAATCCACAGCTGGCGCAGCACCCTTCTGATTGAGGCTAATGTCCCAAATAAGCTCAATCAGCCCTAGCTAGCTGTTGTATTCTGGAACAATGTGCCATCGTCCACGACATAGACACGCTGAATCATCTAGACGGCCTTTACGGCTTAGCCTATGATCCTGTTCATAATAGTAGTCATTATCATTTAACCTATAGGAATCAATATGTCTAAGTTCTGGATGTTGTCTTTGGCTGTGCTTGGTACCACCCCCGTATTGGCGCAAGACCTCGTGGTGTATTCTTCTCGTGCAGAACAGCTGTTACAGCCCATCGTGGCCAAATACAAGCAAGAAACGGGCGTCAACGTTAAATTGGTTTCTGATAAAGAAGGCCCGCTGATGGAGAAAATGCGTGCCGAAGGCAAAAACTCTCCAGCCGACGTATTGATTACCGTTGATGGCGGCAACCTATGGCAAGCCAGCCAAATGGGCCTGCTTCAACCCATCCAATCAAAAGTGCTCAATGGCAATGTGCCCTCACACCTACGTGACCCTAAAAATGAATGGTTTGGCCTATCGGTTCGTGCCCGCACCATTTTCTACAACACCGACAAGGTGAAGCCTGAACAGCTGTCTTCTTATGCCGATTTGGCCAATAGCCAATGGCAGGGCAAGCTCTGTTTACGCACCTCTAAAAAAGTGTATAACCAATCCCTAGTGGCCATGCACATTGCCGACGTTGGCGTGCCCAAAACCGAACAAATGGTGAAGGGCTGGGTTAAAAACCTTGCCACCCCACCTTTTGCTGACGACACGGCCCTATTAGAAGCCATCGCCGCTGGCCGTTGCGACGTGGGCATTGCCAATACCTACTATTATGGCCGCCTGATGGAGAAGAAACCCAACCTAGCCGTCGGCATTTTCTGGGCCGACCAAAAAGGCAAAGGCACCCACGTGAACATTTCGGGCGCCGGCGTGGCCAAATACACCAAGAACAAAGCCGAAGCCCAAAAATTCATCGAATGGCTTTCTAGCGATAAGGCCCAAAACCTCTTCGCAGACTTAAACATGGAATATCCAGTCAACCCTAAAATCAAACCCGACGCCAAAGTCGCCAAATGGGGCAGCTTCAAGCAAAACGTCATCAACGTGTCCAATGCTGGCAGCAAGCAAAAGCAAGCCGTAATGCTGATGGACCGAGCAGGCTACCGCTAAGCCGCCTACTCAAGTTTAGCCAAAAAAAAGGCGCTGCAAGCATGCAGCGCCTTTTTTGATGCCTCTTACTCAATCGCAAAAGCAATCACCTGAGCCAACCTGAGGCTTACCCCCACCAGGCCCTCGTGTTGGCTCGGCCAGTCGACTTGAACGTTTTCACCGCTGCCCAAACGCAGGCTATGGCGTACCCGATCACCTTGAAACACGCTGCTCAAGACCTGTGTCGATGCTTCAGATTGCGCCTCATACCGCAGCTCATGCGGCCGTACCAAAACATCCAGCTGAGCGCCCAACGCCAAGCCATGGGGGAAATCATGTTGGTATTCGCCAAAAGCAAAGCGCAGCTGCCGCTCCCCCACCACCTCAGCCCTTAACCAGCTGCCCTGACCTAAAAACTGCGCCACGGTTTTGTTTATCGGCTGCTGATACAAAGCCATCGGACGACCCCATTGCTGCAAACGGCCCCGATCAATCAAGCCTATCTGATCAGCAAACGCAAAAGCTTCTTGCTGGTCATGGGTCACCAAGATGGCGGTGATGCCTTCTTGCTTGAGCACCAGCCTGACTTCTTGCGCTAAGCTGGTGCGCAAATCGGCGTCTAAATTGGAAAAAGGTTCGTCTAGCAACAATAGCTTAGGCTTAGGCGCCAAAGCCCGCGCCAGCGAAACCCGCTGCTGCTGACCTCCAGAAAGCTGATGTGGATAGGCCGTCGCCTGCGTCTTTAAGCCTACTAAGGCCAACAGCTCATCCACCCTTTGCCGGCGCTGCGCCTTAGACCAAGCGCCAAGGCCAAACGCCACATTGTCGGCCACGCTCAAATGAGGGAATAAAGCATAGTCTTGAAACACCATGCCCACGGCCCGCTGATGTGCGGCCACGTGTCGCTTAGTCTGGGCATCGGCCAATACCTCACCACCGAGGCTGATGCGCCCTTCACACAAGGTTTCAAAACCGGCGATGCTGCGCAGCGCCGTGGTTTTACCGCAGCCAGAGGGCCCCAACAAACAGGCAATTTCGCCCTCGGCCAAGGCTAGGCTTAAGCCATGAATGATTTTTTGATGCCCCAGCTCAACGCTGAGATCTTGTACGCTTAACCACATTAGGCCGATTGCTCCGTCCGAGAAAATAAGAGAATGGGCACAAACCCAGTGATCACAATCAATAAAGAAGGCCAGGCCGCTAAATCATATTGGCCTTCGGTAGTGAAGTTGAAAATACGCACCGCCAAGGTGTCCCAATCAAAAGGACGCATCATCAAGGTGATCGGCATTTCCTTCATCACGTCCACAAACACCATCAGCATGGCCGTGCCCAGCGCCCCTTGTAAGAGCGGCAGATAAACCCGCCGCAACAGGCCCACGCCATGCACGCCCAGCGTGCGTGCCGCCTCTTCTTGATGTGGGGCAATGCGCTCGAGTCCAGCCTCAACCGCGGCGAACGCCACCGCCATAAAGCGTAGGGCATAGGCCAAGAACAGTGCCGCCAGGCTGCCTTTTAACCAAGCCCCGCCCGACTCGCCTAAGCCAAACTGTTCGATCACTAGATGATCCAGCCAGGCAATGGGCACAAACACACCGACGGCCAACACCGTCCCTGGAATGGCATAGCCCAAAGTCGCGATACGGGTCAGCCAAAGGCTCTGCCGCCCAGGATTAGCCCGTTTAGACAAGGCCAAACCGAGCGCTGCCACCAGCACCAAAAAGGCGGCGCCCAAGGCCAACACAAAAGAGTGCCAGGCATATTGCCACAAGTCGGTTTCAAAAGCATTGTCCCACGTCCCGATGGCCCAATAGACTAGCTGCGCCACGGGCAGCACAAAGGCGATCAAAAATAACAACCCACAATAGCCGCTAGCCAACCAAGCGCGCCCACCATGCAGCGGCCGCCGCAGCGCGGCCTGAGCCCGACCGGTTTGGGTAAAGCGACGCTGACGACGGCGATGTTGCTCCAGCAAAAGCAAGACAAACACCAGCAAAATCAATAAAGAAGCCAGCTGTTTGGCCGTTTCTAATGAATAAAAAGCAAACCACGCCTGATAAATCGCCGTGGTAAACGTGTCGTAATTAAAAATGGCGACGGTGCCAAAATCCGCCAAGGTTTCCATCAGCGCCAGCACCATGCCGCCCACAATCCAAGGCCTAGCCATGGGCAAAGCCACCTTAAAAAAGGCCTGCCATGGATTCAGGCCTAGGCTTGCGCCAACTTCTAAAGCTCGCTGGCCCATGCTGGAAAAGGCGTTGCGCGCCAGCAAATACACATAGGGATAAAACGCCAGGCTCATGACAGCGATCACCCCACCAGCATGGCGTATCTCAGGCAAACCGTTTTGAAACTGCCAGCGTTCGCGTAAATACGTACTGATAGGGCCAGTATAGTCAAACAGCCCCAGCTGGCTAAAGGCCATCACATAAGCCGGCAAGGCCAAAGGCAGCATTAAAGCCCAAAAAAAGAGGCCGCGCCCAGGAAACTGATACACCGCCGTCAGCCAAGCGCTGCTGGTGCCCAATAACACCACGCCCAAGCCAACGCCAAGGAGCAGTAAAAAGGTATTGCTCAATAAGGTGAGCAATTGAAAATCCAACAGGTGTGCCCAAATGGCCTGATCAATTTGTTGATACGACGCCACAATAACCCCAATGGGCAACAGCACCAAACCCACCCACAACCATTGCCACAGCTTACCGAAAAGATGAACCACCATGCTTTACCTGAGTGAACGCGCCCAAAGGCGAAAAAAAGCATTATCCTCAATAAAAGCACCGCTGTAAACGAAGCCAATCGGCATTTAAGACCCACCGATGTAAATAGATCATAAAACCACAAAACCAATGAAATCAAGCCATTCAAAGCCTGCATTTCTGACCAGGCTAATGCCTCCCCTGTTCGCACGCGAACCCCTACCAAGAGGCCAGCAGCGGTTCGCCTCAAAAATCATTTGACTTAAATCAAACAAAGCCGTAGGATTCGTGTAATTCAGTAAATACTGAAATTCCAAAAACAACCAGAAGTCATGAACATCATGGCCGCTGCGGGTGAGTATTGCCCAAAACAAATGCAATGAAAATTAAAACGTGACAAATCAAACCATTAGAATGAAAGAATAACCATGTATGACGAATATGCTTTAATGCTCGCACGCATCCAGTTTGCCTTTACCATTTCTTTTCACATCATCTTTCCGGCCATTACCATTGGGTTAGCCAGTTATTTGGTGATACTAGAAGGCATGTGGTTAAAGTCAAAAAAACAGGTTTACCTCAATCTGTATGACTTTTGGCTCAAGGTTTTTGCGGTTAACTTTGGTATGGGCGTGGTGTCTGGCCTCGTCATGGCCTATCAATTTGGCACCAACTGGGCCGGTTTTTCTAATTTCGCTGGCTCCATCACTGGGCCTTTGTTGACCTATGAAGTGCTCACCGCCTTTTTCTTAGAAGCTGGCTTCTTAGGGGTGATGATTTATGGCCGCCAAAAAGTAGGCCCTGGCCTACATTACTTCGCCACCATCATGGTGGCCACCGGCACCATTATTTCTACCTTTTGGATTTTGGCCTCCAATAGCTGGATGCAAACCCCACAAGGCATTGAAATCGTCAACGGCCAGGTGATTCCCGTGGATTGGTTTGCCGTTATTTTCAATCCATCCTTCCCCTACCGCTTAGTGCACATGACGGTTGCAGCCTTTGTGGCCACCTCATTTTTTGTAGCGGCCTCTTCTGCTTGGCACCTCTTGCGCGGTAACCGCACGCCTGAAGTGAAAAAAATGCTGTCTATGGCCATGTGGATGGCGCTCATCAGCGCCTGTGTTCAAGTAGTGGTCGGTGACCTACACGGCTTAAACACCTTAAAACACCAGCCCGCTAAAATTGCCGCCATGGAAGGCCATTGGGAAAACATCGGCGACGAACCCACGCCTTTGATCCTGTTTGGCATCCCCGACAATGAAGCTGAGCGCACCAAATATAAGGTCGAAATCCCTGCCTTAGGCAGCTTGATTCTGACCCACAGCTTAGACAAGCAAGTGCCGGCACTAAAAGACTTTCCTAAAGACGAGCGCGCCAACTCCTTAGTTGTGTTCTGGACCTTCCGCATCATGGCCGGCCTAGGCTTCTTGATGGTATTGGCCGGTTTTTGGAGCCTATGGTTACGCAAAAAAAATACCCTGTTCGACAACAAGCTCTTTTTACGCTTCATCTTTTTAATGGGCCCTTCTGGCTTGATCGCCATCCTGGCTGGCTGGTTCACCACTGAAGTGGGCCGCCAACCGTGGATTGTGTATGGCCTCATGAAAACCAAAGACGCCGTGACGCTACACCCAGTCGGCCACATGAGCCTATCTTTGGGACTGTTTGTGGTGTCGTATTTCTTACTCTTCGGGATCGGGATTTACTACATGTTGCAAATCGTGCGCAAAGGCCCGAATCAACACAGCGAGCACCTACCTTTTCAACCTCACAACCTATTTTCATCTCAAGATGAGGAGCACTAATCATGAACTACGGTGGCATTGATTTTACTTTGGTTTGGCTGGCCATTATTCTCTTTGGCCTGGCGATGTACGTCATCATGGATGGCTTCGACTTAGGCATCGGCATTCTGTTTCCCTTCTTTAAACACAAAGAAGATAAAGATGTGATGATGAATACCGTCGCCCCCGTTTGGGACGGTAACGAAACCTGGATGGTTTTGGGCGGTGCGGCCTTAATGGGCGTGTTTCCAGTAGCCTATTCGGTGATCTTATCGGCGCTGTATTTGCCTTTGATTTTCATGCTGTTGGCGCTGATCTTTCGGGGCGTGGCCTTTGAGTTTCGCTTTAAAGCCGATGAATCACACACTAAATATTGGGACGCCTCCTTCTTTTTTGGCTCTTTAATCGCCACCTTCTTCCAAGGCGTGGTGCTGGGCGCCATCATTGAAGGCATGCCGGTTGTAGACCGTCAGTTTGCGGGTTCATCGTTCGACTGGGTTGCCCCCTTCCCCTTATTCTCTGGCCTTGGCCTCGTCGTGGCTTACGCCTTACTCGGCGCCACTTGGCTCTTGATCAAAACCGAAGGCGCACTCGAAGCCCAGATTCGTCGCTACAGCTATGTGTTAACCGCCCTCTTCTTGCTGACCATTTTGATCATCAGCATCTGGACACCGCTGGCCCACGACACCATTGCCAGCCGCTGGTTCTCGGCCCCGAACTTCTACTTTTTGATGCCGATTCCCTTCATCGTGGCCTTAGTGGGTATGCTGCTGCTGTACACCATCAAAATCCGCCATTCCCACTATCCATTCTTTATGGTGCTGATCCTGATGCTGTTGGGCTTTGTCGGCCTATTGATTAGCCTGTGGCCCAATATTATTCCCTACGACGTCACCTTCTGGGAGGCCGCCGCACCGATTGAAAGCCAAGTCTTCATGCTGATCGGCACCCTATTAATCTTACCCGTGATTCTGATGTACACCGGCTGGAGCTATTACGTATTCCGCGGTAAGGTCAGACCTGGAGAAGGCGGATACCACTAATGAACTCAACAACGTCACACCCTAACAACAAGCAAGCGGCCAAATCAAGCTGGTTTAAAAAGCTCGCTTGGATGGCGTTGATTTGGCTAGGCAGCATCGCTGCGCTCAGCGTAGTGGCCTATTGCTTCCGCTACCTCATGGGCTTGATTAACTTCACCAGTTAGTTGACTCAGCCGTTTAAAAAGTTGGTTTCATTTCCCCTCAATAGCGCCTAGTGGATGGGCGCTTATTGAGGGATTTTTTTGTCCGATACACGCATACTCAGCACAAACTGCTTCGGCGTCACGCCAAGCTGGCGCTTAAAAAAGGCAATAAAGGCACTGTCACTGGCGAAGGCCAGCAGCTGCGCGACGTCGCTTATGCTGTGCGCCTCGGCCAAGGCCTCAATCGCTCGTTGCAAACGCCATTGCTGTGCCCACTCTTGGTAGCCCAACCCCGTATCTCGCTGAAACACACGGGTCAGGGTTTTGGCATGCAGATGCGTTTCTAGCGCCAACTCGGTTAGGCTAGGCAGCACCGAACCGGCTTCATAAGTGGCTAAGGCCTGACGCACGCGCGGATGCAAGGGCCAGCTGAGCGCGCCCGTCAGCACCGTTGCCCCCACCAGCTCATCGGCCCAAACCTGCAATAAATGCTGTGCAGCGGGCTGAGACCAATCAAAATCAAAAGCCGCCAAAGCCATGCGCTCAATGATTTCACGCAGCAAAGGATTAACCTGACACACCAAAGCCCGCGTTGGCGAGACGGCCACGCCCTTCTCTTGCAGCAGTTCGGGCTGTACGTAAATAGAACGATACGCAACGGCGCCACGCAGCTGAACCCGATGCGGCACGCCGGCAGGAATCCACGCCGCCCGCGTCGGCGGCAATACCAGCCATTGATGATCCAGCGTCACGCTCATACAGCCCGATGCCGCAAACAAAAGCTGATCATGCTCATGCTGGTGCAGTAAAGAATCATGTGATGCCCCTAAGTCAGCAGCAATGCCCACCACAGGCGCCGCATAAGCCGACGCATCAAACGTCGCATTTGCTTCAATATAAGCCATCAACCACTCCCAACTTGTCCTATTCAAAGGATATTTTGTCTTTATCCTTATAATAAAACAAGCTCAATCTGCCTATACTCAGGTTTTGACTTCATTTGGAGCCCCTCATGCGCACCGTCTGGCTGCCCTTACCGCTGCTGCTATTATTGTTAATGGCCCCGCAAATCCTAGAAACCCTTTACAGCCCAGCCCTCACCGACATCAGCCACGCCTACGGCGTCAGCGCCAGTGCCGCTGGGCAAACCTTATCGATTTACTTTTTGGCCTTTGCCTTTGGCGTCTTTTTCTGGGGCCGCTGTAGCGACCGTATTGGCCGACGTCAGTCTATGCTGTGTGGCCTCATAGTGTATTTAATCGGCGCCTTATTGGCCCTCTTCACGGCCCCTCACTTTGAGTGGCTGCTGCTGGCGCGCCTACTCACGGCCTTTGGCGCCGCCGTTGGCTCAGTGGTGACCCAAATCATGTTGCGTGACGTGTTTCAAGGGCCGGCGCTGGGCAAGCTGTTTGCCAGCATGGGGATGGCCTTAGCCCTCAGCCCTATGATTGGCCTAGCCAGCGGCGGCTTTTTGGTTGAGCTAGGCTCGATTACCGCCGTCTTTTTAGGCCAGCTGGGCTTGGCCTTGATCCTGCTGTTGTGGGGCCTCAAAGCCCTACCCGAAACCCAAGCGGATCAGGCTCAGGTACACACACTGCCCTTAAGCCAAACCGCGCTAAAAATGCTCAGCGACCCACACATCCAGTGTTCGGTACTGCTGGTTAGTGCCTTTAACGTCATGAGCTTTGCCTATTTCGCCTTGGCACCCTTTACCTTCGATCAACTCGGCCTAAGCCAACAGCAGTTTGGCTACACAGGTGCCTTACTGGCGCTGGCCAGCCTCGCAGGGGCCGGATTAAATCGGCATTTACTGACGCGTCACGTCGCCGTCTTAAGCCAAATTTATTTAGGCGCCGGCTTAGCATTCATGGCGGCGCTGCTATTGTTATGGCGACCGCACAGCCTATGGCTGCTGCCAGCAGCCATGCTGGTGATGTTGGCCTTTGGCCTGGCCATTCCCAATATTTTAAGCCAAGCCTTAAGCCACTACCGCCACACCCTGGGCACGGCCAGCGCCCTCTTTGGCCTAACCTATTATTTAATCATCGCCGGCGGCCTACATCTGGCGGCCAGCAGCCAAAGCTTAAGCCTGACGCTGCTGGTTTGTTCCCTAGTCGCACTGGTGGCCACCTTTGGACTAGGCCGTAGCCAACCAGCATTACGGCAAGGCTAGGCATACCTTACCTAAGCTAGGGCTATTGGGAAGCAGTCACAACCAGGCGAATGTGCAAACGGTGCATTCGCCATTGAGAGCCTAGCCTAACTCGCATAAACACCCGGACCCAACCAATCACTAACCTTTTGTTAATTTTGATATTTTTTTAGTTTCATGATACAATGCATCTTGATATTTTATGTCATTGTGTTCTTGTCCTCACTGGCGCATGTAGGCCAGTTTTATTATTTAGGCGCCGCAGCCATTACAGCGGGCGTCGTTTATCAAGGATAAAAATGAAAACAACTTATGTCATTCAGGGTTACAGCAGGTTTCAGCACCGTAAAAACGTCAGCCTAGTGGCTAACCCCCCCATTCAATGCGATAGCAAAGAACAGGCCATGAGCCATTTAACCATTTTGGCCAAACAATACAGCGGTGCCATCGCCGCGTCGCAAGAATATAACAGTAAAAATGGTGAGCTAGGCAAGCTGTCTATCTTGGCTAGGTTTGGAGACGTACCCGAACTCGTATAAATGGGTAATCAGAATGAGGCTCTGGCAGCGATGCAGAGCCCTTTTTTATGGGCGCCATCATTGATAAATAATGAATCAGCTCGACTGCCCTACAGAATGGCTATCTGAGCGATGAGGGATACTATAGACAAAAAAATAACGGCCTAGGCCGTTTTTTGTTTCTTAGTCACTGTTTAAAGTGGTGGAGGTAAACGGGATCGAACCGATGACCTCTTGCATGCCATGCAAGCGCTCTACCAACTGAGCTATACCCCCTAAGAGAGAAGCGATTATATCGGCTCTTATTTTCAATTGCAAGCCCCTAGCCCTGTATTCTGGGGCCATTCATGATAATTGATTGGTTTTATTATCAAAAGAATTCAGCCACACAAGCTTTCATCCTACAGACTTAAGTTTGTTTTATCCCCAAATTAATGGCACACTGGTTTTAAACCCACAGAAGGCAAATAAACGCCCACCCAACCCTAGCCTGCGCGAAAGGAGACTCGGATGGCCATTCAGATCGAACTTTTTGACATTCCCAGCCCCTGTCGGCGTATTTGCACTACGGACAACAGAGGCTATTGTCGCGGCTGCCTGCGCTCTCGCGAGGAACGGTTTAATTGGCTTAAGTACAGCGACCCTGAAAAACGTGAAGTCTTACGCCTGTGCCAACAACGCCGTTTACGCCTACTGGCGGCTCTGGCCGCCGCCAAGGCCGCTCAAGCGGCTGAGCCACTCGACCCTCAAATGGGCTTATTTGGCTCCGATGATGCCGTGCCTTCTGCCGCAGCCGACGATGCTTTAATCGGCTCAGGCTGACCTAAGTGTCGCGGCTGTACGCCTAAAATAATGTCTAATAAAACCTTTACCCGCGCCAGCTTCTCGCGCACAAAGGTACGCATGGTAAAGACATTCAGGCGCACATCGGTTGCATTATAGCCATAAGCCTCTAGGCCATGATGCTGGGCAATAAAAACGGCACGGGCGTTGTGAAACGGCTGCGACACAATGATAAAGCTTTGTTGCCCAAATATTTTATCCATGCGCACCACCGAATCCAAAGTACGTAAACCTGCATAGTCTAAATAAATATCGCCTTCTGGCACACCCTCTGCCATCAGCGCTTGCTTCATCGCCTCCGGTTCATTATAGCTATGACGGCGATTGTCCCCGCTAACCACAAACGTTTTTACCTTACCGGCATGATAAAGTTCGGCCGCTGCCGTAATCCGGTGCGTGAAGTAAGGATTAGACTGGCCTGAGCGCAGGTAGGGGCTGGTCCCTAATACCAGGGCGGCATGCTGCTCTGGCAGCGCCGCCAGCTCATGATATAGCTTGTCTTGACTGCTGCGGTTAATGTACCCATCGGCACCAAAGGCCACCGCCAGCAACAAAAGGAAGGCAACCAGCATGAGGCTAAGCCACTTTTTAAACGTCATGAATAATCTTTAGAGAGTGGAGTAAAACCACATTGTACAATGTCCCTGCTGTAACTAGGGAAAATTGAGCCATCGGGGCCTACAGAGGTGTTTTTAACAGAATAGGCTACGGGTTTATTTTGAAAAATAGCCAATTAATGGTATGATGCCTGTCGCTTTAACTAAAGCCATCCGCCACGCTCCCATCGTCTAGTGGCCTAGGACACCGCCCTTTCTAGGCGGCAACCGGGGTTCGAATCCCTGTGGGAGTGCCACTGATTTTTCTGTTATGCCTTTGTTTTCGCCCCGTATTAATCATACCTTTGACTATCGACCCTAGCCACAGCACGCTTTATATCTGAACTGCTGAGACTATCACATCACTTACGACTTATAGGCGTCTCGTTAACAGCCATGATGGTTTATTGGCCGCGTGTAGGGTGGACAAAGCACAGCGTGCCCATCCTACAAAGCTAGATTTAATGTTTGTTGATTCACTGGTATATATTTCCTCTCGCCACCTTAGCCGCTCAGTGAAGTACCCGTCCCCTTTTAGTCGCCGAGACGGGTTCTATTGGCCCAGATGAAGCGGGCAAGACGCTTGTGGCGGCCGACCACGCTTTTATAGGAGGGCGCCGCTTTTGCACGCGCTGGGCCAATAGGTTCCGCCGAGGGAACCCCCTTCGTAGAAGGGGGCGAATAAGCAGGGGTGGCCTTTTCTTTGCATACTTTCTTTTGGCCACCCAAAAGAAAGTCTGCCGCCTACAGGCGAAAGGCAACCTTTAATCAATAGCGAAATAACCGAAGCATTATGAAAACAAAAAGATGGTGGGCACGCTACGCTTTGCACCACCCTACAAAACTTCACCTATGGGAAACGTGGTGAGTTGTAACAAAAAGTAGTGAAAGGCAACAGTCAATCAATATGAAAACAACCTAAACATTGACAGTTGTTTTCATCATTAGACACCACCGTATCATGTTAATAAACCATGCTTACATAGCAGTAAATACGTTTCGCTTAACACCCCTTCTTCATCCAACTCAAAGATGACTACCCATCCCCCTAGCCCAACGCAAAAAAATACCCCCACGCAGCCACCGAATCACTCGGCAGCCCCGCAGGGGTCAATATCACGGTTTGCTTACTTTAAAGCATTTTTGTAGGCTTGATCGGCCTCGTCAAAGCGATCCAAAACAGACTGTTTCGGACGACCCAACAAAGACACCACCACAATGGTCAAGAAACAGCCAATGAAGCCTGGCACAATTTCATACACCACACCGCCTAAAACGGGCTTCCAAATCACCACCAAGACCGCGCCGACAACCATGCCCAGCATGGCACCAAGGCTGGTGGTGCGTTTCCAGAACACCGACAAAATCACCACTGGGCCAAACGCTGCGCCAAAACCGGCCCAAGCATAAGACACTAGGCCCAACACTTTGCTATTTGGGTCTTGTGCGATCCAAATGGCAATCAATGCCACGGCCAACACCATTAAGCGACCCACCCAAACCAATTCTTTTTGGCCAGCGTTATGGCGCAAAAAGCCTTTGTAAAAGTCTTCGGTTAAGGCGCTTGAACACACCAATAGCTGACAGCTCAAGGTACTCATCACCGCGGCTAAAATGGCCGACAGCAAGATACCCGCAATCCAAGGGTTAAATAAAATTTGGACCAACTCAATAAAGATGCGCTCGTTTTCTTTGTTCACGCCCGCAGCCAATTCAGGATGCGTTTGGAAGTAAGCAATGCCCAAGTAGCCGATGATCACGGCACCAAACAAACAGAAGAACATCCAAACGGTGGCCATACGGCGCGCGTTGCGTAAAGACTTCACGTCTTTAGAAGCCATAAAGCGCGCCAAAATGTGCGGCTGGCCAAAATAACCCAAGCCCCATGCAGCGGCGCTGACAATGGCAATGATGCTGCCGTTACCAAAGATGTTGGTGTATTCTTTGCCGGCGGCTTCGCCAGCGGCCGCAATCACCAAATTAGCCTCTTGCCACCCACCTACGCCAATCAGCACAAAAATCGGGGTCAAGATCAAGGCAAACACCATCAACGTGGCCTGTAAGGTGTCGGTCCAGCTCACGGCCAAAAAACCACCAATAAAGGTGTAGGCAATGGTTGCAATCGCACCCAACCACAAGGCTGAGGTGTAATTCATGTCAAATAAGCTCTCGAATAAGCGAGCGCCGGCCACCACGCCAGAAGCGCAGTAGATGGTAAAGAAAAACAGAATAATGGCGGCCGAAATGATTTTAATCAACTTCGTGCTCTCGCCAAAGCGACCATAAAAATAGTCGGGCAAGGTCAAGGCGTTACGGTTGAATTCGGTGTGCACCCGTAGGCGGCCCGACACAAACAACCAGTTAAGGTAGGCACCGACCAATAGGCCGATGGCAATCCAGCTCTCATACAGGCCAGATAAGTAAATCGCGCCTGGCAAACCCATCAACAGCCAGCCAGACATGTCTGAAGCGCCGGCCGACATTGCGGTTACAAAACTGCCCAAGCTGCGGCCACCCAAAATATAGTCTGAAAAATTGCGGGTATAGCGGTAAGCAATAAACCCAATCGCCATTACCCCGATCAGGTAAATAGCAAACGTAATCGTCGTGGGATTAACGTAATCCATAAGATTCTCCTCATGCTTCATCATGAAATTAAAAGGTGGTTCGTTATTGTTGTTATTATTTAAAATTTAAAAATCTAAATTTTTAAAGAGCAGGCGGCTGGCTGAAACCGTTAAAATAATGCCATAGCCGTTTTAAAATCTCAGCCATCATATCAATCTTTACGGCCACATTCCAACTTTTTTATACGTTACAGCTAAACCCATTTACAAAACATAAAAAAATAGCTATCCAATCAAATGGATAGCCATCTTCAAAAAACCACAACATCAATCAATCATGACTTTAACTCATGATGTCCAACATCCAAGCCCTAAATTCATCCCACCTAAGCTAGCCGGTAAACGTGGGTAACACCCCCAATTGACTCAACACCTGAGCCAAAATATTGATGATGGCAAATAAAAACACAAAGCCAATCATAAAGCGCCCACCAAATGCCCTAAAACTAGCGGTGGGGAAACGCTTACGGCTAGCGCGCACCAACAGCGCCGGCACAATCCCCGTCCACACGGTGGCGCCTAGGCCAACATAGCCAATGACTTTCACAAAACCCGTCGGGAACAGCAAGCAGGCCACCAAAGGCGGTAAGAACGTCAATAATGCCGTCTTCAATCGGCCGCTACGGCTATTGCTGAATTTACACAGATCGGCTAAATAGTCGAACAAGCCTAAGGTCACGCCCAAAAACGAGCTGGCAATCGCCATATAAGCAAAATAATTCAGGGTCAAACCTAGGCCATCGGTGCTGATGTAGGCCGATAGCGCCGTCAATAAAGCGCTGACGTCACCGCCCGCAGCAATCACGGGAGCAAACTCTGAGCGGGGTAAATTACCGTGCACGGCGAACTGCCACAGAATATAAATCACCAGCGCGATTAACGTACCTAACAATAAACTGCGTGCGACTTGCTTGCCATCTTTTTGATAATAACTCACCAAGCTAGGCACGTTGCCGTGGTAGCCAAATGAGGCCAAGCACACCGGTAAGGCACCCCACACATAAATCCAATACTGCTGTCCTTCTGGCGCGATCTTATTCAACAACACGTCACTGCTGGCCGTACCCAACATCCCCCCCACAGAAAGGAAAAACGTAATCACCATGCCGCCGATTAAAATAGTCGAGAAGCGGTCCACCACACGCGTTGACAGCCACACGCAAAACGCCACCACCAAGGTAAAGGCCACCGAGCCCACTTCACGACTAAGGCCCAATGCCCCACCGCCCAGAGCGGTACCGATGGCCTGGAGTGAATCTTGAGTCAGACCACCGCCAACAAAAATATAGGCATAGGTCAAAATATACAAAACAAAGGCCACCGCCACACCGGTGATGACGTTCCACTTTTGACCCAATAAGTCTTTTACAATGGTGTCAAAACTGGCGCCTAAAGGATAGTGTAAATTGGCCTCTAAAATCATCAAGCCTGAGGCATACATACAAAACCAGGTATACAGCAACACCACCATAGAGCCGATAAACCAGACGCCTGAAGTGGCCGTCGGGTTCGCGAACATGCCGGCCCCAACGGCGGTACCGGCAATAATCATTGCGCCGCCCAATAGCGACGGCATTTTGGGGCTAACGCCCACGGTGGATTCACTCATGAATTTTCCTGAATCTAGCTCACAATGCATTCACAGCCTGAATGCATTATTTATTAAAATACAAATAACAGCCAATAATGGCGATTAACGCAATAATGGCGTGTAGCACAGTCAATAAGCGCGCCATCACAATCCTTTAAAGTACAAGCCACTGGGATGATAACAAGAAATCGGCCCATCGGTCGATCAGCACGTCGTGCTTTATGCTCGCCACCCGATGCCAGAGACAAAAAAACCAGCCCCTTAGCAGCGGCTGGCTCAAACCCTCAAACGCCTACTCGGCTTCTTGCGCTTTTAAAGCCTCCAGTAAGGCTTCTGCCACTAAAGCAGATGAAGCCGGATTTTGCCCCGTGACCAATAATTGATCACGTACCGCATAAGCACCAAAATTCTGGCCTTGCTCAAACAGCCCACCAAGCGTACGAATTTGGCTTTCTAATAAAAAGGGCACCACATCCTGTAGGCCAATACCCACTTCCTCCTCATTGGTAAACGCACTCACCCGACGCCCTTCTAAAAGCGGTCGACCGTCTAGGCAAATGGCGCTCAATAGCCCGGCCACGCCATGGCAAACCGCACCGATGACCCAATGCCGCGCCGCCGCCTCGCTGATCAGATTGGCCAGCTCCATTGAGTCGGGAAAATCCCACATCGCACCATGACCGCCGGGTAGAAACACCAGTCGGTATTCATTCATGTCCACCTCATCCAACACCAAGGTTTGCTGAATCTGGCTGACGCTGGCCTCGTCGTCTAAAAATCGCTGTACCGCTTCATGGCGGCCCTCTTGCGGTAAACTGTTCGGATCAATCGGCACCACTCCCCCTTGAATCGACGCAATGTCTACCGACAGTCCCGCATCCATCAGAGCCCAATACGGTATGGCTAGCTCTTCATAATAAACCCCTGTGGTGCGCCCAGTGTCTCCGAGCGCTGAGTGTGACGTCACCACTAGCAACGCTTTTTTTGCCTGTATCGCCATATTGGCCTCCAATCAAAAAGGATGTTAATGCATAAAGCATAATGCCATTAAAATAAATATTTGCCTATTCATTTTTACAAGAAAATGCCTAGGTCATCAAACAACGCACGCTTAAACTCGCCATAAAAAAACCCTAAACACCATAGGTGTTTAGGGTTCAACTCCACGTATTGCTTAAGCAAAAACGCGGCTTAAATGCTGCCGATAGGCCGTCGAGAAATCCTCAGACTGTGTGTTTTTAACCACGTCGTTCAGCATAAATGTGGGCAAGGCCTGTAGGCCCACAAACTGCTGTGCCTTATGAAAGGCAAAATACACCTCATCAACACCGCGCCCTTCAAAAAACTCATCGGGCGCGTTAAATGCGTGTAAGGGCGCATTCCACGTGGTTGAAATCATGTAGCGGCGCCCCTGCAAAAGGCCCCCAGTGCCATAATTAATGTTGGGGTCAAGATGTGAGCGCCCATCGCTGGCGTAAATCTGGCCGTGGCCGATGCTGTAGACCTCATCGATATATTGCTTAACCTTCCACGGCAGCCCCATCCACCAACCGGCCATTTGAAACACAATGGCCTCAGCCCAAAGGATCTTATCCACCTCTTGGGCCATGTCATAACCCTGCTCAATATGGGTTTCTTGCACCTCATGACCTGCCTCACGTAAATGCGTCACCGCCACCTGATGCAGCCTGTTATTAAGCGTCCCGCCTTCACCAAATAAACTTTGAGCACCATTAATCAGTAGAATCTTCATCTCTCACCCTTGGATCATTCATAAAATAAAGGCTCAGTATACCCAGACAGATTTATTGCAAAAATAGTCAAAATAACAAAATACTATTGATAAAAAATCAACAATAAGCCAAAATCATCCATATTGATTGCATTCAGGCAGGCCCACATGAACACCACCTTAGAAGAATATTTGGTTTTTAAAACCGTTGTGGATTGCGGCAGCATCACCGCCGCTGCGGCCCAACTAGAGCAAACCGTTTCCGGCGTCAGCCGGGCACTGACGCGCCTAGAACAAAAGCTGGACACGCCACTCCTAAACCGCACCACGCGGCGCCTAAACTTAACCGACGAAGGGCGCTATGTCTTAAACGCCTGTCGCGCTATTTTACAGTCGGTCAATGCTTTAGAAGAGCAGATGGCCATTCGACGCCAGCTGCCCAGTGGCCTCTTGCGCGTCAACGGCGCGCCCTCATTTATTCGTCAAGTCATCGTGCCCTTAGTCGGCGGCTTTCGCCAAGCCTACCCACACATCAGCCTCGCCCTAGACACCAATGACTTTTACATTGACCTGCTGGCCCAGCACACCGACATCGCCATTCGCGTCGGCCATTTAGAAGACTCTACCCTGCACGCCCGACTGCTGGGCCACAGCAAGATGCGCATTTTAGCCAGCCCCGACTATTTAGCCCAATACGGCACGCCGACCACCGTGGCTGAACTGAAACAGCACACGCTTTTAGGCTTCAGCAAGCTACACCATTTGAACGTGTGGCCACTGATGGACGAGCCTGGCCATCCCCTACAGGTAGAGCCAGGCATCCAAGCCTCCTCTGGCGAAACCCTATTGGCCCTAGGTTTGGCCGCCCAAGGGATTCTCAGCCTCACCGACTTCACCACCCAAACCGCACTGGCTCAAGGGCAGCTGGTCGAGCTGTTCGCCGATCAAAGGCTGCCGCACAGCCTGCCGGTGCATGCCGTGTATTATCGCAACACGCAGTTGTCGGCCCGCATCAGCGCATTTTTAAACTTCATCCAAGAACCGGTTAAACAATACCTATAGCCACATCAACCAAAAGCCACAGCGCCATCATCAACATCAGCAAGCCGCCTAGGCAGTGCATCAAACGCAGGCGTGATTCAGCGCCCTGCATAAAGCGTCTACCCGCCACGGCCAGCATGGCCCAAGCGGTATCCACCACGAGGCCCGTCACAATCGGCACCAAAGCCAGTAATAAAATCAACGTTTGTGCCGATAGGCCCACGCTGTCTGTGCGGGGCATAAAGCTGGGCACAATGGTGCCGAACATAATCAAGACCTTTGGGTTGCTGGCGCCGACGACTAACCCCATGCGAAAAGAGTGACCAGGGTTGGCCTCTACCACGGCCGCCGAAATAGCGCCTGGTCGCCAGGCCTGATGCATGTATTGGCCACCGATCCACAGCAACACCAGCGCGCCCACGATGACCGTCACCGTCTGTAACCACGGCACCAGCGTAAACACATACCCTAGGCCCAACACCACCAACAGCCCAGTACTGGCGCTGCCAACGGTATTACCTAAAACGCCATACAGGGCGCTGCGACGACCAAACGCCAAAGCTTGGCCAACGATGTACAATACGCTGGGGCCAGGGATGGCAATCAACAGCCCTGCCGTCAACAATAGGCCAATAAAGGCTGATGCCAATGCACTCATGGTGACTTTCTCGATTGAATATAAACATAAAAAGCAAGCCGATAGGGCTTGCTCTTCATCATACGCCTACTGCTTTATTCTTTAAATCGTTCGCGATGGCGCTGCAACAGCGCCTGCACCACCAGGTCCGCTGATGCACTGTTTTGGCCCGTTACCAAATCACCGTCACGGCGCACGCAAGGCTCATGCGCTTGATTAAAACTCAGCTTCGCCCCTTGCGCTGCCAGTTTTTGCTGCAAGGAGAAGGGCGCTAAAGTTAATAGCCCAGCCGCCTCAAGCTCTGCATCGCTAAAACAGGTCATTTGACGGCCATCCACCACCGGCACATCCGGTGCTTCACAGCCCAACATCGTGTGGCGTGCATAGGTTAAACCCGCTACGCCTTCTCCCACCGCCCCCAGTAAAATGCCTTCATCAAAACATTGACTCACGGCATAGGCCAAATGCGTCGAGGTCGGAAAATCCCACAGCGCGCCATAGCCACCGATCAACACGACCATGGTGTAGTCCGCCACATTGATGTCGCTGATGGCCAAGCTGTGCTCAATTTTCGCCACGCTCGCGCCATGGGTTAAAAATCGACGCAGCGACTTACTGCGCTGCGCCACATCATCTAAATAGGCTGGATTAGCTGGCGCACGGCCACCATTAATCGACGCAATGTCGACGTCAAAGCCATAATCCAATAGTCCCCAATACTGCATGGCCAAGGTTTCATAACAAAAACCCGTGGCCTTTTCAATCTCCCCAAGCTCGCGATGAGCGCTTACCACCAAAAGGGCCTTACGTTTATGCGTGTGCATGGCTTACCTTCATACTTTCTTTATTATGCTTGTTTATTGGTTCTTAACCTGTGCGTGTTTTCGGCCAAAACAAGCCGATGGTTATGGATAACGACTGTAGCTTAGACCCATACAAATGACAATGCTTAGCTACGTAAAATTAGATTAAATACAAACCCTTGTCACTTACCTCAGCCTTTTCCCAAACCGCACAGACCGTAAGCTTATGATGGGGCTAAAAAGCTAAAGTTCAAGCCACCTGTAGGAGAATTAAATCCACCTAAACACCTTGCTTTTTCGGCACTTTTTTAACGTTTAATGGCTCTTTTGTGCGCTCACGCCAGCTGAGCATCCGACAGCCCTTCTTGACCACTCAGTACAAATGAGACAAAATAGTCTCAAACAATACTAAAGAGTCTCACCATGCCCGCCATTAGCCCCCGTCAACGGCTCATCATCGACGCCGCCCTACCGTTCATCATCATGAATCCAACGGCCACACTCAATGAAATCGCGTCTGCCGCCAACATTAGCAAAGCCACGTTTCATCGCCACTTTGACGGACGCGACACGCTATTTGCCGCCATGGCCCACTATGCCTTACAGAGCTTACGCACAGCCTTAGACCAGCTGCCCAGCATGGCCGACCCAGAAGCACGGCTGCGCGCCATGATCGCGGCCTGCACGGCCCAGGGCGATAAGGTTTATTTTCTATTTTACTATCCCAACAATAAGGCACCACAGGATTTCAGTGCCCGCATCCAAACCCACCTAGCCCCTTATTACGACACGTTAAGCACCCTCTATGCGCAAGACTATTTCAACCCCAAGCTGCCGCTAGACTGGTTAACCAATAGCCTACACACGCATCTGTCGATTGCCTGGGTGCAGGTCCACATCGGCAACGTCACCCTCAAAGAGGCCATCGATCTGGTCTGGACGCATTTCTGCGATGGCGCCAAACGCTAAACCCAAAGGATCTTCATGCTTTCCCCTCACTACACCTATTGCGATCAAGTGCGCGACAATGAAGCGGTACGCCATAGCTTTAGCCAGCTCAGTCAACGCATTTTTGAGCTGGATTTTGAACCCTGGCATCAACAAGGCTATTGGCAAGACGCCTATCGCCCACACGTGCTGCTCCATCAAGGCAAGGTCGTGGCGAATGTGTCCATCAGCCTCATCCACACCACCCATCAAGGCCTAGCTAAATGCTATGGCCAAATCGGCACCGTCATGACCCACCCTGACCATCGCCACCAAGGCTTAGCCGACGCGCTGATGCAGCGCGTGCTGAGGCGGTATCAGCCCGAATGTGACGCCCTCTATTTATACGCCAACGGCAGCGTGCTGGATTTTTACCCACGCTATGGCTTTATTGCAGCCCAGGAGTATCAACACCATGCCCGCGTGGCACCGCTCAACAGCATACGCCAACGTTTACACATGGACTTGCCTGAAGACGTGGCCCTATTGCGTCAGCACTTTCTAGCAGGTAATCCCTATGCCGAACTGCCTCTATTGCAAAACTGGGGCTTGCTGATGTTCTACTGTAGCCAGTTCTTAAATGACCATGTATATCACTTACCAGAACTAGGCGTAGTGGCCATCTGCGTAGAAGAGGACGACCAGCATTTACTCTATGATGTATTTGGCCAGCCTAAAACCAGCCTGAAACGCATCATGGCTGCCATCTCGACCGAGGCCCAGCATAAGGTTGCCCTAGGCTTTAGCCCTAAAGACACTCATGATTTTGATGCACGCCCGCACGCTGATGACGATAGCCATCTCTTCGTTTTGGCCGATAAAGACAATCCATTTGCCCACGCACAGCTGACTATGCCTGCCTTGTCGCACGCCTAAGCGAATGGGTACAATAGGCTGACTCACGACCTCTCTTATTGAGTTTGATACAAGAACATTCACCCAAGGGCTCTTTATGCACCCCCCTCTTTTAGGCATCGTCGGCTATAGCGGCACTGGCAAAACCACCTTACTCAAGGCCTTGATTCCTTGTTTACGACAACAAGGCCTGAGCGTAGGCTTAATCAAGCACAGCCACCACAACGTCGACGTCGACACCCCGGGCAAAGATAGCTATGAGCTGCGCCACAGCGGCGCCCACCAAACCATGGTGGCCTGCGACCAACGCTGGGCACTGATGACGGAAACCCCGAACCAGCCGAACAGCCTAGCCGAACTGGCCCAACAATTCGGCAACGTCGACCTGATTCTGGTCGAAGGCTTTAAGCACGAGCCCCTACCTAAAATCGCGCTGTACCGCGCCGCCGTAGGCAAGCCCTTGGCTGATTTATTAGACCCTCACGTCATCGCCCTGGCCTCCGATGCCACCGATGTCGGCCTTGATCTGCCGCCAAACGTGACGCAACTAGACCTCAATCACATCGCGCAGATCGCGACCTTCATCACCGAATGGCGAGGCCAACGCTCATGCTAAAAACCACCTGCTTATTTTTCATCACCGCCTTAGCCGAAATCATCGGCTGCTATCTGCCGTGGCTGTGGCTCAAACAAAACGGCAGCGCGTGGCTACTGATACCGGCCGCGATAAGCTTGGGCTTATTTGCCTGGCTTCTAACCCTCCACCCCGTGGCCAGTGGCCGTATTTATGCGGCCTATGGCGGCGTCTACGTCCTCACCGCGCTATTGTGGCTGCGCTGGGTCGACGGCATTAAGCTCAGCCACAGCGATTGGCTCGGCGCTGCCATTGTTTTGGTCGGCCTATTAGTTTTAATCAGCGGCTGGGGCCAGGCGCGCTAGCCTAACGGCGCCCACGAAAAAGCCCGTGGCTGCAATTGCAGCCACGGGCTTTTTAACCCAGCAATCAGGCCTTACGCGTCACGCTCAAACCGGCAAACGATTGGCACACAGGCATCATTTCCATGCTATTGATGTTGACGTGCGCCGGCAGCGTCGCCACCCAAAATACCGACTCAGCCACGTCTTCAGGGCTTAAAGCATCGGCATTGGCGTAAATTTGAGCCACTTTCTCATCATCGCCCTTCAGGCGCACATTGGAAAATTCCGTGCCGCCAACCAAGCCCGGCTCAATATTGGTCACGCGCACGGCCGTACCCTGTAGGTCGGCCCGTAGGCCTAAGCTAAACTGGCGCACAAACGCCTTAGTCGCCCCATACACATTGCCGCCGGCATAAGGCCAGTTGCCCGCCGTAGAGCCAATATTAATCACGTGTCCGAGATTACGCGCCACCATACCAGGCAACAGCGCCCGCGTGGTCAACACCAAACCTTTAGCATTGGTGTCGATCATCGTGGCCCAATCATCGGCATTGGCTTCATAAGCACGCTCCAGACCTAAAGCCAAGCCAGCATTGTTCACCAACACATCAATATTCTGCCAAGCTTCAGGCAGCCAGGCCAAGGCTTCTGCTAGGCCAGCGCCGTCACGTACGTCCAACACCAAGGGGTAAAAATCCTTGCCCAAGTCTTGCTGCAACGCCGCCAGCCGGTCGGCGCGACGCCCCGTGCCAATCACTTGATGACCTGCCGCAATAAAGCGGCGGCTAATGGCCGCGCCAAAACCAGCGCTGGCGCCGGTGATAAAAACAATCATTTCATTCCCCTATTATGATTAGAATACATCGCTAAACGTATTGCATTGTGCAGCATCGCCAGATTGAAAGCCTCGGCTAAACCAATAGTGGCGCTGCTCAGACGAACCGTGGGTAAAACTATCGGGCACCACCCGCCCCGAGCTTTGCTGCTGTAGGCGATCGTCGCCGATGGCTTCTGCCGTACGCAGGGCCGACTCAAGGTCGCCATTTTCCAGAATATTTTCCTGGCCCATGGCATGCCCCCAGACGCCAGCATAACAGTCAGCCTGTAACTCCATGCGCACCGACAGCTGATTCACGGTTTTTTCACTTTGGCCCTGTTGCATTTGGCGTACCTTACGCTCGGTGCCCAGCAAATTTTGGACATGATGGCCCACTTCATGGGCAATCACATAGCCTTGAGCAAAGTCACCACCGCCGCCTAGGCGCTTAGCCATGTCGTCGTAAAATGAAAGATCAATGTACACGGTTTGATCGGCTGGGCAATAAAAAGGCCCCATCACCGCTTGGCCGGTACCACAGCCCGTTCGGGTCGCTTGACGATACAGCACCAGCTTAGGCGGCTGATAGCGCTGGCCCTGCTGCTGAAAAATACGTGCCCACGTGTCTTCCGTATCGGCCAACACCACCGAGGTCAATGCAGCCGCCTCTTGTTCCTTTGCACCAGCCTGGTACGGCACCTGCTGGCTCTGGTTGGCCGCAGGATCATCCACCATGGTCATCAAACCAGAAAGGTCAACGCCATAAAGCCCAGCGATGACGACAACGGCCATCACCAACAGGCCACCTTTACCTCCGGGTAGCCGTGGCCCACCGCCACCACCCCCTTGGGCACGCCTGTCTTCAACATTTTGACTCTGTCTTCTGCCTTCCCAACGCATGCCGTTCACCTTTGCCGAAAAATAATCGCCTTATTCTAAAATAAGCCACGATAAAATAAAACCGTTATCCTGCCTCACGGGCTTATTGCAACGCCGTAATCAACGCATGAGCCACGGTAAAGTAAATAATCAAACCGGTACCATCGACCACCGTGGTGATCATCGGGCTGGAAATCACCGCTGGATCTAACTTTAAGCGGGTCAGAATAATCGGCAAGCAAGACGCCACGATCGAGGCCCAAACCACTACAAAGAGCGCGGTAATCCCTACCACTAGCCCCACCTCTTTGCCGACACCAAGGAAATAGGCCCGAATCAAACAGGCCACCAAAACCGTCACCCCTATTAGGGCACCCACCATAAACTCTCGACTCATCACCTTAAACGTGTCAGCAAACTTAATTTCACCGGTGCCAATCGAGCGAATCACCGTCGCCACCACCTGAGTCCCGGTATTGCCGCCGGTCCCCACCAAAAGTGGAATAAAGAAAGCTAAAGCCACTACGGTTTCCAAAGAATCCTCATAGTGTTTGAGCACCGTACCGGTATAGGCCTCGGCCACAAATAGCAGTAAAATCCAGAAAATCCGCTTTTTATATAGGCCCCAAATCGAGGTTTCAAAATAGGGTGTGGCCAGCGGCAAGCTACCGCTCATACGCATAGTGTCTTTGGTGGTTTCTAAGGTGCTGTATTCCATGATGTCATCCACCGTCACCAAGCCCAAGATGCGCCCCATTTCATCAATCACCGGTAGCGAAGTCCAGTCGTTGCGCTCAATCATGCGATGCGCTGCCTCAATCCGTTCCTTCACCCCAATGGCGCCGACATCGGTGTCCATAATGGCGCCGATTAAGGCATCATCTGGGTGGCTAAGCAAACGCCGAATCGACACCACGCCGACCAGCAACCGATTGTCGTCTACCACGTACAAAGAGTTCACCGTTTCCGCCGTGGCCGCATGCGCTCGGGTTTGGGCTAAGGCCTCACCCACGCTGGCCTTCTGACTCAACGCAATGAATTCCGTGGTGGTGATACTGCCCACTAAATCTTCCGAATAACCTAAGAATGACTGAACCTTCTGTGCCTTTTCAGCCGACAGCCGCGCCAAAAACTGGTTTCGGCTGGGCTGATTCAAAATCAAGGCTAAGTCCGTCACTTCGTCAATCGGCATGATTTCCAAAATGGCCGTGGCGCGTTCGGGCGCCAACAGCTGCAAAATGCTTTGTTGCTTAAGCGGGGCCAAAAACTTTAGGGTTTCGGCAATTTTGTCGTCGTCTAAGGCCACCAAAATCGGCGCCACCTGAGCGTCATCATCCCCTAACGCAATCAAAATATCGGCAATCCGACGAGCGTGGTAGCTGGCGTAATCGGGCTGAACGGTTTCTGGCATAATTCACTCCTTGTTAACAATCTATATCATATATCTATATTCAATGGCTGTGTGCGTTAATGACAACACAAAAAAAGACCACCCTTAGGGGTGGTCTTGTTCATGGCCATGAATCAAGCAGCCTTAGTGTACCAAAATTTTAGGCAGTTCTGGCTTCAGCTCACTTTTCGCCTCATCCCAACCGCCGCCTAAGGCTTTGTATAAATCAACCATGCTGTTTAAACGCTCTAAACGAACGGCAACAGCACTTTGCTGAATTTGATACATACTGCGCTGGGCGTCCAAGACGGTCAAATAATCAGAATAACCGCCGTCATAGCGTAACTGTGCTAAGCGTACAGCGCCACGAATAGACGTTAACTGCTTATTGGTGGCCATTTCTTGCTCGCGCGTATAGCCATGAGCACTCAAGGCATCCAGGGTTTCTCTGAACGCCACCTGAATGGCGCCACGGTAGGTCGCCACCATTTCTTGCTCACGAGCCTTAGCAGCCTTCACGCCATAGCTGATTCGGCCAGCTTGGAAGATCGGAGCGGCAATATTGCCCACAAAGCTCCACGTCCGTGCAGGGGCGCTAAACAGACCATCCAAAGACAAGCTTTGTGAACCAATGGCCGTCGTCAACCCAATCGAGGGCAAGAATGCAGCGCGCGCCACACCGATGTCAGCATTTGCAGCCTTGAGGTTTTCCTCTGCCGCACGAATGTCAGCTCGGCGCACCAATAGCTGGCTAGGCAAGGCTTCTGGGATTAAATCCAGCGCCACCGGCGTGCGTAAGGTGTTACGGGCACGCTCGATGTAACCGTCCACCATTTGCTCTGGCGTACGGCCAACCAACACCGCCAAGGCGTTTTCGGTTTGGCGTACCAGCTGTGCGATTCTCGGCACATCAGCTTCAGAAGTGGCTTTTTCAACCTCGGCTTGACGCAGTTCCAAAGCCGAAATCACCCCACCACGATAGCGTTTTTGATACAGCTCGAGGGTTTTCTGACGCGTTTCCAACGTGCTTTTAGCGATGTTTAACTGCTCATCAGCCGCCTGCAGTTGAAAATAGGTTTTACTCACCAAGGCCGCAATCGACAGCTTCAAGGCATCGCGATTGTATTGCGACGCTAAAAAGCGTGATTTACCTGCGGCATTTTGGGCGCGTAGCTTGCCCCACAGGTCTAGCTCCCAAGACAGCTGAGCATTACCGGTACGCACATCGCCGATCAGGTCTTGGCCAGGTGCTGTGGTTTCTTGCGACGTCCGTTGACGGGCAAAATTACCGTTCACGTCAACTGTCGGGAACAGCGCACTACGAGCGATGCCGGCATTGGCAGCTGCTTCTTCCACTCGGGCCTGAGCGGCAACCAAGTCTTGATTATAAATCAGAGCACTGGTCACCAAGAGGTTGAGACTAGAGTCGCCAAAGTTTTGCCACCACTCATCGGCCACCAACACGCTTAAATCTTGGCCTTGAGTGGATTCAACGTTAAAACCGGCAGGCAGTGGGGTTTCCGGCTGGTGGTAGGTAGGCATTACCGAACAGCCTGTCAACGCCATTACCACGGCCATCGTCATGATCTTTTTCATATTACACCCCTTCCCCGTTAATGCTCGTGGGTTCTTTATCCTCACGGCTGTCTTTGTCCTTACCCTTGCCTTTTTTACCCAAGGTCATGATGAACACAAAGAACATCGGCACAAAGATAATGGCAATAAACGTCGCAGCCAACATCCCACCGATCACGCCCGTACCAATCGAGTGGCGGCTGGCAGAACCGGCACCGCTACTGATGGCCAATGGCAACACGCCCATCATAAAGGCTAAAGATGTCATCACAATCGGACGGAACCGTAGGCGAGCCGCCTCAATAGAAGCCTCCCAAACGTTTTTGCCTTCGTCTTCCATTTGCTGCACCGCGAACTCCACAATCAGAATCGCGTTCTTCGCCGCCAGACCAATCAGGGTCACTAATGCCACCTGGAAGTAAATGTCAAACTGTAGGCCACGCATCCAGTTGGCCAACAGCGCACCAAATAAGGCAAACGGCACCGCCAACAGAACGGCAATCGGTAAGGTCCAACGCTCATACTGAGCGGCCAAGATCAAGAACACCATCAATAGGCCGAAGGCGAACACGACCACGGTCGAGCCCTGAGTTGACTTCTCTTGGAAGGCAGAGCCAGACCAAGCCAAAGCATAACCTTCAGGCAAGACGTCTGCCGCTAAAGCCTCCATTGCATCCAGTGCCTCGCCCGAGCTATAGCCTGGGGCTGGGTTACCCATGATTTTACCTGCGGTAAACACGTTAAAGCGTTCCATGATCTCAGGGCCAACCGTACGCTTCACGTTAACCAAGGCAGTCAAGGGCACCATCTGGCCACCGCTTGAGCGTACATACATATTGCCAATATCAGACACCCGGGCGCGGTAGTCTGCTTCAGACTGCATTTGTACCTTATACACGCGACCGAACTTATTAAAGTCATTCACGTACAGCGAGCCAAACATACTTTGCATGGTGTCAAATACGTCGGTGATCGGCACGCCCAATGCACGGGCTTTTTCACGGTCTAGCTCCACGCTGATCTGCGGTACGTTGGCCGTAAAGGTGGTTTGCACGCCCTGCAATTCTGGGCGCTGTGCGGCCGCGGCCACAAAATCATTCATCACACGGCTCAAGGCTTCTGGCGAAGCGCTCTCACGGCTTTGAACATAGCCCTCAAAACCACCCGTATTCGACATGCCTGAAATCGGCGGTGGGTTTAGGAATAAAGTAAAGCTGTCGCGCAAGCCAGCGGTGGCGCCAAATAGGCTACCAATCACGCCAAACGATGAGTTTTCTTGACCGGCACGGCTACCCCAATCCTTCAGGATAATAAACGACACGCCAGAGCTACTCTTCGCACCACCAGACAAAATATCAAAGCCAGAGAAGCTCATGACTTCTTCAATATTGTCATTCTCAACCAAAATCTTATCCAGCTTTTGCATGGCGTCGTGGGTACGCTCAAGGTTGGTGCCCTCAGGCAACATCGTCGCACCAAACACAAAACCTTGGTCTTCTTCCGGCGCCAAAGAGCTTGGAATTTGACCAACCAAGCCCCAAGAGGCCACACAAACAGCAGCCAACACACCAAAGCCCAGCAGCATACGTTTCACAAAGAAGCGAACGCCGGCCGTGTATTTATGGGTGGCTCTATCAAAGAAATTATTAAACCCTTGGAAGAAGCGGTTCGGTTTTTTCTCATCGTCATGCTCATCCAAGAACACCGCACACAAGGCAGGCGTCAAGGTCAAAGCCACGAGGCCAGAAATCGCGACCGACACGGCAATCGTAATCGCAAACTGTTTATACATCTCGCCAGCAATACCGCCAATAAAGGCCACCGGTACGAACACCGCCGCCAATACCAACACAATCGCCACCAGCGCACCGGCCACTTCGCGCATCGCTTTAATCGATGCATCCAAAGCATTCAAGCCTTCGGTCCGCATGATCCGCTCAACGTTTTCCAACACCACAATGGCGTCATCCACCACAATACCAATGGCCAACACCAGTCCAAAGAGCGTCAAGGTATTGATGGTAAAGCCCAGCAAATACATCACCGCAAACGTCCCGATAATCGACACCGGTACCGCAATACACGGAATCAGCGTGGCGCGCCAGTTTTGCAAGAATAAATACACCACCAAGAACACCAAGATCAACGCTTCAATAAACGTTTTCACCACTTCTTTAATCGACGCGTTCACGAACTTCGTGGTGTCGTAAGGAATGCCATACTCCACCCCTGCTGGGAAGGTTTTAGACATTTCATCTAGGGTGGCGCGTACCGCATCAGCTGTCGCCACTTGGTTCGCGCCAGGGGCCAAGAAAATCCCCACGGGTACGGTCGGACGACCGTTGTGCTCACCTTTAAAGTCATAGCTCAATGCACCCAATTCCAAACGCGCAATGTCTTTGAGCAAGATTTTAGAACCATCAGGATTCGAACGAATAATGATGTTTTCAAACTCGCTTGGCTCGCTCATACGGCCTTGAGTGGTCACGGTATAGGTGAAATCTAGGCGATCTTTAGTGGGCAATGCGCCAATTTTACCGGCCGCAAACTGGGCGTTTTGCTCACGAATGGCTGCCGCCACATCGCTGGTGTTCACGCTTAACTGAGCCATTTTGTCAGGACGCATCCAAATACGCATGGCGTAGTCTTGCGCGGCAAAGTTCTGCACTTCACCCACACCATCAACACGTTTCAGGGCATCCACTAAGTTCAACGTGGCATAGTTACTTAAAAACAGCGTATCGTGGCTTTGGTCCGGAGAGAACACGCTGATCACCTGCAAGAACGAGTTCGAACGCTTACGCACGTCCACGCCCTGACGACGCACTTCCTCAGGAATACCAGAAAGTGCACTTTGCACGCGGTTATTGACGTTAATGGTGGCTTCGTCGGCGTCGGTACCAATTTTAAAGGTCACGCTCAACGACAAAGCACCGCTAGAGTTACTGGTGGACTGGATGTACAGCATGTCGTCCACCCCGTTAATCGCCTGCTCTAATGGCGCCGCAACCGTATTGGATACCACCTCAGCAGAAGCACCTGGGTAGGTAGCCGACACGTTCACAACCGGCGGAACGATGTCAGGGAACTGCTCAATCGGCAAGGCCTTTAAGGACAGGCCGCCTGCCAACATAATCACAATCGATAAAACGGTTGCGAAAATCGGTCGGCGAATAAAAAATTCTGAAAACATACATCAAACTCCCTGTTATTCAGCAGCAGGTTTGGCCGCAGCTTTTGGCTCGGCATCTTGGGCTGGGGCAGCAGGTTCTGCTGCTGGCGCCGCGTTTTTAGCAGGGGCCGGCGCAGCCGCTTTGGCTGGCGCACTTTGCAATGGCGTACCTGGGGCACGAATCTTCATCAAGTTATCGGTGACCACTTTATCGCCCACTTTCAAACCTGATTCAACGATGACGTTATTGCCAGACTCTTCACCCAACGTCACCATACGTGGTTGTGCCTTGCCATCTTTATCCATAATCCATACTTGATTGCCTTGCTGGCTGCTCAAGACCACGTTTTGCGGTACGGTGATCACGTTTGGACGTTCAGCACCCTTTAAAATCACGCGTACAAACTGACCGGGCATGATGTCGCCTGTCGGGTTAGGGAACACAGCACGAGCCTTAACGCTGCCGGTGGTGGTGTCAACAATGTTGTCGGTAAAGCTCACCACACCTTCGTGTTGATACATTTGGCCGTTGCCCAAGCGAATCGTCGCCACGTAGTTTTGATCATTGCTCATGGTCAGCTGACCGCTTTGCAACATGTCGCGCAGACGCAAAGAGTCGCCCTCAGCAATGCTGAAGTTCACGTACAGTGGATCAAGCTGGGAAATCTTGGTCAGTAGGCTGCCTTCGGCGCTGGTATTGGTGATCAAGCTACCTTCAGAAACCGCTTCCAGACTGGTCACGCCAGAAATGGGGGCGACAACGCGGGTATAGCCTAAGTTGATGCGGGCTTCTTGTAGACGAGCACGGCTGGCCTCAACGCTGGCCTGGGCGGCTAAATAGGCCGCTTTAGCATCGTCGTAGTCTTTACGTGAAACCGCTTGTTCGTTGTAAAGGGGCACGATACGGTCGAAGTCTTGCTTGGTACGCGTGAGCTGCGCTTGCTCTACCGCCAAGGCGGCACTCGCTTGGTCAAAAGCCGCTTGGAATGGCGCTGGATCTAACTGAAACAGCACGTCGCCGGCTTTAACAGAGCGCCCTTCAATAAATAAGCGTTTTTGCAAAATACCGCCCACGCGTGCGCGGACTTCAACTTCTCTTGAACCTGCCGCTTGGCCCACATACTCAAACTGTACGGGCACATCTTGAGCCTGAACAGTCAGTAAGGTCACGGGTACGGCAGGGGGGGCTTGAGGTGCTTCTTGTTTTTTACAGCCGGTCAAGGCAATAGACAATGCCAAAGTGGTCAAACCAACTGTTAATAGTTTATTGACGTGCGGTCTCACGATACCTCCAAGATAAAATAGTACAATATAAAATCATTTATTTAAGCCAAAACCAGTATTCAGGTGTGTGTGCATACGCTTGGGCGTGTACGTCAAACAAACACAAATAAGACTTACCTATCATCACGCCCCAACCCTAGGTTGAATCATATGTATGATAGGTAAGTACATTGTATCTGTTTTAGAAATCATTTTATTATGATTTCAGCGATTTAGAATAAAGATTAAAGACAAAGTTCGACCTTTATCCAAAATAAAAGGGCCCTGTTAGTCTTGTTCCAGTGGCCTTTAAGCAAACCGTAACGTACGTTACCAATTGCGCAAATACTAGCAAACCCTAGTGATTAACTCAAGTTTAATTGCGCTCTTTTACCCTCTTTAACCTGTAAAAGACAGCCTAGGGCCTTAATCTATAGTAGAATTCAGGGCGCGCCGAAACTGGACCATAAATGACGCACTTTAAGACGGCATACCTATAAGAATAAATTTAAAGACGTCTTAGCCTTGATTTTGGCCCAATCAACCCCATGTTCTGAAAATAAGCTAGAGTATTTAGTCTAGATGAGCTACACTAACCCACCAGACTGATTCATTATTAACTGTTTGAGCATCAACACAAAAGGATTCAACCATGCAACATTCTTTTTCCCCATTACGCATACGCGACCGCGAACTCATTCCGATTGTTCAAGGCGGCATGGGTGTTGGTGTCTCCGCACACAAGCTGTCTAGCGCCGTAGCGCGCCAAAATGGCGTGGGCACGATTGCCAGCGTCGACCTGCGCCATCTGCACGAAGACTTACTGGCACAATCTAAAGAAAATCAAACCCAAGAAAACTACGACACGTTAAACCGCATTGCCCTAGATCGGGAAATTAAATCCGCTTTAGCCGATGCGCAAGGCCAAGGCATGATTGCGGTCAACGTCATGAAAGCGGTTAAGGACCACCCTGCCCTAGTACGCCAAGCCTGCGAATCAGGCGCTCACGCCATCGTGATGGGTGCAGGCCTACCGCTAGACTTACCTGAGATGACCGACAACTTCCCCGACGTGTCTTTATTCCCCATTCTGTCCGAGTCGCGCGGCATCGGCATTGTGTTAAAACGCTGGATGAAAAAGAATCGTCTACCCGACGCCATCGTGATTGAACACCCTAATCATGCAGCAGGCCATTTGGGCGCTGCCACCATTGCTGGCTTAGACGACGCACGCTTTGACTTTCACCGTGTACTGGAAGAAACCTTCGAAACGTTTAAAAAACTGGGTTTAGAATCAGAAAAAATTCCGTTGATTTTGGCCGGCGGCATGGCCAATTTTGACAAAATTAAGATCGCGCTTAAAGATTGGGGTGCTTCTGCTGTTCAGGTGGGCACCGCCTTTGCCGTCACCGAAGAAGGCGACGCTCACATCAACTTTAAAAATACTTTAGCCGGCGCAGAAAAAGAAGAAGTGGTTGAATTCATGTCCGTGGCCGGCCTACCCGCCCGCGGCGTCATGACCCCCTTCTTGAAAAGCTATTTAAAACGCGAAGAAGTACTGCAAGCCAATGCCAAAGCCGACCCGCGCCGCTGCACTCAAGGCATTAACTGCTTAACCACCTGCGGCCTGCGCGATGGCCTAGACAAAATTGGTCAGTTTTGTATTGACTTAAAGCTGGCTGCCGCTTGGCGTGGTGAGGTCAACAAAGGCCTATTCTTCCGCGGTAAAGATCCATTGCCCTTCGGCAACAAAATCCGCACCGTCCAAGACACCATCCAATATTTATTGACCGGCGAAGCAGAAGGCCTGGTTCTAGGCAATAAAGCCTAAGCCCTCTGACACTGTTTGCTTTTCAAGCCCCGCCTCGCTATGATGGTGGGGCTTTTTCATTCAGGACACGCACATGACCCCATGCTTGGTTTGGTGCAGCATTGACACCAAAGACAACGCCGAACGCCTCGCCCACCTGCTGGTCCAGCAACAGCTGGCCGCCTGCGTCAGCATTGTGCCCAACCTCACCTCCGTTTACGTTTGGGCAGGTGCTACTGAACAGTCGCAAGAATGCTTGTTGATGATTAAGTCCAGCACTGAATGCTTTAGCGCGCTCAGCGCCGCCATCGTCACACATCATCCTTATGAAGTACCCGAAATCATCATGCAGCCGATCACAGCAGGCCATCCACCCTACTTGGCTTGGATGCAATCGCAGCTAACCCCGCCTACGCCCTAATCCGCCACCAGAGCGCGTACCGCCAGCAGCGCCTGGCGTAAACGCGGCAACGGTACCGAACCCAATGCCAGCCGAAGCGCCTGCGGTGCCGCCCCGGAGGCACTAAACGGCTCAGCCGTCGTCACCACAATGCCCTGAGCGTAAAGCAAGGCCGCGATTTCTTCCGCTCGCACCGTATCCGACAGCGGCAGCCACACAAAATACCCCTGGCGATGAGCCTGCCACGGCAAGCCCTCAAACACTTGGCGCATCAGCTGCTGACGCTGCGCGGCATCCGCTCGTTTGTCGACTTCCAAGGTGTCAATCAAACCACTTTCAATCCATTGACAGGCTAAGGCCACCATCACCGTAGGCGTATGCCACCCTTGCAGACGAATGGCCAAGGCCAACGCGGCCACCCAAGGCTCTGGCGCCACCACCCAACCGACCCGCAGGCCCGGTGCCACGCTTTTAGACAGGCCAGACACATAAACCGTCCGTTCTGGCGCATAGGTATAGAGTGGCCTAGGCGCAGGTTCAGCCAAAAAAGCATAGGCGGCGTCCTCAATCAATATAAAGTCATGTCGTCGAGCCAGCCGCACCAGCGTTTGCCGATCCGCCGCAGACAACACCCACCCCAAAGGATTGTGCACCGTCGGCATACAGTACACCGCCTTAATGCGCTGTTTTTGGCACAGCGCTTCTAAAGCCGTCAAATCCATCCCCGTGCCCTGACTCGGTATGGTTTGAAGACGAAGGCGCTGTTGCTGCGCCAGCGCCTTTAAGCCTGGATAAGTCAACGCATCAGTCACCAATACATCTTCTGGTTTGAGTAAGGCACTCAAGGTTACTGCTAAACCTTGTTGCGCCCCATTGACCAACAATACTTGTTCAGCCGGCACCCGCAAACCACGGTTGCGTAAATGCTTGGCAATGGTGTGCCGCTCATGCAGGTGACCACCCTGGGGAGCCGACACCAGCAGCGTCATCAAATCATTACGCTGCGCCAGTTGCCGTAGCCCTTCACGCAGCTGACCCAGCTGCTGCGGCAGCACCGGATAATTAAAGGCCAAATCGACCCAGTGCGCAGCCAGCTCACTTTGCTGTAGGCCTTGTCCTTCAGGCAGGCTCAACGCTCGTACAAACGTGCCGCGCCCTACCTCTTTTGTTACCAAACCTTGCTCCGACAGCTCTTGATACACCCGCGTGGCGGTGGCTAAGGCAATGCCATGCTGCCGCATCAGCGCACGCAGCGTGGGCAGCTGTGCGCCCACTTTAAAATGGCCGGCGCGAATCTGAGCGGCCAGCGCCGCCACAATGGTGGGATAACGAAGTTTGGGCATGGTTTATCTAGAACAATAATTTGTTTGTATCAAATAACCACTCTACACTGGCCTGCCCTAAACCCACAAGCGAAACCAGCATGATCGACGCCACAACTTTGGGGCTCTTTAGCCTCGCCTGCCTTGCCCTACTCTTGTCACCCGGACCTAACCTCTTATTCGTCCTCGGTCATGGCACCACTTATGGCTTTAAGGCGGCCTTTGCCGCTAGCCTAGGGATTTTTTGCACCGACCTCATCCTCACGGCCATCACGGCCCTAGGCCTAAGCGCCGCCGTCAGCAGCTGGCCGCCCACCCTCCTATTGCTGCGCTACGGCGGAGCCAGCTATTTGGCCTATCTGGCCTACCGCACTTGGCAGCAGCCTTTGATCTTCAGCCATAACGGCCCCGTCACCCCCAGCACCCCTTTGATCTTTAGCCGTGCCTTAGGCAATAGCCTGCTGAACCCCAAGGCCTTAATTTTTTTCATGCTGTTCCTCCCTCAATTTGTCCACGCAGAAAATGGCCCGGTGCCAACCCAGCTGTGGCTGCTCGGCCTCACCCTCAGCGCCTTCAGCATCGTCGTTAACTCAAGCCTAGGCGCACTGGCCGCCAGCGTTCAGCGTTACTGCCTGCGCCACCCTCAATTTGCCATTTGGCAAACCAAGGGCTTGGCCGTGCTGCTAGGACTATTGGCCTTACGCCTACTGATCACCTAAGAAGGCTCATGACGGCAGAACACGCTCATGGCACCCCTGGAATGCTTGGCCTCAGCCAAGCCCTAACCACGTCATTAAATATAAGTCGCCACTAAATTACCGATTAGGTTTATAATACAAAAACTAATAACGGACGTGACTACTAAAGCGCACCGGAGGCTTTTAGGTCTACGTCTAATATGTGCTGAATGCACCCCTTCACACTCGGACACTGTACATGCATCAAAACTGGCAAATAACGCCAACAACACTCGTAGCCCTAGTCATTGGCTTTACTTGCGCTTTGTTAGGCCACTTTCTTCCGCTTGCCGACGGCCTGACCGTACTCATCCTAGAGCAAATCCAAGCCCTATGGCTCTTATTTTGTGGCGTTTACTTTACCCATCAATGGCTTAAAGCTCGGCCACAGCAGCAAAACCACTTTGCTGCCGCTTGGTTTGCCAGTATGTGGTGGCTATTGCTTGGCCGCAGCATGGCCTGGGGCCGTGACTATTTCCCAAACATCGACCATGACGCTTTTCGCCCCATCGCCATTGTGTTGATCGCGCTGCCTATTGTGCTGTTATGCCTACCGCAAACGCGACGTCAGCTCAAAGGATTGATTCAGCACTTTCATTGGCCCGTATGGCTTTGCCTCATGGTCGTGGCCTACTTTGCCGTCTCGCAAATCATCGAAAGTGAGCGCATGTTCCAAAGACTGCCCCCGTTTATCGATCCTGATCGACGCGACCTGATTGAAGAATTGTTTGAAATACCGTTCATGCTGTTCTTGTTCTGGATTAACCGTATGTGTTATCGCCAGCCTAAACAATAAAACCACTAGCCATCATCTCGATGGCGATGATTCAACATTAAAGTCGCGGCCCAAATGAACAACCAGCCGCGCCCCTGTCTTACTGTAAAAATCCTAAACCCTGACTCGTACGCCCTAAAATAAGCACATTGCTTATCGTCCTTTGCTTAAGCCCTCGTTCATGCTCATGACCATCAAATCCACTCTAACCCATCTCTTCTGCACGCTGGCCAAGACTCTGCCGAAATAAAAGCCGATCAAAACCAATCATCACAAGCATTAAATCCTATTATATTCAGCCCACGTTATTTTGGCCAAAACACGCCAAAACTAGCCACATAAATATTAAAATACAGACACTTACATAGCACATCCTCAATGTAACGACCATATAAAACAACCAGGCCAGCCGGCCCCACTCTGTTCCCCATTCCCCCTCAGATGATGGCCCGTCTACGCGGCTTACACGGCTATAAGCCCTACCCATTATTATTATTTTTGTTTAACCACTATTAATTTAATGTTGTTTGCATAAATAAAATGCCTATGCTACCTTGTGCAAAAGGCAAAACTGTCGGCATTAGCAACCTAGGGCAGGCTAAATTCGTCTAGGCAGTCCGAAAAAGGCGGCACACCAGCCCCTTTTATAAAAAATACCCCATAAATAAAAAACCTCTAACCGTTCTAAACATTCGCACCATACCGCCGCCAACGGGCGCAGGCCTGATGAAGTGATGGTATTGAGCCATCTTCCTTTAACCCATTAGGTGAACTCGCCACAGGCCACCCCTATTGTTTATCCATTACCGTAACGTCATTAAATTCAATAACAAAGCGGGACGACTCTATCGTGGAAGGATGCTTCAACATCATGCCTACTTTACTCAAACGCACGGCTTTAACGCTGTTGTTGATGGGCAGCAGCGGTTGCAGCAGCGCGTTAATGGACCCTAAAAGCCCCATTGGCCTGGCTCAAAAAGACCTCATCATCACCGCCACCTGGCTGATGTTGATCGTGGTCATTCCCGTATTCATCATGATTGTGGCCTTTTCTTGGCGCTACCGTGCCAGCAATCAGCGCGCTACCTATGCGCCTAACTGGGCGCACTCTAACCGTATTGAAGTCATTATATGGCTGGTGCCCATCGCCATTATTGCCGTTCTGGGCACGCTGACTTGGCGCAGCACGCATGAGCTTGATCCTCGTAAACCACTCATCAGCGCCAGCACGGACACCACACTCGAAGTACAGGTCATCGCCCTTGATTGGAAATGGCTGTTTATTTATCCCGACTACGGTGTAGCCAGCGTCAATGAGTTGGCGCTGCCGCTCAACGCGCCCGTACGCTTCAACATCACCTCCAACAGCGTCATGAATTCATTTTTCATCCCACAGCTGGGCAGCCAGCTATACGCCATGGGCGGCATGCAAAACACGCTCAACCTCATTGCAACCGAAACGGGGCGCTATGACGGCCTCTCAGCCAACTACAGCGGCCATGGCTTTTCTGGCATGAGGTTCCAAGCCATTGTTTCCGAACAGGCTGATTTTGACCAATGGATTCAGCAGGCTCAAGGCAGCGATCACGCCCTCAACTGGGCCAGCTTACAAACCCTCGCCGTAGCCAGCCAAAACCACCCCGTTGCCTATTACGCATCCGTCACCCCTGGGCTGTACCAAGGCGTACTGGGCCAATTTATGCGCATGGATGCGGCCAGTCATCTCGCCATCGATGTCGGCCAAGCCACCAGCAGCGACTCGGGCTTTGCCGCCAAACGCCCCACCCTCAATGGCCCTCAACCCGCCCAGCCCTAAAAGGATGCCCCATGCTCGGTAAACTTAGCCTCGACGCCATCCCCTCCGACCCCATCGCCCTAAGCGCAGCCTTATTCATCGTGGTCGGCGCCGTCGCCCTACTCATTTTGCTCACCCACCTCAAGCGCTGGCGCTGGCTGTGGACCGAATGGCTCACCACGGTAGACCATAAAAAAATTGGCATTTTGTATTTTTTGGTGGCGCTGGTGATGCTGCTGCGCGGCTTTGCCGACGCCCTCATGATGCGCACCCAGCTGGCGGCTGCCGCCACCGGCAGCGGCGCGGGCTATTTACCACCAGAACATTATGATCAGATCTTCACCGCCCACGGCGTGATCATGATTTTCTTTGTCGCCATGCCGATGATTTTAGGATTAATGAACCTCATCGTGCCCCTGCAAATTGGCGCCCGCGACGTGGCTTTTCCCTTTTTGAATTCGTTTAGCTTTTGGCTGTTTATGGCCGGGGTGATGCTCATCAATGTCTCCCTAGGCGTCGGTGAGTTTGCCCAAACCGGCTGGCTGGCCTATCCGCCCTTGTCCAGCAGCGCCTATAGCCCTGGCGTCGGCGTTGACTATTGGATTTGGAGCCTGCAAATATCGGGCTTAGGCACCTTGCTCTCTGGGGTGAACTTCATCACCACCATCATCAAACTCAGAACCCCTGGCATGAAACTGATGGCCATGCCGGTGTTCACGTGGACGGCCTTATGCACCAATGCCTTAATCGTGGCGGCCTTTCCCATCCTCACCGCCACCTTGGCCCTCTTAACGCTGGAGCGTTATTTAGGCTTTCATTTTTTTACCAACGACATGGGCGGCAACCAGATGATGTACGTCAACCTCATCTGGGCCTGGGGCCATCCTGAAGTGTACATCCTTATTTTGCCGATGTTTGGCGTGTTCTCTGAAGTCATCGCCACCTTCAGCCAAAAGCGCTTATTCGGTTACGCCACCTTGGTGATGGCTACTGTTGCCATCACCATTCTGTCGTTTATGGTGTGGCTGCATCATTTTTTCACCATGGGCGGCAGCGCCAACGTCAACGCCTTTTTTGGCATCGCCACCATGGTGATCGCCATTCCCACCGGGATTAAAATATTCAACTGGCTGTTCACCATGTATCGCGGCCGCATTATTTTTTCGGTGCCGGTTCTGTGGACCCTCGGCTTTTTATTCACCTTTACCTTGGGCGGCATGACCGGCGTGTTACTCGCCGTCCCCGGCGCCAACTATGTGTTACACAACAGCATGTTTTTGGTGGCCCACTTTCACAACGTCATCATTGGCGGCGTCGTTTTTGGCGCCATGGCTGCTTTTAACTATTGGTTTCCCAAGGCCTTTGGCTTCACCCTTAATGAACGGCTGGGGCGTTGGTCTTTTGGCTTTTGGATCACTGGCTTTTTTACAGCGTTTATGCCCCTATACGTTCTGGGCTTCATGGGCATGACTCGACGCATCAGCGCCGGCCTCAATCCAGAATGGTTTCCCATGCTGCTGATCGCCAGCGTAGGCGCCGTCATGATCCTCATCGGCATCCTGTTACAGCTGGTGCAAATTTGGGTCAGCGTGCGTGATCGCCATCAGCATCAAGATCACAGCGGCGATCCTTGGCAAGGCCGCACCCTAGAATGGGCCACCGCCTCGCCACCGCCATTTTATAATTTTGCCGTCTTACCTAGCGTGGTGGAACGTGATGCGTTTCACGCCATGAAACTCAGCCAGCAGCTACCGCGGCTTCAGGCCAGCTATGCCCCCATCCACATGCCACGCAATACCGGCACTGGCTTCATCCTCGGCATGATGAGCGCCGTTTTTGGCTTTGCCATGGTGTGGGCCATCTGGTGGCTGGCTCTGTCTAGCCTGCTGGCCATGGTGGTGTACTACATCCACCATACGTTTAATGACGACCTCGATTACTACGTCAGCAGCGAAGAAATCGTCGCCATTGAAGCGGTTTACTACGCCCAACAAACCCGAGGGAAAGATCATCCATGAGCCATCACATCAGCCATACCGGCCCTAAACACGACACGATCGCCGAACACCACGATCACGACGAAGGCAAAACCCCTTTAGGCTTTTGGCTTTACCTCATGAGCGACTGCCTGCTGTTCGCCACCCTGTTTGCCACCTATGCTGTTTTGGTCGGCGGCGTCGCCAACGGCCCGCGCGACGCCGACATCATCAGCCTACCGCTGATTTTGATCAGCACTTTATTGTTGCTGTTCAGCAGCTTTACCTTTGGCCTGGGCCTGCTGGCAGCCAAAGCCCAAAGGCTACGCCCCACCCTCATCTGGCTGGGCCTCACCTTTGCCTTAGGGCTAGGGTTTATTGGCCTTGAAGCCTATGAGTTTTATGAGCTCATCAGCAGCGGCTACGGACCACAGCGCAGCGCCTTTTTGTCGGCTTTTTTCACCCTTGTGGGCACCCACAGCCTACACGTGCTGATTGGCCTATTGTGGCTATTGGTCTTGGGCTGGCAGCTATATCAAAAAGGCCTAACCGCGAAAAACCACATTCGGCTCACTTGCTTGAGCCTGTTCTGGCACTTTCTAGACCTCATCTGGATTTGCGTGTTCAGCGTCGTCTACCTCACAGGAGCCATTCGATGACATCCCACTCTCCTACTTCGCACGGCGGTTCGCTCAAATCCTACTTGATTGGCCTCGCCCTATGCCTCGCTCTCACCGGCCTGTCTTTTTATCTGGCCATGACGGCGCACGGCCCCAGCATGGGCCTATTGATGGCTATTGTGGGGCTTGCTCTGGCCCAACTGATGGTGCAGCTGATTTATTTTTTACATCTATTCGAACGGGGGCAGGCCTGGACGGTTTTTTCCTTGCTGTTTACCCTCTTGATTTTATTCATTGTGGTGGGCGGGTCGCTGTGGATCATGCGCGACCTCAACGCCAATATGATGTCGTTCTGACATGACCAATCACCCCTACGTCCAGCTGTTTAAACCGGGCATCATCATGGGCAATCTGATCACCCTCTGGGGCGCTTTTTTCATGGCCAGCCAAGGAAAGATCCATCTACCCCTATTGGGCTGGCTGACGCTGGGAACCGCTTTATTGATCGCGTCTGGCGCGGCGTTTAACAATGTGATTGATCGCGATCTGGATCGCTTAATGAGGCGAACCCGCCGTCGCGCCTTGCCACTCAAATTAGTCACGCCTCGTTCCGTCTTGATCATCGCCAGCCTTTTTGGGCTAGCGGGATTGGCCATCTTGAGCCATTACGGCAGCTTACTCGTGGGAGCATTAGCCTTGGCCGGCTGGTTGGCCTATGTTTTGTTGTATAGCCTGTATGGAAAACGCCGTGGCACTCATGGCGTGGCCGTGGGCAGCCTATCCGGCGCCGTTCCACCCATGATGGGCTATTGTGCCGTCACCCAATCCCTAGACTGGCTCGCATTTGGTCTTGGGTTCAGCCTCTGCCTGTGGCAAATACCGCATACCTACGCCATCGCGCTACGGCGCTTGGATGACTATCGTGCCGCTAAGCTGCCCCTGCTGCCCGTAGTGAGTGGCGTGGCCATCACCCAAACCCATCTACGCCGCTATGTATTTCGCTTCACCGTGGTTTCAACCAGCCTGTGGTGGCTAGGGCCGCTCAGCCCCTATTATGGCGTAGGGATGCTGCTTGGCGGACTGCTGTGGTGGCGCGCCGCCAAAGTCGCTTCGTTCAAAATCACGCCCAATCAGTACGTCCATCAATGGGGGCTGAGCATGTTCGGCTATTCCATTGCCTTAATCACCTTATTCAGCCTGCTGTTGGCGCTAGACCCTTGGCTGGCGCAGCGCACATTAGGTTAGAAATACGCCTCTAACTTCAAGCTGACTTCATTTTTTCGATAGGCATACAGCCAATCCACGTTGCTGCTAACCCGATGGTGGCGCAACAATAGGCTCGGCGTCAGGCCGGCCAGTTTAAACTTGGGCACCTTCACAATGGCGGTATAGGTTTGCTCATGATCAGCGCGTTTGGCCGCCAACAGATCACTGTAGGCGTCATACTGCTTGTGCCGCCAAGCGCCAAATAACGCGGTTTCAACGCCCACGGCAAAAGATTTAGCCACGCCCAAGCGTGCACCCTGTTGATGATAGGCGTTCACCGCCTCATCCGCATCTTTACGCACCCAATCTAGCCCTCCGAACACCAGCCAGTTTTGCGGTAAGGCGTACGTACCCGTCACAAACAGCGAGCTTTGCCAGCCATCGTTGTGGGCATAGTCGTCCTGATGATAGGCCAACCGTTTACGTTCCACATCAACGCTCACCAAAGCCTTCGGGCTTAAGCCATACTGCCACTCGATTTTCGCCCCTAAAGCCTTAGACAAAGCCTGATGGTTCTGCCAATTAAACTCAAACAACGGCGCCACCGTCAGCGTGGTGCGGGCGCTGCGGTATTGATAGCCGCCATACACGCTGGCGGTGCTGTCGCTGTAGCTGGACTCATGGGTGTATTCATTGCCGTATAGTAGGCCGCGCAACATTAAGCCATGATTGCCGCTCACGTTTTTTTGCTTACTCAGCGTTGCCTCATAAGCCCAGCCTTGATCGGCCACAGGGCCGGGAATGCGGCGCTCAACGTAGCCTTGGAGCTGATTGTCTTCATACACAGGGAAATAAGTCACGCTGGCAGTCGATTGATTTAAATTGCTGTTGTGGGCGGGCCCAATAGCCACCGAGCCGTGCCATGCTTCACGCACGGCCAAAGCGTCTACATAGCCGGCCACATTTTCCTGTAGCCCAAGCGCATCGGTAGGTAGCTCAATTTGCTTGAACCACGCTTGAGCTTCGGTATTTTGATGGTTTTCATATAAAGTCCGTCCTAATTCTAGCTGTACCCGTAAAAAATCAGGCTGTGCCCGCAACAGCTGCCGATAGCCCGTAATGGCCACCGAATAGTCGCCCTCGGCGCGCGCCAAAGCCGCTTGGGCAAAGCCAACCAAGGCCTCATCATGATTGGCCAAGGCCTGATATTGAGGCAATAGGCGCCGTACATCTGGCCAAAGCTGATGATTGACGCCCAAGTAAATGGCCTTACCCAAATCATTGACGTTGGCCTCAATGCGCAGCAACTGGCCGTTCACCAGCATGCCCTCCGTGCCCTCAGGCCAATCAGATGCCTCAGGCACCAGCACAGACTCAGCCTTTTGATCGGTTGAAAACTGTAATGAATGGCGTAGTCGACGGCTGGTGTCTTCATCGGCATGCGCCAGAGATGCCAGAGCCAAGCTGCCGAACACCATGCAGAATACGCAGCGCCAGCGTCGCTCAATTAAAAAATGTCTCATGGCCGACCCTGCCTTTGTGTGCTTAGGGTGTAGCCACACCCTTCATCAAAAAAGGGGCTTGATCAACAAGCCCCCGTTCGGTTTTTAGATGCCACTAAACCCGTCGCATCATCGGTTCTCGCTTAAGGCTTTTTACTGCCGCCAAACGACACGTCTTTACTGCGATCGGTAAAGGTGGCGATGCCGGCTAACTGTGACGCAGCGTTACCAAAGAAATGGCCTTGGGTCTTACCAGCAACGTTGCCGGTGGCCGTGGCTTTGCCGACAAAGCTGGCGTTGGCGCTGTTGATTTTCGCATCCACATTGACCGCTAAAGCATTATTGTTGATGTCACCCTTCAGCGTATTTTTGGCAAAATCGGCTTTAAACGTACCGGTCAGTAAATTGCTGCCGTTGTAATTATTGATCCCCACGACGGCGTAGTCAGCCTGCCCGGTGGTGGGCATATTGGTGGTTTTGTCTTTACCGGCGTAATACACGGTGTGGGTACCGTCAGCCACATTGCCGGTTTGCGACCATTCACCAAAATAAACGTCGCTATTGGCCACCTTGGTGAAATTAAAATCACCCATATCGCGATGAGAGCCGGGTGAAGCAGCAATGCGCGTCACGCCATTTGCGTCCGCTGCCACCATTTGCTGTAACCCCGAAAAGGCGACTTTGGTAAAGTCAGCCACGTTGTGCACGCCAATGCCGGGCTGACCCGCTTGACCAGGATGGCCAGGACCACCAGCAGCCGTTTCCCCTACTTGGATGTAGGCATCATCACTTTGGGCCGAGGCCACAGCTGCCTGCGTCTGCCCAACCATTGCACATAAACCCAATACCACTGCCATTGTTTGTAACTTTTTCATTGTCATCTCCAGATACATAAAAAAAGAACACACCACCAGCAAAAGACCCAAAGGTCGTGTGAGTAAAAAGGCCCTCTTAGGCTTGTGGCCTAAGGTTTTGAGAACCTGTGGCTGAGTATAGACACCCTTTTGACTAAACGCAAATGATAATCGTTATTATTTAAAACATTGTTGTATTTTGTCATGCCGCCCTTAGATCGACACCCATAAAAAAAGCCAGCATGACATGCTGGCTGAGCGCAATGGCTTAATTAAAATTTGCCTTTAAGCGTGAGCTTCACCGTTCGCCCTGGTGCTGGCATTCGCGCACGACTCAACGGGTCTAAATAATAGCGGTTAGTCAAATTGGTGACGCCCAGTTCAACCGCTAGCTTATCGTTCATACGGTAATTGGCATGGGCATCGACAATAATCACCGGCGCCCACCCTAATGGCTCATTAAAGTATTCAGACTGTTTACCCGCCTCACCAAAATTTCGATCATCATTATTCACTGAACCACTATGGAAGGTCATGCGTGAACCCAGCTCCAGCTTTTGCTGTAAGAACCGCCCCCCCACCAGCCAGTTCACCATGTATTTGGGCTGGGGCATATTGCGTAAATAGCCGTTGCGAAAGCCATCACGGACGCAGTTGCTGATGCGCCCTAAGAAGGGATCGGCCACAACCGCCGATGATTCATCGCACACTTCATTTTTCAAATTCATGGCCACGCCTAAGTCGGTAAAGAAACGACCGTTATCGTAACGCCCCTGTAGTTCTAAGCCGGCCACTTTTTGCTTGTCTACATTGCTGAATTGAAATAGGTCATTACGCTCTATGGTGTCCTTAATGGTGTTGTGATAATAAGCGATTTTAACGTCAGCATGGCGCTGCGCGCCCAATAAATCACGCAAATCATGAACATAGGCTACTTCAATGTTTTTAGCATGTTCTGGCTTCATCGGTTCTCTGGAGCTAGAAGAAAAGCCGATGGTGCTCTCAAATAAGCTGGGCATGCGCTTCGCCTCGCTATAACGTACGTACACGCGGGCATTGTCGGTCAATAAAGCAGTGGCCGACAACACAGGCGCCCAAGCATGATCCTTACGCTTTTTCACCTCTGGCCATCGCTGCGCCGTGGCTTCCGTATACACCTCTTGGCCGCTCGCAATCACGTCCTTACCCAAAGTCAAACTACCGTTTAAAAAAGGATTATTTTCACGCTTCATTTTGCCATCGGCATCGGCTAGCCACAAAACCTCATCGTTGGTTAAGCCCCAATAGTCATCAAAACGATCTTCAGGGTCCAGCCACCACATTTCATCCGCAAACTCTTCCTCGGTATAACGGCGTTTGTACTTTAACTTATAGCCTTTAAACGCTCTGTCTACGGCGTAATTAGGATCTTCAGCCTGCATGCGTTCGTCTAAAAAATCATCCATAGACGTATAGGCCGTACGCTTCATACCGGCGCTTAAAGCCAGCCAATCGGTTGGCTGCCAATCAAAATTAAAGCTCACATTGTGTTCATCACGCGTACCCTTACGGCCCGCGGCCTGAGTGCTGCCCATTTCTTTAGGATCGTACACATTATCCGAGCCTAAGCGCTCTTTTTGAAAGCTACCGCTGACGGTAAAATCCAGATTAGGCAACAGCGAAGCCTTATTACTGATGGTCACGCCCCAGCGGTTTTCACGCGCATTCATTAAGGCCGTGTTGCGTAAGGTCATATTCGCGTTAGGCGACCATTCTGGCAACCCAGTGCTATTTTCATAAGGCTCATTTGGAAAACCACCACCGTTATAGGTGTCGCTCACCGAACGCGTCGCCCAAAGATTGGCCTCAAGATCAATCAAAGGCTGGTCAGCAGGCTGCCATTTATACAATAAATTATAGGCACTTAGGCTAACCTCGCTTAGAGGCCATTGCGGCACCCCATCATTACCCCAGCGCTCAGGCTTTAAACGTGAAGGCATGATTTCACCAAAGTCAGCCTTGGTGTGCCGTAACCCCAGCTCTAAAGACTGCTCATCGCTCAAATGCAGGGTGCCCTTGAGCAAATACGATGCCATCCGACTAGACGTATTGGGCACTTCTTTACCCGGCTGATAAACATTGGCCATATAGGCCTGATGGTCCCAATAATCGGGTTCACCCTCGCCTTGAAAACGGTATTTATCGGCGCCTTTTTTACCCGCTAAATGGTTACCCTTACTGCGATAGCTATAGGCAGCCACCACATCAAATCGCTCTTGCCGAGTCGCTAAGGCAATGCGAATGGCCTCATCTTGACCAAATTTATGCCCACTTTTAGGCCTCACCCGTAACGTTGGGTCATCATAAGCTGAGCTCCAGCCTGGAATGTCGCGCGCATCCTCACCGGTGCGTAAATTCGGTAACCGCGGCTTCACCGACCCATTACTCGCTTCGACTAAAATGTCGCCGCCAAAGGTTTCGCCAGCGGGTAAAACATCATCCACGCTCAGGGTTTTCACCACCACGGCGCCGCCCACTGAGCTTTTCACCCCACGCGTCAGCGAGGGGCCTTTTTCGATTTGAATGCTGCCAATAAGGCTAGGATCGATATAGTTGCGGTTATTGGCGCCGTTATAGCCACGCCACACCGTGATCGCTTGCTCCGTCCCGTCAATGGTCAACGGCACACGACCTTGACCCTGAATGCCGCGAATATTGGGGTCAAGCGCCCCGCTGTTGCGGGCGTCACCGCTTTGTACGCCCAATAGGCCTTTGAACACATCAGCGGGGGCGGCGCCCTTATAGCGGTCGATGTGGGTTTTATTGATGTAGACGGAAGAGAGGCTCTGATCATACACGTCGTTGGCGCCGGCACGATCCTTATTGGTTTTACCGACCACCACAACATTATCTAAAGTGGCTTCAGCACTGTTTTTGGGCGAGCCCGAAGCCTTGGGTACCGCTTCGGCTTGCGTCACCGTCGTGGCGGTGTCCGGCGTTTGTGCATAAGCCCCATAGGGCATGGCCCAATAGGCCAAGAGTAAAGCCGCGGCCAGCGGCTTGGGTTTAAGGCTAAGAGGGAACATAGGTTTCTCCGAATGTGTGTGCGTTAATCATCGCCCTCTCACCATCGGCTTATGTCCACGTCCCTCACCAACTTAATGACATGATTCAGCGTTCTCCCACACAAACCCATGGTAAAAAGACAATACGGCAATGCCATGAAACCGGATGAGTATAGAATGTCGGATCAATAAATACAAATGATAATCAATATTATTTGTATTTATGTGGTATTAATCAGACCGCTTACCAGATAAAACCGGCGTAAAAAATGGCCGCTTTATCTAAGCGGCCATGGTCTGACGGTTGTCGCACGCGATGTGCGGCCTTAATCTCGGTACTGCGGTGCAGGCGCATAGCCATTTTCAGCAGGAAAAGCACTGCCCTTAGGCGGCTGTGCCTTCGCGGCTGGATCATACAGCTCAAAAACGGCCGTGCCGATTAGGCCAGCGTTACCCACATCGCCAGCGGGCGTGTTGGCCACATAGGCATTATTGAGCGTGGTAAACCGAAACGCTGCGACCTCACTATTGCTCTTGCGGAACCCTTCAATGGTTAAGCGACCATAAGGAGGAAGCACATAGCCGCCGCTGTTAAAGCTGCCTGGCTGACCATTCATGACGTCTAAACCATCCACCGTGGCCAAAATCGCATAGGTTTTATTGCTGTGGTTTTGATAGTAGAGCTGATAGCGCTCCCCTTTCTTACCCGCCAGACCAATTTTGTTCGCGCTTTCGATCAGCGTCATTTTACGGCCTTGTCCATCCAAAACAGCCATGCCGATGCGCCCCTCGGCCAACGATAGCTCTTTTAACGCTCGCCCATGCGGCACGCTGGCCGCGTATTGAATCTCTTGCAGCGCCAATGGTCGCTGAGACACCCGGCGAAGCGATACTTGAGTCACATTAGAGGCCACGCCTTCGCCCCACTGCGTGCCCAGCTTAGCATCAGCGCTGGCCGTTCTGGGCGCCACTATTTTAGCCTCTGCGGCAATGGGCCGCTCCAGCGCCGCCATCGGCGTGCGTTGTTGGCTGGTACAGGCGCCCAACAGCAGAGCCAATAACAACCATTTGCTTTGCCACCAAAGTGTGTTCATGTGGTTTTCCTTTACCTACGTGAGCGCCAAGGCAGGCTGAATGCCGCGATGGTCTTAATGCTAAAGCATAATCCCGAACCACTTTAAAATGCAAGACCATCCCGCCAAGCTAACCCCCTCTTCAGCATCAGCTTGATCAGGCACAAACCAAAACGCCCACCAATAGGTGGGCGTGGGGTCATGCTCAAACGGGTTTATCGGAAGCCTGTGCCTGGGTTTAAAATACCGCGAACGTGAGGTTCGGTGGCCTCTCGATCAAAAAAAGCACCGGGCTGATTTAAATCGTGCACCAAAGCATCAATGGTTTCACGCGTGACGTGTTCCATGGCAAACAAATGGGCGTAATCAAACCCTTCCTCAAACTCGGTAGACAAAGAATACTTAGACACCAACTCTTGATTAGGCCGTCTAAACAACACGCTGAGTGAGTTTTCTGCTCGGTGAACGCGCCACTCAATGTTTGCTGGTGTCACCACCGTGCGCAGCTGTGCCTCCGCATAGGCCGCCATGCTCAATAAGCCCAGCAGCTTATCTTTTTGATCCTCATACGAATGGCGTGACAGGTAGTGCCACAAAATCAGCGCTGAAAAACCATTACGCGAACCAGACAGCGTCGAATCCTGTGATCCAATATAGGACACATTAGAGAAGTTTAATAAATACTTGGTTCGAGTCATGTAAATCCCGCAGGGCCAAGGTGCGCCAATCTCCTTATGACCACTCATAGAAATTGAGTGAATCGGGTTGCGGAAGTCAAAAGAAGGCGGAATATTAAAGCTGGGGTCTTCAGCCTGAATCATCTCAAAGAACGGGCCATAGGCCGCACCCAAAGCCCCATCCACATGGAACCAATAACCATCGCGCTTACTGTGGACTTCAGTGCCATTGATGTTCACCACAAAATCACGTTCGGCAATGCCGTGGCGCGTTAAAATACGGATGATTTCAGCCGAAGCGCCTTTAATGTCGTCATAAGCGCCCCTGAACGTGGTGCCATAGTTAAAGTTCACTGCAATCGGATGGCCTTTAGCCGCAAAAAAATCCACCAGTTTATAGAGGTCTTCAAGATGAATTGAATCGTCCTCATACGTTGGCACATGCTCTGGCCACTCACGCCCGATCGGACACTCGTTGGGATAAAGCGCCTTACCCACTTCACTAAAAGTATCAAACAGCAGGATGTCTTTGATCTTATCAATCGAATAATGGGTGGCACGTGAATAAAACAAAACCGGTTGATAGGCTGTTTCAGTATGGCTTAAGCGTTCCTTGCTGCCCTTGGCCCGATGAAAAAACCCACGGTGCATTCTTTGCTTACTGGTGGCGGTATCCACCGCTAAAACTTTCCCATGCAGATAGTCGCGCGCATTGCGAATGCCGTACAGATTGCCCTCGGTACTGCCCATAGACACCACATAGCCCCAATAGCGATTGCCAATGTCCTCAATATTGCCGTTTAACTCCCCATTCTCTTGATACATCTCTAAGTGTGGCGTGGGCAGATGCCACAGCTCGGCAAAGTAATCCAAAACGGCACGCTCAATCCATTTACTGTTGAGCTTAAAGTTACCGGTTTGAAAAGGGTCGCCAATATTGTTTAGCTGTACGTCTAAATACTGATCTAGCTCGCCCGCATAATCCAATGCCTGATTGGCCTGATAGCCCAAAAAATATTTTTTCTTGATGGCCACATAGTCTTTTAACTGCTGCATAGCCTTGGCACGATCTGCGGGAGGAATGGCTTGAGCCGACAGCTCAAATAAGCGGCTGTCGATGCCTTCTACTTCTGGATAAGGGCTGCGTTCGGGGTGAGTCATGCTATTTCTCCAATCATCTTCATTATGAACATCATGGTCATGGGTTGATTGGCCTACGTCTATTGAGGCATGACGGCCATCAAGCCTAATCAGGCCACTGCGATGGCTTAAACCAATAAACCCGCTCTGGACGCAAACGGACTTTTCATTCAACGCCGACTATGCCATTTGCACAACAACAGTCCATACACATAATATGATAAATACAAATTAGGATATTGACATTTATCATATAATATTAATAATGAGTCTCATCATCATAAAAAAGGCTGGCCAAAGCGGCCAGCCTTTTTAAGCCCAAAACATAAAACCCTAACTAACTCATCACATAATAAATCACGTAAAACAGAATCAGACTCAACAGCACCGCCACCACCATGCGTTTGATTTTATAGGCCAACACCACGCTGACCAAAGCACCATACACATAGGGATTACTGGGTAAGCCTGCCAAACCCGTGCTGCCCATAATAATAGGGCCACAAATCGCGGTTAATAGACAGGGCGCGGAATAGGTCAATGCCTCATTAAACAGAGCAGGCAGCCGCACCGGCATCTTGGGTTCTAAAAACACATAACGATTCACAAACACGATGAACGCCAATAACAACAATAAGCCCCAAGTCATTGCACACTCCCTTGCCAACGCGCGGCCAACACCGCCGCAAACATCCCCAGTAAACCGGCCACAATAATGGCGCCCTCTATCTGTAGATGGGTCAACACGATAGACAACACCAGCGACACCACCACCCCTACTAGGCTAGCGAAGTTACGCAGCATGGGCACCACAATGGTAATAAACGTAGCCACGATGGAAAAATCAAGGTGATAGGCATCTAAATCGGGCACGGCGCTGGCCAAGGCAATGCCTGCGAGGCTAAACAACACCCAGGCCAAATAAAACGTCAGGCCCGCCCCAAACAGATACGCAAACGAGGATTTTTTGTCGCCCGTACTCAAAGCAAACAGCTCGTCGGTTAATAAAAACCCCAGGCCAAATCGGCGTAGCGGCTTCATCGGTGCAATCTGAGGCCGCAAGGTCAAACCATATAATAGGTGTTGTGCGGTAATGAAAAACACCGACACCACAATGGTCAACATGCTGGCGCCGGCGGCCAGCATGCCCAGCGTCACCAGCTGAGCCGCACCGGCAAAAATAATCGCCGACATCCCAATACTTTGCGCCAGGCTTAACCCTGTATTCACCGCCATCGAGCCAGCCAAAATACCCCAAGGCAACACGGCCAAACACAGCGGCAACATGTCCACCCCGCCCTTTAAAAAGTCCTGTCGCGCCGTGGCCGACACGGCCATCGTCCTGCTGTTCATAACCTGTCCTGCCCATAAAAAAACCCCAGTATAACCATCAACTGGGGCGTCTTATTGGATAAAATTGCGGTGCGCATCACACCAGATTGACACGCGGCTTAAACCCTTGCACAAAAGCACCTGGCGTGACGCCAACGGTTTTTTTGAAATGTCGATTCAGATGGCTTTGATCGGTAAAACCACATTGCTGCGCCACGCTGGCAATGCTTTGGCCTTGGCGCAGCCGCTGCTTGGCCAAGCGAATGCGTACCTGTAACAGATACGCATGCGGGGTTAAGCCAAACAGGCGCTGAAACTGGCGTAAAAAATGCCAGGGGCTCAGCTGGGCCAGCTCGGCCAACTCCGTTAAGCTAAAATCACGACCAGGATCGGCATGCAGATAGTCGCGCACTCGCCACAATAAAGGCCGATCTAAATCCATCACCGCCCGATCGGCCACCAAACGCGCATGGCGCAGCATCAACTGGGTTAAAGCCACCGCCAACGTGGTTTCTTTTAATAAGGTATTGCGCGGCTGTTGCAGCAGGCCAAAGGCCAGCCGCAGCTGCTGCGCCAACTCAGGGTCATGAATCACTGCTTGATCAAACCAGGGCACCGTGCCGGCTTCTGAATGTACCTCGGCCAGCAGCGACTGCAATAATGATGGATGGGGGTAAATTGCCCGATAGCCCCAGCCGCTGGCCAAGGCTGCCGAACCGGTGTGGACGTCTTCGGCGTTGACGATGATGATGTCGCCCGTCGGCGCCACGTGTTCAGCACCGCTGCGATAAAACCGCTGTACGCCCTCTTCAATGACCGAAATACAATAAGTCTCGTGAATGTGCTTAGGAAATTGCATGTGTTGATAGCGCGCGCGCAGCATCTCTAGCCCACCGAACGTGGGCACAAGGTCAAACCGGGTGTATTCTTTTTGTTCTGCTCGCGCAACCATTGGGTCAGCCTATTCAACATTGTGACGAGCAAAGATCATAAACGCCCACTCGTCACAACACAAGTCATGCACAGCTCCCCCAACGTGAATCATCCCCCTCACAGACACAATGCTGTAGGGGGATGGCTTTGAGGAGGCGCCACGCCAATGTCGCCTACGCTAAAATCATGACCTTAAGAGGCCAAGAGGCGCTGATCTTTAAAGTCGGCTTCGCCCTGCTTCCAATAGCCCTGAGCCAAAATGTCTTTCGCGGCCAAACCGCCTTCACGTAGCCAATAAATTTGCCAGTTTTTCACCCAGTTTGATTCACCCGCCAACCACACCTGACCTTGTCCTTGTAAGCGGCCGGCTTGGGCCAACACCTGATTCAAATCGACCACGTAAGTGCTGTCCTGGGGGTATAGCCATGACTCACTCAACTCCGCCTTAGTGTCTAAAGGCTGACGCTCTGCTGGGCTATCGGCATAGACCACCACGCGCACGTCCAAGCCCAAAGGCAAGTCAGCCAAAACGCTTTGTAAGGCAGGCAATGCCGTGGCGTCGGCCGCCATCCACAGCCACTTGGCAAAACGGTTCACCGTAAAACCTCCGCGCGCAGGGTAAGACAGCCGCACTTCGGTGCCAATGGTTACTTGCTCGGCCCAGGCCGACACCGTAATGGCCGCTAAGTCGTGTTGGCTATGCAACACAAAGTCAATGTCGATGGTGCCAGCATTAATGTCTTGCTGACGAATGCTGTAGGCGCGACCATGACACAGCGGTGGAAACAGCTTCACCCATGCGGCTGGCTCGGAAAAAGCCCCGCTGGCGATGACGGCTTTTAAGGCCTCGCCACCAAAAGTTAAGCGCCGCACCAACGGCGTAATGTCGGCACTGCCCATGACTTCAGCCATGACCACTTGAGCCTTAGGCTGGTGTGTGTTTTTCTGCATCATACTGCTCCTGATTTCAAATACTGTCGTGCGGTGTGGTCTTTAGCCCAGCACCTAGGCTCAAATTATATGAACAATCACTCATCTTTTCTACTCGCACTAAAACAAGAGATTAAACACCTTAAAATCAAATAGATAAAAAACAAAACATAGGCACAAATGATAATCACTCACATTTAAAACCATGATTCATCCAGATAGCCATGGCCTTTCACCGCAATCATTGCTAAGATACGAACAATTACTCACTTTAAAGCCATGCCTCATGAACTCAGTTAAAGCCCCCCAAAAGCCCCGCAAGCTACCCAAACAAGCTCGGGCTCAATACATGGTCAACATCATCCTCGAGGCCACGGCTCGTATCTTGGCCAAGCGCGGCTATGCCGGCACCAACACCAACCTGATTGCCTCTGAAGCTGGCGTCAGCGTAGGCTCTATTTATCAATACTTTCCCAATAAAGACGCGTTGATTTCCGCCCTACATGAACGCCATGCCGAACAAATGGCAGAAATCATCGACACTGTTTTTGCCGATGCTCAGCCCCATAACCTGAGAGAGCATGTGTCGGTGATGGTCCACTCCTTGATGGCAGCCCACCAGTGTGAACCCCAGCTACACCAAGTGCTGGAACGGGAGTTTCCTTATTTCGACGTTCCCAACGAACAAAGCCCTGCCGATCAGCTGATTTTCCAGAGGGTCAGACGCTTACTGGCCTCCTTCCAAGAGCAAATCACCCAAACCAACCTCGACTTAGCCACGTGGACGGTCATGCAAATCACCGAAGCCCTCGTACACACTGCCGTCATCGACCCGCCGGCCAATCTGAGCTTACCCCATATTGAAGAAGCCATCATCGACGCCATCATGGGCTATCTCACCGTACCCAAATTGGCCAATGCCCATTAAAAAAGCCTCGTGTTCTGAACACGAGGCTTTTTTAATGGGCGCTCAGGCCTATAGATATTTCTTACCCGCTTTATCCAACTGCGATTGGCGCATTCGGAATCCTGCTTTTTGCTGATCGGTGGTTTTGTCGATACAGTACACACAGCTCACGCCATGCTCATAGCTAGGCAATGCCACTTCTTCGGGCACCAAAGCCCAACCGCAGGCGTGGCATTTACTGCCCTTGCCTTCAGCCATACCGTGTGTCACCACGGTGCGGTGGTCAAACACATAGCATTCACCTTCCCACAGGCTTTCTTCTTCTGGCATTTGTTCCAAATAATTCAGCACGCCACCTTTAAGATGGTATACCTCTTTAAACCCCTCTTGCAGCAAGAGACTGGTGGATTTTTCACAGCGAATCCCGCCGGTGCAGAACATGGCAATTTTTTTGTCTTTGGCATCGGCCAAGTGTTCCGCGACGTATTGCGGAAACTGACGAAAGCTCTCGGTTTGAGGATCGATGGCATTTTTAAAGGTGCCTGCCTTATATTCATAGTCATTGCGCGTATCAATTAAAATCACGTCATCGCGCTGAATAAACTCATGCCATTCTTTGGGTTCCAGATAATGACCCACGCGATCCAATGGTGCCACTTCAACGCCCAGGGTGACGATTTCCTTTTTCAACTTCACCTTCGCTTTACGAAACGGCTTGTCGTCGCTCAATGATTCCTTGTATTCCATATGATCAAAGCCTGCATCCAATAGAAACTGATGCACTTGATCAATGCCTGCGCGGCTGCCCGCGATGGTGCCATTAATGCCTTCGCTGGCCACGATCAGCGTGCCACAAATATTGGCCTCGGTCAGTAAGGCCAACAGCTGGCTTTGTAAGGCGGCAGGATCGGCCACGGGGCAAAATTGATACAGAGCCGCAACCGTCCAAGGTTGATGGACGGCGGGTGTGGATTCGGTTGCTGCAGGCATGAGGGACACTCCTAAAACGATCACTTGCGATCATGGGCATAAATAAATGGGGGCTATTCTAACGTTTTTCAATGCGCTAGGCGATGCCTTTGGCCAGGAAAAACAAAACCGCCCAACGAGTAGGCGGCGGAATCAAGGAATAAAACAGCGTTGCTAAGAACCAATTTTGGTTTCTTGACCGCTGATTAAATTTTGAATGTTTTGCTTATGGCGATACAGCACCAAGAGCGCAATCACCACAATGGCCCAGAATAATGCAGCCTGAGGCACCAACCAGAACGCGGCCACCGGCGCCGCCACCGTGGCCACCAGCGCCGCCAAAGATGAAATCTTCAAGCCAAACGCCATCACCAACCAAATCGCGGTACAGGCCAAGCCCACCGGCCAAGACAGGACAAACAAAACGCCCACCGCCGTAGCCACGCCTTTACCGCCTTTAAAACCAAAAAACACCGGCCACATATGCCCTATCAGCACCGCCACGGCAACATAGGCCAAGGTCGATTCAGCCAAGCCCAAATCCGGCGTCAACGCACGCGCCAGCCAAACCGCCAGCACGCCTTTTAAGGCGTCCCCCACCAAGGTCAACACGGCTGCCGTCTTTTTTCCGCTGCGTAAGACGTTGGTGGCGCCTGGATTACCAGAGCCATAAGAACGCGGGTCGTCCATCCCCATCAATTTTGACACAATCACCGCAAAAGACAGCGATCCCAACAAATAAGCCAGCACAATGGCGACTAAATCAACAAAAGACATGGTAGATACACTAGAATAGATGAGTTAATGATTTTACGCTAAAGCGATTAAAAAACAAATGGACATTATCTTTCTGAATGATTTTAAGGTGGAAACCTTAATTGGCTATTACGACTGGGAGCGCACTCGCCCACAGGCAATTCTCCTCGATTTAGACATTGGCATCCCCGACCAACAGGCCAGCCAATCAGACGACATTCACGACACCATTCACTATGGTGAAGTAGCCAACGCCATTAATCTTAGCCTCAAAGACCAGCAGTTCCAGCTGATTGAAGCCTTGGCAGAACACATTGCCAACCTGCTGCTCACTGATTTTGGCTCACCGTGGGTGCGGGTGCGGCTGTCTAAACCCGGCATTTTGCCCAACGTTAAAAAAGTGGGCATTGTGATCGAGCGCCGAGCCAACGCTGCCTAAGCTGAGCACTGACCATAAAAAAACGAGCCCTAGGGCTCGTTTTTTGATCTAATCGGTTTAATCTTGGGCCGCATCGCCTAAGCCGCCCGCCTCTTCTTTTGGCAACACCAAATTCAAAACAATGGCCAAGATGGCGCACAGGCCTACGCCGGCAAAGCTAAAGTCACCGATTTTCACCAGCATCCCACCCACGCCCACGGTCAGCACCGAGCTCACAATCACCAGGTTACGTGGCACCATCAAATCCACTTTGGCGTCGATCAAGGTTTTCAAACCCAAAGAAGCAATGGTACCGAATAACAAAATCATGATGCCGCCCATCACCGGCAAGGGAATAGACGCCAAAAAGGCATTAAACTTACCAAAGAAGGCCATGAAAATCGCAAAAATTGCCGCCCAGGTCATGATCACTGGATTGCTATTTTTAGTGATCATCACCGCGCCCGTCACTTCACCATAGGTAGTCACAGGTGGGCCACCGATCAGGCCAGCCATACACACGCCCAAACCGTCGCCGGCCAAGGTTTTATCTAAGCCGGGGTCTTTAGCGTAGTCTTTACCAGTGACCTTACTGATCGCCAAGATGCCGCCAATGTGCTCAATCGCTGGCGCAATCGCCACCGGTAACATAAAGAGGGCCGCATGCCAGTTAACTTCGGGCGTGGTGATCTCAGGCAGCACAAACAGCGGTGCAGCCGCCAAAGCACCCACATCGACCATGCCCGTGGCCAACGCAGCGGCGTAGCCAGCAAACACACCAATCAAGATCGGAATTAATTTCATCATTTTGCTGCCAAAAACGGTGATGATCACCGTCACCGCAAAGGTAAAACCCGACAGCATTAAAGACGAACCATAAGGCAGCACTTGCTCGCCGCCAGACTGACCCATCGCCATTTGGCTGGCGACAATCGCCACCGATAGACCAATCACCATGATCACGGGGCCAATCACCACGGGTGGCAAGAGCTTATGCACGGCACTGACACCGCGCCAGCGCACCAAGGCCGCAAACACGAAGTACATAAAGCCGGCCGCAAACAGACCAAACATAGTGCTGGGCAAACCCCACTCACTCATGGCGTAAATAATCGGCGCAATAAACGCAAATGAAGAGCCCAAAAAAATAGGCACTTTGCGTTTCGTCACAATCTGAAACAGTAAAGTCCCTAAACCTGCACCTAAAAGTGCCAGCGCTGGATTCAGTCCCGTCAAGAGCGGCACCAGCACCATTGCCCCAAATGCCACAAATAAAATCTGAGCACCGGCAACAGCTTGTTTAAAATGAGCAATCATTTTATTTTTCATCTCACATATTAATAAGTAAACCTTAGAAGTATAACGCCATTGCTGTCTATTCAGTAAAAAAAAAGCGTCCTGTCTGATATATTTACCGTGACTGACACATTTGTGCGCATCCTAAAAAGTTAATTTATTATTCTTTTGGCATCAAATAAAGCAATAAACCTAACTAAACTCGGGCTATTCTATGGGCATGGGCAACATCACCCCTAGTCAACGACAAAAGTCAATATTTCCAACACGCGCCTCATGGGGTAGAATCACTCGATATTGTGTTGTGGGCTAAAAAAAAACACATTACCTAGTGTTCATTCAACCCACGCCCCCGTTATCCTGTTGGCTTAGATTGTGTATTTAACGCCTTATTTATTTTTACAATTTATCACCAAAGAAAGAGCGCCATCATGACCGATACAGTGTTAGACAAACAAAAAACCTCTGGTAACCCCATTTTTGTTACCAAACGCGATGGCCGAAAAGAACCCATTGAATTGGACAAAATCCATAAAGTCATCACTTGGGCTGCCGAAGGATTAAATAACGTATCGGTTTCTTTGGTTGAACTGCGTTCCCAAATCCAATTTTACGATGGCATTCGCACCGACGACATCCACGAAACCATCATCAAAGCCGCGGCCGATTTAATTTCTGAAGAGGCGCCTGACTACCAGTACCTCGCAGCCCGCTTGGCCATTTTCCACCTGCGCAAAAAAGCTTACGGCCAGTTTGAACCGCCGAAACTATTTGATCACGTGACCAAGCTCACCGCCGCCGGCAAATACGACACCCATATTTTGCGCGATTACAGCGAAGCCGAGCTCAATGAATTAAACGATCACATTGACCACTGGCGCGACATGACCTTCTCTTACGCCGCGGTGAAGCAGCTTGAAGGCAAGTATCTGGTGCAAAACCGCGTGACCCACGAAATTTTTGAGAGCCCACAGTATTTGTACATGCTGGTGGCCGTTTGCCTGTTTGCTAAATACCCAGCCAGCACGCGCTTGCAATACGTGAAAGATTTTTACGACGCCATCTCATTGTTTAAAATTTCTTTACCCACGCCCATTATGGCCGGTGTGCGTACCCCTTCACGCCAGTTCAGCTCATGCGTGTTGATTGAGTGCGGCGACAGCCTTGACTCCATCAACGCCACCACCAGCGCCATCGTGCGCTACGTGTCGCAGCGCGCCGGCATCGGCATCAACGCCGGCCGCATTCGCGCCGTTGGCAGCCCGATTCGCGGCGGCGAAGCCCAGCACACCGGCTGTATTCCGTTCTACAAACACTTCCAAACCGCGGTTAAATGCTGCTCACAAGGCGGCGTTCGTGGCGGCGCAGCAACGCTCTTCTACCCAATGTGGCACCTAGAGGTTGAATCGCTATTAGTGTTAAAAAACAACCGTGGCGTGGAAGAAAACCGCGTGCGTCATATGGATTACGGCGTACAAATCAACCGCACCATGTATGAGCGCTTCCTGAAAAACCAGAACATCACCTTGTTCTCACCAGCCGACGTACCTGGCCTATACGACGCCTTCTTTGAAGATCAAGAAACCTTCGAGCGCCTGTACACCCAGTACGAGCAAGACGACAGCATTCGCAAACGCAGCATCAAGGCGTCTGAACTGTTCTCATTGATGATGCAAGAGCGTGCCAGCACTGGCCGCATCTACATTCAAAACGTAGACCATTGCAACACCCATAGCCCATTTGATCCACGCGTGGCACCTGTACGCCAAAGCAATCTGTGCTTGGAAATTGCCTTGCCCACTAAACCATTGAACGACATCAATGATGAAGAAGGCGAAATCGCCCTGTGCACGCTGTCTGCGTTCAACCTAGGCGCGATTAAAAACCTAGACGAACTAGAAGGCCTATCCGATCTAGCGGTTCGTGCCTTGGATGCGCTCCTGGACTACCAAGACTACCCCATTAAAGCGGCTTATAACGCCACCATGAATCGCCGTACCCTAGGCATTGGCGTTATTAACTTTGCCTATTACTTAGCCAAGAATGGCGTACGCTACTCGGACGACAGCGCCAATGGCTTAACCCACAGAACCTTTGAAGCCATTCAATACTACTTATTGAAAGCTTCTAGCAAGCTGGCGCAAGAGTTTGGCGCCTGTCCTAAATTTAATGAAACCACCTACGCCCAAGGCATTTTGCCGATCGACACCTATAAGTCTGATCTGGATGCCTTCTGCCAAGAACCGCTGCATTTGGACTGGGAAGGCCTGCGTCAAGAAATCAAACAGCATGGCTTACGCAACTCTACCTTGACTGCCTTAATGCCGTCAGAAACCTCTAGCCAAATTTCCAATGCCACCAATGGCATTGAGCCACCACGTGGCCTAGTGACGGTTAAAGCTTCAAAAGACGGCATTTTGAAACAGGTCGTGCCTGAATACGATCGCCTCAAAGACCAATACGAACTCTTGTGGCAAATGGGCAGCAACCAAGGGTATTTGAAACTGGTAGGCATCATGCAAAAATTTGTTGACCAAGCCATTTCGGCCAACACCAACTACGATCCGAACCGCTTCCCTGAAGGTAAGGTCCCAATGAATCAGTTGCTGAAAGACTTGTTAACTGCTTACAAATACGGCCTCAAAACCCTGTACTACCACAACACCCGTGACGGTGCTGACGATGCCCAAAACGACATCGACGACTGTGCCGGCGGCGCGTGTAAAATTTAATTAATCACCCCAACAAATGGCACCTACCCGTGCCATTTGTTTCGAATATCTGACCTTGAGGTTGCCATGCTTTACAGTACATTCTCACAAAAACAAAACGACCAATTAAAAGAACCCATGTTCTTTGGCCAAAACGTTAACGTGGCCCGTTACGACCAACAAAAATATGAAATTTTTGAAAAACTGATTGAAAAACAGCTGTCGTTCTTCTGGCGCCCAGAAGAAGTCGACGTATCGCAAGACCGCACCGACTATCGCAACCTGCCTGAACATGAAAAACACATTTTCATCAGCAACCTAAAATACCAAACGCTGCTGGATTCGATTCAAGGCCGCAGCCCCAACGTAGCACTCTTGCCCTTGGTGTCGATTCCTGAACTGGAAACCTGGATTGAAACCTGGTCGTTCTCTGAAACCATCCACTCGCGCTCCTATACCCACATCATCCGCAACATCGTCAACGATCCTGCGGTGGTGTTTGACGACATCGTGGCCAATGAATTCATCATCAAGCGCGCCAACGACATCGCCGAATACTACGATGATTTAATTCACTCAACCCAGCTTTTACAAACCCAAGGCGAAGGCACCTACACCGTCAAGGGCAAAGCAGTATTGGTGAACCTGTATGAATTAAAGAAAAAGCTGTACATGTGCATCATGTCGGTGAACATTTTGGAGGCCATTCGCTTTTACGTCAGCTTCGCCTGCTCGTTTGCGTTTGCCGAGCGCCGCCTGATGGAAGGCAATGCCAAAATCATCCGCCTCATCGCCCGCGACGAAGCGCTACACCTCACCGGCACGCAGCACATTTTAAACATTCTACGCAGCGGCCAGGACGACCCTGAAATGGCCCAAATTGCCAAAGAGTGTGAGCAAGACTGCTTCGAACTCTTTAAACAAGCTGCTGAGCAGGAAAAAGAATGGGCGGAATATTTGTTTAAAGACGGCTCAATGATCGGCTTGAATAAAGACATCCTCAGCCAATATGTGGAATACATCACCAACCTACGCATGCAGGCCGTTGGCCTCACGCCAGCGTTTGGCGTGACCCAAAACCCCATCCCTTGGATCAACGCTTGGCTGTCCTCTGACAACGTTCAGGTGGCGCCACAAGAGGTTGAGGTCAGCTCCTACCTCGTCGGCCAAATTGACGGCAACATCAACAGCGACGACTTCAACAGCTTTGAGCTCTGATGCCCACCATCACCACCCAAGACAGCTTTTTTGACCTCAACGAAGGGGAAACCCTTCTTGAGGGCTTAGAACGCACCGGCCACGAAATTGACTACCAGTGCCGTAGCGGCTACTGCGGCGCCTGCCGCACGCGCTTGCTGTCTGGGTCGGTCACCTATCACCAAACGCCGCTGGCGTTTGTCCAAGCGGGTGAAATCCTGCCCTGCTGCTGCACCCCAGCCGAAGACATCCACGTCAACGTCCCGCTGAAGCAAACCCTAGGCGACGTTCAAGCCGACTTATTCATCCCTGATTTATTTGATGGCGGAACCAGCAAGACGCCGTAACTGAAGGAACCTTCAGGCCTATGACTAGTCATACTGGATTAAACTGTTTATGATTTAGACACAGTTGTCGTCATTGACTTGGCCGACCTCATCCCACAAAAACAACATCAAGGAGCCCAATATGTCGCTTACCCTCAAAGACTTTCTCTTATTATTACAGGTCGTCGCCCCTGCTGCGCTGGCCTTATACCTCTACGCCAAAACCCTAGCACCCAGCAAATACAAGCGCATGCTGATGTTCGGCCTAACCGTCCTTAACCTGGGCGCATTTGCCTACGCCTGGGTGCGTAATCTGTTCATTACCCCGAACGAAGTCAATCTTGCGCTAGGCATGACCGGTCTTCTTTCTTGGTCCATCAGCGCGATTTTAATCGGCCTAACCCTGCTGCGCTTCATCACCCAAAAAACCAAAACCGCCTAAATCGTTTTGGCGGTACATTTGTGCCGCCAAATACGGTAAAATGGAGCCATTCCTAACCTGACTCAAAGTGATGCCCATGTACCGTATTGCCCCCAGCATTTTGTCCGCCGATTTTGCCCAACTAGGCGCCGACGTTAGCCGCGTCATCGACGCAGGTGCCAGCCTGATTCACTTCGATGTGATGGACAATCATTACGTACCCAACCTCACTTTTGGCCCCATGATTTGTGAAGCCTTAAAGCCTTACGCCACCGTACCGATGGACGTTCACCTCATGGTTGAGCCCGTTGACGCCTTGATTCAGTCCTTCGCCCAAGCCGGCGCCAACATCATCACCTTCCACCCTGCCGCGAGCCGCCACGTTGATCGCAGCCTCAGCCTGATCAAAGACCAAGGCTGTCAGGCTGGCCTCGTACTGAATCCAGCCGCAGGCCTAAACGAAGTAGAACACGTGCTGGACAAGCTAGACATGATTTTATTGATGTCGGTAAACCCAGGCTTCGGTGGCCAAAGCTTTATCCCCCACACCCTAGAAAAAATCAAACAGACTAAGCGCATGACCGATGCTCACTTTGAGCGTACCGGCCATCGCATCGCCATCGAAGTCGACGGCGGCATCAAAATCGACAATATTGCCGCCGTCGCCGCCGCTGGTGCCGACACCTTTGTGGCCGGCAGCGCGATTTTTGGCCAGCCAGACTACAAGGCCGTGATTGACGCCATGAACGCCGAGCTGGCCACTGTTAAGGCCTAAGCCATGAACATTGCCAAAACCGCCTACATCGTCACCGGCGTCAGCCAAGGCATCGGCGCCGAATTTGTCAGCCAACTATTGGCGCAGCAAGCGCCGGTTTTTGGCATTGCGCGCCGCTTAATCGACGTCGAACACCCGCTATACCGAGGCGCATCCGCCGACTTAAGCCAACACTTTGACGCCACCGCACTGATTCAGCAGGCACTGGCCTTTTTTGCTCCCTTTGGCTTAGACACCGTGGTGTTGATCAACAATGCGGGCACCGTAGCCCCTATGGCCATCAGCGGCAACTATCCAGAGTCAGCCGTGGCCTCTGCCTTACACCTGAACCTCACCGCGCCGATCTTGCTCAGCAATGCCTTTATTCAGCATTTACCGCCTGAACAACACGGCAAGTTATTGCACATTTCATCAGGCGCAGCACACAACCCCTACCCCGGCTGGGGCGTTTATGGCGCGAGTAAGGCCGGCATCGACCACTTCAGCCGCATCGTCCAAAAAGAGCATCCAGAGCTGGCCTCTGTCGCTCTTTATCCTGGCGTGGTGAACACCGGCATGCAGGCCGAAATCCGCGCCCAGAACGAAGCGGACTTCCCTAATTTAGCCCAGTTCATTGCCCTTAAGGACAATGCCGCCCTGAGCGAACCTAAAGACGTGGCCCAGGCCATTTTATCCTATCTGGCATCGCCTGCTTTTGGCAGCGAAGCCGTTGTTGACATTCGAAAGCTTGCAGATGACTGAAGCCGTAACCATTAAGGCCTTTGCCTTTGATTTAGATGGCACCTTAATTGATTCCGTGGCCGACCTCGCCGCCGCCGCCAACCACATGCGCGCCGAACTGGGCCTGCCGACTCTGGCCCAGGCCACAGTGGAAGCCTACGTGGGCGATGGCATCAGCACCCTAGTGCACCGCTGTCTCACCGACAGTCCTGCTGGCCAAGCCGATAGTGAGCAATGGCAACAAGGCTTTACCTTGTTCATTCAGTATTACTATGCCCACTTAACCGACCATACCCAGATCTACCCCAACGTGTTGACTGGCCTAGAGCTATTAAAAAGCGAAGGCTATCCATTGGTGGTGATCACCAATAAAAGCGAGCGCTTTGCGATCAAGGCCATCAACGATTTGGGCATGAGCGACTACTTCAGCCTCATCATCGGTGGCGACACCCTACCCGAAAAGAAACCCAGTGCGCTGCCTTTGATCCACGCCTGTGAAGTATTGAACATTGCACCAGAGCAGCTGGTGATGGTGGGTGACTCAGGCAACGACATCATGGCCGCCAAAGCCGCCGGCACGCCCGTCATTGGGGTCAACTATGGCTATGAAGACATGTATGAGCTGAGCCAAAGCGACGCCACCAAACCCAATTTGGTGATCGAAAAACTGACTCAGCTCTACGACTATCTACACCCGACCGAAGTCAAACATTAATGCGGCCACAAAAATCGTTAAAAGCCCGCGCCTTAGACCTCTTGTCTCGGCGCGAGTACAGCCGCACCGAACTCAAAAAAAAGCTCATGCAAGCGCATCAGCCGCCAGAAGAGGCCGATGAGTTTGCGCTAGCCGAAGCCCTCACCCAGCATGAAACCGAAGTTGAGGCCATTTTGACCGAGTTTGCCGACCTCAATTGGCAGTCGGACGAACGCTATGTGGAATCCTTCATCAATGCCAAAAGCCAGCAATATGGCTCTCGGCGCCTACAAGAAAGCCTCAAGCAAAAAGGCATCGAGGCTGATCTATTTCAACAGTTTCGCCCTGCTGCTGAGGTAGAATTGAGCACGGCCATTGCCGCCGTGCGTAAAAAATTCAAGAAACCGCCTGAATCTCTGGCCGACAAGCACAAACAAATGCGCTTTTTGGCCTATCGTGGGTTTGATTTTGACCTCGTCAACAAGGCCATCAGCGCCTGGGATGACTGGTCTGAGGAAGACTAACAGGGTTGCACACCCTACTGATAACCTTTTAATGGAGCCGCCCCCTATGTGGTTTAAACAAATTTCTTTTTACCCACTGAATAAAAACAATTTGCCAGAAATTGAGCAGATCAACAAAGCCCTAGCCGAAGCCGCCTTTGCGCCCTGCATGGGCCTAGATTGGTTCACCGAAGGGTTTGCCCCAGCCGTTAGTTTTGATGAAGCCTTGGTGTTCAGCGCCAACAACAGCCATCGCGTGGCCCTCAAAAAAGAAGAAAAAGTCTTGCCCAGCGCCGTCATCAAAGACATCTTAGATGAAAAAATCACCCTGATTGAGCAAGAAGAAGCCCGCTCTATCGGCCGTAAAGAAAAAATGGCCTTAAAAGAACAGATCACCGACGACTTACTGCCGCGCGCCTTCACCAAGAGCAGCCGTAGCCAGGCCATTTTTGACTACGACCGTGGCTATTTAATCATCAACAGCGCCACCGCCAACAAAGCTGAAGCCCTGTTGAGCAAAATTCGCCAAGCCCTAGGCGGCCTAGAAGCCACCTTACCCAACACCGAGCTGTCGCCCAGCACCGTAATGACCAACTGGCTACTGCAAGGTGCGGCCGAAGGCCAGTTTGAACTGGACAGCGACTGCGAACTAAAGGGCACCGGCGAAACCGCCCCAACCGTGCGCATTTCTAAGCAAGATTTAACCGAAGAAGAAGTGATTAATCACGTCAAAAACGGTAAAATCGTGACCCAGCTAGGCTTGGTGTGGCAAGAACGCATTCGCTTCGTCCTCACCCAAGACTTTGCATTAAAACGCATTCAATACCTAGACGTACTACAAGATGAAGCCAGCGAACACGGCGATGACATGGCCAGTCTGACCGTTGCCAGCCAAATCATCATGATTGAAAGCTTAGGTGCGATGCTAGACGAGTTAGTGGTACACTTAGGCGGCTTACAAAAATAACCAGGGAACAACATCAATGAGCATTAAATCGGATAAATGGATCCGCCGCATGGCCGAAAACGAGGGCATGATTGAGCCTTTTGAGCCCAAGCAAGTCAAGACCTCTGCCGACGGTGAGCGGATCATTTCTTACGGTACGTCTAGCTATGGCTACGACATCCGCTGTGCGCGTGAATTTAAGATTTTCACCAACATCAACAGCACCATTGTTGACCCAAAAAACTTTGACACCCGCAACTTTGTGGAAGTGGAAGATGATTATTGCATTATTCCACCCAATTCATTTGCCTTAGCCCGCACCGTAGAATACTTCCGCATTCCGCGTAACGTTTTAACGGTGTGCCTAGGTAAATCAACCTATGCGCGCTGCGGCATCATCGTCAACGTCACCCCTTTCGAACCAGAATGGGAAGGCTATGTGACCCTAGAATTTTCCAACACCACCCCCCTACCGGCCAAAATTTACGCCGGTGAAGGCGTGGCTCAAGTCTTGTTCTTTGAGAGCGATGAAATGTGCGAAACCTCATACAAAGACCGTAGCGGCAAATACATGGGCCAAGTAGGCGTCACTTTACCAAAAGCTTAACCGTTTTTAGTAAAAAAACAACAGGGGCGAGGCTATTTATCACACCCTCTGTCACATCATGACAATTATGGTATGATAACCCTTAGTAGGTGGAATCCCCTTTCCGCCTACTTTTATCCCCTTTCGCTGAATTAGTCCCCTTACTAATTCAGCGTTTTTTTTGGATAGCGCCATGACCGAACTATATGACTTTTCCTTCCTCGACCTACAACAGCAGCCTCATAGCCTCGCCGAGTATCGAGATCGCGTCATCCTCATAGTCAACACCGCCAGCGGCTGCGGCTTCACGCCCCAGCTAAGCGACTTAGCTCAATTGCACCGTCAATACTATGACCAAGGCCTAATCATCATTGGCTTTCCCTGCAATCAGTTCATGCAACAAGAACCCTTGGCCGGCGCCAACTTACAGCAATTCTGCGAGCAAAACCACGGCGTCTCCTTCTTGATGGCCGATAAGGTCATGGTCAACGGCCCCCAGGCCCACCCGCTGTGGCGCTATTTAAAAGCCCAAAAACGAGGCTTTTTAGGCACGCGCGCGATTAAGTGGAACTTCACTAAGTTCCTAATCAATCGCCAAGGCCAAGTGATCAAACGCTACGGCCCGCGCACTCCGCCTTCGGCAATCATCGACGACATCGTTGCCTGCCTATAAAAAAACGCCCATGACCAGCATCATGGGCGTTTTAACTGCAAGCCTGGCGGCCCTTAATCTATAGCAAAACCTTGCGCAGCTCAGCCGCACTTTTAGGCGATAGCCAACCAGGCGCCACGTCAAAAGCCGTTTGGGCACCCACTAGCCCCAAGGCATTCATCTTGCACGCAGCGCGCGCATAGGCCACCAGCACGCTAGAGGTAAACTCTGGATTGCTGCCCAGCTTGAGAGAATACTCCATGATCTGAGTGGTTGCCGCACCGGTTTTACCGCTGCGAATCACAAAACCACCGTGCGGCATGGCCGCATGTTCACGGCGCAGCGTGTCTTCACTGATAAAGGTCACAGTGGTGTCGTAATCGGCAAAATAATTGGGCATGGTTTTAATGGTGGTTTCAATCTGGGCCTGATCGGCACCAGGGGCCGCTACCACGTAACATTCGCGCGTGTGCTTGTCACGGATACTCAACTCTGGATTCAAACCTTGACGCACTGCCTCCATAGCCGCCTCACTGGGCAAGGTATACTGCACGCCTGCCTGCACGCCCTCAACGCGACGAATCGCATCTGAGTGGCCTTGGCTTAAGCCTTTACCCCAGAAGGTATAGGTTTCGCCCTCTGGCAAAATGGCTTCGCCAAATAAACGGTTTAAAGAGAACAGGCCTGGATCCCAGCCGATAGAAATCAAAGACGTTTTGGCGGTTTTTTTAGCCACGGCATCAACGCTGGCATGATATTCAGGAATTTTAGCGTGGGTGTCAAAGCTGTCGACCGTGTTGAACCATTGCGCAAAATGAGGCCCTTGCTCTGGCAAGTCATGAGCAGAGCCGCCGCATAAAATCATCACGTCAATTTTGTCTTGATAGCTTTCGGCATCGGCCATCGGCAACACCAAAACCGAGGCGTCGCCAACGTCTTCGGCGCTCAATGGGCGACGTGAAAAAATCGCCACCAAGGTCATGTCCGGATTTTGACGAATGGCGCTTTGCACGCCTTTACCAAGGTGGCCGTAGCCCACAATGCCTACTCTTAACTGTTGTTCCATCTGACGTTCGTATCCTTCTTTGATGAGGGGGAGTGAAAGCGACCTACTTGGCCATGCCAATGCGCCTAGCTGAAACAGTCTAGATTAGCGCAACTAGGCTGTAAAAACAACCGCCCAACCCGGCTAAAAATCCTGCTTTTTCTCTATTGTCTAGGCTGTGTTCGGCTTAAATGCCACGATGATTTGACCCGTGGATGAAATACGATGGTTTGTTGGTATACCGTTCCTAACTGAAAACCATGGTTTGTTGATTGATACAGAGGTATCCAAATATGAAAAACCACCAATGCTTCGGTTATTTCGATCTTGATTGAAGATTGCCTTTCACTACCCTGTATGACAACTCACCACGTCTCCCGTAGGTGAAGTACCATCCCCTTTTTAGCCGCCGAGGCGGTTCGTGCAGGGCCGGGGCTTTTGAGGCAAGCATGTCTGAGTATTTGGCCGAAGGCTCAAATATGAGTTCTTGCCGCCGGCACTGTGCGAGCCAACGAGGGCACCCGCGTAGCGGGCGGATAAAGTGGGGTGTTTTTTCTTTGCTTCGTTTCTTTTGGACATCCAAAAGAAATGACGTCGCCCAAGGGGCGAAACAAAACGATTGAGTAACAGCGAAACAACCGAAGCATTGAAACAAATGATTTAATGATTTTTTGATTCAAAACGGTGGGCACGCTACGCTTTGCACCACCCTACGCCTCAGGGCCTATGCTGTAGACGTAAAAAAATAGCGAATGATACGATAAACCATGGTTTGTTGACCACTTGTAGGATGGGCAAAGCGCAGCGTACCCACCGCTCTTAACGTGCTCATGTGTCTAAATCTAAAACCCACGTGGGTCACGACCCACCCTACGCTTAAGGGCTTACGTTGTAGACGTATAGGAAAAGATACGATAGGCCATGGTTTGTTGACGCTTTCGTAAGGTGGGCAAAACGCAGCGTGCCCACCCTACCAGAGAGGCAATAGACCATGGATAGCCCGCACCTCTACCGATAGGCTTTAAAATAAATCCACCCCATCTGCCTTTAAGGCCTAACATAATTAGTCGAAATGGCTTAAAATGAAACCATTTTAAAGTATTAACGACGGATTACTCATGCTAGACATTCAACTCTTTCGCACCGACATCAACAGCGTGGCCGAGCAATTGGCGCGTCGCGGCTATGACTTAAACGTAGCGGCTTTTAACGACCTAGACAGCCAACGCAAAAACCTACAGGTTTTGGCGCAAGACCTACAGGCAAAACGTAACGCGACGTCCAAACAAATTGGCATCGCCAAAAGCAAAGGCGAAGACGTGGCCGATATTTTGGCCACTGTGGCCAACTTAGGCGACGAATTAAAGCAGGCGGAAGAGGCTTATCAAGCCGTACAAGATCAGCTAGATCAGTGGATGTTAAGCATCCCTAACCTACCGCACGAAAGCGTGCCCACAGGTAAAGACGAAAACGACAACGTAGAAGTACGCAAAGTGGGCACGCCACGCAGCTTTGATTTTGAGATCAAAGACCACGTCGACGTGGGTGCGCCTTTAGGCCTAGATTTTGACACCGGCGCGGCCTTGTCTGGCGCCCGCTTCACCGTCTTAAAAGGCCAAATTGCCCAGCTGCATCGCGCCCTAGCCCAATTCATGCTCAATACCCACACCAATGAACACGGCTATTTAGAGCACTACACGCCCTACATCGTGAACCCAAACGTGCTGTTTGGTACAGGCCAACTGCCTAAATTTGCCGACGACATGTTTAAAGTACTGCGTGGCGGCGACGACGAAGCCAAAGAGCAATATCTGATTTCGACTGCCGAAATCACCTTGACCAACACCGTTCGTGAACGCCTGCTCAAAGAAGCTGAACTGCCGCTGAAAATGACCGCTCACTCACCTTGCTTTCGCTCTGAAGCAGGCTCTTACGGCAAAGACACCCGCGGCCTGATCCGTCAACACCAGTTCGATAAAGTTGAAATGGTGCAGGTGGTACACCCTGATCATTCCTATGCCGCCCTAGAAGAAATGGTTGGTCACGCCGAAAACATTTTAAAAGCCCTCGATCTACCTTACCGCGTCATCACGCTGTGTACCGGCGACATGGGCTTTGGCGCACGTAAAACCTACGACTTAGAAGTTTGGGTACCGGCTCAAGCCACCTATCGCGAAATTTCTAGCTGCTCAAACTGCGAAGACTTTCAGGCGCGCCGCATGATGACCCGCTTTAAGGACGAAGCCGGTAAAAACCGCTACGTACACACTTTAAACGGCTCTGGCCTAGCCGTTGGCCGCACCTTGGTGGCGGTATTAGAAAACCATCAAAATGCCGATGACTCCATCACCATTCCTGAAGTATTACGCCCTTATATGGGTGGCAAAGACGTCATCCGCGCCTAAGCCTACGCCCAGTAAAAAAGCCAGCATTCGCTGGCTTTTTTAGGGTTCATGCTAGGGCAATTAAGAGCCGCTGCAATAAGGCGACAAAAAAGCCAGCTTACGCTGGCTTTTTCAGTAGACGGCGGGCGTCTAGCGTTTACTTCAACGGCGTCATACCCAAATGCTGTAGCAAGAAGTTGGTGAATGCGGGATTTTTTGGCTTATCCTTCATGGTTGGCCAACGCACTTGCCAAGTTTCTAGCGACGTTTGAATAATTTGTTTCGACTGTAGGCCAGTGATCTTACCGTTCTGGCTTTCCACCGTTGAACGCAAATACACGCTAAACACGCTGTCATCTACTGTATTGCTGCCAGCAGTTTTCAATCGGAACCGATTTAATAACTGAGCAGCCTGCACTTTGGTTAATTCCTCTTTGCCAACTAGGGTACCTAAGCGATTCGCTTCAACACGAATGGCTTCAACGTCTTTTGCATGGCTGTCCGCCATTTGATAAGACTCTGTTGTTGAAGTACCAAAGCTTTGTGGCCAAAGATTGGTCGGCAAGCTACCGCAAGCCGACAATAACAAAGCAGATACAAATAAAAATGGGATATATGCTTTCATGGCTTTAATTATAACCCATATTAAGCAAATACCCCATCTTGATCATAGCCTGCTGGCTATTTTTTTAACCCTGTCGCAATTATGCCAAATTTTCAAACAAAGGCGTTGACAAGTAGCGCTCACCGAATGAAGGGATGATCACCACAATCAGCTTACCTTTATTTTCTGGACGTTTAGCCAACTCTAGAGCAGCCCATACGGCGGCACCAGAAGAAATCCCCACCAATAGGCCTTCGTTTTTGGCCATGGCGCGCGCGGTTTCAAACGCTGAGTCATTGCTGACCTGCACGATTTCGTCGTATACCTCAGTATTCAAAATGCTGGGCACAAAGCCGGCACCAATGCCTTGAATGCTGTGGGGGCCTTTTTCGCCACCAGACAAGATGGCTGAAGCTTCAGGTTCTACCGCCACGATTTGTACGCCAGGCTTCTTCTCTTTCAATGCTTCACCCACACCAGTAATCGTACCGCCCGTGCCCACGCCGGCCACAAAAATGTCCACTTGGCCGTCGGTGTCGCGCCAGATTTCTTCAGCCGTGGTGCCGCGATGAATGGCGGGGTTAGCAGGGTTTTCAAACTGCTGCGGCATAAAGTAAACGTCTGGCTGTTCCGCCACCAAAGCAGCGGCCTTGTTGATCGCGCCCGACATGCCTTCAGCACCTGGCGTCAACACCAGCTCTGCACCGTAAGCTTTGAGCAGCATACGGCGCTCTTTACTCATGGTTTCAGGCATGGTGATGGTTAATTTATAACCGCGCGCCGCGCACACCATGGCCAAGCCAATACCAGTGTTGCCGCTAGTCGGTTCAACAATGATGGTGTTGGCATTGATTTTGCCGGCTTTTTCCGCGGCATCAATCATCGCAATCGCAATACGGTCTTTCACGCTGTGGGCAGGATTAAAGAATTCCAATTTCGCCACCACCGTCGCGCCAACGTCTTTAGTAAGGTTATTTAATTTCACTAAAGGCGTGTTACCGATTAAATCAGTGACGTTATTTGCAATATTCATAAGGTTAATCCTTCCACAATTTAATAATAGATAATAGTCATCATAGCTGAAATGCTGCGCCTAGATTAGACGAAATAAGCATATTCATAAAACTTTTGGTTGTAAGCCCGCACACCTTAACCCAAGCTAACGCTCTTGTCTTAACACGGCCAGCGCACTAAAACGCTAGATCAGGCCACCCCCTCATGCTACCATAACCCGCTTCGCTTGATGAGTCCGTCCAGATAAGGATGTTGGGCCTGAAAGCACCGCTGTTTCATCCCTGCCAAGCCCGCGCTTGGTGCCCAAACCCAAATAGAGGATAACACCATGAACTTAAAAAAATGGCTAGGTTTGGCCGTCGCCTGCTCTGCCCTAACCCTAGCCGCCTGCGGTGGCCAAAAAGAAGCCGCTGCGCCTGCCGCCGACGCTGATGCCCCAACCGCAGCCAAAACCTATACCGTGGCCATGAACGCCGAATTTGCCCCGTTTGAATTTAAAGGCAATGACGGCGCCATTGAAGGCTTCGACGTGGATTTACTCAACGCGATTGCCAAAGAGATGGACTTCCAAGTCACCTATAAAGACATTCCTTGGGATGGCCTATTCGCCAGCCTGAATTCTGGCGACATTGACGCCGTGATGTCGGCCGTGACCATCACGCCAGAGCGCAAGCAAACCATGGACTTTACCGAGCCTTACTTTGAAGTCAAACAGGTCATCTTACTGCCTAAAGGCAAAACCTTGACCAAATTAGATGAATTAAAAGACATGACCAAAGTAGCCGTGGTAACCGGCAACACCGGTGACTTTGTAGCCCAAAAAATCTTGGGCGCCACCAATCCTAAGATTGCTCGCTACGAGCGTGTGGCTTTAGTGGTGAAAGAAATTGAAAACGCCGGCGCCGATGCCGCTCTTAGCGACAGCGCCGTGGTGCGTCACTACGTTAAAAACAACGGCAGCGACAATTTCACCATCATCGACAGCGATGAAGTGGACAGCGAGTTTTACGGCATGGCGGTTCGCCCTGGCGATGAATTGCAAACCTTATTCAACCAAGGCCTAGAAAAAATCAAAGCCAATGGCGAATACGACAAGGTCTACAATAAATACTTTGCTGGCAACCAATAAACCAGTGGTTTAACGCCACAAAAAAGGTCTAAAAAGAAAATTTTTTAGACCTTTTTCCTTATCTGCTCCATAATTAGGCAGAACACCTACCTCGTTACCCGTCACGGTAGCTCAATCACCTCAAAGGATGACTCAATGAACTTAAAAAAATGGCTGGGCTTAACCGTTGCCTGCTCTGCATTAGCCCTTGCTGCCTGCGGCGGCAGCGACACCAAAACCGATGGCGCTGAAGCAGCCAAAATCCTAAAAGTCGGCGTTAATGCTGAATTTGCGCCCTTTGAATCACTAGACGCCAACGGCCAAATGCAAGGCTTTGACATCGACCTCTTAAACGCCATTGGTCAAGCCGAAGGCGTGGAAATTAAGTTTGTCGACATGCCCTGGGATGGCCTTTTTGTGAGCCTCAATTCTGGTGACGTCAACGCTTTAGCCGCCGCCATCACCACCACCGAAGAGCGCAAGCAAAGCATGGACTTTACCGAGCCCTACTTCACCATTACCCAAGTGATTGCCGCACCTAAAGACAAAGCCGTGGCCACCGCAGCTGACTTAGAAAAACTAAACAAAGTGGCCGTCGTGACCGGTCACACCGGCGACCTAGTGGCCCAAAAAATTCTTGGCCCTACGAGCGCCAAGATCGTTCGCTTTGAAAACATTGCCTTGGCCATGAAAGAAGTTGAAAATGGCGGCGCCGACGTGGCCATCAGCGACAGCGCAGTCGTGGCACACTATTTGAAAAACAACCCTAATCAAGATTTGGCCATCATCCCAGCCGAAGGCTTTGACGAAGAGTTTTACGGCCTAGCCGTACGCAAAGGCGATGCCGATACTTTAGCCATGCTGAACGACGGCCTGAAAAAAGTCCGTGAATCTGGCGAATACGACACCATTTATGGCAAATACTTCTCTAAGTAAATCGATTTTGACGTAGCGCAAAAAGCCTGAACATCGTTCAGGCTTTTTTTACGGCCTGCGTTTATGATGCCGCCTACAGGCTGATGTATACATTGCCTTTTTGATTTACATTGGCTATTGATTAAATTTTATCAATAGTATTGATAAATTAATTCACTTGTTACAGAAACTTCAGCAGGCTATAGTAGGTCTGACTGAAGAGGGCCTATGTTTGGCCCCCACCTCATCGCTTGATGAGCCTCACCCAAAGGAGTGTCATAATGTCTCGTATTCATCCAGGTAGTTATGGTTTGCCCTTACAACTGAAACAACGCTATGAAAACTTTATTGGCGGCAAGTGGGTTGCCCCGGTACAAGGTGCTTATTTTGAGAACCTTACCCCCGTAACCGGCTTGCCCATGTGTGAGATCGCCTCTTCCACCGAAGAAGACGTTGAGCTGGCCTTAGACGCCGCTCACAAAGCCAAAGACGCTTGGGGCAGCGCTTCTGCTGCCGAACGCGCCACCGTGCTGAATCGCGTTGCCGATCGCATGCAAGAAAACCTCGAGCTTTTGGCCACGATCGAATCTTGGGACAACGGCAAGGCCATTCGTGAAACCTTGGCCGCCGACATCCCTCTGGCCATCGATCATTTCCGCTATTTTGCCAGCGCCATACGCGCCCAAGAAGGCGGCATCAGCCAGATCGACAAAGACACCGTCGCCTATCACTTCCACGAACCACTAGGCGTGGTTGGCCAGATCATTCCATGGAACTTCCCTTTGCTAATGGCTGCTTGGAAGCTGGCGCCAGCATTGGCCGCCGGTAACTGTATCGTGATGAAGCCAGCCAAGTTCACGCCGCTGTCGATTTTGATTTTAATGGAAGTGATTGGTCAAGAATTACCGCCTGGCGTCTTGAATATTGTCAACGGTGCAGGCGGACGCATTGGTGATTACCTCACCCGCTCCCCCCGCATTGCTAAAATTGGCTTTACCGGCTCAACCGAAGTGGGCCAAAGCATCATGCGTGGCGCAGCAGAACATGTTTTACCGGTGACCTTAGAGCTAGGCGGCAAATCCCCTAACGTGTTCTTTGAAGACGTCATGGCCAAAGACGATGCCTACTTAAATAAGGCCTTAGAAGGCTTTAGCATGTTCGCCCTTAACCAAGGGGAAATCTGTACGGCGCCTAGCCGCGTACTGATCCAAGAATCCATCTTCGAACAGTTCATGGAAAAAGCCGTCAAACGCGTACAGGCCATCAAACAGGGGAACCCCCTAGACAAAACCACCATGATGGGCGCCCAAGTATCGCAACAGCAGGTAGACACCATCACCAAATACATCGATATTGGTAAACAAGAAGGCGCTGAGTTGATCACCGGGGGTAAACAGGCTCAGCTAGAGGGCGATTTAGCCGGTGGCTACTACATCGAACCCACGATTTTTGTGGGCAAGAACGACATGCGCATTTTCCAAGAAGAGATTTTTGGCCCCGTGCTGTCGGTGACCACGTTTAAAGACATGGACGAGGCGCTCCACATCGCCAACGACACCATCTACGGTCTAGGCGCCGGCGTCTGGAGCCGCAACGGCAACATCGCTCACCGCATGGGCCGCGGCATTCAGGCTGGTCGCGTGTGGACCAACTGCTACCATATGTATCCTGCGCACGCTGCCTTTGGCGGTTACAAAATGTCGGGTGTAGGCCGTGAAAACCACAAAATGGCCCTAGAGCATTACCAACACACCAAGAACCTATTGGTGAGCTACTCTGAAGAGGCACAAGGATTCTTTTAAACTATAGCCACACCGTCAACCGCCCTCATCTGAACCCAGATGAGGGCGGTTTTTTACGGCTACAAATGCGCTCCTTAATCGAAGTAAGGCCTGCTGCCCAAGCCCTCGACCAAGCGCAATAAATAGCCATCAGGCTCTTGCACCAAGAACTGCCGTTGCCCATGAGACACGGTATCGGTACGATACCAGCGCTCGGTCACGCCCTCAAATAAGGGCCAGCCAGCATCGGCTAGGCGCGCCAAGATCGGCGCCACTGCCGCCACCTCAACTGCAGGTTCAGGCCATTACCCAAAGGCCGCTGTAAGGGCGCGGGCACCAGCTGAGCGCGTACATCCACATGCTGTCCTTTATGCCCAAGCATCCTCGGGCCTAGGCGTTAAAAAAGCCTGAACGGTTTCAGGCTTTGTGTATTCTGGCGTGGATTAAATCCGATAGCTAATGGTGGTCATCACCTTAGAGGTCAGCTTCATCAACCCCTTAATCGGTGCGGGTAAGGGCGCTGCGCCAAAATCGTGGGCCATGTGAGCATGCTTTAACTCGTCTTCCACCATTTGCGTCACCACGGCGCGGCTTTTATGGTCGTTTTCAGGCAGGCTTTCTAAATGCTCTTGCAAATGGGCCGTCACCTGATATTCGGTTTCTTCCAAAAAGCCCAAATTCCATTTGTCCCCCAATAAGCCTGCGCTCACGCCCATGGCCAAAGAGCTGGCATACCATAAGGGATTCAATAAGCTGGTGCGCCCGCCTAGCTCCTGCACGCGTTTTTCCGTCCAGGCTAGGTGTTCTACCTCTTCTTGTGCGGCGTGTTCTAGCGCCGCCTTATTTTCTTGATTACGCGCGGTGATGGCCTGACCTTGATATAAAGCTTGGGCACACACCTCACCCACGTGATTAATGCGCATCAAACCCAAGGCATGCTGGCGCTCAGATTCGGTCAGCTCACCCTCCTCTACCGCCGCATCAGGGTAGGCACGAATCGTCTGTGCAGGTGCAAACAAGGTTTTTACCACAACGTCGACATTCGCTATCACTTTATCTAACATCACGCAGGCCTCTTTTTTACAAATGAATGAAACCATTATACGATAACGGCACAAATTTATCTGTAGTTGCTGCTATAATAGACCCCATTATTTTTGACCGAACAAATCAAACAAAGGTAAATCATGAATATTAATGCCATCAATCCCGGCAAAAGCATGCCTGATGACTTCAACGTTGTCATTGAGATTTCTGCCAACGCAGCCCCCATTAAATATGAATTTGATAAAGACAGCGGCGCCCTAATGGTTGACCGCTTCATGGGCACCTCAATGATGTACCCAGCCAACTATGGCTTTGTGCCTAACACTCTGTCTGGCGATGGCGACCCTTGCGACGTATTGGTCGTGACCCCCTTCCCACTGCCACCAGGCGTGTTGATTCGCTGTCGTGCTTTAGGCGTGTTGAAAATGGAAGACGACGGCGGCGTGGACGCTAAAATCGTGGCCGTACCGGTTGAAAAACTGTGCACCATGTACAAAGACATCCAAAAACTAGAAGACTTGCCACAGCTATTGCGCGACCAAATGGTTCACTTCTTTGAGCATTACAAAGACCTAGAAAAAGGCAAATGGGTAAAAATCCAAGGTTGGGCGGGCGTTGAAGAAGCCAAGTCAGAACTTGAAAACGGCGTGAAAAACTTTAAATAAGTCTTCACCCATTAAAACAAAGACCGCCCAGTTATGGAGCGGTCTTTTTTATGCTGCGCTGACTCAATGCTTTATCACTAGCTGCCCCAGCTTTTGATTCACCGCCATCTGGCCCGATCGCCCCGACATCAAACCACCGTTCACCACGCTGGTTTCACAGTCGGCCATGGCGACATTAAAGCCCATACTTTCCAAAACCAAGGTCGGTAGCTGCTTGTGCATCAATAAGGCGCATTCACGCACGCGGTTTTCCACGCCCTGTTGCAAGGCCTTATTCGGACTCATGATGATAAACGGCACCTCATACACTTCAGGATCAAACACCACGTGGCCAAACTTTTCCCCCTTAATGTACTCACCGTGATCGGCCGTATAGATCAGCAGCCAATCTTGGTTAGGCTGCGCCTGTAACTGCTTGATCACGCCCTCTATAAATGCGTCTGTATTGAGTACCGCATTATCGTAGCGATCGCTCACTGTCTCTTCGCCAAACCGCTTTTCCTCTGGCCGCAACTGCTCGCCAAAAGGTGAATGGGCACCGCGCTGATGCAGCACCACGAAGTGCCGCCCCTGAGTCAAATCAATGGCCGCTAACTGCGGCAATAAGGCATCATCCCGCATGCTGACCAAGGTGTCGTAGCCATGATCATTAGAATCAGCATAGTCATCGATCCAAAACGAACCCACCAACGACATAAAGGCCATGCCATTACGCGCCTGGGCAGAGTAAAACGCCGTTTGATACCCCTGCTCTTTAGCCAGGCGGAACAGATTGCTGTCGCCTGAGCGCGCTTGCTCTGAGCCATCGGGGCGCTCAATTAAATTAAATAAGCTGGGGATAGACACATCGGTTGAAACCCCTGCCGAATAGCCTTTTTTAACCAAGGCCGCTGGGTGCTTTTGTAACTGCTGTAAAAAAGGCGTCGTGGGCCGCTCATAGCCAAACACCGACATATGGGTGGTGTTTTGGCTCTCGCCCATAATCCAAATAATATTGGCAACCTTAGGCTCAGCCACCACCACTGGCTCGGGACGTTCATATTCAGGCAGCTTATGAAAGGCAAACCACTCTCCGGGCAAGGTTTGGCCAAATAAATGGCCAGTGACATAATAATTAGCCTTCAACCGAGAATAACGTTCGGCGGGCATTAAGCCCCGTACGTGCTTCGTGGTCGCGCCCGAAATCACCGTAGACGCCAACACCAGCACCCAAGCCGCATCCCACAGCCAGCGCTTGGTATGCAAGCGCGAACGCAGCAAGATCAAGCTCATCAACGCCAGCGTTTCTAAGATCGACCACGCAAACGGCAGCAGCAGCTGCGGCAAGATGCTCAAACCGGTTTCACTCACCTCACCCAAATTGGCAAACAGCAAGAGATAGGCCGTAGGCGAGAGCCAAGTATGGTAGACGGCGTAATGCACCGCATGGCCGATTTGGCCGACGCCAAAAAACACGCACACCAGAGCCACCGTCCATTTAGACTTAGCCTGCAACACCACCACGCACAACAGCAACAAAAACGCCCAGGTTTCCCATGCCTTATACATAGGCACAATGTCGGCCACGCGCCGAAACCAAACCTCACTGACCAACAAAAGCACGCTCATGAATAGGGCCGGCAGCAGCCAAGACAAAGGGCCCGGCAGTTTATTGAGCGGTTTTAAAACCGAGATAGACATGATCAAGATCGTCTTTTTGAGGTTAACTAGAGGCGCGTATTATAAAACAGCCCTAATCCTATACGGGAATATTTTTATCAATATGGGCCACGGCATAAAATCATGGCTTTTTTCAGTTATAATCAACCCCTATCTTTCTTTTTAAAAAGTCCTGCCCCATCATGAGTAACAAACGCTTAATCTTTGGCTTTCACGCCCTAAATGCCCGCCTATGGCAAAACCCTGCCTCTTTGGTCGAAGTCTATGTCCAAGAAGGTAAAAACGATGCGCGCATGCGTGAAGTCTTGGCCAAGGCAGAAGCTGAGCGCGTGAAGATTGTCTTCGCCGATGCAGAACGCCTCAATGCACTCAGCAAACACGCCCGTCATCAAGGCGTGGTGGCGTTTATTGATGCGTCTAAAAATCACGTTGACCTCGACGATGTGCTCGACCACATTCAAGAGCCGCCGTTCTTATTGATCCTAGACGGCATCACCGACCCTCATAATCTAGGCGCTTGCCTGCGCGTGGCCGACGCCATGGGCGTACACGCCGTGATCGCCCCCAAAGACAAAAGTGCTGGCCTCAACGCCACCGTCAGCAAAGTGGCCTGCGGCGCTGCCGAAGTAGTGCCCTATATCACCGTCACCAATTTGGCCCGCACCATTCGCGACCTAAAAGAGCGCGGCATTTGGATTGTCGGCACCGACATGGGCGGCGACGCCGACCTATATCATTACGACGCCAAAGGCCCGATCGCTTGGGTAATGGGCAACGAAGGCGAAGGCATGCGCCGCCTCACCCGCGAACTGTGCGATACCTTAGTGTCCATCCCAATGTTCGGCACCGTAGAAAGCCTCAACGTGTCCGTCAGTGCCGGCATGGTCTTAAGCGAAACCCGTCGTCAACGCACGCTGGCCCAAGGCTAACGCGGCCTGATGGCTCAACCCAAAACCAAGAAAGGCACCACCATGCGCCAAAAATCAAGTTCCTTATTAGGCCTCTTCATCGCCATTGGGCTGGTGGGCGGTGCCTTTGTTTTGGGTCAGCAGTTTAAAAACCTCCGCCAACCCAGCACCATCACCGTCAAAGGCCTGTCAGAAAAACCCTACAGCGCCGACCTCGCCGAGTGGCACATCAGCACCACGACAGCGGGCGACACCTATCAAGCCGCCATCGATGGCCTCAAGGCCAGCCAACCCACGCTGGATGCTTTTTTAAACCAGCAAGGCTTTGACAAAACCCAGCGCCGCCTAGGCCCAATGACGGTAGAGCCAACCTACGAGCAAGTTTATAACGCCGAACAGCAGCGCACGCTGTCGGTGCAAAATGGCTACGCCGCTACTCAAGGCTTAGTCATCACCGATGCCGACGTGCAAAAAATCGCCACCGCGCAAAAACAGGCGCTGGAATTTAAAGCCCAACAGCCACAGTTCGATTTTGCACCGCCGCTTTATTTATTGAACAATCTTGAAACCATTAAACACTCTTTAATCGCCAGCGCCACGGAAGACGCCCACAAACGAGCAACCGAATTTGCCAAAACTGGCCAAGTGACGGTGGGCACCATGCGCACTGCATCACAAGGCTCGTTTAATATTTTATCCGACCAGGCCAGTCAGCAAGACGCTGAAAGCTGGGGCGGCGAATACGATAAATCCACCATCAATAAACTGGTTCGACTGGTGGTGACAATTGAATATGACATTCGATAATTATCCTGTATCATCAATTCTGGATTAGGCTCATCCACGCCTAATCGCCTTTTTTTGACGCATCACCACCTGAGGGCAGCGCCATGATTTGGTTTGCTTTTGCACTGATTTTTCTAATGGCTGAACTATTCAGCACCACTTTATATCTATTGGTGATGAGCATCGCCCTCTTTACCGCTGGCTTCGCCGACGTCCTGTTAGGCACCAGTACGGCGCTGAATTTTGGCATCGTGGCCGCCATGACGTTTTTGGGCTGCTTCATCGCCTATCAATACAATAAAAAACGCAAACAACGCCGCAGCCACCGTACCGACGATCTAGACCTACAACAAATCGTCAGCATCGAAGGCATCAGCCCCAGCGGCGAGATTGAAGTACGCTACCGCGGCGCCATTTGGCAAGCCCGTTTTACCGACCATAATCTGCCAACCGACACCCAACAGGCCATCATCGTGGGCAAAGAAGGTAATTTACTCATCATCCAATCCATTTAACCCCCTTAATAGGAGCGTTTTATATGTCAGAATCCATGATCCTTGGCCTTTTAGTGGTCGCCGTGGCCTTTGTGTTCGCCAAGCTCAGCATCACCGTGGTCCCACAGCAAACCGCCTTTGTGGTCGAACGCCTCGGCCGCTATAAAAGCACGCTAAAACCCGGTTTAAACATCTTGATTCCCTTTGTGGATAAGCTCGCTTACAAGCACAGCCTAAAAGAAATCCCTTTAGACGTGCCCAGCCAAGTGTGTATTACCCGTGACAACACCCAGCTGACCGTCGACGGCATTTTGTATTTTCAAGTCACCGACCCAACTTTAGCCTCTTACGGTACCAGCAACTACATTTTGGCCATTACCCAACTGGCTCAAACCACCTTGCGCTCAGTAATCGGCCGCATGGAGCTAGACAAAACGTTTGAAGAGCGCGACGACATCAACAAAACCGTGGTGGCCGCGCTAGACGAAGCCGCCGTTTCTTGGGGCGTTAAAGTCTTGCGTTATGAAATTAAAGACTTAGTGCCACCGCAAGAAATTTTGCGTTCCATGCAGCAACAAATCACCGCCGAACGCGAAAAACGGGCCCGTATTGCCGAATCTGAAGGCCGTAAACTCGAGCAAATCAACTTGGCTACGGGTTCACGTGAAGCCGCGATTCAAGAGTCTGAAGGCGAAATGCAGGCCGCCATTAACCAGTCTAGCGGTGAAAAAATTGCCCAAGTTAATAAAGCCGAAGGTGAAGCCCAAGCCCTACGCCTGGTTGCCGATGCCACTGCCGACGCCATTCGCAGCATTGCCGAAGCCACCCGCATGCCAGGTGGTATGGAAGCGGTTAACTTAAAAGTGGCTGAGCAATACGTAGAAGCCTTTGGCAAAATGGCCAAAGAAGGCAACACCCTCATCATGCCGGCCAACGTCGCCGACATGGCTGGCCTTGTCAGCGCTGGTCTACAAATCGTCAAAGGTCAAAGCAAAGCTTAATCGCTTAAGCTTTGCCCTCTAACGGCGCCCGATGATCGTTGATCAGGGCGCCGTTTTTTGATGTCGCCCCTTAGCCTTAAGCCATGCACTAAAAGCATGAATGGTTTAGAATAGGCCCATTGTTTACTGAAGCGAGTCAGCCCCTCATGAAATACACCGACTTAAGAACGTTTATCGCCCAGCTTGAGCAAACCGGCCAGCTCAAACGCATCCAAACCCCCGTCTCGCCGGTTTTGGAAATGACCGAAATCGCCGACCGCGTCCTTCAAGCCGCGGGCCCGGCATTGCTGTTTGAACGGCCCGAACACAACGGTCATCGTTACGACATGCCCGTATTAGCCAACCTTTTTGGCACGCCAGAACGCGTGGCCATGGGCATGGGCGCGGAAACCCTACTCGACCTACGTGAAGTGGGCAAAACCCTCGCCTACCTAAAAGAGCCTGAACCGCCCAAAGGCATTAAAGACGCCTTCAGTAAACTGCCTTTATTAAAAGACCTCTGGAGCATGGCGCCCAACGTGGTCAAAAAAGCACCTTGCCAAAGCATCATCATCGAAGGTGATGACGTCGACCTCACCAAGCTGCCAATTCAGCACTGTTGGCCTGAAGACGTGGCGCCTTTAGTCACCTGGGGCTTAACCGTCACCCGTGGCCCCCACAAGAAACGCCAAAACCTAGGCATTTATCGCCAGCAATTGCTGGGGAAAAATAAATTAATCATGCGCTGGCTGGCCCACCGCGGCGGCGCCCTCGATTTTCAGGCGCATAAAGCCCTCCATCCTGACACACCCTACCCCGTGGCCGTGGTCTTGGGCTGTGACCCTGCTACCATTTTGGGTGCGGTCACGCCTGTGCCTGATACGCTGTCAGAATATCAATTTGCCGGGCTATTGCGCGGCAGCCGCACCGAGCTGGTTCAATGCATCGGCAACGACTTGCAGGTGCCCGCTCGAGCCGAAATCGTCCTTGAAGGCGTGATTCACCCCAACGAAGTGGCCCTAGAAGGCCCTTACGGCGACCACACTGGCTATTATAATGAGCAAGACCACTTCCCCGTGTTTACGGTGGAGCGCATCACCATGCGCGAAAACCCCATCTATCACAGCACCTACACCGGCAAGCCACCTGATGAGCCAGCCATTTTAGGCGTGGCGCTGAACGAAGTATTCGTGCCCTTATTGCAAAAGCAATTCCCAGAAATCGTCGACTTTTATCTGCCGCCAGAAGGCTGCTCCTACCGCATGGCCGTCGTCAGCATCAAAAAACAGTATGCTGGCCACGCCAAGCGCGTCATGATGGGTTGCTGGAGCTTTCTGCGCCAGTTTATGTACACCAAATTCATCATTGTGGTGGATGACGACATTGATGCGCGCGACTGGAAAGAAGTTATTTGGGCCATCACCACCCGCATGGATCCCGTACGCGACACCACCTTAATCGATCACACGCCGATTGACTATCTGGATTTTGCCAGCCCGGTCAGCGGCCTGGGCGGCAAGATGGGCCTAGACGCCACCAATAAATGGCCAGGTGAAACGCATCGTGAATGGGGCCGGGTCATCAAAAAAGACCCTGCCGTCAGCCAAAAAATTGACGCCATGTGGTCTGAGCTAGGCCTGTAACTCTTGGTTAGCCGAAAAGCAACGTCGACACCAGCAGCCTTGCCCTTTTAGCACCTGGCGCCAGCGCGCGACAAAAAAGCCCACCCTGAAAAGGGTGGGCTTTAGCATCTCGGCAACCAGATTCAGCCTTAGCGGCCTAGCTTCTGATCCATTTGTGCTTCGAACGCTTGCATACACTTCGTCGCAATGGCCATCATTTCATCAATCTCAGCATGAGTCATCACCAACGGCGGTGCGCTCACCATATGATCACCGCAGGCGCGCATAATCAAATTGTTTTTAAAGAAGATGTCACGGCACATCACACCTGCGCCGTCTGAGCCTTCAAACAGGGTACGGCTAGCCTTGTCTTTCACCAAGGTAAAGCCCTGCACCATGCCCACACCGCGCACGTCATCGACGTATTTAAACTGACCAAAGGTTTCACGCCAGCGTTTTTGCATGTAGGGACCGATGTCGTCGTGCACATTTTTAATGATGTTTTCGTTCTTCAAAATCTCCACGTTGGCCTTGGCCACAGCGGCCGCCACGGGGTGGCCTGAATAAGTAAAGCCATGCTCGAAATCACCGCCAGCCATCAGGCCATCAGCCACACGCTTATTGATGAATACGGCGCCAATCGGCTGGTAGCCAGAAGAAATGCCCTTAGCCGACGTAAACATGTCCGGCATGAAGCCCATGGTTTGGAAGCCAAACCAGTTACCAGTACGGCCAAAGCCACAGATCACTTCATCGGCCACTAGGAGAATATCGTGCTTGCGGCAGATTTCTTGGATGCGCGGCCAATAGGTTGAGGGCGGAATGATCACCCCGCCGGCGCCCTGAATCGGCTCGCCCACAAAGGCCGCTACTTTATCAGCACCCACCTCCAAAATTTTATCCTCTAGCCACTGTGCCGCTTTTAGGCCAAACTCTTCCGGGCTTAAATCACCGCCTAGGCCGTAATACCAAGGCTGATCAATGTGCTCAATACCGGGGATCGTGCCGCTTTGCTTGTGCATGCCCTTCATGCCGCCCATGCTGGCGCCGGCAATGGTTGAGCCGTGATAGCCATTCCAGCGGCCAATCAACACATTCTTTTCTGGCTTGCCCACGCTGGCCCAATAGTGGCGCACCATGCGGATCATGGTGTCCACCGACTCAGAGCCTGAGTTGGTGTAGAAAATATAGTCAAAGCCTTCTGGCGTCACCGTATTTAAGGTTTCCGACAGCGCCACCACCGCAGGATGGGTGGTTTTAAAGAAGGTATTGTAGTACCCCAAGGTTTCCATTTGCTTCTTGGCCACCTCGGCTAATTCTTTGCGGCCATAGCCAATGTTCACACACCATAGGCCACCCATGCCATCGATGATTTTATTGCCTTCAGAATCATAGAGGTAAATTCCTTCTGCACGCTCAATCACGCGTACGCCTTCTTCGCGCAGCGCCCCATTATCGCTAAATGGGTGCAGGTGGTATTGACCGTCGGCTTTCGCAATCGCATTTTTAGACATATTCGTTCTCCTCGTTAGGTATATTCTTGCTTTAACTGGCGAATTCAGCGCCAGGATTAAACGTGTAGCAATAGGTGTTTGCGTTCCCAAGGGCTGATCACGCGGAAATATTCAGCGATCTCTTTCTCTTTCACGCCGATGTACATCTCCACAAAACGCTTGCCTAAAATTTCTTGGATCGCTTCACACTTACGCAATTTTTCAATCGAATGCTCCATGGTGCTGGGGAATTGATAGGGTAATTCATAAGCATTGGTGTCTAACGGTGCCGTAGGCTGTAATTTATCCCGGATGCCCAAATAACCACAGGCCAAAGAGCAGGCCAAGGCAATATAAGGATTCACGTCCACGCCCGGCAAACGGTTTTCGACTCGACGCGCATTCGCACTAGAGCGCGGCACGCGTAAGCCCACGGTGCGGTTGTCATAGCCCCATTCCACATTGGTCGGCGCAGCCGAATACGGGGTTAGACGACGGTGTGAGTTCACGTAAGGTGCAAAGAACGGCATGGAACGGGGTAAATATTCTTGCATGCCCGCAATAAAGTGGAAGAAGGTTTCAGAAGGCGAACCGTCTTCATTACTGAACACGTTTTTACCGGTTTCTTTATCTATGATGCTTTGATGCACGTGCATGGCGCTGCCCGGCTCACCTTCCATCGGCTTGGCCATAAAGGTGGCGTACATATTGTGGCGTAACGCCGCTTCGCGTACGGTGCGTTTAAATAAGAACACCTGGTCGGCCAGCTCTAAAGCATTCCCATGCAAGAAGTTAATTTCCATCTGGGCCTGACCGATTTCATGAATCAAGGTGTCTACTTCTAAATTCTGGGCATAACAGTAGTCATAGATGTCTTCAAATAAAGGGTCAAATTCATTCACCGCATCAATCGCGTAAGAGCGCCGGCCAAATTCGGCACGGCCTGTACGCCCAATCGGCGGATTCAAAGGAATGTCAGGGTCTGGATTCGGTGCGACCAGATAGAACTCCATCTCGGGGGCTACCACAGGCTCCCAGCCCAACTCATCGTATAAGGCCAATACACGCTTTAACACGTTCCGAGGCGCCGTATCCACCGGCATGCCCTCTGGGGTGTAGCAGTCAAAAATGATTTGCGCGGTTAAGTCTTCCGACCAAGGCACATAGCGCAAGGTCGCGGCATCGGGCTTTAACTCCATATCAGGGTCGGTTAAGTCCAGCATGCTGTCGTCGGGAAAGTCACCGGTTACGGTCTGCAGCAGCACGGCTTCTGGCAGACGCATTTCAGGCTCTGATTCGAACTTGTCTTTGGGGATAATTTTACCGCGGGCAACACCGGTAATGTCGGGCAAAATGCACTCGACTTCAGTGATGCGATTGTCTCTTAGCCAGTCAAATATATTCTGGTACATAGCTTATCCTCAGGTTTTTCTCGTTTGTTTGGGGGGTGCTACGGGTGTGACGATTAATGGCCCGAAATCACCGCTATTCACGGCAGGCCCACCATTATGTTTTTTATTTTGAAAAGGCTCATGTCTAATGGTTAAAATCACTCTATCACACCATTTTCGGGCTGTCAGCCACCCCTCACCACCTTTCGATATTGCACCGCAACATAAACCACAAACCCTTTTTCATATTTTATTTTCGCCATAATTATCATTTAAACCCAATAACTCAAAGGCTTACAGCATCAAAAAAGACAGCCAGCCTTTTGAGCCTAAACTCAAATAAACTGACTGTTTTTTAACCTGTATACACTGTCTCTTTGCTGCTGATTGTCCGAAATTCACCCTTATTCGGCTTTATTTTGACGGTAATCCTCACAAGCTGTTTTAAATGCCTGAAAAATCGCGACCGAGGCTTCTTTCTCATCAAACAGCCATTCAGGATGCCATTGCACGCCATAGGCAAACCGCACCGCTTCTTGCACCCGCACCGCCTCAATTAAGCCATCAGGCGCCGTTGCCTCAACCATTAAGCCAGGCGCAAGATCCTTAATGCCCTGCTGATGTAAGGAATTCACCCGCGTGCGGTCTTTACCCAACCATGCCTGTAGCCAGCTATCGGCCGCGAAATGCACGTCGTGGGCGTCTTGATACATCGTCGCCATGCTGTCACTCTCGGGTTCACGGTGGTCTAACATGCCGGGCAGCTCTTGCACGTGCTGGTGCAGCGTGCCGCCAAAGGCGACGTTCATTTCCTGAAAACCTCGGCACACGCCTAAAAGAGGCATGCCCATAGACACTATCTTCCGAATCAGCGGCAGCGTCGTTTGATCCCGCAAAGTGTCGTGCAAGGTGCCCGATCGGCTCGGATCACCATGATAGTATTCGGGTGCCACATTAGATAATGAGCCCGATAAAAACACGCCGTCTAAAAGCGGCAATAGCCGTTCAATCACCGCTTGCTGGCCCAAAGCCGGCAGCAATACCACGTCGCCCACCGTGCTTTGCACCGCATGAATGTATTTGTCTCCCACGCAATGAAACGGCATGGCCCCTACCGGCTTAACGTCGCACGGAATGCCAATGACTGGTCGCTTTTGCATACATCGCTCCTAAAGATAAATGAATCCAGCCCGACAGACGTTATGGTTCGTCTATTTCAATGGCTGCTCAGATCAACCTTAACCGAGGCCATTTAAACGAGCAAGCAGATTCCCCATGCTGGCCGCAAAGCGCCCCTAACCACCGCCAGACGATGGACAAAATAAGCCACAGTTCAACTTTATTTTCAAATACCCCTTGGCTAAGCCGCCCATTCTTCTCTATATTAGAATAAAAATACCAGCCCTTGATCGCATAGAGACGGTCAGCAGAGGCTGGATCAAAGCACACCCGCTTATTCATACTCACCTTGCGACGCGTCGCGGTGAGGTCATAACTAGGAGAGATTTATGAGTGTTTGGCAAGAACGTTTAAAAAACCTAAGCATTGAAACCCGCGCCTTCATCAACGGCCAATACGTAGCCGCTGCCGATGGCAAAACCTTTGCCAGCATTAACCCTGCGACCGAGGAAGAAATTGCCCAAATCACCGAATGCGGTGAAATCGAGATCGACCTAGCGGTTAAACACGCGCGCGCCGCCTTTGAGTCTGGCGTTTGGGCCGACTTAGCACCGCGGGCGCGTGCCACCATCATGAAAAAAATGGCGGCCTTAATGACGAAGCACGCCGATGAATTAGCCCTTTTGGAAACCATCGACACGGGCAAACCCATTTCTGATTGTCAGGCCGTCGACATTGGGGGCAGCATTCACACCGTAGAGTGGTATGCTGAAGTCATCGACAAAGTCGGCGATGAAGTCGCCCCGCTCGACCCTAAATACCTAGGCCTAGTAACCCGCCAAGCCGTCGGCGTGGTGGCGGCCGTCGTGCCATGGAACTTCCCTTTAATGATGGCCTCATGGAAATACGCGCCGGCCCTAGCCGCAGGCAACAGCGTCATCCTCAAACCGTCTGAAAAATCGCCCCTAACCGCGATTCGCTTGGCCCAAATCGCCAAAGAAGCCGGCATTCCTGACGGCGTGTTCCAAGTGTTGCCCGGCCCAGGTAGCGTCGGTAAAGCCCTGTCTTTACACATGGACGTAGACTGCGTGGCCTTTACCGGCTCCACCAACGTCGGCAAGCTCATCATGGGCTACGGCGCCCAGTCTAACCTGAAGCGCGTGTGGCTGGAGCTAGGCGGCAAGTCACCCAACATCATTTTCGCCGACTGCCCTGACCTCAAAAAAGCCGCCCGTTCAGCCGCCGGCGGCATCTATTACAATATGGGCCAGGTGTGTACCGCGGGCTCACGCGTTCTGGTGCAAGAAGACGTTAAAGAAGCCTTCCTACAGCACTTTAAAGAAGCCGCTAAGCGTTACGTAACCGCCGACCCATTAGATGACAAAGCCACCATGGGCCCATTAGTAGACAGTATTCAATACCAAAAAGTGTTGGACTATGTGGCCAAGGGTAAGGCGCAATCGACCTTAATTATGGGCGGGGAATCGAAGAAAGTAGACGGCAAAGGCTATTTCTTAGAGCCAACCGCCTTTGAAACCAAGCCGGACGATATTGTCGCCACCGAAGAGATTTTCGGCCCTGTTTTGAGCGTCATCACCTTCAAAACCCAAGAAGAAGCCGTGGCCATCGCCAACAACAGCCAATATGGCCTAGGCGCAGCACTTTGGACCAGTAACCTCAGCACCGCCCATAAAGTGGCGCGTAAGCTCAGAGCCGGTACGGTTTGGGTCAACTGCTACGACGAAGGTGGCGACATGAACCTTCCCTTTGGCGGCTTCAAACAGTCGGGCAATGGTCGCGACAAGTCGATTCATGCCCTAGAAAAATACACGGAACTGAAGAGCACCTTAATTAAACTCTAAGGCCACGCCTTCGCAAAACTGCTTGAAGCCTGCTATCATGAAGGCCTTCAAGCAGTTTTTTTACGCATACACGCCATGGCCAAAGATTTTAAAGACCAGCTAAAAGCCATTCCGGCCCCACCCGCCAAACCAAAGCCCAAGCCAAAACCAGCACCAGAGCCCAGTTTTGCGCAAATGGTCGGGGCGGTGACCCCGCTTAAGGGCCGCAATCAATATCACCACCCAAAACCTAAGGGCGGCATCCGCGTGCGCCCGCAACCTATGGTGGAGCTGGACGAAGGTGCGTTCTTTTACGTGGGCGACTGGGTGGAAGACATCCCCGCCTCACACAGTAAAAATGGTCGTGGCCAACAAGATTTAGACAAGCTACTCAGCGGCGTCTACCCCATCATGGGGACACTCGACCTACATGGCTACACGCAGCTAAAGGCTCAGCAGGCGCTGAACGTCTTCATCCATGAAATTCGTCAGCACGGCGTTTGCTGCCGCGTAGTCCACGGCAGCGGCTTAGGCTCCCACGACTTTAAACCTGTTCTCAAAGCCACCGTACGCCAATGGCTCAAAAAACACCCCGATGTCTTAGCCTTTACTGAAGAATCCAGCGGCAACGATGGCTCGGTTTTGGTTTTACTCAAAAAACAAAGGCTTAACCAAGATCAATATGAGGTTTGATTAAGCTAAATAAATGAATCAAATTCAATTTAATGCTTGACAGAACTTTTCTATTCCTATAACGTCTATCTATGTGTGGCACGATAAGTATTTAATAATAACCACTTGTACTCATCACTTTGTTTGACTCTCACGCTCTCACGGCCACAACTCCAAAAATAACCAACCGATTGTTTTACTGGTCTCGTAATGAATAACCAACAAAACAAAATCATTATTAGAGAGGATTTATTATGCAACATAGACGACGTCTCGCTGTATTTCGCGCATTAAAAAAAATGCAAGATCAAAATACGCCAACTAAGTAAGCACCCTAAATCAACCAATGCCCTGTCGCTCACGACGGGGCATTTTCACATTCCCTGCACAAAGGTCAATATGCCCTCGCCCACACCCCACATCGTCGCCATTTTACTGCACGTCCCCGATTGGGCAAGCGCCACCGATTGGTATGCGCAGGCCTTCCCCCAAGCCGAGCGCATTCGCCATCAGCCCGACGACTGGGGCCACCTACAGATAGGCACGGTTGAACTGGCCATCGTCAACGCCGACGCCAAAGTCGCCTGCGGTCCAGCCGGCTCAGTGGTGTATTGGTCGACCGATGACATCCAGGCCGAAATTGAGCGCCTTTGCGGCCTGGGGGCCACGCTCTACCGCGGGCCCATGAACATTGGCCCACAGTCTTGGATGTGCCAAGTTCAAGACCCTTGGGGCAACTGCATCGGCCTACGACAAAACTGATCTAGATTAAACCTTGGTCAAGACAGCACTTTGCCCCGTACAGATTTACTGCTAATCTCAAGACATGCAGCATCGCGTCACCCATCATAACAACAAGGGCCTATGCCCATCTCGTTTACGTAAGAAGGAGTCCTCCATGTCGTCCCCCTTTGATCAAGGCCTGCCTAAAACCACGGCCAACTACGTGGCGCTTAGCCCCATCGACTATTTGGCCCGCAGCGCCCTCGTTTATGGCCCTAAGTTAGCCATTGTGCACGGCCCCATTCGTCAAACCTGGGCCCAAACGTTCGAGCGCTGTAAGCGCTTTGCCAGCAGCCTACAAAACATGGGCATCGGTAAAAACGACACCGTCGCCACTTTACTGTACAACACCCCCGCCATGGTCGAAGCCCACTTCAGCATCCCCATGAGCGGCGCCGTCCTCAGCACCTTAAACACGCGCCTAGACCTACAGGATTTAATCTATTGCCTCAGCCACGGTGAAGCCAAAGCCATTTTGATCGACGGTGAGTTCGCCGGCCATGCTCAAGCCTTACGCCAGGCCCTGCCGCAGCTCAAGCTGATTCAAGTAAACGATGTAGAAGGGCCTAAAAACGTGGCCGCCTTTGGCGACATTGACTATGAAGACTGCGTCAAAGCCGGTGATCCTGAATTTAACTGGACCATGCCCACCGATGAATGGGACGCCATCGCCCTGAACTACACCTCGGGCACCACGGGTAAGCCTAAAGGCGTCGTCTACCATCATCGCGGCGCCGCCCTGAATGCCGTGTCCAATATCTTGGAATGGGACATGCCCAAACACCCAGTGTATCTATGGACGCTGCCCATGTTTCACTGTAATGGCTGGTGCTTCCCTTGGACCATCGCCGCACGTGCAGGCGTCAACGTCTGCTTACGTAAATTTGAGCCCCAACACTGCCTCGATTTGATTCGTCAAGAAAAAATCACCCACTATTCAGCCGCGCCCATCGTCCACTCCGGCTTTGCCAACGCCAGCGCCGCCGCTAAGGCCGGCATTGAACACACGGTTAAAGGCATGATCGCCGGCGCACCGCCACCAGAAGCCACCCTCACCAGCCTTGAGGCCATGGGGTTTGACATCACCCACGTTTATGGCCTCACTGAAGTGTATGGACCGGCCTCAGTCTGTATTGAACATCCTGAGTGGCAAGACCTAAGCGCCGCCCAACGCTCAGAACTCAAAGCCCGACAAGGCCTCCGCTACCACATGCAGGCAGACCTCGCCGTCATCGATCCATTGACCATGAAAAAAGTCCCGCAAGACGGCCACAGCGTGGGGGAATTAATGTTCCGTGGCAATATTTGTATGAAAGGGTATTTTAAAGATGAAGAAGCCACCGCCGCTAGCTTTGCCGGCGGCTGGTTCCACACCGGCGACATCGGCGTTTGGGACGCCGACAGCTACGTTAAAATCACCGACCGCAGTAAAGACATCATCATCTCTGGCGGTGAAAACATCTCCAGCATCGAATTGGAAAACGTGTTGTACAACCATCCCGACGTTTTGGCCTGCGCCGTTGTGGCCGCACCGGATGCCAAGTGGGGCGAAGTGCCGTTTGCCTTTGTGGAAACCAAAGACAATGCCACCGTTACCGCCGAAGAGTTGAATCAGTTCTGCCGCGAGCATTTGGCCGGCTTTAAGGTGCCTAAAGCCTTTGAGTTTGGTGAGCTACCTAAAACCGCCACCAATAAAATTCAGAAAAATGAATTACGGAAGATTGCCGTTGAGAAACACCCGGCCTAGCGGGTGAACTCAGCCTGATGCCTTAGATGCTGGCGCCCTTAGCGGTGCCAGCATTTTTTGTGATGTATGAAATGTCGTGATTTTACAAGAAACCATAGCGCCGCGGCTTGTTCATGCGGCTCTTTGGGGTAGGGTCACATCAGCTCAAGTATTGTTTAGCCATGGTTTTATCACCATTCATAGGGTGGGTAAAGCGAAGCCTACCCACCGCTCTTAACATGCTCATGTGCCTAAATTTAAAACCGCGTGGGTCACGACCCACCCTACGCTTAAGGGCCTACGTTGTAGGCGTATAGGAAAAGATACGATAAGCCATGGTTTATCACCATTCGTAGGGTGGGTAAAGCGAAGCCTACCCACCGCTCTTAACGTGCTCACGGATCTAAATTTAAAACCCGCGTGGGTCACGACCCACCCTACGCTTAAGGGCCTACGTTGTAGGCGTATAGGAAAAGATACGATAAGCCATGGTTTTTTAGCTATTTGTAGCCCACCGCCGCCGCCGCCTCCCTATCCTATCGCCCCAAGGCTCACCAAAGCTGCGGCAGCGCCGACAGCAATAAGGTCACGCCCGACAGCGTTAACAATGACAACACCACCTGCTTAAACGCCTGATCGCTGATGCCTAAATACAACCGCGTACCCAAAAACACGGGGATGAGCATGGTCGGCACCATCAGCGCAAAAAGCGGCAGCATCGCCACCGTCACAATACCCGTGCCCACATAGGTTGCCATCGTCACCGCCAGCATGCCCAAATTGAAATTTTGAATGATGCTGCGCTGGGCATGCTTGTCCATTTGCCGCAAGGTACACCACAGCGTCGGGAGCGTACCAGAAAACCCACCCAGACCACTCATCACGCCGCCCAAAGCGCCCACCAAAGCATCAATCCAAGGGTGGTTCAGCGTCACCGCCGGCAAACGCGCCGACAGCAGCATCAGCGGACACCAAACCACCAACAACCCACCTAAGATCGCCTTAAAGAGCGCCACATTGACCAGCGGCAACACCATCACCCCCAACGGAATCCCGACTAGGCCACCGAGTAAAAAAGGCCGCAGCAAACGCCAATCCACCCGCCGCTTAAGGGTAAAGACCGCCATGATCTGCCCAACTAGGGCGCCAAAAACGGCCAAAGAAGCCGCTAAGCGTGGCTCTAAAGTCCAGGCCCAAACCGACATGGCCACGAGGCCAAAGGCAAAGCCAGACAGCCCTTGTACAAACCCCGCTAACAACGTTCCCGCAATAACTACCCAAATCACGTCTGCCATCATGCCTCCATCCAAATATTCAGGCCCACTAACCGATCATCAGTCTACCGCATTAACGCGTTCGATGTGCCGAAGCGATCACGGTATCAAAAGGCGTTTGATACCCTTCGGGCTTGGTCAACACCAGCTGCTGACAGGGTTCGCCCCGCGCCAAATACTTGGTTTCAAAGTGGGTGCGGTCTCGCCCTGCGGCTACCGCTTCACGTACATAAGGCAGCCGCCACTGCGTTTGCAGCTGTGCTTCTGCCTCATCAATATAGGCCTCAATATTGCTGGCCAAGGTTAAGGTGGCCCCTGGCTGCAGGCGCGACAGTAAGAAAGCAAAAAAAGGCATGTTCAACCATCGCTGAGCAGGATTCTTAGGCTCTGGATTCGGATACAGAATAAACGCCTCACTCAAGCAGGCGGGCGCCAAAGCATGCACCACCCAAGGCAAAGCATCGGCATGCACTGGATGTAAGTTGGCCAATTCGGCCACCGCCGCGCGCGCAGCAAAGGCCTGAAACTTAGCCGCCGTACGCTCAATCGCGAACAGACGCTTGTCAGGATGCGCTGCGGCAAAATCCAGCGCATGCTTACCCATCCCCGCGCCTATTTCCAAACACAACGGCGATTCATCCAGCACAACCGGTTCGGTAAAGCCTCGCGGCGGCTGTAGGTATTGGGGTTGAAAAATACGGCTCATGGTGATCCTTTCAGCAGTCGTTTCACGATCTGGACTCATGCTTAAAACGACATAAAAAAACCCTGCCGGATCTCGACAGGGTTTGGGGAGACGTCGCTTAAGACGCCATTTTTTTGGCTAGGTAACCTTCGTAGTCACCCAAGTAGTGTTCAAAACCACCTTTGCCATCTAGTTCAATAATCTGGGTGGCCAAGGAGCTCACAAACTGACGGTCATGCGACACGAAAATCAACGTACCGGTGTATTTTTCCAAAGCCATGTTCAAGGACTCAATGCTTTCCATGTCCATGTGGTTGGTCGGTTCGTCCATGATCATCACGTTCGGGCGCTGTAAAATTAATTTACCGTACAGCATGCGGCCTTTTTCACCACCGGACAAAACGCGTACGTTTTTAGTCACGTCGTTGCTGCCAAACAGTAAGCGTCCTAGCGTACCGCGAATCACTTGCTCATCATCGCCTTCTTGACCCCATTCGCGCATCCACTCAGTCAAGTTATCATCACAATCAAAATCTTGTTCGTGATCTTGTGGGTAATAGCCCAGCTGCGCTTTTTCAGCCCACTTCACCGTACCGGTGTCTGGCGTCACGCCATCGCTGTAGGCAGCATCGTAACCGCCGGCCAACAGTTTTAATAGCGTGGACTTACCCGCGCCGTTAGGCCCAATAATGGCCAAACGCTCGCCGGCTTCTAGAATCAAATTCAGCTTTTCAAACAGCAGCTCTTCAAAGCGCTTGCTCAAATTAGCCACTTCGACGGCCTGACGATGCAGTTTAAATTTATCGTTAGGCTCAAAGCGAATAAACGGGTTTTGGCGGCTAGACGGTTTCACTTCAACCATTTCTGACTTCAGCTTATCAGCCTGTTTCAAACGCGACGTTGCCTGACGGGCCTTAGATTTATTGGCGCTAAAGCGCGCCACAAATTCTTGCAGCTCTTGCATTTTGTCTTTGGCTTTAGCGTTGTCGCTCAATTGACGCTCACGCGCCTGCATGCTGGCAATCATGTAATCATCGTAGTTACCTGGATAAATACGAATTTCACCGTAGTCTACGTCGGCCATATGAGTACACACTTCGTTTAAGAAGTGACGGTCATGGGAAATGATCACCATAGTCGATTCATACTGATTCAGGACATCTTCCAACCAACGAATGGTGTTGATGTCCAAGTTATTGGTCGGTTCATCTAACAACAATACGTCTGGCTTAGAGAACAGGGCTTGAGTCAGCAGCACGCGTAGCTTAAAACCAGGCGCTACTTCGCTCATCAAGCTATTGTGTAAAGACAGCTCAATGCCGGCGCCCAACAGAAGTTCACCCGCACGCGCTTCGGCCGTATAGCCATCGTACTCCGCAAACTTGGCCTCTAATTCAGCCGCATGCATGTAATCATCTTCGGTGGCTTCTAAGTTGGCGTAAATGGCATCACGCTCGCTCATGGCGGCCCACATCTCGGTGTGGCCCATCATCACCACGTCTAAAACGCGCATCTCTTCGTAAGCAAATTGGTCTTGACGTAATTTACCCAAACGCATGCCGGTTTCAATCGCCACTTCACCGCTGGTTTGTTCTAAATCACCGCCCAGAATTTTCATAAACGTGGATTTACCGGAGCCATTGGCGCCAATCAAACCATAACGGTTGCCGCCGCCGAATTTAACCGAAACATTTTCAAATAATGGCTTGGCGCCAAACTGCATCGTGATATTACTGGTACTGATCACACCGAATTCCTTACAAAAATTTTATAAAGCGCTAAAACCGCTAATTTTAGCACACCTACCCCAGAATAAACCATGCAACCCAGAGGATTCTCTTGAAAACACTATGGCTGGTCGAAAAAATAGGCTACAATCGAAAAAAACTTGCTTAACATTTTAAGGCTACGAATAGAGGTTATTATGCTTACTGGCAGTATTGTTGCAATCGTCACCCCCATGACTGAAACAGGCAAAGTAGACTATCAAAGCTACCAAGCACTTCTTGATTGGCACATCGCCAACGGCACCCAAGGCATCGTGGCCATGGGCACCACTGGTGAATCATCCGTCCTGAGCGTGGATGAACACCTAGAAGTGGTTGAGTACACCGTCAAGCATGTTAATAAGCGCATCAAGGTCATCGCCGGCACCGGCGCTAACAACACCCATGAAGCGATCAACCTATCCACTCATGCAGAACGCCTCGGCGCTGACCTGTCTTTATCGGTGGTGCCTTATTACAACAAGCCGAATCAAGAAGGCATGTATTTGCACTACAAAATGATTGCGGACAAAACCAGCATCCCGATGATCCTCTATAATGTACCGGGACGCACCGTTGTTGACCTGCACAACGACACCGCCTTAAAACTAGCCCAGATCGACAACATCGTGGGCCTCAAAGACGCAACCGGTAATATTGGCCGTGCCTGTGATTTGATTCGTCGCGCCCCTGAAGGCTTTGCCCTTTACTCTGGCGACGACGCCACCACCATGGCCTTTATGCTGTGCGGCGGCCACGGCGGCATTTCGGTGACGGCCAACGTTGCCCCTAAAGCCTATAGCGACATGTGCCAAGCGGCGCTTGCCGGCGACATTGCTACTGCGCGCCAGCTCAATGACAGCCTCCAAGCACTACACAGTGATTTATTTTGCGAACCTAGCCCTGCCGCACCTAAATGGGCTCTTAAAACCCTAGGCATTCTGCCCAATGACCACGTTCGTGCGCCATTGACGGAACTATCTGCCGCAGGACAATCAAAAGTAATGGCAGCGTTACAGCAAGCCAACCTTATTTAATAACAGGAAGCCTAGATGAATTCGTTAAAACGCTCTTTGAGTGCACTTGCCATCCTGAGTTTAGCGGCTTGCGCCAGCAATAATCCTGCCGAACCCAAGCTAGACTACAAATCGCCCAGCATGCCTAAAGAAGTGTCTTTAGCCGTGCCGCCCGATCTGACCACGCCCAATATGGACCCACGCTACGTGATTCCTCAAGGCGCCGTAACCGCCACCCAAATTGCCAATGCAGGCAAAGGCGGGGCTCAAGTCACCGGCAACCCAGCGCTTTTACCTCAGGTTAAAGACATCCACATCGAACGCGATGGCGCTCAGCGCTGGCTAGCCATCGACAATAAAAGCCCAGATCAAGTGTGGCCACAGCTAAAACAGTTCTGGCAAGAAATGGGCTTTGTGATGGCATCGGAAGAACCCCAAATTGGTTTGATGCAAACCGAGTGGGCCGAAAACCGCGCCAAGCTGCCTAACGATGGCTTGCGTAAGCTGTTCGAAAAAGTGGGCCTAGGCAACGTGTACTCGACTTCGGAACGCGATCAATTCGTGATCCGCATGGAACGCAGCGCCAAAGGCGTGAACGTATTTTTTGGCCATAAAGGCATGGAAGAAGTATACGATTCCAAAAACAAAGACACCACCGTATGGCAACCACGCCCTTCTGACCCCAATCTTGAAGCCGCCCTATTGGGCCGTTTCATGATGTACTTGGGCCTAAACGAAGAGCAAGTGAGCCAGCAACTGGCACAAAAAGACGTGCCCGCCGGCGGCCTAGCCCGCATCGTGGGCAACAGCGTTGAACTACAAGACAGTGGCGAACGCGCCTTCCGTCGCGTGGGTGCAGCCCTAGACCGCGTAGGCCTAACCGTTATCCAGGAAAACCGCGAGCGTGCCTTATACCTGGTGAAACCGGCAGACCTAGAAGCCGATGCGATTAAAACCGACAAACCAGGCGTATTCACACGCTGGTTCGGCAAAAAACAGGAAACCGTGGCAGAAGAAAAACCACAGCTGATCGTGAGCGTGGCCCCAACCGGCGCCAACACCGTTACGGTAACCATCCTCCAGGAGGACGGCAGCCCTTACCAAGGTAAAGACGCCAACACCTTCCTCAGCCGTTTACAAACTGAGCTGCGTTAATTGATTCCACCCCGACCAGCCTTCTCGAAGGCTGGTTTTTTTATGCGGTATGCCCATGTCCCAAAAACGAAAATATCTGATCGCTCTATTAGCCTTCACCCTGCTCTTTGCCGCCAGCACTTTTTTTGGCAACCAAGCCTTGGCGCTGGATCAAACCCGAGTAGGCTATCTGCTGTTTTTATGCGCCATCATCTGTTTTTTTGGGCAAATGTTTAGCCTCGCGCTGCTGGCGCGCCTCTCCAGCCGCAGCACTCGCCGCTAAGCCTTGTTTATCGTCATCGGAAAGCCCAATATGTTCGACAAAATCGTCATGGCCAGCAACAATGCTGGCAAACTCAAAGAATTCAGCGCCCTATTTGATCACTACCACGTACGCCTAATCGCTCAAGGTGAGCTCGACGTACCCGAATGTCCCGAGCCTTTTTTAACCTTCGTCGAAAACGCCTTAGCCAAAGCACGTCACGCCAGTGCCCACACTGGCCTACCGGCCCTAGCCGATGATTCGGGCATCTGCGCCACGGCACTGAATGGCGCCCCCGGCATTTATTCTGCGCGCTACGCCGGCGAACAGCCTAAATCAGATGCCGCCAATAACCTGAAGCTGAGCCAAGCGCTCGCGGCGCACGCTAATAAAGAAGTTTGGTACGCCTGCGTTTTGGTGTTAGTGCGCCACGCGGAGGACCCTCTACCCCTGATCGCTCAAGGTATGTGGCGCGGTGAATTTGTGGCCGAAGCGCAAGGCGAGCATGGCTTTGGCTACGATCCGCATTTCTACCTAGCCGATGCCGGCCAAACCGCGGCGCAAATGGCGCCCGAACATAAAAATAAAATCAGTCACCGTGGCCAAGCCATGGCCATTCTGATGCAACAGCTAGACGCCCTCTACGGCCGCTAAGCTGCTAACCGGAACCCCTACCACCATGTCTCACATTGCCTTTATGTCTGGCCAGCTGACCACGCTGCCCCCTCTGTCGCTCTACATCCACATTCCGTGGTGCGTGAAGAAATGTCCTTATTGTGACTTCAACTCACACAAGGCAGGCACAGAGGTGCCAGAAGAAGAATACTGCGCCGCCTTAATCAAAGATTTAGAAAGTGAATTACCCAACGTTTGGGGTCGGCCTATTGAAAGCATTTTCATCGGCGGCGGTACGCCTAGCCTATTTAGCGCCGAGGCCATCAGCCAGCTGATCAGCGCCATTCGCGCGCTCCTGCCGCTGAAGCCGAATCTTGAAATCACCATGGAGGCCAATCCCGGCACCTTCGAAATCAATCGCTTCTTAGGGTTTAAAGAGGCTGGCGTCACTCGCCTATCGATCGGGGTACAAAGCTTTCACAACGACCATTTAAACGCCTTAGGCCGTATCCACCAAGGCCAAGAAGCCATCGAGGCAATCAAGCTGGCGGTACAGGCCTTTGACTACGTCAACGTCGACTTAATGTACGCTCTGCCCAACCAAACCGTGGCCGAGGCCGTCGCCGATGTCCAAACCGCCATCGACCTTGGCGTGACCCACATCAGCGCCTACCATCTGACCTTAGAGCCGAACACTGCCTTTGGCCACACGCCACCGCCAGGCTTACCGCTGGACGAACAAGCCCTAGACATCGAAGAAGCGGTACACCAAACGCTGCTGAGCGCTGGCTTTGAGCATTATGAAACGTCAGCCTTTGCCAAACAGCAACACTATGGTCAGCACAATTTAAACTACTGGCGCTTTGGCGACTACCTAGGCATCGGCGCCGGCGCCCATGGTAAAATCTCCTACCCGACCCATATCGAGCGCACGACCCGTAAGCGTCACCCAAATGACTATCTGCTCAGCAGCCTTAACGGCAGCCAAGTCTCTAGCCGCGAACCCGTCAGCAAAAGCGAGCTGCCGTTTGAGTTCATGCTGAATGCGCTGCGCCTAACGAATGGCGTGCCGACACGCTATTTTCAAGAAAGAACTGGCTTGAGCTTAAACGTCATCTCACGCATACTAGAGCAAGCCCAAAAACAGGGGTTATTATCCGATGACCCCACCCAACTCGCGCCCACTCTCATGGGCCAGCGATTCTTAAACAACTTACTACAGTTATTTTTACAGGAGTCACCACATGGCTAAAACCATCATTCACACCGACAAAGCCCCTGCCGCCATCGGCGCTTATTCTCAAGCCGTACGTGCAGGCAACACCGTTTATCTTTCTGGCCAAATTCCATTGAACCCAGAAACAGGCGAAGTGGTTGCCGGTGGTTTCGCAGAAGAAACCCATCAAGTATTCAAAAACTTCAAAGCCATCGTTGAAGAAGCAGGCGGCAGCTTAGACCAAGTGGTGAAAATCAATGCGTTCTTAACCGATCTTGGCAACTTCGCCACCTTTAACGAAATCATGGCTCAGTACTTCACCGAGCCTTACCCAGCACGCGCCGCCATCGGCGTGGCGTCTTTACCTAAAGGCGTTCAAGTTGAAGCCGAAGGCATTTTGGTGTTAAACGATTAAGCTTGACGCCATCACGCACCCAAAAGACCGCTGCTGCGGTCTTTTTTTTGGCCCATACACCGCTTTACCGCCACGAACGCCTCGCACACACCCTCACCGACAGATCGGCTCTTGACGGCCAGCGCCATCAGATATATTTTATCTAACAAACTAAGTTTTACTACAAAAACAAATAGAGGAAAAATATGAAACAAAATCGCTGGTGGGGCGTGATCGCCCTCCTGATCCTAATCGTCATCGCCTACGTCGACCGCGTCAACATTTCGGTCATGCTGGTCAATCCTGACTTTCTCAACCATTTTGGCCTAAGCGGCAATCGCGCCGCCCAAGGCAGCCTGATGACGCTTTTTTTACTGGGCTATGGCTTGTCCGCCATGCTGCTTACGCCCTTCTTAGAAACCCTTCTAGGCTACCGTAAAGGCCTCATGATCAGCGTACTGCTTTGGGCCGTCTTCACCGCCCTATCGCCGATTATGGGCTCGATTACCGCCTTATTGGTTGTGCGTGCCCTCTTGGGCATCAGCGAAGGGCCGCTGTTCTCGCTCAAAACCATGTACATCAGCGACCACTTCCGTCCGGGCGAACTGGGCAAACCCAATGCCGTGAGCGCCTTAGGGGTGTCTTTTGGCCTGGTGATCGGCTTTCCCTTGGTGACGTTTCTCATGAGCCATTTTGGCTGGTTTGAATCATTTTACGTTTTGGCTGGCCTTAACTTAGTCGTTGGCCTAGGCCTCATCCACTTTTTTGTGCGCCCACCCACTCACGCTCCAGCAGCCAATCCAAGCACCATCGCCCAGCCTGTATTTAGCCGCGTCTGGACCACTTTTGCCCACGCTTGGCGCACCCCTATGCTGGGCTGGATCATCGTGGTTGAAATCGCCACCTTAAGCTATCTATGGGGCTCTAGCTCCTGGCTACCGGCCTACTTAACCAGCGACAAAGGATTTTCCATAAAAGAGATGGGGTTTATTTCGTCGCTACCCTTTGTGGTCAGTATTTTTTCTAAATACCTCGGTGGTATGCTGTTAGATAAAATCAAGCCTAAGCAAGCACCGTTGATTTTTGCCTTTGGCGGCTTGGCCACGGCACTGTGCATGCTAGGGGTTATGTTCAGCCAAGCCATTCCTTGGCTGGCGTTTTTTCTCTTGGCCGCCAACGCCTGCTGGGGCATTCAGGGCGCCGCCATTCCCACCTTGATTCAATACCACGCCCAAGCCGACAGCGTCGGTACGGCCTACGGCCTCATCAACGGCATTGGCAACACCTTCGCCGCCTTCATCCCGATGTTGATGGGCATAGTCATGGCCAGCAAAGGCACGGTGTCTTCAGGCTTTTCTGTCTTGGTGGCGTCACAGCTGCTCACCCTCGTGGCGGGCACCTGTTTATACCTGCGCATGCGTGGCGGCCATAAACGCGCCAGCATGTGGTAAGCAACAAAAAACCCCCTGAGCCACTGCTCAGGGGGTTTTTAAATCAACACTTGGCCTACAGGCCCAGCTCTTTCAAGAAGCGCACGTCATCGGCCCAGCCAGACTTGACCTTGACCCACACTTTCAAAAAGACTTTTTGATCCAGCATTTTTTCCATATCAATACGCGCTTCGGTTGAAATCTTCTTCAGCTTCTCGCCACCTTTGCCGATGACCATGCCTTTTTGGCCGTCTTTATCCACCAAAATGGCCACGTAAATATGCTGAATGCCGTTTTCTTCTTTAAACGACTCCACTTCAACGTTCATCGCATAGGGCAATTCCTCGCCCATGTAGCGGAAGATTTTTTCTCGGACGATTTCCATCACCATAAAGCGGCTGCTTTTATCGGTCACCATGTCTTCAGGATACATGGCTTCACCAATAGGCAATTGTGGGCGCACCATGTCCAATAGGTTGCCAATGCGTTGGCCATGCTTGGCGCTGACCACTTCAACGCCGGCAAACTCAAACTCAGCCTGCACTTTTTCGATGAACTCAGCCAGTGCCTCGCGGTCTTTGGCCTTGTCCAATTTATTTACCACTAAATACACCGGCAAGTGCTTAGGCAACAAAGCCATCACCGAGCGGTCAGCATCGCTTAGACGCATGGCTTCAACCACCATAAACACCATGTCGACACCAGAAATGGCTTCGGTCACGTTTTTATTCAAACGTTCATTCAGCGCGTTTTTATGAAAGGTTTGAAATCCAGGCGTGTCGACAAACACGAACTGAGCCTCATTTTCGGTATAAATCCCATTAACCTTATGGCGCGTGGTTTGGGCTTTTTTGGAGGTGATGCTGATTTTTTGGCCGATTAAGTGGTTCATCAGGGTCGATTTGCCCACGTTGGGGCGACCCACGATGGCCACAAAGCCACAGCGATATTCTTGAGTCATGATCATTTCTTTTTGTTAAGAGGATAAGTTTGTTCCACATAGGCTAAAGCCAATTTGGCCGCCTGCTGCTCTGCCTGACGACGGCTACCGCCTTCGCCACGCGTGATGTAGGCCAGTTCACCTAAATCACACTGTACGGTAAACACCTGTTCGTGCGCACCGCCGGTTTGATGTTCAATGCGATACTTCGGCAACATAAAACGACGAGCCTGCAAAGCTTCTTGCAGTAAGGTTTTGGCATCCTTCCATTGATCGCGTAAATCAATGTGCTGAATACGATCTTTGAACAAATGACGCACCACGGCTTCAGCTCTTAAAAAATCGCTATCAAAGCTGACCGCGGCAAACAGCGCCTCTAATGCGTCGGCCAGTATCGACGGTCGGCGAAAGCCACCGCTTTTTAATTCGCCTTCACCCAAAAACAACACCGACCCTAAGCTTAGCTGCTGGGCGATCTCGGCCAAGGCATCTTGGTTGACCTGATTAGCGCGCAAGCGCGATAGCTCGCCTTCGGTGAGATTAGGAAAGGCATCAAACAACATTTTGGCGACCGAGTAATTCAAAATAGAATCACCCACGAACTCAAAGCGTTCGTTGTTCTTCGAAGAAAAACTTCGATGGGTCAACGCCTGATGCACCAAAGCTTGGTTTTGAAACTCATAACCAATTTGCTTTTGTAATTTTTGTAAATTGCGTGTAAACGCTTCTGTCGAACTCATTTTTGTTAGCCTTTTACCATGTGTGTGCAGGATCAATTGTACACGCTGAACGGCTGGCGTCAGCGTTTTTTTTAGAGACAACAAAGGGCAGAATAGTTCTGCCCTTTTTCAACAATATGCCTGTTTCGTTTACAGCTCAGCCTAAAAAGGCCTCATCATGCCCAAAACCTATTGAATTTTAGTACCCACGCGAGAGAAGTCACCGAAGTTCATCCACACCAAGAAGGCCTTACCCACAATGTATTGACTGTCTACAAACCCCCAATAGCGGCTGTCTTCACTGTTGTCACGGTTATCCCCCATGGCAAAGTATTGTCCTTGTGGGACTTTACAGGTAAAGCCATTTTCTTCATACAGACACTGGTCACGGAACGGGAAGTCAGAGTCCACGCCAGAAAGCTGAAGCGTCGGCATTTGCGGCATTTGATACACCTGGTAGCGCTTGTCGCCCATGGTTTCGTCAAACAGATTATTGTTCAAGTTCACAGGGCCTTGTGGCGTCGCTTCTAAATAGCTGGCCTCACCCACAAACTCATCTTTAATGACTTCACCATTGATGGTCAACACTTTATTGTGGTAATCAATCACATCGCCGGGCACGCCCACAATCCGCTTAATGTAGTTAAGGCTTGGGTCACGCGGATAGTTAAACACAGCCACGTCGCCGCGCTCAACCTCACCCACGGGGATGATGACCTTATTCGCCACCGGTAAACGCAGGCCGTACACAAACTTATTCACCAGGATAAAGTCACCCACCACTAGCCCTGGACGCATAGAGCTAGATGGAATTTGGAACGGCTCGGCCACAAAACTACGCAGCACAAACACCACGAAAATCACGGGGAAAAAACCGCGCATATAGTCGACAAAATGGTGCTTATTGCCAGCCTGGTCGGTTTTTTTCTTGGTTTGGGCGCGGTCATAAAACCACACCACGCCGGTCACCAAAACAAAAATCAACAGAACGGCGGTAAAGCTCATGAAGTAAGACAGGCCACCAAACACGCCCACCAACATCAACAAATAACCCCACTGTAAGGCGCTAGACCAATCTTCACCAGCCTCTTTGGTTTTTTTACTCTTAGCAAACAAGACCAAGCCCACCACAAATAAGGCTATGGCACCGAACAGCATATTTGGGGTCATTATTTATCTCCAACTTGTAAAATGGCCAAGAACGCCGCCTGTGGAATTTCAACGTTGCCCACAGACTTCATGCGTTTCTTACCGGCTTTTTGTTTTTCCAGCAGCTTACGCTTACGTGAAATGTCGCCGCCATAACATTTGGCTAACACGTTTTTACGTAAAGCTTTAATGCTTTCACGCGCAATGATCTGGCCACCAAGCGCGGCCTGAACCGCAATGTCAAACATCTGACGCGGGATGAGCTCACGCATTTTAGAAGCCAGCTCACGACCGCGGTAGACGGCGCTTTGGCGATGCACGATCAGGCTCAAGGCGTCGACTTTTTCACTGTTCACCAGAATGTCTAGCTTCACCAAATCAGCGGCGCGGAACTCTTTAAACTCATAGTCTAAAGAAGCATAGCCACGGCTGGTAGACTTAAGCTTGTCAAAGAAATCCATCACCACTTCGTTCATCGGCATTTCGTAGGTCAACATAACCTGACGGCCCATATACTGCATGTTCTTTTGCACGCCCCGCTTTTGATTACACAGCGTCATTACCGAACCGACGTATTCTTCCGGCACCAAGATGGTGGCGGTGATGATCGGCTCCATAATCGTTTCAATGGCGCCCATATCCGGTAGCTTAGATGGGTTTTCAACCTCCAGCATGGTGCCGTCTTTTTGCACCACTTGATACACTACCGTCGGGGCCGTGGTGATTAAATCCATGTCAAACTCGCGCTCTAAGCGCTCTTGCACAATTTCTAGGTGTAATAGGCCTAAGAAGCCGCAGCGAAAGCCAAAGCCTAAGGCTTGAGACACTTCCGGCTCAAAATGCAGCGAGGCATCGTTTAACTGTAGCTTTTCTAAGGCTTCACGCAAGGCTTCAAAATCGTGGCTTTCAACCGGGTAAAGCCCAGCGAACACCTGTGATTTAACTTCTTTAAAGCCTGGTAATGCCGCAGCAGCAGGCTTAGCGGTATGGGTAACGGTATCGCCTACCTTGGCCGCCTGAAGTTCCTTCACGCCGGTGATCAAAAAGCCCACCTCACCCGCCGATAGGCTATCGCGCTTCACCGATTTAGGGGTAAACACGCCGACTTGCTCAACCTGAGAATCAACTTTGGTGGCCATGAAGGTCACTTTGTCTTTCGGGCGCAACACGCCGTCAATCACGCGGATCAACATCACCACGCCCACATAGTTGTCAAACCATGAGTCGATGATTAAGGCCTTCAATGGCGCATCCACGTCCCCCACTGGCGGTGGAATCTTCTTCACGACTTCTTCCAGCACGTCATCAATGCCGATGCCGCTTTTTGCCGACGTTTGTACCGCATCAATGGCTTCAATACCCACGATGTCTTCAATTTCCTGAGCCACTCGCTCTGGGTCTGCCGCAGGTAAGTCAATTTTATTCAGCACCGGCACTACTTCCACGCCTAGCTCAATGGCGGTGTAGCAGTTAGCGACGGTTTGGGCTTCGACGCCTTGAGAGGCATCTACCACCAGCAGCGCGCCTTCACAGGCGCTCAACGAGCGCGAGACTTCGTATGAGAAGTCAACGTGTCCGGGGGTGTCAATCAGATTGAGCTGATAAGTCTCACCATCACGGGCTTTATAAGTAAGCGCAGCCGTTTGGGCTTTAATCGTGATGCCACGTTCTTTTTCAATGTCCATCGAGTCCAACACTTGCGAGCTCATCTCGCGCATGTCCAAACCCCCGCAATATTGAATAAAACGATCGGCCAGCGTTGATTTACCATGGTCAATATGGGCAATAATAGAAAAGTTTCTGATGTGTTTCATAGAGGCTTTATAAAAAAATAAGAAAGGACAGGTCGCGTTAAGTGCCTGCCCTTACATGTAATCAAGGGGTTTATTTTAACTCATATTCGTCAAATATGCACGAACCTTAGCGAGGTCTAAATGCCAATGACACAGCTGCGTTTCACCAGCCAACAGCACCGGCACCAGCTCATCGTATTGCGCCTCCAGCTCAGGATCAGCATCTACATCTAAAACCACCAGCTCAAAATCAAACTCGGCCTGCAAAGCCTCTAGCTGCGCCTGCATATCCGTACAGAGGCTGCAATAAATTCGGGACATCAAAGTCAGCGTCATAGACCGTCTTTCATAAAAAATGCCTAAAATAGCAGGCTACTTTAGGCACATTATCGGCGTTTGGCAACCGGCACAAAGCGTCAGTGCAAAACTCTTAGCTGACCAAGATAGGATTCCAGCTTATCCGAAGGGACGTCGCCCACGGCGGTGAGGCGCCAATTGTCTTTTTGAACAATGCCCATCGACAGGCCACCGTTGATCTCATGACCTTCTAAATTAGGCTTACCGTCCTGCGTTTGCTCCACAAACACCGACACTTTAACCAAGGCATCGCTGAGTAAGTAGTGACTGCCGGTTTTACCCAGATCACGCGCCATCAACACCACGAATCCAGGCGGCAAGCCGCTGATGCGTGGGTCTTTACTGTTGCGCTGCTGCTGCTTCATTTTTTGCAGCTGGGCTTGGCTAATCGTTGGCGGCAACGTGCCTTTATCCAATAAATTCAGGCGCGGATCAATTTTCAGCAGTACGGCATCGGGCGTACCGAAGGTGATTTGGCTAAAGGTGCTTTGCTCCACAACCTCATGATTGCCGCGAATCAACACTTGCTTCAGGGGGAAATAGTTTTTGCTGTCGAGGCAAAAGTCTTGTCGATAGCGATCGTTGTGCTTAGGCGTCACCCGATACCAGCGGCAGGCGCGATTGGCCACGCGAGCCATTTCGCCAACCGTCACAGCATAGGCATCATCTAACAGCTTAGGATTACTCGGTAAAGCCGCAGGAAACTGACGCAAAGCGCCTAGACGCAACAGCTTCAAGCCTTTTTCGCTTTCCGAAAAATACTGCAATTGACGGTTGTGGCGCAGCATTTCACGGTCGATCCCGTCGTTCGCCACACGGCGCTCACGCAAGCCTTGCTTATTGACCACACGGTAGACCTGGTAAGTCTCTAAACCTTGCTTGGTTTGGCGCAGATACACGCCAGAAAAACTTTGGTTGTTGACGGCTTTTGCCGCCAAGCCTAGGTCGCGCCAAACGTCACCCTTAGCCGAAGCTGCGTAAACGTTGGCCGACCACATCAAGGTGCTGAGTAAAAATACACGCATCCACATTTAACGTTGCCCCTCTTGCTGCAAGGACACGCTCACCCACTCATCCTGAGGCTGATTCAACACCTCTTGATGGGCACGTAAATACGGATTATTCAAATAATCTTGGCTACGTGTATTGGCCGGTACGGCATACAGAGGCAAAGCATCGCCGGCACGTGGCTCAGTACCCACGCTTTGGTTCACGCCCAAGTTTTGGCTCACGCTCATGACCGTGCCCTGGGGCGCAGCAGCAGAGGCAGCAGGTGCCGTGCTTGAGGCCAAGAGGCCAGCATCATCGCCCATTTGGGTTTGTGACGTAGGCCACATTTGCCACATGGCCACCGCCGCCACCAGCACGCTGGCAGCCACGGAGAAACCACGGAACCACTGATTAGCCGCAGACTTCAGGCGAGCAGGCGCCACCGGCATGCTCGTGCGCACGGTGGGCTCTTCATCTAATTGGGCGCAAATAGACGCAAACAAACGACCATTACTGCTGCAGTCGGTTTTTTGCATGCTGTCTTTCACCACATGATACGACAACCACGAAGCCTGAGCCTCAGGGTCGGCCAAGAGCCGATCCACAAAAGCTTGAGATTCTCGGGCATCTAACTCATCATCCATCAAAGCTGATAGGGTTTCCAAATGTTCAGATTTCATTTTCTTACCACCTACGGTTTTCTGCTGTGTCCAAAAGCGGACGCAAGTCTTTGGCAATGACCTCACGCGCACGGAAAATCCGCGAACGCACGGTGCCGATAGGACAATCCATTACTTCTGCAATTTCTTCATAACTCAGGCCTTCAATTTCACGAAGCGTAATGGCTCGATTCAAATCCTCGGGCAATTTGGCCACGGCAGCTTCAACGGTTTGCAGAATCTGCTTATTGGCCAACATTGTCTCTGGCGTATTGTAATCAGGCATTTGATCGATTAAATCTAACGATTCACCATCTTCATTGGCCACTTCGCTGGAAATCATCGGACGACGCCCAGAGGTGGCCAAAAAATTCTTGGCGGTATTAATACCGATACGATACAACCACGTATAAAAAGCGCTGTCGCCGCGAAAATTCGGCAGCGCACGATAAGCCTTGATGAAGGCCTCTTGGACCACATCATCCACTTCATGCTCATCGCGAATAAAGCGTGACAAAAGTCGTTTTAAGCGTCGTTGGTATTTCGCCACCAAGAGCTCAAATGCTCTTTTCTCACCCTTTTGCGCTCGTTCCACCAAAGCCTGATCGATGTTTCGATCACTCATAATCTCTGCTTTCTTTCTATTTTATAGCAGCATGCAAAGGTGTACACCTCTACGACTGCATCCATTCTAAATGGTTCATTTTTAATGCAATCAATCCAACCATCCCCGTGGTAAATAGCCATGCTCAATCGTGTCCTTTGCTGCAACCCACAAGCCGCACACGGCGACGCACTGATCTTCTGCGTCAACCAGCACCGGCCAGTACGTTCTCAAAAAAGGCGGTACGCCTTTTTCTTGCAGCACACGCTTCACATTTTTATGTCCAATGGTTGTGTGTATTTTGTCGGTGGACACGCGCGCCCTCAGCGTTAAACCCTCTTGGATACGCGCTAAAGGCAAGCCTTTATCCGCTGCTATCCAAGTCAGCGTCCCTTCGCCATAGGTTTGGGCGGCAATATCTGCCAGCGTTTCTTCAGCCCAAGGCTGAAGCCGCCATAAATCTGCTTGAGGCACAACATATAGCCGGCCCTGATAGGCATAGACGCGGCCCTTGGGCAAACGCCAATCCATCTGCCCTGCACCAATACGGCGTAGCTGTTGGGCAAAATCATGCAGACTGTCCGGCCGCGGGGTCCCTAATCCCGCGGTCGTCACGAAATGCAATAACAGCTGATGCTGTCTGGCCGGGCTTAATGCTTGCCACGGGCCATAATAAAACACGCCGTCGGGACACACCAAACGGCTATCTGCTTGCAAGACCTCATCCAAAATACTGAGCGTCTCTTGCATCAATTCGGTGGTTCTGAGAATGTGCTGCGGCGCATGCGGCAAATACTGCCCCAGCATCGGCAGCAACTCATGCCGCACCCAATTGCGTTTATACTGGCGATCAACGTTGCTGTCATCCTCAACGTGGCTTAAACCTTGATTTTGTACGTATTCTTGCAACACTGCCTTAGGCAAGGTCAAGCAAGGTCGCCATAACGCCTTAGCGCCTAAAGCCCGCACCGGCGGCATCGCTGCCAGCGCACGCACCCCGCCACCGCGCAATAAGTTCGCAAGGGTAGTTTCCACCTGATCGTCTAGATGATGACCCAACACCACCACATCAGCGTCGCCCGCGGCAAAAGCCTCATAGCGTGCTCGCCGCGCCTCGGCCTCTAAGCCACTTTTGGCGTCAAAATCCAAGGCCACCCGCACCACCCGCAGCGGGACATTAAAGCGCGCGCACAGCTCGGCACAAAAAGTCGCCCAGGCGTCGGCGTGGGCGCTGATGCCATGATGAACGTGTACGGCTTGCAAACGAAACCCATGTTCCGCTTGCAAGCCGTCAAAAGCGTGCAGCAGCGCGACCGAGTCGACACCACCGCTTAACGCGATTTCAATCACAGCCTGATCAGCCCGTCGATGGGCTGACCAAAACTGTGCCACTGTCTGCGACAGTTTATTTTTCACTAAAGCTACCGTAGGCCATGATGCGGTCAAAACGCTTGGTCAACAGTTGACCAATCGGCAGGCTTTGGGCCTCTTTAAGCTGTTCAGCCAACGTTTGCTGCATGCTGACCATCATTTCAGGATAGTTACGGTGGGCGCCGCCCAAAGGCTCTTTCACAATCGCATCAATCAGCTTCAGCTTTTTCGCCTTATCCGCGGTAATGCCCAGCGCTTCTGCTGCCTCAGGGGCTTTTTCAGCCGTCTTCCACAAAATAGACGCACAGCCTTCTGGTGAAATCACAGAATAGGTTGCGTATTGCAGCATGTTCACATAGTCGCCCACGGCAATCGCCAAGGCGCCACCTGAACCACCCTCGCCGATCACCGTACAGATCACCGGCACGTTCAACTGTGACATTTCGTATAGGTTGCGACCAATCGCCTCTGACTGGCCACGCTCTTCCGCACCAATACCAGGGTAAGCGCCTGGCGTGTCAATAAACGTCATGATGGGCAGCTGGAATTTTTCCGCCAGCTTCATCAAACGCAATGCTTTACGATAGCCTTCGGGACGAGGCATGCCGAAATTACGACGAATTTTTTCTTTGGTGTCGCGGCCTTTTTGATGACCGATCACCACCACGCTTTGGCCGTTAAACCGCGCAAGACCACCAATAATGGCCTTATCGTCGGCATAGCTACGATCGCCATGCAGTTCTTCATAGTCCGTAAACATCGCATCGATGTAATCTTGCGTATAAGGACGCTGAGCATGACGAGAAACCTGTGAGACTTGCCAAGGGGTTAGCTTGCTGAATATCGTTTTGGTCAAATCTTTGCTTTTTTTGGTCAGTCGGGCGATGTCTTCTGAGATATCAACCACTGAATCGTCCTGAACATAGCGCAATTGTTCTATTTTGTTCTCTAGTTCTGCAATTGGCTGTTCAAAATCAAGAAAAACTTGCTTCATGTAAGCACATCCGTGATAGAAATAAGTAGGGGCAATCATACCGCACCCGTTTAAATTTTTCAGCACCTTTTCCCATGCCCATTTAAAAAAACGCCTAAATCAACTTTTATATTAATAAATATCAAATAGTTAAAATCAAATTAAGTTTTCACTCTATTTTTAGCCTGTTATTTTGCTTGCCAAAGGATCGGGGATGTGATTTAATGCGTTCCTTAACTGGAAGGGTGATTAGCTCAGTTGGTAGAGCGCCTGCCTTACAAGCAGGATGTCGGCGGTTCGACTCCGTCATCACCCACCACTAGGAGTGGTAGTTCAGTTGGTTAGAATACCGGCCTGTCACGCCGGGGGTCGCGGGTTCGAGTCCCGTCCACTCCGCCAAGAACATAAAAAGCCTTTGTTGAAAAACAAAGGCTTTTTTGCGTTTTGCAGCTCTGGATCAACAGCCCCACCCGGGGGCTTAATCCTACTTAATGTGGCTCTGGCGACCAGCCTTCAGCCCATTGAGACAAGGGCACCACCTCTGGCAAGGCGCCAAAATCATGAAACCAGCTATCGATCACCCACGCCTGGCCACTGTCTTGATCAAGCACCTGACTGGCGTAATGCAGATCAAAAAACCAGGGCGCACGATAGGCTGGCGCCAATACTTGATGGTGGCGCAACCATCCTTGGCGCCCCATATACTGTAAAAATTCCGTATCGGTTTGGCTATGGTCCACACAGTCCATACGCCCTTCGGCCGTGCCATCAGCCACATTACGCCCCTTATCCTGGTGAATCGGCGTGTGCTGCCCCGCCAACTGATACATCGCCTGCATGGCTAAAGCGATGGCCGCACGTTCACTGGCCGCGTCGCTGACTTGGTTAAAAAACTGCGCCAGCTTCACCGCCTGCTCAGGCAAGACGGCCACCTGCGCCTGCTGCCGACAGCCGTAGCCATAACATACCTTAACTCCATCTGCCTGCGCCCAAGCCCCGACCAATAAACACATTAGCCCTAGCCACACACTTACGCTTCGTTTCATGCGATACCATTCTGGTTTAATCAGGCCTCATTATAGGCGCAAGATTCAGTCCTTGCCCAGCCGCCTGCGGCGATACGCCATGTCCAATCACGCCCAAACACGGTGCCGGCAACAAAGCATGTAAAGAGGCCAAATACTCAGCTTGACGCGCCCCCGGCGGCACCACCTCATTGGCAATCCAACCGCTTAAGCGCAGGCCTGCATCCATGATCGCATGCGCCGTCAATAAAGCATGATTGATGCAGCCCAGCTTCACCCCCACCACTAAAATCACGGGCAAGCGCTGGCTCACTACCCAATCGGCAAAATCCACGCCGGGCAACAGCGGCACATGCCAACCACCTGCACCCTCAACCACCACATAATCGGCTCTTTGCTGCAGGTGCCGCAAGCCTTGATTCAAGTCGGCCAGCACAATCGGCCGATCTTCGGCCGCGCTGGCAATGTGTGGCGCAGTAGCCTCCTCTAAACTCAAGGCATTCACTTCGGCATAGCTCAAAGAGATATTGGCCGCCTGCTGCAAGGCCAAGGCATCCTCATTTTTCAAGACGCCATCGCACCATTCGCTGCCAGAAGCCACGGGCTTAAACCCCGCCACCGTGGCGCCAGTTTGCTGCGCTAAAGCCGCCATTAGGGCACAACTGCTGTGGGTTTTACCCACTTCGGTATCAGTACCGGTCACAAACCAAGTGTTCATCACGCTGTAAAACTCCATAAAAAACATCATAACTTAAGGGCAACAAGCTTTGCTCATTCTGCAGCGGCCGCAACGCTGTCTCTAGCGCCGCCAGCTGACCCCGCCCCATGAGCCCTTGCCGCCGATCAGCGTACACATGAGTGGCGCCGATGCCTTTAAGGTCGCGCATCATCGCCACAACCGAGGGATACCACATGGTGTGGCGCTGCACATGATGCGCCTGTCGATCTGCACCAACCGCCGCCAAATCGGCACGCAGCCGCGACAGCGGCAAAAATTCATTCACGTGACGCCTATCGTCAACGGCGGCCCAGGCTTGATCTAAGGAGCCCAAAGAGCCCGCCACCAAAGTCGTGAACACAGCCATACCGCCCGGTGCCAACACACGATACAGCTCTCGCAGCGGCACCCTTAAATCACGGCACCACTGCAAGGCCAAATTGCTGCTGCAAGCGCCAAACACACCATCGGCAAACGGCAGCCGCTCTGCATCGGCCTGCACATAATAGTCGGCACTGTGCTGGGTACGCGCCTCGGCCAGCATGGCCGCCGACAGATCTAAAGCCGTTACGGTCGTCTCTGACGACCGCCAGTGTCGAGCGATGTAGCCAGTACCGCAGCCAACGTCTAATAAATGCGTCAAGGTTGGCGGCACGGCCGCCAAAAGTTGATTCACTTGATCACCGACCTCGCGCTGTAGCGCGGCGTGGGCATCATAAGTGTTTGCTGCGCGGCCAAACGCCTGGCCTATGGCCTGCTTGGCCGCAACAGCGTCAGGATTACTCTGTGGCCACATCCTTCATTCCTTTCACTAAGGCGTCAATATCGGCTTCGCTATGCAAAGCCGTGAGGGTCAAGCGCAAACGCCCCTGCTGGGGCGGCACCGTCGGCGGCCTAATCGCGCCCAGCCACAAGCCCTGCGCCCGCAATCGTGCCGCAACGCGCAAGGTTTCGTCGCTGCTGCCAATGAGTACGGGCTGAATAGCGGTTTGGCTGGGCAGCAGCCGCAGCGGCACCTGCGCTTGCGCCCATTGAGTGTGAAAATAATGAATGATGTGCTGTAGTCTCTGCTGCGGCTCAGAATCAAAGCGCAGCTTGGTTAAGGCGTCGCTCAGCAGAGCGGCCTGAAAAGCTGGCATGGCCGTGCTGTACACATAGTGACGGGCATATTGAATCAGATACTCGGCCGTGGCCTCGTTACACAGAATCGCGGCGCCACTGAGGCCAAAGGCTTTGCCAAACGTCAACACCAGCACGTCTGGGCGTACGCCTTGAGCCGCACAGCTGCCGCGCCCTTCCGGCCCCAGCACGCCCACGCCGTGGGCATCGTCCACCACGAACAAAGCGTCATGCTGCTGCGCCAAGGCGGCTAAGGCCGGCAGCGGCGCCTGATCGCCATCCATGCTGAACACCCCTTCGGTAAACACCATGGTGGCGCCCGCACAAGGCTTGGCCAGCAATTGAGCCAGATGATCCGGTTGATTATGGGCAAAACGACGCAGCTCAGCGGGGCTATTAACCGCGGCCTCCAAAATCGAGGCGTGACTGAGCTTATCCGCCAGGAGGCGATCGCCCGCGCCCAATAGCGCCTGCACCAACGCTTGGTTGGCGGCAAAGCCTGAAATGAATAATAAAGCGCGATCAAAGCCCTGCCAGCGGGCTAAATCAGCTTCTAATTGGGCATGAATCTCGGTATGGCCAACCAATAAAGGCGAACCACCGCTTCCGAGACCATATTGGGCCAAATGCTTTTGGCCCTGTTGGATGAGTCCTGAATCTTGGCTAAAGCCGAGGTAATCATTGCTGCTAAAATTAAGGCAGCGCTGCTGATTAACCAAGATTGAGGCACCGTGGCACAAGGCAGAACGGGTCGTACGTATTCTATAGGTGTGTTGCTGCTCTTTGTGCGCTAATCCTTGGTTTATCTTAATAGACCAACTCATATCGCTTCAATCATATATATAGTAAAAACGTGCTTAGTGTTCGCTACTGCCCCCATATTGTCAAGACTTCTTAGCCACGCCTAGCTGCGCACTGAGCGCTTTTATGGCTATAATGGCGGGGCAACACCTATATGGCTACACCTTAATCCTCACTATATAACGAGACCACACTATGCATCTTTCTTCTGCTGCGTTGGCGTTTGATCGCCAACACATCTGGCATCCCTATACCTCGATGTCACACCCCCTACCCACCTACCCCGTCGTCAGCGCCAGCGGCGTGCGCCTCACCCTCAACGATGGACGCACCTTGATTGATGGCATGGCCTCATGGTGGGCCGCCATCCACGGCTATAATCACCCCGTCTTAAACCAGGCCGCTACCGCCCAAATCGGCCAAATGGCCCACGTCATGTTTGGCGGCATCACCCATCCACCCGCCATCGCACTGTGTCAGCAGCTGGTCGCCATGACGCCAGCGCCGCTAGAATGCGTTTTCTTAGCCGACTCGGGCTCGGTGGCGGTCGAAGTGGCCATGAAAATGGCCTTGCAATACTGGCAGGCGCGCGGTGACGCCCGCCAAACCTTTTTGACCTTAAAACACGGCTACCACGGCGATACCTTTGGCGCCATGAGCGTGTGTGATCCCCATAACTCCATGCACAGCCTGTATCAAGGCTATCTGCCTGCACACCTGTTCGTGACCGCCCCGCAATGCCGTTTTGACGACGAATGGCAACCACACGATTTTGAACCCTTTAAGCAGGCCTTTTTAGCCCAGCACACGCGCCTTGCCGCCGTAATTTTAGAGCCCATCATTCAGGGCGCGGGCGGCATGCGCTTTTACCACCCCCAGTATTTAAAGCAGGTAGCTGAACTGTGCCAGCAATACGGCGTGTTATTGATTGCCGATGAGATCGCCACCGGCTTTGGCCGCACAGGGAAGCTATTTGCCTGCCAACATGCCGACATCAGCCCCGACATCATGTGTCTAGGCAAGGCCCTCACCGGCGGCTACATGACGCTGTCGGCCACCCTCACCACCCGCCACGTCGCCGACACCATCAGCAACGGCGAAGCCGGCTGCTTCATGCATGGGCCAACCTTTATGGGCAACCCACTGGCCTGCGCCGTGGCCTCAGCCAGCCTAAACCTGCTCAATAGTCAGCCCTGGGCAGAACAAGTGGCCGCCATTGAAGCCCAGCTGCGCACCGAATTACTGCCCCTGCGCGCCCATGCCGACGTGGTCGCCGACGTCAGGGTATTAGGTGCCGTTGGCGTGATTGAAACCACGGCGCCGGTTCACACCGCCAGCCTTCAGGCGTTTTTTGTGGCACAAGGGGTGTGGATTCGTCCCTTTGGCCGCCTGATTTACATCATGCCGCCTTACGTCATGAACCCAGAAGACTTGCATCGACTCACGCAAGCGATTACCTTAGCGGTACAGCGACCAGACGTAGTGTTTGGCCAATCCTAAGGACAATGCATGAAGTTAACCGAAACCTTTGTTGCTCGAGAATTGATTTTTAAAGGCAACATCATCCACCTGAGCGTCGACACCGTTACCCTCCCCAACGGCAAAACCGCCACCCGTGAATTTGTGCACCACAATGGCGCGGCCTGTATTTTGGCCACCACGCCAGAACAGCAAGTGGTATTGGTGCGCCAATACCGTCATCCGGCGGGACAAATCCTGCTTGAGGTGCCGGCAGGTAAACTCGATCACATAGGCGAAGACCCTCTAGACTGCGCCCAACGAGAGCTGGCCGAAGAAACGCCCTATACCTGCGACAGCCTCAGCTATGTGTGCCACTTCTTTAGCGCCCCAGGCTTCACCAATGAAGTATTACACCTATATCAGGCGCAAAATGTGGTGGCCAACAGCGCTTTGAGCGCCGATGAAGATGAGTTTGTGGAAACGGTGTTGATGAGTAAGGCAGACGTGAAAGCGGCGCTGGCGGCGCATGAGATTCAAGACGCCAAGACTTTGATTGCCTTACAGCACTGGCTGCTGCAAGACTCAGAAGGTTAAGCCCAAACGATGGCCACAAAAAAGACCGCCTAAATGCGGTCTTTTTCCATCTTACCCAGCCTTAATGACCGCCATGACCACTGTGGTCCATGGCCTTAGCCGCCATGCCGTTCACCATACCGACGCCGTTATTCACTTTAACGTTCACGGTTTGGCTCGGTGCTTGCTTGAATTTTAGCGTCACTTGGTACTCATCATTCAACACCAAAGGCTTGGGCAGCTTCATCAACATAATGTGATAACCACCTGGCTTAAGCGACACGGTCTGACCTTTAGGCAAAGCAATGCCACCAGCCACTTCACGCATACGCATCACGCCATTGTCGTCGATGGTGGTGTGTAGCTCTACTTGTGGACTACGTGCCGTGGTGGCCGATACCAAAACATCGTCGGCGTCGCCCGTATTTTTCAATTCCACAAAAATCGCGCCCATGGGCACGCTCGGTGCCGTCATGCGGCTCCAGGCTTGGCCCACTTCAATCACGCTGGCGGCTTGAGCGCCACTCATCACGCCTAGGGCCAACAATAAGCCCATTGCGGTTTTATTCATGCATACACTCCTTTGTCTTATGTGCTTAGCCAAAATAGCGCCACAACGCCGCTGCCCACAAAATAAACAGCGTCACCAAGGCAACGGTTTGGGCAGCAGAAGCAGTGTCCTTGGCGCGTTTGGCCAAAGGATGCTGCTTAAGCGAGGTGTGGTCTACTGAGGCTTCAATTGCGGTATTTAATAGCTCAACCATCAAGGTGAGGGCCGAACCCAAGATCAGAATGGACTGGGTCGCACTGCCGAACTTAAAGTAAAAAGACAAGGCCACCAAAACCGTATTGATGTACACCAGCTGGCGAAAGCCCTGCTCTTCCCAGGCGAACTTAATGCCCGCTTTGGAGTAGCCAAAGGCGTTCAGCACGCGCTTCACGCCGGTTTTACCCTTAAACTCATTGCTCGATTCGGTATTTAAATCGTGACGATCCATATTGTTTCAGCCATTTCAGAAGGTTTGATTATAATTGATTTTCGACCCGACGCGTGAGCGCATCCACAAAATATTCGGCCACGTTGCAATCGGTTTGCTGCATGATTTCTTGAAAACACGTTGGGCTGGTGACGTTCACTTCGGTTAAGTAATCCCCAATGACGTCTAAGCCGGCCAACAAAATGCCACGTGATTTTAACTCAGGGCCCAAAGCCTTGGCAATCGCCCAATCACGCTCACTCAAGGGCTGCGCCACCCCTCGTCCACCGGCGGCTAAGTTACCGCGCGTTTCCCCCTGCTGTGGAATGCGTGCCAAAGCATACGGCATGGCTTCGCCATCAATCACCAATATGCGCTTGTCGCCGGCCACAATTTCGGGAATGTAGCGCTGCGCCATGATGGTGCGGCTGCTTATCTGGGTCAGTAGTTCCAACACGCTGCCCACGTTAGGATCGCCTTGGCGCAGGCGGAAAATCCCGCTGCCGCCCATGCCGTCTAGCGGCTTCACGATGACGTCTTGGTGTTCGGCAATAAAGGCTTTGATTGCCTCTTGCTGCGACGACACCAAAGTCGGTGCGGTAAACTGGGCAAAATTTAAAATCGCCAGCTTCTCGTTGAAGTCGCGCATGGCCTGCCCACTATTAAATACTTTAGCGCCTTGGCTGGCTGCCAGCGTCAACAGCTGCGTGGCGTATAGGTATTCCAAATCAAACGGGGGGTCGGTGCGCATAATCACGGCATCGAATTGGCTCAAGGCCATGTGGCTAACCGATTGTTCAGCATACCAGCTGCGATCGGTGTCCTCATAGGTCACGCTGGCATCTAGCGTGATTAAAGTCGCATCGGTCATCACCTGACCAGCTTCGATCACCATCTGCCCACTTAGGCAATGATGCAGCTGATGGCCACGCTTGGCCAACTCACGCATCATGGCATAGGTTGAATCTTTGTAAATTTTAAAGCCGCTCAATGGGTCGGCAATAAAGAGGACGTTCATCGACGAATCCTTTCAATAAAAAAACCGATGCGGCCGCAGCACACATCGGTCAGCATCATTAAGCTGATTGAGGCGCTGTGGCCTCAAGCTCGAGGGCCGCCGCCAATAAAGATAAGCGTGCCAACACGCCGTAGGCGTAAAAACGATTCGGCGCACAGTGTGGCGTGGCGTCTTTGTCTGGCAAGCCCGCACATTCAAACGATAGGGGCACAAAATGCATGCCGCTGGCGTTGAGGTTCTCGTCGATGCCGCGGCCATTATTGACGCGGTAAAAACCACCAATCACAAAGCGGTCCATCATGTACACCACGGGCTCAGCTACGGCGCCATCAACCTCTTCAAAGGTATACACCCCTTCTTGGACGATCACTTCTGAAACCTCTAGGCCTTCTTTGACCACCGCCATTTTGTTGCGGTTTTTGCGGTTTAAACCACGCACTTCTTCACCTGATTTAACGCTCATAACGCCCATGCCGTACGTACCGGCATCAGCCTTCACAATCACAAATGGCTCATCAGGAATACCATTTTCATCATATTTAGCCTTGATTTTAGCCAGCACACGATCTACCGTGCTGGCCAATTCATCTTCACCTTCACGCGCCTGGAAGTCCAAACCGGCGCAGCCTTCAAAATAAGGGTTGATCACCCAAGGATCGATGCCCACCAGCTCGGCAAACTCGGTCGCTACTTGATCGTAGGCAGCAAAATGATGGGTTTTCTTACGGAAGGTCCAGCCACCGTGTAACGGTGGATACACATGCTGCTCAATGTTTTCGATGATGGCTGGGGTACCGGCCGATAAATCATTATTCAACAAAACCAAACAAGGGTTAAAACCATCAGCCAATTGCACACGATTGCCCACGCGCACCAAAGGCTCCAGCAACACATCGTGATCCAAAGCGGTTTTAAACGTTGTTGGCTCGGTTACTTCTGGATTCAGCGAGCCAAAACGTACGTTAAAGCCGGCCTGATCCAAAATATGCTTGAGCGCATAAATATTTTCTAAATAATAGGTATTACGAGTGTGATTTTCAGGAATGATCAACACGCTTTTGGCTTCTGGACAAACCTTTTCAACGGCGCTTTGCGCAGCCGCCACGGCCAAAGGCAATAATTCGGTATTCAGGTTATTAAAGCCACCGGGAAATAGATTCAAATCCACCGGCGCTAATTTAAAACCGCTGTTGCGTAAATCAACCGAACCATAAAACGGGGTTTGATGCTGCACCCACTTACTGCGAAACCAAGCTTCAATCGTGGCTTGATTATCAAGAATACATTGCTCTAATGCCAATAATGGCCCTTTTTGGGCGGTGGTTAGGTGAGGAACTGTCATAGGATTAAATAACCTTGTGTGTGGCCGCATACGCGCCGACCATGAACGAGAGATCAATAACGGTTAAGCGTTAAAATAATAATTAAATACAATGATTTAATGCATACCCAAGCGCCATTCACGCTGGTTTAGCCCTATATATATGGGCAAAAAACGTTTTCCCAACAGGTAAGCTTAAAATTTACCCAACTTCACATTGAATCTTCTAAGCAAATAAGCCAACTGGCCGTCCTAGTCAGCTTATCTAGCCAAACACCGGTCTGAGCCAGCGCAAGAGAGCGCCACAATGGCCTGTGCCCAAGGCCTAAATTGCATTAGAATAGCGCCTATATTACGTCAGAAGGACTGTTGCGCATGAACCTACCCAGCCATACCCAAGTCGCCATCGTGGGCGCGGGCCCTGTGGGCACTTTACTCGCCTTGCAGCTACATCAGCAAGGCAAACAGGTGCTGCTGCTGGAAGCTCGAGCGCAAAACACCGTGGTAGGCGATCAGCGCACTTTGGCATTGTCGTATTTAAGCCTCACTGCCCTACGCGACGCTGGGGTGAGCCTACCGCCGAGCGCTTTTACCGCCATCCACCAAGTTCATGTGTCGCAACAAAATCATTTTGGCAAAACCCATATTCATCAAGACGATTTAAATCTACCCGTCCTAGGCGCCGTCATTGACTACGCCAGCCTGATTCAGGCCTGCGAAGCCGCCCTTATTACCCAGGGCGTGCCCGTGCTGTGGGAGGCCTCGGTGGACACCGTTCACAGCAACGACCATTACGCGAGCTTAGGCTTTCAGCATCAGGGGCAAGCACAACTTTTAACCTGCGATTGGCTCACCCTTGCAGAAGGCGGCCATTTAATCCAGCAGCTGCCAGCCTTAAAGCGACGCGAATTCAATTACGAACAAACCGCCCTAGTGGCAACGCTGACCTTCGCTCAGGCTCAAAACGGCATTGCCTTTGAACGCTTTGCCGAAGCCGGTCCGTTTGTCTTACTACCCTACCAAGACAATTACCGTCTGGTGTGGACCCGCAGCAGCGCCGACGCGGCCCGTTTAAAAACGGCCAGCTTGATCGAATTTAAAACCGAATTTGAAGCTGCATTCGGACAACGCCTAGGCCCGTTACTGAACGTGGCCAGACCAGCCACCTTCCCCTTACAGCTCAAACAACTGAACAAGGTCAGCACCGGCAAAGTCATCTGCATTGGTAACGCCGCCCAGACCATGCACCCCGTAGCCGCCCAAGGCCTCAACCTCGGACTGCGTGACGCCCTCACCTTGGCCGCCATGATGGCGCCCGCAGGCGCCCTCAAAAATACCCAGCTGGGCCAACAGTATGGTGCCAAACGACGCGTCGACGCCCATGCCGTGGTCGGCTTCACCCACAGCCTAGTGACCTTATTCGAAGGCCACACGCCCCTCATGAACCACGGCCGCGGCCTGGTCATGAGCGCGCTTGACGTCATCCCCGCGTTCAGAAAACGCTTTAGCCAACACTTGGTTTTCGGCCTTTAAGCCAAGGAGTATTGCCCCATGACCACACACACTCATTGCGACATATTAATCGTCGGTGCCGGCCTCGTTGGCGCCAGTACGGCATTGGCCTTACAGGCCAGCGGCCATCACGTGATGCTGCTGGAAGCGCGCCTGCCCGACCTAAGTCCCGCCCAACTGAGCCACGGCTTTGATCCGCGTATTTTCGCCATCAGCCCAGGCAACCAACGCTTTTTAGAACAGCTCAATGCTTGGCCCAACACCGAGCGCATGCAAAGCGTCACACAGATGAGCGTGTTTGGCGATCAAGGCGGTCACATTGAGTTCAACGCCCGCGACCTACGCGCCAGCCACTTGACCACGATTGCGGAAAACCGCTGGCTGCTCAGTGGCCTATGGGCCGAATTGGCCAAGCAAAACGTGACCATCATCAGCGGTCAACGCGGCGCCAGCCTGCGCACCGACCTAAACCAGGCCTCACTCACCTTAGACAACGGCGACCAGATCAGTGCCAAACTGGTGATCGGTGCCGATGGCGCCAACTCTTGGGTCCGCCAGCAAGCAGGCATAGACATCAAGGTGGATCCTTATCATCACCATGGCGTGGTGGCCAATTTCCAATGTGAGCATGACCATCAAGGCGTGGCCTATCAATGGTTTCAAGATGGTGAAATCCTAGCCTATTTACCGCTACCCAATCGCCACATGTCGATGGTGTGGTCGACGTCTCAGCCTGAAAAGCTGCTCGACTTGAGCGCCGAAGACTTAGCCCTCGCTGTGGCCGCCCGCGGCCAGCACAAACTGGGCCAGCTTAAAGTGGTTACCCCCGCCAATGCGTTTGAACTTCGGCTGATCCGCCCTCAAGCCACCACGGCACAACGGGTGCTATTGGTGGGCGACGCCGCCCACACCATTCACCCCCTAGCTGGCCAAGGCGTCAATCTAGGCTTTGGCGATGCCCAAACGCTGGCGCAGCTGCTCAAGGGCGCCAAAGATCCTGGCCAAAGCGCCTTATTGACCCAATATGCCCAGCGCCGCCTCGAACCGGTACGCACCATGCAGATGGGCTGCGATGCCCTCTTTAAACTGTTTGGCAATCATTCCCTGCCGCTGCTGCCGTGGCTGCGCAATACTGGCCTAAGCCTCACCAATCAGCTGGGCCCGGTTAAAAGAAAGCTGATTGCCCAGGCCATGGGCTTGGATTAAGCCCCAGAGTATTTTAAAAAAGACGCCGACCTTAATGGTCGGCGTCTTCTTACTTCAAAAGGCCACATTAATACAATAACTCATATTCATTTAACACCGCCATGGCCGCCGCATCAGCTTGATGCTTGGCTTTCAAGGCGGTTAAACGCTCATCTAGACCGATACACGCCGCTTCAATTTGCTGATTAATGCCGCGCGGGCCATCAATCTCAGGATCGCCCACAAACTCACCCATTAAATGTTCACAAGCATCGCGCGACTCAACAAAGGCCACGACGGCAGGCGGTAGCGCGGCCTCATCCAGCGTCACCTCTTTGGCGGCATCAGCCCAAACCACTTCCTCTTCAATACCGGCCACGGCATGGGCTGAAGCATCTTCAGCCTCACTTGGTAAGGCAGCCTCTAGCACCACGGGCGCAGCCTCTGTTAACGTGTCTTCCGTGGCTTGCGTCGCCACAGGCGTACAGCCCATGACGGCTAAAGCCAACAACCATGAACGCATAATGTTCCTTTATCGTGTAGTCAGGTAAATAGTGCTCATAAAACCAGTCAAAGCCGCGGCATAAGCCTGAGGCTCTTCCAGCATCGGATTATGGCCACTTTGATGAAACTTAAGCCAATCGATTTCTTGCTCTTGTATCAAGGCATCCCACAATGATGGTGGCCCTACCAAATAATCATGGTCACACAATAACAGCAGCAACGGGCCTGACCATTGGCGTAAAAAACCAGCCGTATCAAATTCAGCAAAGGCCACGCCCCATAAGTAATCCAAAGCTGGCATATGATTGACCACCCCAGCCCAATCATCAGGCCCAGCATAGTCTTCAGCATAAAAAGCATGGGTGCGCATGCGCCGATTAATGTGGCTAAAACGGTGATCTGGATCGGCTTCAATATCGGCCGCCAGGTGGCTTATTTCTGCGGCAAACAGCGCTTTTCTTGTCGCCGAGGCCGTTTGGTCAAAATAGGCTAAGCTGCCTGCTTGCCGCTCAGGGCTGTTGGTCGGCGCTAAATTCGACAGAATCAGACCTGCCACATGTTCACCATAGGCTTGCGCATAGGCCATGGCCATAAAGCCATGACCAGAATGACCCAATAACACCATTTTCTCGAGCCCTAGTTGTAACCGAAAGGCTTCAATATCATCCACCACATCGGCCAAGCTATAGCTGGCGGCATCGCTCTTGGGCTGCACAAAACCACGGTGATCAATAAAGATTAGGTTAAAACCAGCAAAACACTCATCTTGAAATAACCGTGGATAATAAAGCGCGCTGCCAATCACCACAATGGGTGGCTTGCTCGCGTCACCGCGCTGACAAGAGTGGAAAACATAGTGATCTTTTTCTAACAACGTCATTTCTTTCACTTTCATCCTCACACCTATCGTGAGGCACACAAAACAGTTTAACCAGATCAAAATCGGCCACCAAGCCCGTAGCGCCGCATCTTAACATAGGCTGAGCACGCTCAACAGCCACGGCAGAAAAACTGCCCCACGCGGCATTTATCGCTATAATAAACCATCCATATTTAATGAATAAAGCTAATCATGAGAAAAATAATTGGCCTGTTGGCCTTGGTCTTGATTTATTTTGTCGTCAATCACACCAGCTTATTGAGCCCAGAGCCAGCCAGCATCACGGCACCAGCCGAATCCACCATCGAACTGACACCGCTCGAAACCGTTGAACCACCGCCCGACGTTGCCCCCATGCCGCAACCGACGCCCAAGCTGGTTGATGCCGATGCAGACTCCGCAACCGACGCCGATCACGCCAAGCCCTCAAGCCAAGACGAAGCACAAACGCAAGCGCAAGGCAGCAAAACCCTAGCCGACACCAAAGCCCAAACCAAGCCGCTGAGCGTGGCTGTTGACACCGATGCACCTAAGCAAGCTGCTAGCAGCGGCTTGGTTTCTGCTGACGACGAGATCAATAAAACGCTGGCCTTAATCAAGCAAGGCGGGCCCTTCCCTCACAAGCAAGACGCGACGATTTTTCAAAACCGCGAGCGCATCTTGCCCAAACAGCCGCGCGGTTACTATCATGAGTACACGGTGCGCACCCCTGGCACCAAAACCCGCGGTGCCCGCCGCATTGTCACGGGCGGCAATCCGCCCTCAGAATACTATTACACCCCCGACCACTATCGTACCTTTCATAAGCTAGAGGCCAACCATGATCTTCCCTAATAACCCAGCGGTTTATGTGTGCACGCCCAAACAGGTGCCCACCCTCGCCACCGACGCCCATGCACAGCAATGGCAATGGCCCAAGCTTAACCAGGTCAACAAAGCCAGCCTCATGATGGCCGCCAAAAGCCTGTTTGTGCTGCCCGATTATTTTGGCGATAACTGGGATGCGCTTTACGACGCCCTGACCGAACAAAGCTGGTGCCCTTACGCGCCTAACCTTTGGGTGGTGCCGCTGTATAAAGCTAGCGACGTTGATTGGGCCGACATGGAGATCTTCCTTAACGTCTGCCAAGACGCCTGCGACTTCTTAGCCGATAACGGCACCACCCTGTATGTTCAAGTGATTGCCACTGAAAAACAGCTGGCCCATCTAGACGACTATCCCAGCTGGCCTTAATCCTGACCATAAAAAAACCACCGCATGAGCGGTGGTTTTTTACGTTTGGATCCGCTTAGCGGCGAGGATCATCTGGGCGCAAAACAGCGGCCAGCTTGTCCAAAATACCGTTCACAAACTTATGCCCATCCGTACCACCATAGGTTTTAGTGGTTTCAATGGCTTCATTGATGATGACTGGATAAGGTGTTTCAGGCATTTGCGACAGCTCATAGCAAGCCATCAACAAAGTGGCGCGTTCAATTGGGCTCACTTCTTCTGCAGGGCGATCCAATAGAGGCATGAGACGGTTCATATAGGTGCCGAAATCTTGCAACACACCGTAGAAAATTTTGCGAAACAAAACCAAATCGGCTTTTTCAAAATATTCATTTTCTTGTAAATTGCGCTCAATTTCATTGGCACTCAATGATGTATTCAACTGAAATTGATACAAACCTTGGACCACAAATTCGCGCGCGCGACGGCGTGGTGTTTTCATATGATTCCTTAACTATGCTGAGACAGCTTTCAATAAATTAGCCACTTCAACGGCGGCGGTGGCGGCTTCTGCGCCTTTAATCCGCATGCGAACAATCGCTTGTTCTTCATCTTCCGTTGTCAAAATGGCGTTGGCAATGGGGACATTATAATCTAAAGAGACGCGGCTCACACCTGCACCAGATTCATTCGCCACCAGTTCGAAATGGTAGGTCTCGCCACGAATGATGACGCCAAGAGCCACAAGGGCGTCAAATTGCTGGCTTTTAGCCATGCTTTGCAACACCACGGGCACTTCTAAAGCGCCGGGCACCGTGGCCACGTGGATGTCGTCGGCGGCCACACCGTGGGCCAAGAGCTGTGCTTCACAGGCGGCCAATAGTTCGCTGCCAATGCCGTTGCTGAAACGTGCTTGAACAATCCCAATGCGTAAGCCTTTGGCTTGATGATTCACTGCGTATGATTTCATTAGAGTTCCTTCAAAAGGAGGGGCAATTGTACTGGATTTCAGCACAAGTGCCCACGATTTATTAAGATTTAAGCTTCATTGGGCATTTCAAAGCCCGTCACTTCCAAGCCAAAGCCAGTTAAGCCCGTCATGGCCGAGGTTTTGCCCATAATGCGCATTTTTTTGACGTTTAGGCTGGCCAAGATTTGTGCGCCGATGCCAAACGTCTTCTTATCCCATACCCGCACTGGTGCATCTTGCTGCGGTAAACCTTTAGCCAATAAGTCGGCACCGGTTTCGGTACGGTGTAACAAAATGGCCACGCCGTGATCGGCGTTTTGAATGCGGCGAAGCGCATCAGGCAAACTCCAGCTGTGGTCGCTGCTTGGCGCCAAGAAGTCCATGGCGCTAAACGGCTCATGCACGCGCACCAATACTTCATCATTGGCCGTAGGCTCACCCTTCACTAGGGCTATGTGGGTTTCTTGCGACAGCGTGTCGGTAAACAGCACTTGCTTGAACTGCCCCCAAGCCGTGTCGATCATTTGGCTGCCCTTCTGTTCGATCAGGCTTTCGTTTTGGCTGCGGTATTGAATTAAGTCAGCAATGGTGGCGATTTTAATCCCATGCTCGGCGGCAAACACTTCCAGTTCAGGCATGCGCGCCATGGTGCCGTCATCATTGATCACTTCACAAATCACCGCTGCCGGCGTTAAGCCGGCCATGCGGGTTAAGTCGCAACCGGCCTCAGTATGGCCAGCGCGGACCAAGACGCCACCGTCTTGCGCACGCAAGGGGAAAATGTGGCCTGGTTGAACGATGTCGCTGGCAACCGCATTGGGAGCAACAGCGGTGCGCACCGTATGAGCGCGGTCAACGGCAGAAATGCCGGTGCTGATGCCGTGGGCGGCTTCAATGCTGACGGTAAACGGCGTACCGTGGCGAGCGCCGTTGCGATCAGCCATCATCGGCAGCGCCAGGCGGTCGACCATTTCATTGCTCATGGGCATGCACACCAAGCCCCGAGCGTGTTTGATCATAAAGTTAATCGCTTCTGGGGTCACAAATTCGGCCGCCATCAGCACGTCACCTTCGTTTTCGCGGTCTTCTGCGTCGGTTAAAATCACCATTTTACCGGCTTTGATGTCGGCAATAATTTCTGGAATACTGGCAATCGCCATGATGTCTCCTGATTCTAGACAAGTTTGTCTGTAAAATTAAGCATTAGTGCGTTGCGCCAAAACGCGCTCAACAGTATCTACAATGGCTTGTGTTTGCGGATCAATCTCAATATTGACCCCTTCGCCCACTTGTCGGTATTGCATATTGGTTCTGGCAATGGTTTCTGGAATTAAGTGCACACTGAATTCATGCTCATTCACTTCACCTAAGGTGAGGCTAATGCCATCAATACCAATGTAACCCTTGGTCAGAATGTATTTTTGCATGGCTTTGGGTAAAGCAAAATAAACCGCACGATTGGTCGCCGTTTCTTCTATACGGCTAATGATCGCCTGGCCCAAGATATGGCCGCTCATGCTGTGGCCACCTATCTCATCACCAAATTTAGCTGCGCGCTCAAGGTTCACCCAATCGCCCTGGGCTAATTCGCCTAGGTTGGTTAAGCGTAGGGTTTCGTCAATGAGATCGAACCACACCAAGTCATCCTCGACTTTCGTCACGGTCAGGCAGCAGCCGCTGTGGGCTACAGAAGCACCCAAAGCAAGGTTACCCAATAGTTCGCGCGGAAAGCGCACCACGTGGGTTTGAAACTGATCTTTCTTCTCGATGCGTTCGATCTGGCCTAGGCCTTGTATGATGCCGGTAAACATATGCCGCTCCTATGCTTTGGGTTGCGCGTCGGCTTCACAAGCTTCTTTTAGCTTGGCCGCGGTCTCGATTCGGATGCGTTTACGCAGCTCGGCAGCAGCGGCACGCATGCGCTGGGTTTCGTTGTCTAGGCTCAAAGCAGGTACTTCAACCGGCTTACGGTCTTCGCCGACGGCCACCATGGTGAAGTAGCAGCTGTTGGTGTGGCGCACGCTGCGATTGGGGATGTCTTCGGCCTCTACGCGAATGCCAATCTCCATCGAGGTACGGCCCACGTGATTGACGCTGGCCAAGAAGGTCACCAGTTCGCCGACATGAATCGGCTCTTTAAACAATACCTGATCCACCGACAGCGTCACCACATAGGTGCCGGCGTAGCGGCTGGCGCAGGCATAGGCCACTTGGTCCAGCAGCTTCAAGATCGTGCCGCCGTGCACGTTGCCGGTAAAGTTGGCCATGTCTGGCGTCATCAACAAACTCATCATCAGCTCTCGCTGGGTAAAACCGCGCTGCTCTAGCGTATTCGACATATTCGTGCCCTTGTGTGATCGATGGTCAGGTGGGGTCCTGGCCTATTGATTATTAATAGTCATAAAAAAAGCCCCTCTCGATGGCTCGAGCAGGGGCGAAACAATTAAAGCCACGGCATAAGCCGTGAGCGTTTGCCATAGCCACACCAGCGGCTCACGCCGTCACGGGTGTCTGTCGACAAACTGCCTTAATTGTCGGTTATCTTTTATCATCCAGACTATACTGTCGGTTTTGGAATTACACCAAATCAGCTTTCGCTCGCGGACTATCACCGCCGGTCAAGAATTGAAGGTTGCCCTTCTCACTTTGCCCCAAAGATAACGCTTTACAAAGTATAGCTTACTACATAATTTGCACCGCTGGCAAATCAACGCGCTGCCCACCTAAAGCCTAAATAAATTTTGGCTATGGTTTGTTGGCATGGCGTAGGGTGGATCGTGACCCACGCAGGTTTTTGATCTTGGCGTATTGTCATCTTGGAGACGGTGGGCACGCTACGCTTTGCCCACCCCACTCATGGCTCATAAGCCATGGGTTCAAGCCAGGCTCATTCCTTCACACAGAGCTTAAGCAAAAGCGCGCATGCCTTCTTGCACACCCGGGCGGGCGCTCATGCGTGCAAACCAAGCCGCCACATGAGGGTAATCGGCTAAATCAATGCCCTGACGCTCGTGCGAACAGGCCCAAGGATAGAGCGCCATGTCGGCAATGGTGTAGTCGCTGCCAATCACATAATCTTTGCCAGCCAACTGCGTGTTCAGTACGCCATACAGGCGGCGGCCTTCGGCATCGTAGCGATTGATCGCATAAGGCACCACTTCTGGCGCATACACTTTAAAATGGTGCATCTGGCCCAGCATCGGCCCAAAGCCCCCCATTTGAAACATCAACCACTGAATCGTGGCCCAATGCGCATGAGGCTCAGTCGGCAAGAACTGGCCATGTTTTTGGGCCAGATACATCAAAATCGCGCCACTTTCAGCCAAGACCAGCTCCCCCCCTTCTGCCTCGCTGTCCACCAGCACGGGGATTTTGTGATTGGCATTGAGGGCCAAAAACTCAGGGCTAAACTGCTCGTTTTTAGAAATGTCGATGATTTTGGTTGTATAAGCCTGCTTGAGTTCAGCCAGGGCAATGCTGACCTTAAACCCATTCGGGGTTCCTAAACCATAAACGGTATACATAGTCTGCCTTTCTTAAATAAGATGAAGGCAAATCGCCTACACTGGCCGATTCGCCCATGGGGGACAAAACGATGGGCGCTTAGTCCCGGGAAATACGTTACAATGGCCGCATTATTTTTAAATCAAACCCTAAAACCGCCATGTCTTCTCTATCTGTTGATGCCGTTAAACTGTTCCTACAATCCATTCAAACCAAAATCTGCCAAGCCTTAGAGGCCGCCGATGGCAGTGGCCAATTTATCGCTGACCAGTGGCAAAGTAAGCTGGGCATAGGCGAAAGCCGTGTCTTAAAAAACGGCACCGTGTTTGAACAGGCGGGCGTCAATTTTTCTCACGTCAAAGGCAGCGCCATGCCGGCCTCTGCCACCGCTCATCGTCCAGAACTGGCCGGCGCGGCGTTTGAAGCCATGGGGGTGTCTTTGGTGATTCACCCGAAAAATCCCTACGTGCCCACTAGCCACGCCAATGTCCGCTTTTTCATTGCCTATCCAGACAATGCCGAACCGGTGTGGTGGTTTGGTGGCGGCTTTGACCTAACGCCTTTTTATCCGTTTGCCGAGGATATTCAGCACTGGCACCAAACCGCCCATGATCTCTGTGCGCCTTTTGGCGCCAACGTCTACGCCGACTATAAAAAATGGTGTGATGACTATTTTTATCTCAAACACCGCGCAGAAACCCGTGGCGTCGGCGGTCTGTTTTTTGACGACCTTAATCAGTGGGGGTTTGCCTCGTGCTTTGCGTTCATCCAAGCTGTGGCACAAGGCTTTATCGATGCCTACGTGCCCATCGTTAATCGCCGCAAACACATGGCCTACGGCGAGCGAGAACGCCAGTTCCAGCTGTACCGCCGTGGCCGCTATGTGGAATTCAATCTGGTCTGGGATCGAGGCACGCTGTTTGGGCTTCAAAGCGGTGGCCGCACCGAATCCATTCTGATGTCTATGCCGCCCTTAGTGCGCTTTGAATATCAATATGAGCCCGGAGCCGGTAGCCCAGAAGCCTTACTCAACGAGTATTTACGTCCGACCGACTGGCTAAAAGCCTAAATGATAGCCATCCACCCACGCTCAAGCGTGGGTGATTTTAAATTGAAACACGGCGCCGCCATTTAAATAGACTCCTGCCACTGACTCAGCTGAGCTCGATAATCGGCCACTAATGTGTCAAAAGGGGGTTCGGACAAGGCGCCCGTCTTGCCTTCGGCCGCATGCTTCAAACGCTCTAAACACAGACGCCAGCCGGCAATGTCCTGGGCCGAATGATCGTGCAGCAGGCTTAAACGCTCTGTAAACAAGAGACGGGTTTCTGCTTCATTCATGGGTTCTAGATAAAACGACACCAAATTGCCATCCCAATCAAAGGTCAGCTCACGCTGAGACTGATAGCGCTTAATCGGCATTTTGATCAAGGCCTCCGGCAGCATGTTCAACAGCATATGCCCACCCTCACCCAGCTCACCCACGGCCAGCTCAGTAAACCATTCGGCCAAGCCATCATCTTGGCTTAAATAACCCCACAGCTGCGCAGCCGGTGCCGCTACGGTACACGATAAAAACACCATCACGCTGCCATCGTCTTGTTTTTCAATATTGATTAACATGATGCCTCCCTTAAGGTTAAACACCAAACAACGCTCATTGACTTGATTTCATTCTAATCCAAGCCCACCCCGTTTGGGAACCTTTATTCGAGGCTTACCCAGATGCCCTTTGAAAACCAGCGCTAGCGATGGGACAGTAAAACCCAGGCAAAAAAAAGGAGGGCTTACGCCCACCTCAAAACACCACATAACATCATAGAGAAGACTGGCAGCCTTACATCATCTTTTTCATTTCATCTAGGCTGGCGTGACGAATGTCGATGCCTTTGGCCAAATACACCACGTGCTCGGTGATGTTTTTAGCGTGATCGCCCACGCGCTCAATTGATTTCAACATGAACAATACGTCAATCAAGGCACCGATGGTACGCGGATCTTCCATCATATAGGTCACCAATAGGCGTAGCTGGTTTTGGTATTCTTGATCCAAATGCTCGTCGGTTTCTTTTAGCTCCACCGCCGCCGTCGTGTCTAAGCGAGCAAAGGCGTCCAAAGCGCGGCGCAGCATAGCCAAGGCCATGGCCGCCATACGGTTAAAATCATAAAACTGAGTGGGTTTAATGTCGCGCTGACTCAATAGTTGATGGCCTTTGGTGGCGATTTTTTTCACTTCGTCGCCGATACGCTCCAAATCCACGATCACGCGCGAAACGGTCAACACCAAGCGCAGATCGCTGGCTGCAGGCTGGCGGCGTGCAATAATCAGCTGGCACTCATCATCGATGCTCACTTCCATGGCGTTGATCTCTTCATCAGCCACGCCAGCGGCCACCAATGGCTCTAATGTCCCCGACTCTAAAGCAAACATGGTTTGGCTCAGCTGCTTTTCAACCAGCCCTCCCATTTGCAATACTTTGCTTCTCACGTTTTCCAACTCACTGTGAAACTGTTTTGAAATATGCTCAGCCATACCGTCCTCGTTTGTAAAAGGCCATCTTCAGATAATGCCCTAGTGTAATCAGCAATCATGACAATTTTGTGACAATCAGTTCAAGGGCAACAATTTATAACTTTAAACCACTGGTTTTAAATTATTTATTCGACGCCCTCCTTACCATACAGTACACTGATTCAGCATAAGGCGGCATCTGACTGCATGACGATTATGTGACAATCCCCCTCCATCATAACTTTTAAGATTAAGCTTATCGCTTTAAATTCTTTGTTTGCTAGAGTGGAAATCGGTACAGTACACTCCCTTAACATGCCCACCAGATTTAAGGAATCAATGCCATGAATAAACGAATCCTGCTTGCCCTCGTCGCCTCAGCTGGCCTATTTTTAGCCGCCTGCTCTAAAGACGAAGCGCCTAAGGCCGCCACCAGCATCGCTCAGAAAATCGAACAGCAAGGCACCTTAGTGGTTGGCACCGAGGGCTCTTACGCCCCCTTCTCTTTTCACGATGAGTCAGGCCAGCTAACCGGCTATGACGTCGAGGTCATTCGCGAAGTAGCCAAGCGCCTGAACGTGACCCTCAAATTTGAAGAAACCCAATGGGACGCGATGTTTGCCGGCCTCAACAGCCAGCGCTTTGATTTGATTGCCAACTTAGTGGGCATCACGCCCGAGCGCCAGCAAAAATATGAATTCAGCGCGCCGTATATTTATTCTGGCGCCGTCATTGTGGCGCGTGCCGACGATGACCGCTTGAAAAACATCGAAGACGTCGCCGGCCTAGATTCGGCCCAATCCCTCACCAGTAATTTTGGCGATCTAGCCCGCTCGCTAAACGCCAATATCGTCGGTGTGGATGGTCTGGCCCAATCACTGGCCTTGATCAAACAAAAACGTGCCGACATCACCATCAATGACTACTTGGCCGTCCTCGACTATTTCAAACAGCAAGGCAACGATGGCCTCAAAATCATGCTGCCTGCCTCTGAAAAGCTCGCGTCTGGCTTCGCCTTTAATCAGGGCAACCAAGAAGCCATTGCTAAAGTCAATGAAGCCCTAGAGGCCATGCACCAAGATGGCACCCTCAAACGCTTAGGTGAGCAATGGTTTGGTGAGGACGTGAGTGTTAAATAATCTGCTCAGCGCCCTACCCTTTATGACGCCAGAACGGGCACACATTTGGATTGTGTCGTTCTGGCCGATGCTCAAAGCCGCCTTAAGCTACACCTTGCCGCTCACCTTATTATCGTTTAGCGCCGGCATGGTGATTGCGCTGGCCGTGGCCATTTTGCGCGTGGCGCCACGGCCACATCTGTGGCAGCGTGGCCTGTATTCACTGGCACGCTTATACGTGTCGGCCATTCGCGGTACGCCAATGCTGGTGCAGCTCTTCGTGATTTTTTATGGTCTGCCCAGCATGGGCGTGACCCTCAACCCGTTTTTAACCGCCACCATCGCCTTTTCACTCAACGTCGGCGCCTACGCTTCAGAAATCTTACGCGCCGCGCTACAGTCGATTAATAAGGGCCAATGGGAGGCCAGCCTCAGCCTTGGCCTCACCTATGCACAAGGCCTACGCTACATCATCTTGCCGCAGGCCTTACGCGTGGCCACACCGCCCTTATCCAATACCTTCATCAGCCTGGTCAAAGACACCTCGCTGGCGTCGCTGGTCTTGGTGGTCGAGCTATTTAAAATCGCCCAAAATACCGCTGCCCGCACCTATGAGTTCTTACTGGTTTATATTGAGGCGGGTCTGATGTACTGGGCGTTTTGTCTGATTTTAGGCTGGCTCCAAAGCCGCGTCGAAGCCAGGCTGAATCGAGGCCAGCAGCGCCCGTAAAGGCCTTGAACCAAAAAAGACCCTTAACGGGTCTTTTTTTATGCCCTAACGGCCTGTGGATAATATAAGTTGTGGGTAAGTCGTTTGATCTCTTTAAGAACGATGCAAAAAAAACGGCCACCTAATCGGTGGCCGTTGCCTGATCACGTTTAACCCTTAGCGAATGTGGCCCATATTGTGGTGTTCAATAGTAAAGCCCGCTTCGCGATAGGCGCGAAAACGATCGCGCGCCGCTACCAAGTCATCTTCGTCTGGCCCCACAATCTCCAACACCCGCTGATAGTGTGGCACCTCATGCACATAGGCCTCGCTCAGATTTAAGATCACCTGCGGGAAGTCCGCGCGATTGGGCAACGCCATCTCAGCGCCCAATAAAATCGGCGCCAGCTCTCCGCCCGCATCCTCTTCCAGCGCCGACACCAGCTCATGCGGCAAGAAGCTCTCTGGCACTAAGCTCCACAGCTGATGATCCAGCTGCTGCAGCAAGGCATCGTCGGGCAACCACACCAATAAGGGCTCACCCTTGTCGTAAACGGTTTTCACCAGTTTAAATACAAAGGAGAGGCGATTATTGACGTGGGTATAAAACGTGACTTTACGCATGCTTAGCCATGGGCAACTTGTTGTAGGTAAGTCAGCAATAGCGGTACTGGACGGCCGGTTGATGCTGCTTCGCTGCCGCCGTTCCAGCCGGTACCGGCCATGTCAATGTGGGCCCAAGGATAGTCTTCGGCAAAGCGTGACAAGAAGCAAGCTGCGGTAATCGTGCCAGCAGGACGGCCACCGATGTTGCGCAAGTCGGCAAAGCCGCTTTTTAGCTGATCTTGGAATTCATCCCATAGCGGCAGCTGCCAAGCCTTATCGTTCACCGTGGTAGACGCCGTCAACAGCTGATTCACCAAGTCTTGGTTATTGCCCATGATGCCGCTGCCCACATGGCCCAATGCAATGATCACGGCGCCGGTTAAGGTGGCCACATCCACCACGGCTTTAGGATTAAAGCGCTCGGCATAGGTTAAGGCATCACACAAGATCAAGCGGCCTTCGGCATCGGTATTCTGTACTTCGATGGTCAAGCCCTTCATGCTGGTGACGATGTCGCCTGGTTTATTGGCGTTGCCTGCCGGCATGTTTTCACAGGTGGGCACTAAGGCCACGAGGTTCAGGGGTAACTTTAATTCGGCGGCGGCACAAAAGGCCGCGATCACAGAAGCCGCACCGCCCATGTCGTAGCGCATTTCTTCCATGCCAGGGCCAGGTTTTAATGAGATGCCGCCTGAGTCAAACGTAATGCCCTTGCCCACTAACACCACAGGGGCGTCTTCTTTGGCGCCACCGTTGTAGCTTAATTCAATGAAGTAAGGCGCTTCGGTGCTGCCCTTGGCCACAGACCAAAACGAACCCATTTTCAAGGCTAAGATGTCGTCTTTATCCAGAATCTTGGCTTGCGCACCAGCAGCTTCGGCATGGAGCTTGGCCTGATTGGCCAAATAAGCGGGCGTACACACATTGCCTGGCGCATTGCCTAAATCCTTAGCCAAATTCATGGCCTTCACCAAGACATTGGCGGTGGCTAAAGCTGCTTGTAGCGTTTCAGCGTGTTCCGATAAGAACACCACTTCGGTCAAAGCGTGAACTTTACCGCCTTGCTGATAGTCAAGGCATTGGTAGGCTGCGTCGCCAAAGGCCAGCGCAATAGCCGACACGGCGGTGGCCGCCGCTTCGGCGCTTAAGCCGGTTAAATCAACGCTGGCGCGGGCGATTTGGGCCGCTACGATTTTTTTGGCCACGCTGGCGTAGGTTTTTTCAAAGCCGGCACGGTCTTGCTGTGCGCCCAGGCCAGCCAAAACAACTTGGCCCAGCGCGTCCTGATGATTGACAAACAGTGATTCAACCACAGCTTTTTCAACACCGATATTTTTTTGTTTAATCAAGGCGTTAATCAAAGACTGGTGGTCGGTGCTTAAAATATTTAGGGCGGCAGAGGCCTTTTGTTCGGCACTCACCCATAAAACCAAGGTATCATCTTGGTTTGGGTGCGTCGCTTGCGTATTTATGCTAAATTTCACGATTTGTTCCTCTCTGATGAATGATGAACCACATGAGACAGACATGTGATTAAATGGACTATATACTGTCCTTATTGTAACCCATGCCAAGCAACCTGAAACCCAGCCGCCTTCTTTTATTGACAACAATATGATTTATATAAAAAACTTAACCAAAGAACTCACTTATACCGCCATCGGTATCTTTGTGGTGTTGCTGGCCATCTTGGTGTCAACGCAAACCATTAACTTACTCGGGCGCGCGGCTCAAGGCCGTATTTCTGCCGATGCGGTAGCGGCGCTGATTGGCTTTTGGTCTTTAGGCCTAACGCCTTTGCTGCTGATTTTAACCGTATTCATCAGCATTTTAACCGTGTTAACCCGCTATTGGCGCGAACACGAAATGTCGGTTTGGCTCTCTTGCGGCCTGTCTTTACGCGACTGGGTTTGGCCCATCATGCGCTTTACCCTACCGTTTTTCTTCTTGGTCACTTTTATGGCCACCGTGGTGTCGCCCTGGGCCAGCTTTCGCAGCCAAGAATACGCCGAAATTTTAAAACAGCGCGAAGAGCTGTCGATGATTACCCCCGGCGTGTTCCGTGAAATCGGTAAAGACAACCGCGTTTATTTCATTGAAACCTTCGATCCCGACACCGGCGCGGCGCAAAATATTTTCATCCAAGAAACCATCAACGATGAGATCAGCACCGTATTCGCCAATTCCGGCTATCTGCGTAATGAAAACCACAACCGCCTCTTCGTCTTAGAAGAAGGCACGCGCTACACCGGCACGCCTGGCTCGGCCAACTACCAAAAAGTCGCCTTTGATGAACTTAGCCTCATCATCGACAGCCGCCCCAAAACGCTGTCCGAGATTAACGACCGCCAGACCATTCCCACCAAAACCCTGTGGTCATCCGACAACCCCAAACACAAAGCCGAGCTGATGTGGCGCCTGTCTATGGGCATCAGCGTGCTGGTGCTGGCTTACTTAGCCATTCCGCTGTCCTACCTCAACCCGCGCTCAGGCCAAACCTACAACCTCTTATTTGCCCTAGGCCTCTATTTGGTTTACCAAAACGGCGTGACCTTCTTACGCAATATGATTGGCGATGGCGACATTCCTATGGCCGTCGGCTTACCGCCCATGCATCTATTGCTGTTTATCTTGGGTTGGGTTCTGATTCGCTACCGGATGCAGCCAGCGGGCCGATTCATGCCCACATTATTAGCCTCACTAAAGACTAAATCATGAAGTTGCTTAATCGTTACATTCTTCGCCAACTCATCGGCGCCAGCCTATTCACTTTGGCGGCGCTGCTCGGCTTATATCTATTCTTTGACATCATGTCGGAGATTTCTAAGCTCGGTCAAGGCAGCTACAACACCACCACCATGTTCATCTATTTGGCTTTGCTGTTGCCCGGCCACGCCTATGAGCTGATGCCTTTGGCGGTACTGATCGGTGCCATGGTGGCCATGACACAGCTGGCTTCTCACAGTGAATACACAGTGATGCGCACCAGCGGCGTGTCCAATAGACAGGTCGCCACCCTATTGATTAAATTTGGCCTAGGCTTCGCCGTTTTGACCGCCTTATTAGGTGAGGTCTTGGTGCCGTTGAGCGAGCAAAAAGCCGAACGCGTTCATCTGCGGGCGGTGGAATCCAACGTCTCGGCGAGCTTTAAATCCGGCATTTGGATTAAGGACAACTTAAACATCATCAACGTGGGTGAAATGTTGCCCGACAACTCCCTCAAAGCGCTGCGCATGTATGAACACAGCGCCGACAACCAGTTGAAGATGGTCGCCAGCGCCGACAGCGGCACCTACAACCAAGACGGTACTTGGGACTTAAACAACGTTAAAGTAAGCCGCCTAGAAGAAAACCGCGTCGTGGTAGAGAACCATGCCACCTTACACATTAACTCGGCCATCAATCCTAAACTATTGAGCGTATTGCTGGTGAAGCCTGAGCAGATGTCGGTGGCCAATCTGGACGAATACATCGACCACTTAGAAACCAATAAGCAAAAAACCCAGCGCTACCGCATCGCGTTTTGGAGCAAGTTCTTTTACCCACTGGCCTGTATTTCCATGGCGCTCGTGGCGCTGGCGTTTACCCCACAGCAACGCCGCGGCGGCTCTTTGGGCACCCGTCTGTTCTTAGGCATTTGCTTAGGGGTGGGCTTTAACTTTACCAACCGCTTCTTTAGCTTTTTGGGCCAGCTCTACGATTGGAATGCCCTACTGTCGGCCACGCTACCGACCTTGGTCTTCTTGCTGGCCGGGGTATGGATGATTCGTCGTCAAGAACGCCGTTAAGCGAAACGCCTGCACGCAAAAAGCCTGATCTTTTCGATCAGGCTTTTTTTAGATTAAAGGCAGGTATGCAAGAGAGCCAAAGCACCGCTTAAGCTCGCCCAAACTCATCAGCCCAATTGCAGAACTCCCTCCACCGCCAAAGCCGCCACAAACTCAGGGCGATGCGACACCACCAGCCAAGCGCCTTGATATTGATTCAGCGCCGCCACCAATAAGGCTCTTGAAGCCTGATCTAAATGATTATCCGGCTCGTCTAACAGCAACAGTGCTGGCGCTTCAACGCCGCTAAACAAACAGGCCAAAGCCACTTTGAGCTGCTCACCGCCACTAAGCAGCCCCAGTGGGTATAAGGCTTTATCGCGCCGTAGCCGCAGCTGCGCCAAACGGGTTCGATATTCATCTTCGCGCAGCCCCGGCGCCAACGCCATAAAATTAGCCAAGGCGCTGAGCTTGGGGTCAAGAAAAGAGAAATGTTGATCCACTCGCAACACCGATGCCGTCGTCTGAACCGCCCCAGAGTGCGGTTCAACGGCACCCTCTAGAGCCGCCAACAGCGTCGATTTACCGCTACCATTAGGCCCTAATAGCGCCCACTTTTGTCCAGACCTCAGGGTAAAATTTAGCGGCGTTTGATCGCCATAAGGTAAAACCAAATCGCAGGCACTGGCCACGATTGGACCTGTCGGCGCCAAAGGCGCCACGCAGAGGCCTAAAGGATCCACGTCAAGCACCTGAGCACTGGCCTCGGCCTGTGCCGCTAGAGCGGTCTCTAAACGATGGCCGTACTGACTATTGACCCGACCTTGGCTGGCTTCAGCGCGGTTTTTTTGCCTATCCAGCGACAGCTTGCCTTGTCCCGCGGCAAAGCGCCCTTTTTTACCGCGACTTTGCGAGCGCTGAGCACGCTCCTGTAGCTGCTGCTGCGCCGCCATCGCACTGCCAACGGCACGTTGCTGCTTGGCCAACAGGGCTTCTGCGCCGGCCTGGCGCTGCGCCATGGTCGCCTGATGAATCGCCCAACCACCTTCGCTACGGTGCAAACCCAAGGCATCCAGCTCATCGATCACTTCGGCCCAGGCCAATAAGCGCTCATCGTGGGTAATCAACAGCACGCCTAGTTCAGCCGCCCGTAGCCAATCGCCCAACCACGCCACGCCAGCCTGATCCAAATGGTTACTCGGCTCATCCAAAATAAGCGCGTCCACACCGGCATAGTGTAAGGCCAATAATCTCACCTTGGTCTGCTCGCCCCCGCTGAGTAAACCTAAGGGCTTCCTTAAAACATCGGCCTGAAGTCCCTGTTCGCTAAGCCGCTCACTCAAGTCGTCGGCCACCAACCAGCCTTGCGGCCCTGCCTCTGCCAACAGAGTGAAATCCGCCTCGCTGGCCCGACCTTCTGCCATACGCGCCTGCGCCTGCAACAGCGGCCACACGCCAAACAGCTCGGCCACAACCAGATCAGCATCGGCAGGCTGCTGGGGCAAGTAACCCACTCGACCATGATGCCAAATTTGGCCAGCAGTGGGCGCCAAACGCTTGGCCAAAACGGCGCCTAGAATGGATTTGCCCACGCCATTACGGCCCGTCAGGGCATGGATACGCCGCCCTATACTGAGGGAAATGTTTTGAAATAAGGGTTGGGTGCTGTCGGGAAATTCTACGCACACAGCCTGTGCGTCAATGATGATGGGTGCCGTCATATAAGCCTCTTTTTTTATCAACCAATACCCACTCAACGCTCAATCATGAGGCGCTCAGCGGCGAAATATAAAAAGAAGTACTTAGTTCATGGCCATCCTTTGAAAACAACAGCGAATCTGTTGATGCTTTTATTATCCACACAAAAGGCAGGCCACGTCAATGCCCTGCCCTTGGTGTGGCTCTATCTTTAAACGTTGAGCTTTAAATCGCCCTCTTTAATCCAGCCTTTTTTACGGCACCAAGCGGCCACCAACAAGGTCAACAGCGCCGGCAAGATAAAATGCAATAGCCCAATCGACAGCCACACCTGAGCGCTATTGCCCATGGCATTAATGGTGCCCACTTGGCCCACGAGTCCGCTGGTGCCCATACCGGCACCGGACGGAATATTGTGCATTTTAAACACCAGCGTTGAGATCGGTCCCAAAATAGCGCTGGCCACGATGGGCGGAATCCATACTCTGGGGTTGCGCACAATATTGGGCATTTGCAGCATACTGGTGCCCAAGCCTTGGCTCAATAATCCAGAAACCTTATTCTCTCTATAGCTCATCACCGCAAAACCCACCATTTGCGCACAGCAGCCAACGGTGGCCGCACCGGCCGCCAGCCCACTCAGCGATAAAGCAATGGCCACCGCCGCGCTCGACACAGGCAGGGTCAGCAAAATGCCCATCACCACCGCCACCACCATCCCCATCAAGAACGGTTGTAGCTCGACCGCCCACATGATCAAGGCGCCAATGGCCGACATCATGCTGGCAATCGGCGGGCCGATGAACTGCGCCACGGCCAAGCCAGCGACCAGCGTCACGGCTGGCGTCACCACAATATCGATGGGCGTGAGCTTGTGCACCAGCTTACCCAATTCAGCCCCACAGGCCGCAGCCACAAAGCAGCCAACAGGACCACCTAGGGCGGCACCCGCAGTGCCCGTCACCACGCTGGCAAACAGCACCAGCGGCGGCGCTTTTAAGGCATAGGCCACGCCCACGCCGATGGCGGCACCCATCAGACTTTGCGCCTGGCTACCCACCTCGATGAGCCAAGGCACATTCGCCCAACCGCCGATGGTTTTTAAAATCAGGCCGACGATCAACGAGCTAAACAACCCTAGAGCCATAAAGTTAAGTGCATCAATGCCGTAGCGTTTGAGGCTAAATTCAATATTGCGGTCACGTAGAAAAGCATGGACGTTCATGAGGTCTCCCTACTGCGTACACAAAAAGGCTAAAAAAAAGCCCACGCAATCGTGGGCTTGGTTCAGCAATCTTTACTTGCTGCGTTTGCGGGTGGCGGCAGCCACACGTAGACGCAAAGCATTCAAACGAATAAAGCCAGCAGCATCTGCGTGATCGTATACGCCGCCGTCTTCATCAAATGAAGCAATCATTGGGTCAAACAATGAATCAGTGGCTGACTCACGGCCCACAACAATCACGTTGCCTTTGTACAGTTTCAAGCGAACGCTACCGTTCACGTGCTGTTGGCTGTTGTCGATCAAAGCTTGCAGCATTTCACGCTCAGCGCTCCACCAGTAACCGTTGTACACCAATTCAGCGTACTTAGGCATGATTTCATCTTTCAGGTGGGCGGCGCCTTTATCCAAGGTAATGGATTCAATCGCACGGTGAGCCTTCAACATGATGGTGCCGCCTGGGGTTTCGTAGCAACCACGGCTTTTCATGCCTACATAACGGTTTTCTACGATGTCCAAACGACCGATGCCGTGCTGGCCGCCCACTTTATTCAAGTGTGCCAAAACGGTGGCAGGTGACATTTTTTCGCCGTTAATCGACACGATGTCGCCTTTTTCATAGCCTAGCTCAATGTATTCAGCTTCGTCTGGGGCATTTTCTGGGCTAACCGTCCACAACCACATGTCTTCTTCTGGCTCGTCGGCTGGGTTTTCCAAGGCCAAACCTTCGTAAGAAATGTGCAATAGGTTGGCGTCCATAGAGTATGGGCTACCGCCTGATTTACGTTTGGTGATGTCGATGCCGTTTTGCTCAGCATAGGCCAATAGCTTTTCACGGCTCAATAAATCCCACTCGCGCCATGGGGCAATCACTTTAACGTCTGGAGACAAAGCATAATAGCCTAGCTCAAAACGCACTTGGTCATTGCCTTTACCGGTCGCGCCGTGCGACACAGCTTGAGCACCCACTTGATTGGCGATCTCAATTTGACGCTTGGCAATCAAAGGACGCGCAATAGAGGTACCCAACAGGTATTCACCTTCGTAAATCGTGTTGGCTCGGAACATTGGGAACACGTAATCTCGGACGAATTCTTCGCGCAGGTCTTCAATGAAAATATTTTCAGGTTTAATACCCAAATCAATGGCTTTTTGTCGTGCCGGTTCAACTTCTTCACCTTGACCCAAGTCAGCCGTAAAGGTCACCACTTCACACTGGTAAGTATCTTGTAACCACTTTAAAATCACTGAGGTGTCCAAACCGCCTGAATAGGCGAGCACCACTTTCTTAATATCAGACATGAAACTACTTTCTTTGTATGGTTGAGATTAACGAGCGCTCAAAACGCGTTGCCACAATGTTTATAGATTTATTAATCGAACACGCAAACAAGGCATGAAATACGATCATTGACGTACTTCATGCCAAAGGGCAAAATCAGTACATGATTTTGCCCTGGATTAGATTGTGTTCAATCATTCAGTTCATTATACACATTGACGCCTACACGCCTAGTCCCTGTACGCCCTTTTTTCGCATTTATTCTTGATTCGCCTTTTGAGAGACCTCTTTCGCTATGGATTCACTCTTCAGAAACGGCCCAGCAGTCACATTTAACGAGCCTATTGAACTACTTAAGGCCTGCCACGGCAAAGTGACGCGTTTTAGCCAAGATCTATTGGCCTTACCCGACTACGTTGCCGAACAGGGCGTCAACCCCACTGTAGTCGCGGCCATCACTCAGATTCGCCACTACTTCAATCTAGGCGCCAAACTGCATCACCAAGACGAAGAAATCAATCTGTTTCCGCTCTTGATCAAATACGCTCCCGACACCCAAAATAAAGTCCAGCAGCTGTTATGCGACCACCAGAAGCTCGACCTTGCCTGGCAAGGCGTTGAGGCTAGCCTCATCCAGCTCCTGCAAGACCCGCACACGGACTTAAGTCACTTAGCTGCATTTGCTCAAGCCTATGCCGACCATATTGAGCGTGAGGAGCCACTGTTTGATTTAGCGCTAGCGACCATCCCTGAACCGCTACTGGGCAATATGGGCCATCTGATGGCCGATCGCCGCCAAACCCGCCCATAAAAAAACGCCTGGTTTCCCCACCAGGCGTTGCGGCTGAATCACGTTAAGGTTTATTTCACCCCAGCCGTGTCCTTAATCACTTGCTGCAATTCTTGCTGTTTGTCCAAAAGCTTACGGCGTTTCTTATCGGCCTTGCTGATACGGCCCTGATCTTCTGCCTGCTTGATTTCGGCTTCCAGCTCGCGAATCTCTAAGCGTTTTTTATCTGCTTTAAGCTGTTGATCACGCACCACATCGCCATCCTTGCAATAGGTACGCACATTGGCTAAGGCACGCTCTACGCCCGCCACTCGATGACGATTGCCATACTTTTTAGCGTAGTCTAATTCAGTTTCTAAAGCTTTTACTTTATTGGCACAAGGGCCTGCGGCCAGCGCGGGTGCGCTACTAACCAAGACGGCCACGCTCAAGGCCAAAGCGATCATCGATTTCATCATCATCCTTTTTAAATATATTCTAAAGATTATCTAAACTACCTCTGCGTTTAGCAATCACATTTACATAACTTTAAAAAGAAACAATACCCGGCCATTGGCCCATGCTCAAACGATCCAGCCCAGCCAAGTCGGTTTCTGTGGCCACTTGGCGATAGCCAATTCGCTTCAGTAAAGCACGTACTGCCGGCCCTTGATCATAGCCATGCTCTAACAGCAGCCAGCCGCCGGTTTTCAAAAAAGCCGGCGCACCCTTGGCCAAAATGGTTAAGGCAGACAGACCATCAATGTGATCGGTTAACGCATTTTTAGGCTCAAAACGCACATCGCCCAGAGCCAAATGGGCGTCATCAGGCTCAATATAGGGCGGATTAGACACCACCACATCAAGGCTAAAGGGCGGGATCTCCCCCACAAAGGCATCAAACCAACTGCCCGCTTTAAAACACACCGATGCCGACAGCTGTTCGGCGTTGGTCTGGGCCACAGCCAAAGCCTCAACCGACACGTCACTGGCCCATACTTGCGCCTGTGGGCACTCCAGCGCCAGCGTGATGGCCACAATGCCGCTACCGGTGCCTAAATCCCAAACCTTGGGGGTCTCAGTCGCTGCCGCCTGAATTTTGGCCATGGCGGCCTCGACCAAATGCTCCGTCTCCGGGCGCGGAATCAGCACGCTGGGCGAGACGTGAAACGGCCGCCCATAAAACTCTCGCTCACCCAATAAATAAGCCATGGGTTGGCCCTGCAGGCGCGCTTGGACCCAAGCGTCTAGCTGCGCTTGCTCAACCGTTTTGAGCTGGCGATCGTCTTGGGTAATCAGTTGGCTGCGGCTCAGGCCAGTAGCCGCCTGCAACAGCATGCGTGCTTCTAGCCTGGGCAGGCTACAGCTTTTAAGCCAGCCACCCACAGTCATGGGGGCTGGATGGGAAGAATCAAGTTGGGTCATAAACACCTTATCCGAGCACGAAGCGGTTTACAATAAGATGAGGCTGGCGAGGCCCAAGAAAATAAAGAAGCCACCGGAGTCGGTGACGGCGGTGATCATCACGCTGCTGCCGAGGGCTGGGTCTTTGCCAAATTTTTGCATGGTCACCGGGATCAACACGCCCATGGTGGCCGCCAAGGCAAGGTTCAGCGTCATCGCCGACACCATCACGGCGCCCAGCTCAAAGCTGTCGTACAGCAGCCAGGCCACGCAGCCCATCACCGTTCCCCACACCAAGCCATTCAATACGGCCACGCCCAGCTCCTTACGCCACAGCTTGAGCGACTGGCCCATTTGCATCTGGCCCATGGCAATAGCGCGCACAATCATGGTGATGGTCTGGTTGCCGGAGTTACCGCCAATACCCGCCACAATCGGCATCAAGGCTGCCAACGCCACCACTTTTTCAATCGAACCTTCAAACACCCCGATCACGCGGCTGGCAATAAAAGCAGTACACAGATTAATCGCCAGCCACATCCAACGGTTTTTCACCGAATCGATGACGGGGGCAAATAAATCTTCTTCCTCTTTCATACCGGCCATGTTCATGATGTCGGTGGCTGATTCTTCACGAATCACGTCCACCATCTCATCCACGGTGATGCGACCAATCAGCTTTTGATTGCCATCAACAACTGGGGCGGTCACTAAGTCATAGCGCTCAAACGCCAAAGCCGCTTCTTCCACATCGTCTTCAGGCTGAAACATCACCACGTCGGTGGCCATCACGTCGGCCACAATGTCTTCAGGATCGGCGACTAAGAGCTTACGAATGGGCAATACACCCTTCAAAATACTGTCTTCATCCACCACAAAAATCTTGTCCATGTGGTCGGGCAAATCTTCAAAACGGCGCAAATAGCGTAAGACCACTTCACAACTCACGTCGGCGCGGATGCTCACGAACTCAAAATCCATCAGCGTGCCGACTTGATCCTCCTCATACGACAAGGCGGCGGCAACTTGAGCGCGCTCCTTCTCATCTAAAGTGCTTAAGGCGGCATACACCACTTGCCTAGGCAAATCATGGGCCAATTCAGCCAACTCGTCGGTGTCTAAATCGCTCATGGCGGCCAATAGCTCGGCCTTAGTCATGCCTTCAATCAAGGTTTCGCGCACCGCGTCCGAAACTTCCAGCAAGACTTCGCCATCGTTCTCTGGGCCGGCCAAGCGCCACACCAACAGCCGTTCGTCGACGGGTAAGGATTCTAAAATACGCGCCACGTCGGCCGGGTGTAATTGCTGCAGTAAGGCGATCAAATCTTGATAGGCCTGCTGCTGCTCGGGCTCATGAAACTTCACCACATCCATCGCTTGACCGTGCACGATCAGGCCCGACACCGGCATTAAGGTCGCGATCCAATCATTCACTTGGGTCATGTCGACGATTTGTTTGTATTCGTTTTTTTCTGGCGAAGCAGGCACGTTTGGTTCAACTGAGCTCATAGATGATTCATTACCCCGTCTACTCATCAAACTGAGTATTTTTAGATAGATTAACAGATACTTGGATGACAGCCTTGGGCACGTTTCGAACAGTGCAGATCAGGCGATCTGCAACTTAAAAGAAATAATGACATAGATAATCCAAAAACAGCCCTAATGGTACACTAATTGGCTGTTATGCCAAAGTATCCACAGGCTGATGACCATAAATAATGTCCGTCATAGCGTGTTCTGAGCCACAAATCAGCCCCATCTGGCGACACCTTCGATTTTATAAGACAATTTTAAGACTTAAACGCAACAGTCATCATTTAGCCTTGATTCAATGTTAAAATTAGCCCAGCGCCTGCAACCTAACTTGCATAATCTGGTCGAATGCTCTGCATGTAGGGGAATATCAGCGTTACTCGGTCAATTTTATTTTTAAGAATACTCATGTCTAAACACTCTTCTATTCACGGCCACGGCAGTCCCCGTCGACTGCTGTGGCTAGCCGTTTATGCCAGCTTAGCCATAGGGCTAGGCGCCTGTTCGGATAAAAAAGCGGACGATGCAGGCAGTGGCCCTGGTCGTGGACGGGCTGCAGCGAGCATCACGGCGCTGACCGTCACCCAAGCCCCTCTGGACAAAAAAGTGGCGGCCTTTGCCCAAATAGAAGCCAAGTACGCGCCCAATATCGCCACCGAAGTCGCCGGCATCGTCACCCAAATTTTGGTGACGGAAGGCCAGCTAGTGACCGCAGGCCAAGCGCTGGCCCACATTGACGCGGCTGACCTAGAGAGCAAAAACCTCGCCGCCAGCGCCGACGTCGCGCGCCTACAGGCCTTGGCCACAGAGCAGGCCAACCAGCTGCGCCGCGATCGCACCCTGTTTGAGCAAGGATTTATTTCTCAGGCCGCCTTAGAGAATACTCAAGCTCAGGTGACCGCCACCCAAAAACAAGTGGCCGCAGCCCAAGCTCAACAAGCCCAAACCCAACGTAATGTTGGCCGCAGCGTCATCAGTGCGCCCTACTCGGGCAGCATCCAAACCCGTATGGTCAACCTAGGCGAATACGTGAATCCAGGCAGCGTGCTGTTTGGCTTCAGCAGCACCGGTCATCGCCAGGTCAAGCTGTCACTAGGCCGTAACGACGGCGCCCTCGTGCGCATCGGCCAAACCGTTTTACTCGGCGATCAAGCCCCTTATCTAGAGCTCACCGTCAGCGAAGTGCGCTCCGACCTAGACCCCGCCACGCGCGCCAAAATCATTTACGCCCTCTTGCCCGATGACGCCCCCTACGTGGCCGGCGACAGCATGAAAGCGCAGATTGTGGTGGCCCAGTCGCCCACCCTCAGCATCCCCAAGCAAGCCATTGTGGAGCGACCAGAAGGCAAAGTCTTATACGTGGTCAAACCGGACAATACCGTGACCGAACGCCTGATCAGCACCGGCTACACCGACGAGCAAGTGGTTGAGATCACCGACGGCCTACAGGCCGGTGAAACCATTGCCATCGATGGCGCTGGCTTCCTCAGCCAAGGCGCCAAGGTCGACATCACTAAAGCCCCCATGGCCAAAGCCATCCCCATCGCACAATAGCCTAGGACAGACATGAATTGGATTAATTTATTCATCAAGCGCCATGTGCTGGCGCTGGTGCTGAGCACCATGGTGATTCTCTTTGGGACGGTGGCTTATCAGCGTATTGGCGTGGATCGCTACCCCTCCATCGAACAACCGACGTTAAATGTCTCCACCACACTGGATGGCGCGACGCCAGACGTGATTGACCAAAGTATTACCCAGCCGATCGAAAGCGCGGTCAACCGCGTGGCCGGCATCGACTTAATTGAGTCCACCTCCAGCACGGGGAGCTCACGCGTTCAGCTGACGTTCAACCTCGACAAAGACATCGACGTGGCGTTTAACGAGGTGCAGTCTGCACTGGAGCGGGTGCGCCGACGCTTGCCCGACGACGCCGACGCGCCCATCGTGTCGAAGTCAGACCCCAATAGCGCGCCCATCATGATGATGTCGCTCAACGGCAACCACACCGAGCGCGAGCTATATAAATACGCCAACAACATCATTTCCAAACAATTAGAAGTCATCGACGGCGTCGGCTCAATCGCCGTTTTCGGCCGCGGCCAAAGGGTGATTCGCGTCTCCGTCGACTCGCTTAAACTGGCCGGCTATGGCCTGGGCATTCAAGACGTCAGCGCCGCTTTACGTAAAGAACACCGCCAAGAGGCCGGCGGTACCTTGGTGTCGGGCAGCCGTGAATACGTCATCGATTTGGATCAGGAATACCACAGCGTTGAAGCCTTAAAAAGCGTGGTGATCACGGCCAAAAACAATCTGCCCATTATGCTGCGCGACGTGGCCACCGTCATTGACGGCGAAGGCGACATTCGCTCGATCAACCGCACCAACGGCCAGCCCGGCGTCAGTATTGCGGTGATCCGCGTGCCCAATACCAACACCGTCAGCACCGCCGATAAAATCATGGAACGGATTGAACAGCAGATTCGCCCTAGCCTGCCCGAAGGCATGCACTTAGACATCGCCAACAACTCGGCCTCTTACATTAATGAAATGGTCGAAGCGTTGAAGTCTCACTTAGTTGAGGGGACGCTGTTGGCGGCATTGGTGGTGTGGCTGTTCCTGCGTAATTGGCGCGCCACGCTGATCGTGTCCACGGCGATTCCCGTGTCGCTACTGGGCGCCATTGCGCTGATGTATTTCCTTGGCTATACCTTCAACACCATTACCCTTTTGGGCCTTTTACTGTTGATTGGCGTGGTGGTGGACGACGCCATCGTGGTGCTAGAAGCGATTCACCGGCGCGAAGAAGAAGGCGATGAGCCTATGGTGGCGGCTGAAAAAGGCACCCAGGAAGTGGTGTTTGCCGTGGTGGCCGCCACCCTCTCCTTAGTGGCCATTTTCTTGCCCATCGTCTTTTTAACCAGCACCGTGGGCCGGCTCTTTAACGCCTTTGCCGTGGTGGTTGCTTTCGGGGTGATGGTGTCGCTATTCGTGTCGCTGACGCTCACCCCCATGCTGTGTTCACGCTTCTTAAAAAGCAAGCGCCAGCCAGGCAAGCTCTACCAAAAGCTGGAACACCTCTTTATTGTCTTAGAGCAAACCTATACTCGCGCTCTGCTGTGGGTTTTAAATCACCGCCAAAAAGTGCTGTATGGCTGCTTGGCGCTAGTCGTGGTGGGCTTTGGCACCTTGCTGCTGTTGAAAACCGAGTTTTACCCCACCGAAGACGAAAGCCGCTTTGACGTGCGCCTACGCACCCCTATTGGCTCCAGCGTGTTTTACACCGACAACCGCGCCCGCGAAGTCGAGGCACGCCTCAAAACCATGCCCGAAATCGACACCGTCTTGGTTCAAGTCGGCCGAGGCGGGGGTAATAATGCCAATATCAGCGTTCGCCTGAAGCCTAAAAATGAACGTAAGGCCTCACAGGCTGAACTGATGGAGCAGACCAAAAAAATCCTCAGCGACATTCCCGGCACCAAGCTCATTGTGTCCGCACCACCTCGTCTGGGCGAAAGCCGTGGCGGTAGCCTGCGCTTCTCCGTCGTTGGCAGCGACAAGAACACGGCCCAAACCATAGGCATGAAGTTGGCGGAAGAGCTAGAAGCAACTGAGCTATTTGGCCGCATCGACAGCGACACCGAAAACGAGCAGCCACAGCTGAAGGTTCAGGTTAAACGCGAGCAGGCGGCCCAACTGGGCCTCAACACCCAAGACGTCTTGGCGGCGGTAAACGAGCTCACTGCGGGTAAAAACGTAGGCCAATTCTCTGATGGCGACGGCGAACGCTACGACATTCGGGTCAAATCCAGTACCGCAGCGATGAGTAAGCCACAAGATTTAGCCGAGAGCTATATTCGCTCAGGCAGTGGCCAAATGATTCCGCTGTCTAGCGTGGCCGACATTGAGCCCACCCTCAACGCCAGCCAGATTGAGCGCAGCTCCTTGCAATACGCCATCAGCTTCTCTGCCTCGCCCACAATCGCCCTAGGCGACGCCATGACCATCGTCACCGATGCCTCACGCCAAATGCTGCCGCCTGGCTATTGGGTTGAATTTAAAGGCCAAGCGCGGGAGCTGTCACGCTCTGGTGGCGAGCTGATGTTTGTATTTGGCCTGGCCACGCTGATGCTGTATCTGGTGCTGGCGGCGCAGTTCAACAGCTTCTTACAGCCAGCGCTGATCATGTTGGCCGAGCCGTTAGCCGTGGTCGGCGGCTTAGTCGCACTGTGGCTGTTTGGCCTGTCGTTGAATATTTATTCCGTCATTGGCCTGGTGCTGTTGATTGGCCTGGTCGCCAAAAACGCCATTTTATTGGTCGACATCACCAACCAATACCGCAACCAGCTAAACATGGACATTGACGAGGCCTTGGCCAAAAGCTGTCCGATTCGTCTGCGCCCGGTGTTGATGACCAGCCTAACCGTGGTGTTGGCCATGCTGCCGGCGGCATTAGGCCTCGGTGCTGGCGCCGAAACCAACGGCCCCTTGGCCGTGGCGGTGATCGGCGGCATGATCAGCTCGACCTTCTTGACTTTGCTGGTCATCCCTGCGGCCTATTCATTATTGGCCCATTGGCAGCTACGGCGCGAACAAAAAGCCTTAGCTAAACCCTAGCTCGGCATTTGCTTGACTCACTGGCGTTTCGATACAGTCTACTCAGACCTTATCGAAACGCTTTTTTATGCTCAACCCCTTTTTTGGGCGCACGCGTCAGCGTGGCCACAGCCTCATCAGCCTGCTCTTGGCGCTCGCCATCAGCGCCCTCTTGGCTCAAGCTGCCAACCAGGCCTTTCAACAGCAGCGGCTCATCGTTAAGCGCCAACAGGCCAAACAGGCCCTCATCCACAACGCCCTGTTCCTAGAGCGCCATTATGCCCAGCACCACAGCTTTAAAGCCTCGGGCAACGCATGGCCTGAGCTGCCCTACCCACGCACCGACGACTTTGCCATCCGCCACAGCGGCAGTCCCACTAGCGTTAGCCGCGCCGACGTGTACTATTTGATTGCCGAAGCCTTACCCCACCATCGCGACCGCGCCATTTTGCGACTTGACCAATCGCAACAGGTGCTATTGTGCCTACCCCACGACAACAGTCAACGCTGTCGCCTATATTAACGCCTATTTTTTAAGCAATGCAAAAAATGCCTGCCGCAACAACCACTAAACCCATCCGCCCACATCTTATCCACACCTTCACACCCAGTTTCTGTGGGTGAACGGGGATAAAAAAAGCCCAGCGCGAACGCTGGGCTGTTTCGGTGACGGTTTCACGCGAAAGCATTAATCTTCAGTAATCGGTGCTTTATCTAAAAAAGCCTGTGGGTATTTTTTAAAGCCTTTGGTCACCACAGCCAGATAAATCAAGCCCAGCGCCATCCAAACTAAACCCCGATACAGCGACTCGATCTCGATGAAATACCACAGCAGGCCAATGCTCAAAGTCCCGCAAGCAGGCAGCAACAAATAATGGATGTTGTTCTTGAGGCCACCGCGTAAGCCATCACGCCAATAATACTGCACGATCACCGACAAATTCACAAAGGTAAAGGCGGTTAAGGCGCCAAAGTTGACCAGGTGCAAAGCCTCTTCCAAATCCAAGAAAATGGCGGAAAAGCCAACAATGCCCACCAAAATCACGTTGATAGACGGCGTCTGCCAAGTCGGGTGAACGTGGCCAAACCATTTTTTCGGAAAAATACCGTCGCGGCCCATCACATACATTAACCGTGAGGCACCGGTATGCGCTGCCATGCCCGAGGCAAATACGGTCACAATGGAGAAACACAGTCCCACCGATTGAAACGCTTTACCCGCCACGTAGAGGAAGATTTCAGGCTGACTTTCATCCGGTTTTTGGAACACCGATTCGGTGTGCGGAAAATAAAGCTGCAAGAAATAAGTCGTGATGATGAAGATCACCCCACCGATCAAGGCGGTCAAGAAAATCGCGCGCGGAATCACTCTGGCGGCATCCTTGGTTTCTTCCGACAGCGAGCTTAAGCCATCAAAACCCAAAAATGAAAAACACAGAATCGTGGCGCCGGCCACCATGCCTGAGAAGGCAAGCTCAGACGACACAAACGGCTCGCTGCTCACTAAGGTACCAGACCCCTCACCTTGCGTCAGGCCGTAGGCCACCATCCCCACAAACACGGCAATAAACAGCATCTGAAACACCACGATCACGGTGTTAAAATGCGCCACAATTTCAATGCCTTTGAGGTTGACCACCGTCATCAAGATCGATAATCCGACCACGAACGTCCAAGTGGGCACATCAGGAAACAGGGTGTGCAGGTAGATGGTCGCCAATAGAATATTCACCATAGGCATGAATAAATAATCCAGTAGCGACGTCCAGCCCACCAAGAACCCTAAGCTAGGACTGATGGTCCGCTGCGTATAGGTATAGGCAGAACCTGACGATGGAAATCGTCGAGCCATGTGACCATAACTCAACGCCGTGAACAGCATGGCGATCAACGCCACTATGTAAGCACTAGGGACATGATTGTCGCTTTTGTCGCCCACGATGCCGAACGTATCAAATACGGTCATTGGCTGCATGGTGGCCAAACCCACGATAATCACCTGCCACAACACCAAGGTTTTCTTTAACCCTGGGTTTGTGTGTTTTAAATCCGCGCTCATAAATAATCCCCCGTATAGCAGGCTAAAGCATTGCGCATCTCAATAAGGCGCAAACTAAATGAGTGAAACACTGTGAAACCGTCCAGTGTCTAGAATGAAAATCATTAGAAAACAAAAAATGGGCCGACGTCGTTAACGACCGTACCCACTGATGGCTGGTTGAGGGCCCTTGTTCATTCTGATTCAAACGGGGGGCAATTCTACATGGATTAACCGCTTTGGGGCCAAAAATTCAGGCCATTTATCGCACAAATAATCGATTCTGTGGCTAAAATATTGAAACACACCACAAGTTACTTAAAATACAATCGCTTACTTTAGTAGCTAATGTTTATAATACCGCGAATAATTGATGTTAAAATGGCACGATTAGGCCAACTTCAGCTGGCCCCCTATTTTCAGCATTAAAAGATGCCCACAAGGACCAACATCATGGCGCACTATGTCATTGGCGACTTACAAGGTTGTTTTGACGAATTTCAGGCTTTATTGAATAAATTAGACTTTAACTATGGCAAAGACACGCTGTGGCTCACGGGCGACATCGTCAACCGTGGCCCTAAATCGCTAGAAACCATCCGCTTCATCATGCAGCATGAAGACTGCATGCAAACCGTATTGGGCAACCACGATCTGCACCTCTTGGCCGTCTACGAAGGCTATGGCCGTCTAAAAAAAGGGGACACCCTAGACGGGATTTTAAACGCCGTCGACAACAAAATCATGATGGACTGGCTGCGCTCACGCCCGATGATGTTGGCCGATGAACGCTATGCCCTCGTGCACGCTGGCCTATTGCCAGAATGGTCTATCGATCAAGCGCTGGATTTAGCCGAAGAAGTAGAGATGGCTTTAACCTCGGTGTATTACCGCGAAGTATTTAGCCAAATGTACGGCAATAAGCCTAATCGCTACCGCAGCAGCCTAGAAGGCATGGATCGGCTGCGCCTGATCATCAACGTCCTCACCCGCACGCGGGCGATTACTCGAGACGGCGCATTGGACTTGGATTTTAAAGGTAAGCCTAAAAAGATGCCGCCAGAGCTGATTCCTTGGTTTCAGGCCGAGCACAAGGCCTACAGCAGCCACACCATTTTGTTTGGCCACTGGTCGTCGCTGGGGTTTTATGATGAAGATGGTGTGGTGTGCTTAGACTCTGGTGCTCTTTGGGGCGGTAAGCTGACGGCCATGAATCTGGCCGACCACAGCACCACCAAGGTCAAAAGCCAGACCAGCCTGCCCTTGATGGAACCCAAAAAGAAAAAAGACGCGGTCGAAAAACCGGCTTAAGACTTGGTTTTTTTCAAAGCGCGCGCCGCGCGCTTTTTGTCTCGCAGCAGGGCAATCGCCTGCTGTCGCTCGGTTTCAGAACCATATTTAATGTCACGCTGAGCATTGCGAATGGCAGCGTCATGGGTCGCCGTATCGAGCTGCTCCTGCTTATAGGCCGCTTCTGCGGCCTTTTGCTCATCGGTTTGCTGATTTTCACTCAAGCGCGCTTTGGCACGCGCCATGGCGGCGGCAATGATGTCGCTGGGGCTGGCCATTTTCAGCACGGTCACGTCTGGTTCGCCTACCTCTGGCTCTTTTGCCAAGGTCAGCTTGGCCTTAAGCTGGGCTTGTTTTTCTTGCAAGAACGCCTCGCGCGCGGCCTTATTACGCAACAGTCGCAAAGAGCGCGTTTCATAGCGATGACGTGCATATTCAGCCGCCGAGCGTGGCGTTTCAAACGCTGCCTCATGCAATAGCGCCCCGCCTTGGGGCAGGAACTCACTCTTCACAGGCACTAAATCAATACAGTCTACTGGACAAGGCGCCACGCACAGCTCGCAGCCGGTGCATTCTTTGGCAATCACGGTGTGCATGCGCTTATTCGCGCCCAAAATGGCGTCTACTGGACATGCTTTAATGCAGGCGGTACAGCCAATGCACTCAGCCTCGCGGATAAACGCCAATACTTTAGGTTTGGCTGCCTTAAGCGCCACCTCTGGCGCAAACGGCAGCTCAGGCACGGTTAAGATTTCCGCTAAGCTGCGCATGCCAGCCGTCCCGCCTGGTGGGCATAGATTAATGGGCGCGGCGCCTTCCAGCATGGCTTGCGCATAGGGCAGACACCCATCGTAACCACACTGCTGACATTGTGTTTGCGGCAAGCTGTTATTCAGCTTGGCCAATAAAACTGCGTCCATTCTGACCTTCTATCCTCACTTAAACTAACTTTAATAAATTACTGAATACTCTTAAAACAATAATTTAATCAAACGCTATTGCCCCGAAAAAAACCCCGACGTTACGGGCCTAAATAGGCTAAACGCTTGGTTATTCGAGCACAATCGGCGCATCACGATAAGGCCGAGACTACGACCATTTAACGCCAAAAGCGAGCATTTTAACAAAACTTTAAACATTCTGCCGCTTTATTCGCCAGCATGAATACAGCGCAGCGTGCCAAAATTCTTTATACTGTTTCCTTTGATGTGTTGTTTAAAGGCCAAACGTGCGTACTCCTTGTTATTTTATCACCGGCGGTGCTGGTTTTATTGGCAGCCATTTGGTGCGTTTTTTGCTCACCCACACCAACGCCAGCGTGGTCAACATTGACTGCCTCTCCTATGCCAGCCAGCCTCAGGCCTTGGCCGACCTAGCCCAGCATCCACGTTATTATTTCTGCCACAGCGACATTAATGATGGCGCTACTTTAAACCAACTTTTTAACCAGCATCAGCCACAGGCCGTCTTACATTTGGCCGCAGAGAGCCACGTCGACAACGCCATTCATAGCCCTGAAGCCTTTATGCACAGCAATATTCAAGGCACGTTTACGCTATTGGAAGAAACCCGACTGTATTGGCAAGGTCTATCAGCCCAGAAACAAGCTGACTTTCGGTTTCTACACGTGTCGACCGACGAAGTGTTTGGCGACCTAGCCTTGGGCGCGCCGCCGCTCACCGAGGCCGCACCCTACCGCCCGAGTAACCCCTATTCGGCCAGTAAGGCCGCCAGTGATCATTTGGTCAATGCCTGGCACCGCACCTACGGCTTACCGACTTTAATTACCCACTGCACCAATAACTTTGGTCCGTGGCAGCATCCTGAAAAACTGATTCCTCGCATGTTGGCCTGTGCCCTCGAAGAAACGCCACTGCCGCTATATGGCGATGGCCACAACAGCCGCGACTGGCTCTACGTCGATGACCACATTCAAGCCCTCTGGCTCATTTTAAACAATGGCGTCTGCGGCAGCGACTACCACATCAGTGCCCAGCAAGAAGTCAGCAATCTTGAATTGGTCAGCCGCCTTTGCCAGCGCCTTGATGCGCTTAAACCGAGAGCCTCAGGCCAATCCTATGCCGAGTTAATCAGCTTTGTCACCGACCGCCCAGGCCATGACGTGCGCTACGCGCTCAACGCCGACAAGCTCAAACGCACCCTAGGCTGGCACATTGCCGTGGATTTCGACACCCGTCTGGAACAAACCGTGCGCTGGTATTTAGAAAGCTTAAACCCATGAAGGGCATTATTTTAGCCGGCGGCACCGGCAGCCGGCTGTTCCCGATTACCCAAGCCGTGTCCAAACAGCTGGCGCCCGTATACGACAAGCCGATGATTTACTATCCTCTGGCCGTACTGATGCAGGCCGGTATTCGCGACATCCTCATCATCAGCACGCCGCATGATTTACCCCAATTTCAACAGCTGTTTGGGGACGGCAGCGCGCTCGGGCTGCGCCTAGACTATGCCCCACAGCCGCAGCCACAAGGCATTGCCCAGGCGCTGCTCATTGCGGCTGACTACATCGGCCCAGCACCGGTGACGCTGATTTTGGGCGACAACTTATTCTTTGGTGACCCTGTTCATGCTGCCCTCGCCAATGCGTTACGGCACCCGCAGCAGGCGCATATTTTTGCCCAACAGGTGGCGGCGCCAGAACGCTTTGGCGTGGTGGCTTTTGATGCAGCAGGCAAGCCCACCCACATCATCGAAAAACCAAGCCAGCCGCCATCAAACTATGCCGTCACCGGCCTTTACGTTTACCCTAAGGACGCAGTAGCCATGGCCCAGACACTGACGCCCTCGGCTCGAGGCGAACTCGAGATTTCCGACCTCAATCAAGCCTATTTAGCCCAGGATAGATTACAGGTCCATCCCTTACCAGACAGCGCCATCTGGTTCGACACCGGCACCTGCGACAGCCTATTGGCGGCTGCCCAGTTTGTGGCCCATACCCAAAGCAGCCTCAAGCGTACCATTGCGTGCTTGGAAATCATCGCCTTCCAAAACTCATGGCTGACCTTAACCGATCTTAAAGCCAGCGCCCAGCCGCTACGGCACAGCACCTACGGCCATAACCTGTTACAGTTTATTCAGCAACAAGGAGATGGACGTGCAGATTGAAGACACTGTTTTAGAAGGCGTCAAGCTGCTGCGTCCACGCGTCTATCCAGACGCGCGCGGCTGCTTTTTGGAAACCCACAGCCAAGCACCCTACCAAACGTTGCTAGGCGATCAAGCCCAATTCGTACAAGATAACCTCTCCTATTCCAGCCTCGGCGTTTTGCGGGGCCTGCATTACCAAAAAACGCAGCCACAGGCCAAGCTGATCACCGTCTTACAGGGCAGCATCTACGACGTAGCCGTGGATTTACGGCCGCATTCGGCCACGTTTGGCCACTGGTATGGCGTGACCTTACAAGCGCGGGAACAAATCTGGTTGCCCGAAGGCATGGCCCACGGCTTTTTGACTCTCAGCCCTGAAGCCATTGTCAGCTATAAATGCAGCCGCTATTATGCCCCCGAAGACGAAGGCTGCCTGCTGTGGTCAGACCCGATGCTGAACATTGCCTGGCCATTACCCACCGCAGCCCAACCCATTTTATCGCCCAAAGACCAACAGGGCTCGTTATTGAAGGATCTTGCTTAATGCACATCGTCGTTGTCGGTGGTTCTGGCCAATTAGGCCAATCGTTACAGACGCGCTGCCCCCAAGGCTGGCGCATCAGCGCCCTGTCGTCACAGCAGCTCGACGTCCGCGCCGATCAAGCCATTGATCAGCTGCTGGCGCTACAGCCAGACGCCATCATCAATGCCGCCGCCTACACCGCCGTAGACGCCGCCGAACAGGCGCCAGATGCAGCCTTTGCCGTCAATCGTGACGGCGCAAAACGCGTGGCGATAGCGGCTAAGAGCCTAGGCTGCCGCCTGATTTATGTGTCGACCGACTATGTGTTTGACGGTCAAAAAATGGCCGCCTATGTCGAAGCAGACACCCCTTGCCCCATCAATGTTTATGGCCACAGCAAACTTGCCGGTGAAGAGGCCACTTTAGCCACTTTGCCCACCGCATTGGTGTTGCGCACCAGCTGGTTATTCAGTGAATACAGCCCCAATTTTGTGCAAACCATTTTCAGCAAAACTTTAAGCCAAAGCGAGCTGGCCGTCGTACATGACCAAATTGGCCGCCCCACCTATGCCGGCGACGTCGCTCATGCCTTATTCACGCTGCTGGCTATGCCCACCCTACCGTCAGGGCCACTACACTACGGTGGCAACCGCGCCATCAGCTGGTTTGGCCTGGCTCAGGCAATTCAAAAAGTTGTGGCTCAATACCAAGCTGAAGCCCCACAGGCCCTGCTTAAGCCCGTATTGTCTAGCCATTACCCCGACGCGGCGCCGCGCCCGCATTACGCCGTCCTCGACACCACGTTGAGCCAAAGCTTAGGCCTCCCCCCCAGCGATTGGCTCACCCAATTAGTCCATACCCTCGATCAGCACTATTAATATGCCAATAAGGCAATGCCGCCATTTTATGTCGACATTGCCCTTAACTATGGCCTAATTAGTCTTAACTTATCAGGGTATAGATAACCTGAACTATCTGATTTCTGTCAATACTGAAATAACTAGACGCTGTAGCCTTGCCCTTGTTGATGGACACAATAACAAGTACCACACCACAGTTTGTCGTTTTATCCATAATAAGGAGCGGGTTATGAAGTCTTGGAAAAAAATCAGTTTGGTCTCAATCGCGGCCGTCGGTTTATTCGGCGTGTCAATGACCATGGCCAATAATGAAATAGGCTTTAACAAAGAAGCGTTACACCAACAAGCCAAGGGCATTTTTGCGCCTCTACCCAAAGAGGCCTTAAATACGGAGAACCCTTACACCAAAATCAAATCAGACCTCGGCCAAATGCTGTTCTACGAACCACGTTTGTCTAAAGGCCATACCGTCAGCTGTAATAGCTGCCACAGCCTCGCCACCTACGGCGTGGACAACCTACCCACCAGCCAAGGTCATAAAGGCCAGTTTGGCGACCGTAACTCCCCCACCGTTTTGAATGCTGCACTACTGGGCAGCCAATTCTGGGATGGTCGTGCTAAGGACGTGGAAGAGCAAGCCGGCGGCCCCATCATGAACCCAGTTGAAATGGCGATGCCACACCAAAACCTGGCCGTAGACACCATCGCCTCAATTCCTGAATATCAGGCATTGTTTAAACAGGCCTTCCCTGGCGAGAAAAATCCGGTCAATATGCCGAACATTCAAAAAGCCATTGGCCTATTTGAACGTACTTTACTCACCCCAACACGCTGGGATGACTATCTAAACGGCGATGCGAAAGCCTTAACTGAAAAAGAGCTGGTGGGCCTGAATAAATTCATCTCAACTGGCTGTATTGCCTGTCATCAAGGCGTAAACCTTGGCGGCGACCAATTCCAGAAATTTGGCTTGGTTAAAGACCCATACTGGCAATTCACCGGCAGTAAAAAACGCGACGAAGGCCGTTTCCAAGTGACTCAGTCTGAGGACGATAAATACTTCTTCCGCGTACCTGGTTTACGCAACGTGGCGCGTACCTACCCCTACTTCCATGACGGCAGCGTTTGGAGCCTAGAAGAAAGCGTGGCCATTATGGGTGAAGCACAGCTGGGTCAAACCTACAGCAAACAAGACGTGAAAGACATCGTAGCCTTCTTGAATGTCTTAACCGGTGAAGTGCCGGCAGCGGCTAGACAGTTGCCTATTTTACCTGCGGCGACTGCTAAAACCCCAATCCCAAGCAGCCTAGATTAAACACCTCACCACGACCAACCAAAAAAACACCCTCATCTGAGGGTGTTTTTCGTTAGGCTGTTGTGACCGACTTAACGCAAAGTTAAAGGATCACCCATACCCATGACGGCAGCCGCCTCTGCTTCGTTAAGCCACTCATCAAACGGCAGCTCGCTCACCTGTGCCGCAGCGCTTAAAACGTGGGCCCAGGTACAGCGGTTGGCAAACAGCATACCCGCTACGTCTAAGGTACCGCCACGATTGATGTAGCCTAGGCTCGCGGTTTTTTTGGCGCTGCGCACCAACGGCAATAGATGACCTATAGCCACCTCTGGACGCATGTGGCTGACAAACACGCGGCGTTTGATGTCTTTCGGGAAAATGGCTTCGCGTTGGGCATTGCCTACGCATACCTCCTCTTCCCACGCATCTCGAGGCTGACGGAAGCGGCCTGGCTCTTGCAAATACACCACGCGATGGCTTTGCTCGACTTCTTGCAAGCGCTCAGACGCGCGCAGTACTGCCTCTAGCTGATAAGAACCGGTGGCAATCAATAAAATCGGCTTCTCTTTGCCTTTCTTATTGGGGCGACCGCGATAGTCGCCTAAAACCAAAGCCCCGTCCTGAGCCAAACGCTTGGCTTCATTCGCTTCAAAATAAACCGAACGCGCCTGCTTAGGAATCACCATGCAGCTGATCTGTCCGCGCGCCTGATACACAGAAGGCAATAAGGCCAAGGTACTGTTGTGATCGGCAGGGAATAACACCCGCATGGTGTCGCTCATCTCGCCCAGCAATGCCTCACAAAACGTGGTGTCTTGATGCGACTGCTCATTTTTGCCGTTTTCCCACGTGTGCGACGTCGCAATCACGGGAAAGCCCAGCCAGCCAGCAGGACGGCCAATTTCTTTACGGTGGCGAGCAAAAATCAACTCTTGCCGTACCGCGCCCAGCATCTTCACGCAAAACGCCTCATAGCTGGCCACTAAGTTTAGCCCCGCCTTATTGGCCAAACAGGCTGAAACCACGGCCTCTTCATTCAAGGCGGTGATGATTTTTCCGTCCACTGCCTCTAAATCGCTTTCGGGGTCAGTCACGCGGTGTTTCAAGGCTTTCAACACACCAGACAATCGGTTCGAAGCCAGCTCATCGGGATTACCGACCTTGGCACGCAGCTGCGGATTAGCGGCAACGATGCCTTGGAAGAACTCATCCACGGCACTCATCGGCGAGCAGGTGTCGTTATGAAACGGTACCTGCGGCAAAATGGGGTCGTCTAAGTGGCGCGCAGCCAAAGGATGGTCACGTTCTAAAGCACGGCCTTGGCCTTCGTGTTGGCACAATACTTGCAGCGACTGGCTCAGCTCATCAGGAGACACCCACAGCGTGGCGGCGTGCTGATTAAAGATGGCCCGAGCAGGCTCATCTAAAAATGGATTAGCCGGCAGCGGCAGGTTGTGTGCCGCATTTTCACCGGCTCCATAAAAGCCATAGCCTTTCGTGGTTTCGGCAATGCCGTAGGGGATCGGTAAAGGATAGGCTTTTTTGCCCGCCTTGAGCGCGGCCACGCTTTTATCTAAGCGCCGCTCCATTTCAAACATCGTGGTGACAAAGGCTGCTGGATCGGTGCCATCAAAAATAATCGGGTCAAAACCGCAACGTTGCTGATGGGTCATGAAGCCTTTTAGGCCTTCGTAGGTGCCCATTTCAGTGCGCTGCTCGATTCGACGGCCGTTGGCAATCATGATGGGGAGCGTTTTGCCAGTGTCTTCGGCACGCCACCAGCGAGGAATCCAATCGCTGCCGCGCTGTTCTTCTGCCGCGCCATCAGACAAGAAAGTCACCAAGGTTTCGCCCGGCAACGGCATGTGACCATACTGCAGTTCCGCAAAACCTAAATAACCACCTTCGCTAATGCCGCCTGCGGTGTAAGGGTTCACATGGCTGCCCAAAGGCGCGCTGGGGCGGCCATCGGCAGCCTGCTCATAGCCATAAAAATCCTGCAACAGCTGTGCTAAGCCAGCCTCATTAAACGGATAGCGTTCGGCCTGCTCTGGATGCAGGTTGCGGGTCAAGACGTTAAGGGCATCAATGGCGGCCACGCAGTGGCCCTGGCCCATCATCCAGCTACGGGTGTCGCCCGTCAGCGCATTCCACGCTAAATAGCTGGCGTAAGCCGGCACAATATTTAAAGCACCACCGGTATGGCCTTCGGGCGTTTCTTTAAAGTCGGCCTTGGCCAAGGGGCTGCCATCTAGCTTCAGCTGCTTGGCGTAAGTCATGTGCACCACCAACCATAGGCCAGCGCTGCTGAGTCGGTCTAAGGCGATCAAATGTTCGTACACCGCATCCACATTCGGCTGCTTGCCCTGCTTCACCAATTGTTCCGCCATATGAATGGCGGCGCTTTGGGTAAATGGCTGATGCTGGATCACCCCAAAACCTTGGCGCCAAGTATCAAATAATGGATTTTGGGCCGCATATTGGTCCAAAACAGCTACATCTAAAAGGGTATGACTCATGCGCTTAGCTCTCCTATCGTCTACGCAACGCGTTATGATGCACTCATTCTATGACAAAATACCGCTTGATTCATCTATGGCTATAAAAAACAGCGCGCTGGGCGGACATCCTCTTCGCCAAGCGCGCTGTTGACGTGTTGTCATCAGCTTAACACAGTCTATGAAACAGTACTTATGCTCTAGTCTTAATCATTAAAGCCTTGTGGCCGCCAGCGTTTCAGCCATAAGGCATTCATCACCACGCTGACGCTGCTCAGGGCCATGGCGGCACCAGCAAAAGCCGGATTCAAGAAACCAAAGGCGGCCAATGGAATGCCGATGGTGTTGTATAAGAATGCCCAGAACAGATTCTGCTTGATCTTACGATCGGTGCGGTGGGCAATCGACAAGGCACTGGCGATCAAGCGATTATCGTCACGCATCAGCGTAATGCCAGCAGCGTGTTTGGCCACATCGGCGCCTTGGCCCATGGCAATGCCCACGTCGGCAGCCGCAAGCGCCGGTGCATCGTTCACCCCATCGCCCACCATGGCCACTCTGGCCCCCTTGGCCTTCAGCGCCAAAACGTTTTTAGACTTGTCCTCCGGCAACATTTGGGCACGCACATCGTCCAAGCCCAACTGTTTGGCCACATGCTGGGCCGCCCCTTCTTTGTCGCCGGTAAACATCACACAGGTCACCCCTTGGGCCTGTAGCGCGGCAATGCCTGCTTTGGCGGTGGCTTTGATTTCATCGCCAAACACCATAAACCCCAGCAGCGTTGACTCACCTTGCGCTGGCGCTTGCATCAGCCAAGACACCGTACGGCCTGCGGCTTCAAATTCATCGGCACGGGCACGATAGGCGCTTAAATCCACGTTTTTTTCTTGCATTAAGCGGTCGTTGCCTAAATAAGTCTGCACACCGGCCACTTTGGCTTCTGCGCCCTTACCCACAATGTTTTGCATGTCGGTGGTGTCGGGCAAACTTAAGCCCAAGGCCTGGGCGCGATCTTTAACCGCCTGCGCCAAAGGATGACTACTGCCTTGCTGTACGGCCCCAGCCACGATGAGGAATTCAGACTCGCTCAGGCCATCGCTGACGCTGGCCACCAAGCTTGGCTGGCCTTCGGTTAGGGTGCCGGTTTTATCGAACACCAGCGTGTCGATGGCGTGAGCCCGCTCTAAGGTTTCGGCGTCTTTAATCAAAATGCCATACTTCGCAGCCACGCCTGTGCCCGCCATAATCGCCGTAGGTGTGGCCAAGCCTAAAGAACAAGGACAGGCAATCACCATCACCGCCACCGCCGTCAAGATTGCATGCCCCCAGTCACCGGTGCTTAAGCCCCAAACCAAAAAGGTAATCAAGGCAATCACCAGCACAACCGGCACAAAAATGGCGCTGATTTGGTCGACGCGGCGCTGCAGTGGCCCTTTGGCAACCTGAGCCTCTTCCACTAAGCGAATGATGCGTGCCAGCGTGGTTTCAGCACCGATGGCGGTGGTTTTCACCAAAATCGCCCCGTCGGTGTTCACCGAACCGCCAATGATTTGGTCACCGACGTTCTTGTTTACCCACTCACTCTCACCAGTCAGCAAGGATTCATCCGCCGCCGTCATGCCTTCTAATACTTCGCCATCGACGGGCATCCGCTCACCGGGCAAAACCCGCACCACGTCATTGACCTGAACCTGGGCAATCGCTACTTCAACCTCTTCGCCATTAATCACCACTCGTGCCATTTCTGGACGTAAAGCATTTAACGCACGAATGGCTTCTGTGGTTTGACGCTTGGCGCGCGATTCTAGCCACTTACCCACGAGGATCAGCGTGATCACCGCAGCTGAGGTTTCAAAATACAGGTGTTGCCGCCCAAACAGCCATTCATAAATCGACAGTCCAAACGCGGCGCTGGTGCCCAAGGCCACCAGTAAATCCATATTGCCGGCCCTGGCCTTCACCGCTGCCCAACCGGCCTTATAAAATCGCCAGCCAAACACAAACTGCACCACGCCGGCCAAGACAAATTGAATCCAGGCAGGCGGCATCAGGTGAATGCCGAACGGCATTAAAATCATTGGTGCCACCAAGGGCAAGGTTAAAATCACTGAAGCGATCAGGATCTTGGTTTCTTTATTCAAGCCTTTGCCATCGTCTTCAGTTTTCACACCCGCCTCATGTAGGCGCGCAGGATAACCCGCTTTTTGTAAGGTGTGCATCAAGCCGGCGACGGACGTACCCGTCAACACGGTAACGCTGGCCTGCTCCGTAGCCAAATTAACTTGCGCCTCCAGCACGTCTGGCTGTTTTTTGAGGGCTTTTTCAACCCGGCCCACACAAGAAGCGCACGTCATTTCACTGACATCGAACACCAGTTTTTCGGTGGTCACGCCGTAACCGGCGCCTTCTACGGCTTTAATGAGGGCCGCGACATTGGTTTGTTTCACGTCATACTCAACCGTAGCCTGATTAGTCATGAGGTTGACAGAGGCAGACACAACACCCTCTACTTTCCCCAAGGCTTTCTCGACCCGACCCACGCATGAAGCACAGGTCATTTCAGTCACCGCTAGGCGTATGCTTTGGATTGATTGTTGCTGATTCATGCCAACCTCCTGTCTCAATAGTGTTTAAGCTTGGCCGACTTCATAGCCTTCAGCGACAACCGCTTCGGTCAAATCAGCCACGCTGACCGTGCCATCGGTGTCTACCGTAGCCAGCTTGGTTTCTAGATCAACGTTCACGCTGGTCACGCCCTCAACGTCGGTTAAGGCTTCGGTCACGTGGGCCACGCATTTACGGCAAGTCATGCCCAAAACAGTCATTTGAATGGTACTCATGGTATTACTCCTTATAAAGTGTATGGTGTGTTGAAAACCATCACAGCTTAAACCTTCCCCAGAGGGTAAGGTCAAGGCCTATTGTTTACTTTATTTAGCCACGCCACACGCAACCCCATCCAAAATCACCACGCAGCAAAAAGCCCGTTTAAAAACAATCAGTTTTTAAACGGGCTTTTATTATCGTCTTTTATGGCTGTAGCGCTTCTAAAGCCTTCAGGGCGGCGACATCGCCACCCTTACTGGCCTGGCGATACCAATACATCGCAGAGCCGGTGTTTTGTGCCACGCCCACGCCTTGGGCGTAGAGTTCAGCCAACTGCCGCTGCGCTCGAACCACGCCCACACGGGCGGCCTTATCTAGCCACACGGCGCCTTGGTGGGCATCGATGGCGCCGGTTTTACCAGCCAGATAAGCTAGGCCTAACTCATAATAAGCATAGGGGTAATCGTGTTCCGCCGCTTGACGCAACCACTTCATCGCCACCGCTAAATCAGGTTCATTCACGCCCAAGCCATCTTCATAAAATAAAGACAGATAATATTCTGCTTCGGCACTGCCATTCTCTGCGGCGGTTTCCATCCAATAAAATGCCTGCTCGGGATCCGCCTCAACCTCTTGGCCTTTTAAATACATCACGCCCATATTGATTTGTTCTTGGGTATTATGCGCATCAGCACGCAAGAGCAAGCGTTGCGCGGCGGCCTCACCACTTTGCTGTGCATCAGCAAGTACCAATGACATAAAGGCAATGGGCAACAGTAAACACACACTTAATAAACT